>CAZXGF010000061.1:0-24144 GCA_964640185.1 uncultured Verrucomicrobiota bacterium | reverse complement strand
AGTTGTCGTTCGGGCGGTAGAAGCGGCGTGTGTCATCCACCGGAACGTCGGTGGCATAGAAGAAGTCGTAATCGGCCGGCGTGCCGACTGCGTCAGAGGAGGACGCCTCATTGGCGGCGGGGCAGTTCTCGGATCCGGGATATTGCCCTCCGCCGTAGTTGTAGTTCTCCGCCTCCACGACTGTCGGCAGGCTTACCGCCATCGCGTCCGTCGCGTCGGAGAAGGGGCCTTCCACGCCGTTGCCGTTGACGGCCATGACCTTGTAGCTGTAAGTGCTCCCCTCGGCAACGCCTTCTGTGTAGGAGGTCTCTCTCGTAAACCCTACCTCCGCCCAATCGCCGCCGTCCACGCTGCGATAGACGTGATAGGCATCTGCTCCTTCTTCCGGCGGGGGACTCCAGCTCAGTTGCGCCCCAAGCGTCATGTCCAGAGACAGATACTGAGGCGCCGAGGGAACGGCATACGTTTCGCTGTCGCCGAGAGTGTCCTCTCCATTGACGTCCCCTGCGAATGCCAGACCCGCGGTGCTGCCCGCCGGAACCGAGAGCGAGTAGGATATGACGGCAGAGGACACGCCATCGAAAGTCCATGTGAGCGTCCCGGCGCCCGGTGTGCCGCCGCCAGCATCCGCAACCGTCACGCCTTCCGGAAGAACTTCCTTAACCGCTATGGTTCCCGGGAGGTGGTCGGGGTCTGCCCTAACCGAGACCTCCACGTTCATCGTGCCCGGCGAAGCATACGAATCCGGCAGCGCCCTCAGACCGTAAGCAACCGGGAGAGGACTGCGAACCGAAAGGGCGTACGAAAGGTCGGTGAAAGGAACGTCGTTGAGGTCGGTGAGCCTTGCCGTGAGGTAGTTGCCTCCACCTATTTCCTCAAAGCTTAACGTCATGGAGTTGATGCCTTCGTGAAGCACAAGACCGGTGGGCGGCTGGCTGCAGCACAGCTCGGTCCTAATAAGCTCTCCGTTGTTCCAAGCGGCCATTTGGTCGTCATGCAGGCAGTGCAGGCGCGCATCTCTTTCGTCCGGCGAGAAGATGTAGATGTGGTAAATCTGGACGAAGTTGTCGAGAGCCTGGCCTGTGCGTCCGTTGTCCATGAACGAGCCGTTGTCCCTGTGGACGGGTGTCCATACCATCGGATTGACCGTGGTGGTTACGCCGGTGTCGGTGAAGTCGTACGCCTCGCCCTCCACGGGATTGACGTTCGCCTGCCCGCCCCAGTTGGCGAGATAGTCGAAGGTGTCCAACTTGTCAGCCGCGGCCACAAGCGGGCCAAGAATACGGTCCTCCGGCGTGTTGCCCAGGTGCAGGAGGTCCTGGAAGCGGTACGTGGGCAGAGGCTTGGCCTTAAACACCGAGTTGGTGACGTTGACGTTCACTGTATCGCTGCCTGTTCCGTCCTCGCCATCGTCCACGTCCAACTGGAAGGTCAGCCTCTGGACGTACGGCCATATCTCAGGGGCGGTGAAAGAGCATGTCGCGGCGGCGGGGTCGCTCAGGGTGACCTCCGGGCCCGCCGTCTGAGTCCAGGAATACGTGAGGTTACCGGTGGCGGTTTGGGAACCCGTACCGTCAAGACTGACAACGGTCGTCTCCTCTACTATCTGGTCAACGCCCGCGACAGCGGTGGTCGTGACGTTCTTCACCGTGATGCGGACGTCCGCGTCGGTTCCCTCGTTTGTGCCATCACCAGCCGTCAGCGAGAACACGAGAAGCGTGTCCTCGTCCACAGCCGGAGCCGTGAACGTCGTAACGGCGGCGGTCGAGTCGGCGATGGCCACAGTGGGGCCGCTCGTCTGGCTCCACGAGTAGCTGGTAACGTCTCCTATGAGCGACATGGAATAAGTTCCGTCGAGAGTGGCGGTGCCCCTCTCCGGGACTTCCGCGTCTATGCCTTGAACCACGAGGTCACCCCGCGTCTGGTCGCCATAGACCTCCAGCTCCGAGATGGAGGTGAAGTAGGCCAACCCGCCGGGCGTGCCGTCAATCCTTATCCCTGTCCCTCTCAGAACCGGGAATTTGATCACGTACCTGGTATAGGCTTGTCTATTCGTTGGGGAATTAACGAAACTGTAATCCGGCGTGATCTGCACGTTCGGAGCTTTGATCCAGTTCGTGCCATCCTCCGTGTACTCAACGGTCAAGTCCGTAAACCAGGCGCCATCGTAGAAAACTGCACCGGTGTAATACGCTATCTCGTCGAACCACAGCGGCGTATCCCAGAGGTAGCCCCAGAAATCCTCCGCCTTGAACTCGCTGTTGAACCAGCTATCGTTGTTGTCGTCATGGGCCCCATTGCACATGCCGTCAATGGCGTAATGGGAAACGGCATACGTGATGCCCTGAAGGTCAGCCTGCGGAAGAGGAGGCGTAGCACCTCCCGCGGCTGCCGGCAGCGCCGCATTCTGCATAATAGTCATGGAAACCGGGTCGGAGACGGCGCCAATTCCATGGTTGTTCCTCCCCGAAACTCTGATGGGAACGATATTGCCGGGGTCCTGGTCCTTGACCTGGTATTCAAGAGCCGTAACGTTCGGGGCGACAGGCACCCAGACGCCGGGGAGATATTCTATCTCTATCTGGTAAGCCTCGGCGTCGAAAACGTCGTCCCAGTAGAGCCAGAAGCCTCGGTCGGTGCGTACCGTCCGCAGGTTGCCGGGGGGAACAATTGGGGCACCGGTTGACCGGACGTTGACCAGAACCTCATCGGTGTCGGTACCCGTCGCACCGTCAACCGTCAGACGCAACGTGAGAATATATCCTAAGTCACGGCCCGGAGCGTCAAACGTGACAATCCCAGGGTCGCCCGGGGTGAGAGTGATGAGGGGTTCGGCGCCCACAATGACCTGTTCCCACGTCCAGGAGGTGGCTTTCCGCGAGCCTGTCCCGTCAAGGGTGACGGTGTCGTCGCCGTAAACCCACTGGTCGTCTCCCGCCTTTGCACTGGTTCCGGGCGTGTCTATCATGACATTGTCCACGGCCTGCAGGTTGGTGGCCCCGCCTGTCCCCGCCGTGAAGCCGAAATATGCATCGTAATTCTCCCAACCCTCAATGGTGTAATCAATGACCTGTGTTCGCTCCCAACCCACGGAGTCGTTCGACATCCACATCTGGACGCGGCCTTCGTCGAACAGGACTTCACAATGGAACCATGTATCGTTTTCCAGATCGTACGGCAGGTCGCTGTTAATCATGAGGGTTTCGCCGGCAGGAACAGTTCCTGGGCTCCCCCTGGAGACGCCCACGTGGTTTTCAGTATCGGCAAGTCCGGGCGTGCTGTCGTTTCCAGCATAAGTGTCAAACTCGATGCAATAGCCGTCCAGGCCGGTTAGGAACGCCATCTGGCCCCCGTTGGATTCGATCCCGACGCCCGGCTCTTTGACCCAAGCAAACGTCGCTCCGTCCGCTCCGCCATCGTTGGCGCCACAATATATGTCGAACTCGGCTAAAAAGCCGGCGGCGGTGTTCCAGGGCTCGTTGTAGAAAACGGAGCTAAACTGGTCGGCGCTGTTGGGCGTCAACTGAAGCCAGCCGTTACCCGAATCGTGGCTGGCGTCTCCGTACATGGTCCAGTCGGCTGGCATCTGAGTGAAATCCGTCTCCGCCGACCACGCGGCGTACGGAACCACCATGAGGCACAGAACGCCGAGCAAGCCGAAAAACCTTTTGAGAATTATTGCGCTCATCTTTCCCTCCTTTTGCCGGAATTGTTTTTGAAACTTCCAATATCTCCGAGAGTTGTCATTATGTAGCTAAGTCCTCTGATTCATAAGTTCTAAGTTGGGGAACGTATTCTTTTTTTGACGGGATAACAGGATGAACGGGATTACGAGAGACTTTTCCATGCGGACAGAGTGATACCTTGGAAGGGAGGAATTAGAGTATAAAGACAACTTCTCTGCGTTCAACGCAGCCACTTCAGCACCCCCCATGGCGCTAGTTAAAACGTTTCCCTAAAAGAAGCAGTGCTAATTTAGAGCGATGTGTGCTCGCCTGTCAAGACAAAAAATGGGGTGCGGCGGTAACCCCTCAGTCTTGGGCGGATACTCAGTTGCGGGACAGAAAAGAGCAAGGAGAGAATAACGCAAAGGCGCAGAAAATAAGGTGAGAAGGACACCCCGCGTCTCGCGGGGCTGTCGTTCCATGGGCGTCTCGCGCTTAATTGCTAGGTGTAGCTCAGTGTTGCCGTCCATGTAACGCTGCCCCGCCATGGCGGGGCGGGACAGGATGCAGGCGATACGTAAACCTCTCTGCGTGCTCTGCGCACTCTGCGGTTTCACCCATAGCCGCCGGTAACTGAGGCATTACCCCTCGGCGTAGATTGCGCTTGATTCTGCGGGAGCAACGTGGTATCTTGCGGCGATTGTGATAGAGTGATTGGTTGAAACAAGGACGAACCGCGAGAGGATTTTAATATGGGCAAGGTAACGCTGGCGGTCCTGGTGGTCGCCATCGCGCTGGGCGTTTATTGGTTCTGGTGGTCGGATCAAGGGGCAAACAACCCGATTACTGTGGAGGGCACGCTTTCCGTGTCCGGCATGGGAATGATGCCGGGGATGCAGGGAGCCCAGAAAGTTGATTTCCGACTCCAGGCGGTTCCAGGCAAGATCAGAGTCGGTGGCAGCTTGCAAGGAAAAGAAGTCTCCGCCATCATCAACCTGAGAAAAAGGGAGTTGTATGTTCTCAACAAGAGCAAGAAGACTTACGCCCAGGAAGAATTCGACCTGGTGGATATGTCCCAGACAAAGCCGCCCGAGAAATCGGAACTCGGCTGGCCGAAAGAACTGAAGCGGACGCCGGAATGGGACTACGTCGGCAGCGGCGAAGGGAAACGCTTCTGCAATAAGCAGACCTTCACCGGGCTCCCGAGCGAGCTGATGGATGCCGCGAAGACCGCCCCCGGAAGCGCCGCCGTACCGCAGATGAACGCTCTCGCCAGCACGGTCAAGGGAGAGATGTGGTTCACGCCGGAAACACGCCTCGGCAGACGCTATTTCAGCACGCTCAACAAGCTCCTCCGATGGAGGCGGGTCGGCAGTGGAATGAAGGAAAGTCAGAAAAGGCCCCAGTTCAAGTACGTCAAACTTGATTATTTTCCTCTCCCCATGAAGGCCGTCACCTCCTTCGGGCCGATGCGAATTCAAATGACTGTGAAGAACCTCTCGCGGAAGAAAATCCCCAAGGACGTCTTCAATGTCCCCCCCGGCTACACGAAGGTAAGCATGAAAACAATCATGCAATAAGAGACGTCAAGCTTTGCTGCGCTCACAGCTTTGAACTGACCTCCTGGCGCCGTAGCTTTCTCTGCACTCTGCGAGATATGTGGGGAATGTCGGTGTATCTGAGTCTCGGAGTTTGCCCCGGAACCGACCCGTGCGGAAATCTCGACCCGGCCAGGAGCCCCCCTTACGAAGAGGAGAAAACACCCGCCTGTCCGAACTCGCCCGGAGGAATCTTTCGAGGCGCGAGGCGCTTATGTCACCGTTTCACAGCTCATCACTTGCGAACCGGGGTCTTTTCTCAGGGCGTTGCCCTGAGCCCTATTAAGCTTGTCTTTACAGGGCGACCCGAAAGCAATGTTCAGCCCTGAAAGGGCGCAATATTCCAGCCTCGGGCAACGCCCTGGGAAAATGGCACGTGATGGTAATGCCTCAGTTACCGGAGGCTGAGGTTCGGATCTCATAGGGCGCAGAGTAGCCCTTGTGCCGGTGGCATCCTGCCCCCGCCGAGGGCGAGACGCCCTCGGGACTGCCGGCGAGACGCCAGCGTTACATCGACGGCAACACTGAGCTGGACCTGGTACTCAAGCGCCAAACGCGCATGGAACGACAGCCCCGCCATGGCGGGGTCTCCTTCTCACCTTATTCTCTGCGCCTTTGCGCCTTTGCGTTACCCTTCTCTTCCCTTTTTCCCTCGCCTGCCCAGGCGGGGTATCCGCCCGAGACTGAGGCCATACCTGAGACGTAGCCGCCCCAGATGTCGCGAAGGGATTGACAAACCGCCACATGGGGAGTAAGCTCGGTATCGGCTGTAGTGTTCCCTGGCCCTCGCGCAGCATTAGCGCGGCTGGCATCTCTTCACGCCGAAGCTGCGGGCGGGGGAAGAAAACCTGCGAAGGCATCTTTCCGGTGTGGGCGAAATGCCGAACACCCTTACTGCAATTTCGCGAAAGAAACGGGACGGACCAGACCTTTCGCAAAACCACAAAGACGCAACGAGTTGGGAGAAGCAAGCGTGGGTCAGAAGTTGAGATTCTCTTTTTATGCCGCCATCGTTTTCGTCGTTTGCCTGGCGATTTGCAGCGGCGATGCTCTGGGGCGCACTCTGAGCGCGAACTTTCCCACAACAAGACCGGGGCTGATCGTGCGAGACGACGCCGGAAGAATCTTACTCCAACCCGGCGACCTGCCGGGCTCGTTTTTCTACCAGGCGGCGGGGAGAACGCACTTCCTCGGACAGATAATGACCCGCAGGCGACGAGCGGGCGGAGGCTGGACCGTCGCGAGCAAAACGGACTTGCCGGCCGCAACCGCAACCATCTCCATGCAGCGTGCTTCCCACGGCGGTGTCGTCATAACGTTCTACTTATCCGACATGGAAGGAGTGACCGAGCTGGGCTTCGCGTACCATTCGCCGGTTTCTGAGCATATTCACGGCCTGACGGAGCGTGTCGTTGACGGCCCGGACAACGCAAGCTGGCGCGAGCTCGGTCAGGAGGTCAGCCTCGACCGCAGGGGCGAGCGGGTGAGGATGCGCCTCCGCCCCACCTTCTCCATGTACTCGCCTTTCTACATTACCTCCAAGGGATACGGCATCTACGTGGACACGACGTGGCCGGGATTTTATGACCTGGCTGCCACCGAGCAAGAGACAGTCCGCTTCTCCTTCGAAGGCCCTCGCCTCGTCTTCCACATCTTCCCCGGCCCGACGCCCGCCGAGCTGCTCAACCAATACACCGCTCTGACAGGGCGGCCTCTGCTTTCTCCAAAATGGGCTTGCCTCGTCTGGCGACGTATCGAGCATCGAAACCGACCGCAACTTCACAGCGACACTCACTGCGTCGAGACTCTTTTCTCGGAGGTGGCGAAGGAGGCTGCCGTCCTTAAAAAGCTCGATATACCGTGCGGCGTGTACTGCATGAGTTTCGCCCCCGCTGACGTCCGATTGCTCCCCGCCGACTCCGAGTCGGCTACCCGACGGCCACCCGTTTTCCAAAAGACTGCCACGCGGCCGGGGGAAAAGAATTATCGCCTTCTCCTGCGTGCAGCACCCCTGGCCTCTGGCAAAACGCTCCGCCAGGCGAATGAAAAAGGATACCTCGCCCCAAACAGCGACAATGTGATTGACCTCACCAAGCCTGCCGCGGTCCGCTGGACCGTCAAGCAGTGCCAGAAGTTTGTGGACGCGGGCGTCAGCGGCTTCATGCTTGACCTCCCCGAGGAACTCATTCCGTCCGGACGCCAAGACGTTTATTTCAGCGGAAAAACCGGACGGGAGGTGCACAATCTATATCCAGTCCTGTACGCTCGCGCATACTATACGAGCCTAAGAGAAAAGCTCGCCGACGATTTTGTGCTCATCACGCGCTCCGGCTTTGCCGGAAGCCAGAGATACGCCGTTTTCAAAGGAGGGAATACGCCACCCACTCTCGCCGGCTTGAGAAGCGCGGTTATCAGTGCGGAGAGGGTCGGGTTGATAGGAATGCCCTTCTGGGGCTCGGAGACGGGCGGCTCCGGCGGAACTGCCGAGAGGGAGATCCTCGCCCGGTGGCTCGCCTTCAGTTGCTTCACGCCGGTGATGATGATTGATGAAATAGAATCGCGCGCCAGCCGGCACATAGCCGGCAAACGTTATTACGACGAGGAATTGGTCGCCATTTTCCGCTACTTCACCAAACTCCACACCCTCCTCGCCGACTATACTTACGGTCGCGCAAAAGAGGCCCGCCTCAGCGGGGCGCCCCTCGTCCGCCCGCTCTTCTATCATTATCCGGGCGACGAGAGATGTTGGAGAAGATGGGATGAGTTCCTTTACGGCCGCGACATCCTCGTCGCTCCCATCTGGGAGAGAGGCCGCAGGGAGAGGGAAGTCTATTTACCGGAGGGCGAATGGGTCAATTACTGGAACGAGAACCAGAAGTACCACGGACAGCAGACGGTGGAAATGGACGCCCCCTTGAGCAGGATTCCGGTCTTCCTGCGCGAGGGACACAGCGTCCCGGTCATGCACAACGGTAATGCGCCTGTCCCGCGACCGCCAACGTGACGCGCGAAAAGGGGCAGCGGACGCTCCTTACAATACAAGGCACTTAACGGAGGTGATACTCAGATGACAAAGTACACACGCTCGCAATTCCTGAAGCAAGTGGTGGTGGTGGTGCTGGGAATCAAGGATAGCGTGGTTCGCTGCGCCGAAAAGAAAAACGAAGGATTCCCCCTCGCACGGGCTGTAACCCTCGGGCCCGGATACCATTTCTTCGGCTATTACGATAAGCAGCAGTGGGACGCCACCGGACGATACCTCCTCTGCCAGGAGGTCTCCTTTATGAACAGGCCGCCGCGAGCCGACGACGCCATAACCGTCGGCATGGTTGACCTGAAAAAGGGCAACAACTGGCGTCCCATCGCACAGACCAAAGCGTGGTGCTGGCAACAAGGGACCATGCTTCAATGGCTTGGGTCGGCGCCGGACCGCCTCATCATTCACAATGAGCGAACAAAAGACCGTTTCATCGCCGTTATCCGCGATGTCCGCACCGGCGAGTCGCAGAGACTTCCACGCGCCATCTACGCCGTAAGCCCGGACGGCAAACAGGCTGTCTGCCTGAACTTCTCACGTCTCCAGCGAACCCGCCCCGGATATGGCTACGCCGGGCTCCCGGACCCCTGGCGAGACCAGGGGCATCCCAAAGACGATGGAATATTCTGCATGGACCTCGAAACCGGGCGAAATAGGCTAATCATCTCTCTCGAACGGATCGCCGGCATCAAAGATGACAACACGATGGACGGCGCCGAGCACTGGTTCAATCATCTGCTCTTCAACCCTGACGGCTCCCGCTTCATTTTCCTCCACCGATGGCGCAAAGGGCGAGGGGGATGGTGGACGCGGATGTTCACCGCCGCTCCGGACGGAACCAACATCCATCTCGTCGCCGACCACGGCATGGTCTCGCATTTCATCTGGCGAGACCCGACACACCTCCTTGCCTGGTCTCGCGAGCCGGACACCGGCGACCGTTACCACCTCTACACCGATCGCTCAGACGAAGCGAAGGTCATCGGGGAAGGCATCCTCACCCAGGACGGCCACTGCACCTACTCTCCCGATAAGCGATGGATTCTCACAGACACCTATCCGGACAAACGCCGCTTTCGAACGCTGATTCTCTACGATCCGGCCCGGCGACGCCGCGTTGACATCGGCCGCTTCTTCGCCCCGAGAAAGCTCGATGGCGAAATTCGCTGCGACCTCCACCCGCGCTGGAGCCGCGACGGCAAATCGGTCTGCATTGACTCCGTGCACGAGGGCCCTCGGCAGGAGTACGTCCTGGACATTTCGGACATCGTGGGGTAGAAAACTTTTTCGGCAAATAGTGCGGGCACAGCGTGGTTTTGTAATGCCCACGCTCTCGCTACGGGGGGCCGAGGCGTCCGGCGTGATTCCTGCGTCTCGCTGTATTTTGGCGCCGAGGAGCGGCGTTACTCGCAGCTTTTGCCTCCCAATACACCCCCGTGGGTGTGGCCGCGTCTCCGTGGCATGCTGTCACGCCTCGTTTTGAACCTCTCCCGTCGCACGTTGACGCCGTGGGTCCGTCCCGTCTGTCCCTCTATCATACAACGGACAAGGCCACGGCCTCCTTTCCCCCTGCCCTCGTCGGGCGCCGCAGTTAGCCACCGGCTTTAGTCGGTGGTATCGGATACGCGATTCTTCTCCTGACAGCCGGCTTCTCCACCAGAGGATTCATCCGAAGTATGCCACCCAAATACGGCGGCACCCCCCCGCAAAAGACAAAAGACTTGACTTCTTGTCGCTCGCTGGATACATTCTAACAGACCTCTGATGAGGTTGCGGTTCGGTAGTATTCGGCGGCCGGGCGCAGCCGGATCGGGGGAGTTTTGGTCAAACCGTAAGAAAGGTTGAAAGGAGGGCATGACACCAATGTCGAACGAAAAGGCTTCGCTTTCGAAAGACCTAACGAGAGCCGTGAACTTAGCTCTCCGGCCGGGCCGGGTAGTGGTGCTGGCTCTCGGACTGTTGATCGGTGTAGCCGTGGTAATTCTTTTCTTCTGGCTCGGCGGACTAATCAAGCCTCCGGGACTCCGCTGGCTTAGGTGGGTCATCCAGAGACTCGGCGCCGTTGTTTTTGCCTACGTGACGCTGGCCACCATGAGCTCTGCTGTCGCAATGGCTCATGCCGAATCAACAGGAGAAAAGATCGGGGTCCCGGCGGGATGGTCCATGATCGCCCGCAACCTCGGCCCCGTCGTCCTCGGCACCATCAAGCCGATCGTCGTTTTCATCGCGCTGATTGCGGTTATCTGGTTGGCGGGACTTTTGGGCCTCATCCCTCAAGTCGGGCCTATCCTCTGGTCCATTACATCCCCCGTGTGGCTAACGGCGGGGGTGCTCGCCATGTTTATCATCGCCAAGCTCTTTCTTGCCAGCTTCCTTTTCCCCGCCGTGCTGTCCGTCTCGAAGCAAAAAGGCGTGGCCTGTTACAGGGAATCGGTCCGGCTGCTCAAGGGACACGCCGCTGACATCCTCGGCCGCCTTGCGGTGGCGGTTTTGGTCTGCCTCGTCTTCTACAAGATCATCTTCGCTGGATTCGCCGTGACGGCTTCTCATACCTCAAGAACCATGGGAAAGAACAGGGCGACCCTTCGTGGATGCCAGCTTCTCGAATACGTTGCGGGCGTGCCCGGGATCAAAGGCGCCGCGCCCCGCGGGTTTGGCGTACAAAACCCCGCTTTGCCCTTTCAGGACGCGAGCTACACCGCTGGCGCGCGCAACTACGGAAGAATCATGGTTCCGTTCATTCAGCTTATGCGCGCTGAGCCTACCGGGGGCCCCCCACCCCCGCCCGGTTTCCGCATGAAAGCAACACAGAAGGTGGGAGGGTGGATTTTCTCGCTCGTCCTTATCGTGGTCTCGGCGATCCTTTTTTCTCTACCGCTCCTATTCTTCGCTCTCTCGGGTTATTGCGCATATCTGTCGTTCAAGGACGCGCCGGAGCTTCTTCTCAGGACGGAAGCCGTGGACTGGTCCGAGATAAAAGAAACCGCCCACGAGATCGCCGGCAAACGAAAAAGCGAGCCCGCCGACAAGGCCGCCGATGAGAGTTCGGGAGATTAGGGCCGTAAGAAAGGCGGAACCAAAAGTCGGTACGCGCCTTCGGAAATAGCGTAACGTACAGTGCTGTGTGAAAGCAGGTTTTTTGACGGGATAACAGGGTGAACCGCATTGTTTGATGCGCGTGGTGAGATGCGATTCGTGTTTTATTGTCCAGTCTATCCTATCATCCTGTCGAAAAGGAATACGTCCCCCAATGTAAAGAATTGAGCAGGGAAAGGAGACCGCGAGAGATGAAGTTGAAGCCAATCACTGACAATATTCTTGTCGAGCGCCTCGAAGCCGAATCCCAAAAAGGCGGAATCATCATCCCGGACAGCGCAAAAGAAAAGCCCAAAGAGGGCAAGGTCATCGCCGTCGGAAAAGGGAAAAAGAACAAGGAGGGGAAGCTCGTCCCGATGAACGTAAAGAAAGGGGACAAAATTATCTTCGCCTCCTATGCGGGCGCCGACGTCGAAATTGCCGGCAAAGAGTATGTGATTATGCGGGAGGAGGACGTCCTGGGAATAATCTCAGATTGAGCCCTGATGGCTCACCCCGGAGTGCGCCGAGCTCGCAGAGAGACCCGCCGACCATCGCCTTCCCGCATCTCTGTGCTCTGTGCGTGCTCCGCGGTGTACACACTCAGAGCACGAACGATATTCAGCGACCAATCCGAATCTTTACGATAAGGTTCTAAGGAGGAAAGACAAAATGGCAAAACAGTTGGCTTTTGGCGGAGAAGGTCGAACTTCTCTTTTGAAAGGTGTGCGCACTCTCACCCAGGCTGTGAAGGCAACTCTCGGCCCTCGCGGGCGAAACGTGGTGATTGATAAAGAATCCCCACCACCTATCAGCACCAACGACGGGGTCACCGTCACAAAGGAAATCGAGCTCCATAATCGCCTGCGAAACGTGGGAGTCGAGATGGTCAAGGAGGTCGCCTCGAAAACCAGCGATGATGTCGGCGACGGCACAACCACCGCGGTTGTTCTGGCCAACGCCATCTTCGAGGAGGGAGTCAAGGACATCACCGCCGGTTGCGACCCCATGGGGGTGAAGAGAGGGATTGATAAAGCGATAGAGAATGCCATCGAGACCATCTGGACCATGGCCAAGCCGGTCAAGGGGAGAAAACAAATCGAGCAAGTCGCCACCATTGCCTCCAACAACGACGCGGAGATCGGCTCCATCATCGCCGACGCGATGGAAACAACCTCGGCGGATGGCATCATCGCCGTCGAGGAGGCGAAGGGAGTTGAGACCGTCGTTGACGTAGTCGAGGGAATGCAGTTCGACAGAGGGTATATCTCCCCCTACTTCGTCACGGATGTGGAGGGAATGGAGTGCGTTTTCGAGGATGCCCTCATTCTCATCCACGACAAGAAGCTCAGCAGTGCCGCCGACGTGCTGCCGATACTGGAAAAAATCCACGCGGGCCCCAGTCAGCCGCTTCTCGTCGTCGCCGAAGACATAGAGGGAGAAGCCCTCGCAACCCTCGTCCTCAACAAGATCAGAGGCACCCTGAAGCTCGCCGCCGTCAAGGCGCCTGGATTCGGTGACAGAAGGAAAGCGCTCCTTCAGGACATGTCCATCGTGACCGGCGGTCAGGTCATCTCCGAGGAAACCGGCAAAAAGATGGAGCACGCCGAGCTCGAAGACCTCGGAAAAGCTAAAAAGGTTCGCATTGACAAGGACCACACCACCATCATTGAAGGCGGAGGCTCCCCGGAAAAAATCAAGGCCAGGGCCGACCAGCTAAGAAAAGGAATCATTGAAACCACCTCCGATTTCGAGCGAGAGAAGCTCGAAGAAAGGCTCGCCAAGCTCGTCGGAGGCGTCTCCATAATCCGCGTCGGCGCCGCCACAGAGTCCGCCTTGAAAGAGAAAAAGGCGAGGGTCGAGAACGCCCTTCACGCCACCCGAGCCGCCGCCGAGGAGGGCATCGTTCCCGGCGGAGGAGTTGCACTCCTCCGATCCATTCCTCGCGTCAAGAGAATGAGGCTCAAAGGCGACGAGAAAATCGGCGCGCAGGTGCTGGAAAAAGCTCTTTCGGCGCCCTTGCGACAGATAGCCGATAACGCGGGCAGGAATGGTTCCCTCGTCGCCGAGAAGGTCGCTGGCATGAAGCAGAATATGGGCTACGACGCCGAGCGCGATAAGTTCTGCGACATGATGCTTGCAGGGATTGTTGACCCCGCGAAGGTCGCCCGGACAGCTCTCGAGAATGCCGCCAGCATCGCAGGGCTGATGCTCACCTGCGAGGCGATTGTCGCCGAAAAGCCGGAAAAATGAAGAGCCGCTGCCCGGAGGGATGCCCCCTTACTAACCGGCCGCCAGTAATCTCACGGAAGCGTTGCCAGAGTAAGCGATCCGCTGCCGGAGGGGCCATGCTTGCCTGGCGCACTTCCCCGACCAGATAAAGCGTAAGGGCAAACTTTTTGCGCGGCAGAGGGTTAAAATGAATAAGATTTTTGCTGTGCTAACCACCCTGTTTGTGCTCTGCATTTTCCGCGCAGCTTGGGGCATGACCTGGTACGTGAACGGTTCCGTGTCAGCCTCCGGCAACGGCCAATCATGGGAGACCGCCTTCAAAAAGATTCAGGAAGGGATTGACGCGGCATCCGATGGCCACGCCGTCATGGTTGCCCAGGGGACCTACGCGGAGAACATCCAGTTCAAAGGCAAGAACATCACGCTGACCAGCACCGATCCCCTTGACCTCAACGTAATCGGCAATACCATCATTGATGGCGGCGAAGCTGGCTCCGTTGTCACCTTCGCCGGGACGGAGGATGCAACCTGCGTCCTGACCGGATTTACTATTCAGAACGGCAAGGCTGAGAACGGCGGTGGAATCTGTGGTCGGAAATGGGGTGACCCTACTCACGCCACAGTGAAGTACAACGTGATCGCCGGCAACTCGGCCGATTTCGGCGGCGGGCTGTCCAGATGCGACGGCCCCGTCCTAAATAACGTGATTATCTCCAACTCAGCAGCTAAATATGGCGGGGGGCTGCACACTTGCCACGGCGCCATCCGGGACAACAGCATCGCTGGAAACACTGCCGAATGGGATGGCGGGGGGCTGGCTTTCTGCGGCGGCAACATTCAGGACAACACGATCATGATGAACTCGGCTGACAGTGAGGGCGGCGGCCTTTATCAGTGCGGCGGCACCGTCCAGAACAACAAGATCAAGGGGAATTCGGCCTGGCGTGGCGGCGGGCTGTACTGGTGCGACGCCACCATCCGGAACAACACCATCACTGACAACTCTGCTGTTTCGAACGGCGGCGGCCTTGATACTTGCGACGGCATCATCCACAGCAACACCATCTCGGGCAACTTGGCCAAGTCCGCCGCCGGGCTGTCTTCTTGCAACGGCGCCATCCAGAACAACATCATCACGGAGAACACCGCGGAGTGGCGAGGCGGCGGCGTGGGTTATTGCGACGGCGCGATCCGCAGCAACACCATTATCGGGAACTCCGCCGAGGAAGGCGGGGGGCTGTATGGCTGCGACGGCGCCATCTACAACAACGCGATCGTAGGCAACTCGGCGGTGTTTTGGGGTGGAGGTTTGATGTGGTGCGATGATGTCATCCTGAACAACACCATCGTGGACAACTTGGCTGGACACTCCGGCGGGGGGCTGTATAATTGCAATGGCACAATCCACAACTGCATCATCTGGGCCAATACAGCCTCGGGTGACGCTCAGCTTCACAACTCGAGCGAGCCGGCCTATTCCTGCATTCAGGATTGGGACGGGGGCGGCGAGGGGAATATCTGGGAAGAGCCGCGATTTGTTGATCCTGACGGTCCGGACGACGACTGGGAAACCTACGAGGACAACGACTATCGTCTCTCGTCAGATTCGCTATGCATTGACGCAGGGGAAAACTCGGTGCTGAATCCTCCAGGGCTCGATCGTGACGGCAATTTGCGGATTGCGTTCGGGCGAGATTCCCTGACCGTGGACATGGGGGCTTATGAGTATAATTCACGGCCGTTCGCGGTGAGGCAGTTCGGCTTCGTTACAAAGCCGTGGCCCGGTGGGCGGCGCCTGGTCTGGAACAGCCAGCCCAATGATACCTATACCGTCTGGTCAAGCTACAGCCTGACCGGCGAATGGCACGAGGTCGGAACCATAGCTTCCCAGGGAGAAACAACTTCCTATACAGCTACAGGCCTCCTCATCTGGAACTGGCGCACCCTCTTTTATCAAGTTGAAATGGAATAGCTATGAGGACTCCAATCGGAATGGACGCTATGAAAAGCAATTCCACCCTTCATGTGCTGGCCTTGATTGTTCTGGTTATGGTTTGCACTTCTGCGCACCCGACAACGTGGTATGTGGACCGCTCGGTCTCTGAGTCCAGCCAGGGGCAATCCTGGGAAAGCGCTTTCAAGCGGATTTACGAAGGCATTTTCGCGGGAAATGATGGCGATACGGTCATCGTCGCTCAGGGGAACTACGTTGAGAACATCAATTTCAGAGGCAAGAACATCGTCCTCCGCAGTACCAATCCCCTCGACCCCGAGGTGGTCGCGAACACCATCATTGACGGCGACGAATGGGGCGCGGTCGTCACGTTCTCAGGTGATGAAGATGAGACCTGCGTCCTTACCGGCTTCACCATCCAAAACGGCAAGGCGTGGAAGGATGGCGGTGGAGTTTGCGGCGGAACCTCGGACAATCGCACTCACGCCACTATCCGGGACAACCTCATCACAGGAAACTCGGCGCCCCTTTTCGGCGGCGGAGTGGCTTGTTGCGACGGTCTTATCCGTAACAACACCATCCAGCTCAACTCGGCGTATGATGGCGGCGGGGTCGCTTATTGCAGCGGCGCCATCCGCGACAACACGGTCCAGTGGAACTCGGCTGAGTACAAGGCCGGCGGGCTGTTCGACTGCGACGGCATTATCGAGGGCAACATCATCAACGGAAACAACTCGGCAAACCTGGATGGCGGTCTGGCTCATTGCAGTGGGACCATCGAAAACAACATGATTTCCGCAAACTCCGCCGATTGGGGCGGCGGTATAGGTGATTGTAGCGCCGCGATCCTCCGTAACATCATCATCCGCAATTCGGCCACTGACCGCGCCGGGGGGATTGGCGCCTGCGATGGGATTATTCGGAGTAACGTTGTCGCCGGAAACTCCGCCGGGTGGGGCGCGGGACTGGCAAGCTGTGACGGCATGATTGTGAACAACACCATCACGCGCAATTCCACCACGGGAGACGGCGGCGGCCTCTCCTTTTGCCATGGCAGTATCGCCAACTGTATCATCTGGGGAAACATGGCTCCGGCTGGCGCGCAGCTCGACGACTCCAGCGTCCCGACCTATTCCTGCATCCAGGACTGGGATGGAGGCGGCGAAGGGAATATTGTACTGGACCCGCAGTTCCTTGACCCAAATGGCCCGGACAACAACTTCAGCACCTATGGAGACAACGACTATCGCCTCCTGCCGGATTCCCCGTGCGTTGACGAGGGCGCCAATTCCGTTCTGACCCCGCCAGGACTGGACCTGGACGAGAATCTGCGCATAGCCCTCGGGAGACAATCCCTGACCGTTGATATGGGGGCCTTCGAGTATAATTCCAAGCCCTTTGCGGTGACGCACTTCGACTTTGTGACAATCCCCAGGCCCGGTGGACGCCGCCTGACCTGGAACAGCCAGCCCAACGATACCTATACCGTGTGGTTTCGCTATAGCCTTCAGGCGACTAAATGGTATCGGGTCAAAACCGTAGCTTCCCAGGGCGCCGCCACTTCCTGTACGGACAAGGGTCTCCTCCTCTGGAACTGGCGCGCGTTATTCTATCGGGTCGAAATGAAGTAGCGAGAGGAAGGCAAATCATGAGGTTCCCCACGAAAATGACACGGATATGCGGTGTAATTGTTCTGCTTGGGCTTTCGATTTGCTGTTGCAATGTAGGCACAGGCGCGACGTGGTACGTGGACTGCTGCGTTTCGGTCCCCGGCGACGGGCGCTCGTGGGAATCGGCGAAGAGAACGATTCAGGAAGGCATCACCGCCGCGTCCGATCGCGATACCGTCATCGTGGCTCAGGGGACATACGTCGAGAACATTGAGCTCGAAGGCAAGAACATCGTCCTTACGGGGACGGACCCACTCCACCTGGATACCGTTTCCACCACCGTCATTGATGGGGCTGAGAACGGCTGTGTCGTAACCTTTGACGGGACAGAGCAGGAGACTTGCGTCCTCACCGGATTTACGATTCAGAATGGCAAGGCGCTGGATGGCGGCGGGATAGATGGCGGCCGGACGAACGAACATACCCACGCCACGATCCGGCAAAACGTCATCACAGGTAACTCGGCTACGAACAGGGGGGGAGGGGTCTTCTGCTTCGACGGCATCATCGAGAAGAACATAATAGTAAGCAACTCAGCGGACCTCGGCGGCGCCGCGGTTTTTTGCGACGGGACAATTCGCAAGAACGCCATCTCCCTTAACTCCGCCACGGGCGGCGGCGGGCTCGCCTTCTGTGACGGCGCCATCGAGGGCAACACCTTCGCCAGGAACTCCGCCGACCACGGCGCCGGCCTGTACACGTGCGACGGCACAATCCGAGACAACACCATCAGAAACAACTCGGCCACCGAGGCCGGCGGCGGGCTGTTTTCTTGTGGCGGCATCATAATGGACAACCTCATTACAGAGAACTCCGCCAACTGGGGCGCGGGGCTGTACTCTTGCGCCGCTACGATCCGGGACAACACAATTTCCGGGAACACGACGGAGCTTGACGGCTGCCTCACCTTCTGCTCCAGCGCGATTTACAACAACGTCATCATCGCCAATTCAACTCATTCCGGGGGAGCGCTATTTCAGTGCGACGGCGAGGTCCGCAGCAATCTCATCGCGGGCAATTCCGCGTCTTTCTGGGGCGGCGGGGCGTACAACTGCGATGGGCCACTCCTCAACAACACCATTGTAGCGAACACCGCCGCGACCGGCGGCGCCCTCGCCCGGTGCGACGGCGAGATCGCCAACTGTATTATCTACGGAAATGTCACGACTCGCGGCGGCCCGCAGATGGAGGAATCGAGCGTCCCGACGTATTCCTGCATCAAGAACTGGGCCGGAGGCGGCGAAGGGAATATTGCACTGGACCCCCAGTTCCTTGACCCAAATGGCCGGGACAACAACTCCAGCACCTATGGAGACAACGATTATCGCCTCCTGCCGGATTCCCCGTGCGTTGACGAGGGCACGAACTCTGTCCTGACCCCGCCGGGGTTGGACCTGGGCGGCAATCTGCGCATAGCCCTCGGGAGACAATCCCTGACCGTTGATATGGGGGCCTTCGAGTATAATTCCAAGCCCTTCGCAGTAACGCATTTCAGCTTCGTGACAATCCCCTCGCCCGGCGGACGCCGCCTGATCTGGAACAGCCAGCCGAACGATACCTATACCGTGTGGTTTCGCTATAGCCTTCAGGCGACTAAATGGTATGAGGTCAAAAGCGTGACTTCCGGCGGGCAGACCACCTCCTGTACGGACAAGGGCTTCCTCATCTGGAACTGGCGCGCGTTATTCTATCGGGTCGAAGTGAAGTAGGAGTGGGAACGCGGAGGCGAAGCCGGTTGCCGTGACTTAGTGGACGCGTCCGCAAGTACGGTAACGTATAGTGCTGTAGGGAATGGGATCTTTCGACAGGATAACGGGATAGACGGGATGGTTAAACGAATGGGAGGTATCCAGTAAATCGCAACCCCGCCTGGAGCACGCTGAAAAACCAGGAAGAACAAGCAATTGGCAGACAAGTTCTTGGAGAGCTCGCAGTCCCGTCCTGCCCCGCCTTCGGCGGGGTCATCGTGGAGGTGAACTGCGTGAGGGGGATGCTGTTCCTCGTGAGATACACGTGGTCAATCATGCCGAAGGCGTGACCAGCCCCCATTCGCCGGGTGGGTCTGGACCCCAACCTCGGTGAAAGGAAACTTGAGGCAAAGCGAAAGGTCAAGGACCTTTCGCAGAGATAAACAGGATTCCCAGAATCCCGTCTATCTTGTTATCCCGTCAAAAAAATACGTGATGGAATTTATGAACAAGAGCACTTAGTGAAGACAAGTCAGACCTGTGTAGTCACGGGCCGCGACGGCACGGACTCTCGCGCCATCTAAGTCGTCTGCCTTTGATATACAACGCGATATGTGCGCCTCTTGGCACACCGCATCAAGAGGGCGAATCGCACCTTTACGGGAGGAACTGAGAGAAACAGATGCCGACGTACGAATACAAGTGCAAAAAGTGCGGTTATCACTTCGAGGAGTTTCAGAGCATGAGCGACCCGCCCCTCCGCCGCTGCCCACGCTGCAAGGGAAAAGTGCAGCGCCTTCTCGGCGCCGGAGCAGGCTTCATCTTCAAAGGCTCCGGCTTCCACGAAACCGATTACCGCAGCCGTTCCTATCGTCAGCAAGCCAAGAAGGAAAAGGAACAGATGGCGAGCGGTTCAACAGAGAAGTCGAAAGACAAGGGCAAGCATGAAACCGGGAAAGATACCGGGAAATCCAAAAAAGCCCAGGATTCCTAAGTGCCCGATATGCAATAAGCCCCTCCCCTACGACCTGCGAGGCCACAATCCGCCCTCGTACTTTCCCTTTTGTTCGGAGAGATGCAAACTGGTTGACCTCCACAAATGGCTCTCGGAGGAATATACCGTCAGCTCCCCGATACAACCCCCCGAGGACGAGGACAAATCACCCGCGTAGGGGTGAACTTCTCGTCCGCCACACCCGCCCATCAGGGGATAATGACACTCGAAATGCGACCTCGCGCCCGACGGGTACCACCAGGGCACAGGGCCTTCTTCGCAGACACGGCATCGGCGTGAGCCACCTCATGCCCCGGAGTTCAACGTATAGCCAAGCACGTACCCGGCGTTTTCTCCTCAGAATTTTATCCTGCCGCCGACGAAGGGGACGAAATCAGCCGCGAAGGGCGTTTTATTAGCGTACGGTATGCTGACGCCGATATCTATTGACCCTAATTCTTCATCGCCGAAGGGCTGCCAGCGGAGCTTTATCGTAACACCGTGGGTATATGTATCGCCATCCTCAACTTTTTGCCCGTCGGCGTCTCTGTTGCTTCGTGCGATCCAGCCCCTGGGGCCCCCAACCACAGCGAACTTATGCTTGAGAAACTCATACCCCAGGAACGCGCGGTATCCGAATCGGTCGCCTAAATCCCAGTCCGATTTGGAGAACCCCTCGATATCCTTAGCCTCTCCTCTGTATTCGTACCAGATATCACCGCACATAAACAAGCTGTCTGTGAAGTAAGGGTGGGCAAGGGCGGCAACCTTGAAATCATGAGCTCCGTCGCCTATCCCATTCCTTATCTGCTCGTCGGAACTTATGGAAGGCTTGTAGCCCAGAGCCAGGAAAATGCCGCCATCCTCCCATACGGGAGGTTTGGAATATATCTGGTACTTCACCGCCAGCCAGATGTCTTCAAGCCCGTCATCTTCAATTTCCTTCCAGATGGTCTTCCCGGCTCCTTTGGACCAGACCTGTCTCCTCATGTCTTTCCTCACATACGGCAGAAAGAGTCCTACACTGAGCCTGTCAATGAGCCCGTACTCCAATCCAAAAGCGATTTTAGTGAGCCTCTGATGCCAACTGTCGGGTAAACCCACCATCTCATCATATCCTATCCCATAGGGCGAACCGCCGCGGAGAGCTTTCCAAACCTCGTCCGAGTAGGTTGTGTCTGCGTCTATCCATCTGACATTAAATCGAGGCTTAAACTTCCCTTTACCCACGTCGTGGGGGCAACCGATAGTGCTTTCAGGCAAGGCATTGTGAGGTAAGAAAACGACAACGCCTGCTGCTACGAGGATGAGTGCAAGTGATTTCTTCATTTTTCCCTCTTTTCCTCCTTTGCTTAGGTGTTCGGTTTGGTTCGGAACGCCAAGTTTAATACAGTTGTCCTAACTCTATTTGGTGAGCCGAAGATGTGTCAAGCCTTTTTTTCGCTTTTTCCCCCGAAGTTCCTCGCCCAGCAAGCCGCAGCGAGCCCAGCAAGCCGCAGCGAGCCCAGCAAGCGACGGCCCGCCGCCAGCGGCGCGGTTCCTTCCAGGCGCAGGGCAGCGGATCTCCGTGCCAGCGAGACGCGGCCGCGCCCGAAAAAATCCTTCATTTCTGGCGGCTGTGGGCGCTCAATATCAGCGGGAGGATGACATGTCGCTCGTCGCGGTGCCATGCGCGAAGCTTAGCCCAACTTCCGCACTTTGTAGTGAGGAATAGAGGAGAACTGCGATTTTTCCATCACTACATTTGACCATTTGTGATGATGGTTTTCTTAGGTCGGATGATTTGTTTGGGGACTGCCAGCAGTCGGTAAAGCTCCATATGTTGGGGTTCAGTGGTGGAGGCTTTGCGGATTTTGATGATGATGTCCCCATCGGTGGGCAATACCACGGTTGCAACCTCGTGTGTTTGCAGCGTCTGCCTGACAGTAGCCCAGGAGGTATGGATTTCTTTGTACAGGAGGGTGTTCTCGATCGCCACCAGCAGATGATACGCCAGCACGCAAAGGAAGATGTGGGTTTCGACGCGATGCTGCAATTGGTGGAAAATGGGACGTTCGGCAAGCGGGCTTTTCATTGTGCGGAAAGCTCTTTCGGCTCTGGTCAGTGTCATGTACAGCCCAGCCTTTGGCTGGGCAGATAGGTCGTGCCGGTCGGTTTTGAGCATGTATGCGCCGTCGAGAGTTTCCGCTTTGGTCTTTCGCTGCGTCCTCACTTCCCAGCAGACCTCGTTGCTCTTGTCGTCGTAGGAGATGGAATAGTAGCGGGCTACGCGAGGGTAGCATTCTTTTATGCGACCTATTGCTTCGGCGATGGGGGTGGCTTTGACCAGCCGCCGTTTGCGAACTCTCTCCCGCAACTTGCTCAGGTCCCTGAGCAGGCGCCCTTCGAGCTTCTCACGGATAGCCCTATCCTTTTCCTTGCGACCTTCACAGTTAGCCCAAGGGGTACCCTTTTGGCCACGAAAAAATCGCTCAATTTAGCTTTTAATTACACTACCATTCTCTGCAATTGTTTCCGAAAACAGTTGACAAGACAAACATACTTACGGTAAAAAAATCGTTCCGCGGGAACGGTCTTCGGCGTAATGTTCCGGCACAGCGGCGAAACCCAATGATGACCTCAGGGAAGCTGACGATTATGCGAGTGCCTTGCCCCATTTCTCCGCTTCTCCCGCGACGGCGCTTCCCATGAGGTCTCGTTCACAAACATGCAATCAAAAACACGCCACCAAGGGTTTCCAGAAGAGGCAAGAAATCATTCATCGCTGTCACGAAAGGAGAGATAATGAAAAAGACGCTGGTTTTCGTTCTCGTGGCGTTGCTGATGGCGCCGGGAGCTTTTTGCACCACGTCCTTGCTGCGGCTGGAACGGGCGAACTCACCAGGAGGCGTGTGGGAAAAGGTCCCGTCGAATACGCTTCCGATAACGGAGGAAGGGGCGCTTCTCGACACCTACGATTCGCCTACCGGCTTCTATCGTATGGAAATTGAGTCCGGGGAGGATTGGGGGTTTCCCCTCCGCATGCCGCTGGAGGATGTCCCGGAGGTCGGACTGAAAATTGCCTATGAACTCCTTGACGAGTTACGCGATATGGGCGGAGACAATAGCTGGGAGGACGCCATTGTTGGGCCCCTTGCGTTCCCGATGTACACTCCCGGCCGAGACGGTCCCGCCTACATGGAGTTCGCGGTGCTCTCCCCACCGCCGGAGCAGGCCGGTTCACCCTTCGATCCCACGACGGGCAAGTCACCGCGACCTCTCAAGGCTCCGAGCGCTCGTCAGTCTCCATTGGCCCTGCAATGCGGAGATTTCTCGCCCCGGGGTCGCATCCTGGTCTCCCTGACGGAGGACGATATTCCGGTCGTCGAATATTCCACCAAGGGAATTACTCGCACGGAATGCCTCCGGAAGATGGCGAAATCATCCGCAGTACGGATAATCAAAATACCGGATGGATTCATGACGGCTGAAAACGAGAAGGGAGAGCTTGTGGCGTATTTTGGCTCCCCGCCGGTTTACTACCCCGACGAGATCATGGATTTTTGCGACGGAGAGTTTGAGGGCTGGGGGGATGATATCAAGGAAAACCATCCCGCTACCCCACAGTTTACCGGCCAGCCTTACAAAAGCTATGACGCCTTCAAGAAGGATCTTCAGGAGTCACCTCGTCTCCTGGAGGCAGCTCGGCGCCGCAAGGAAGCAACGGAAATGCTGTGGGACATCGAGCAGGACCGTATAGACACCGAAAAGACCCTCATCATAACCCTGGACAACGAGGTGAATTTCTTTGAGCAGAGAGAAGTTAAGAGTGCTGTTCTCGATGACCCGAGTCTCGCCGAAGTCCAAATACAGCAGCTCGGCCTGCTGATCTACGGCGTAAAACTCGGATACACCACCTTCCACGTCGAGTTTGCGGACGGCGAGAAGATTGACTATACCCTGTTTGTTGTGGAGATAGAGCAGGAACCGATATCGGGCGAACGACCGACGGGCTGGACTTCGTGGCAATACTGGTGGGCGGATGACGAATGGGCCCAAAGGTGGTACACGCAAGAGCCGGGAGGCGATTGTGTCAGCGGATGCGGAGCAACAGCATGGGCCATGCTCTACGGATGGTTCGACAAGACGGGGAGGTGCGACATGATCGAAGGGGCGCCCCCAACTGACACGCCGCTGTATAACAACTGGGCGGTCAGGCAGTGTATCTGGTACATTGCGCCGAGAATCGGGA
>CAZXGF010000060.1:0-25491 GCA_964640185.1 uncultured Verrucomicrobiota bacterium | reverse complement strand
TAATCTGCTCTTCCCTTCTTGCCTCCTCCGCCTCGGCCGGCTATCCGCCCGAGACGGAGGGATTACCCGGCTCCGGCCGCCGGCGGGTCGCGATGCCATACCAGTTGCTCGCCGACCGTCAGGCAAAGGTCTCGGCGGCTCTGAGCACAAGCTCCTGCGCAGGCACGCCGTAGGGACACCGCTGTGTGCATCTGCCGCACTTCGTGCAGGAGGCGGCATTGAGTTTTCGGCGGCGATACTCGACCTTCGCCCACTTCTCCAATCCGTAAAGCCGGGCGTCAATCTCCAGCCGCAGCACGCTCGGTATGTCAATCTTTTCCGGACATGGCAGGCACACGTTGCAGATTCGGCAGAACTCCTTTGCCGTTTCTGCCGCCCTGACCTTCATCGCCTTTTTCTCATTCTCCGTGAGACCGCGATAGGCAAGGGCAGCTTTCGCCGACATCTCCACTTCGCGGACGCTCTGTGTGCCTACGACAACGGCGCCGACGTGCTGTGCGAGCGAGAATCCGAGGACCCGCCGGTAGAACTCTTCCGAACCGCGCCCGAAGATGTCCGTGAGTTCCGGCGAGGGCTTGGCGAACCTTCCGAGATCATGCGTGTAAGCCGTGAACGCTTTCATGGAGATGACGCCGATGTCCATTTTCTTTGCGAGGGGGACCACCTCCTCGAGGAACTCCCTCCGAACGGGGCTTACGGGAACCTCGACGACGTCAATCTTGCCGGTCTTCATCAACGTAATCACTCCCGTTGTGCAGGAGTGCCCCGTGACTGCGATGAAACCGATTTTCCCCTGCTCCTTCGCTTTGAGGTATTCGCTCAGCTCGTTTTGGATGAACCTCTCAGCGGTTCGTTCCGTGAGGGCTTTGCCGTGAAGTCCGTACAGTTCTATGTGGTCGGTGGCGAGCCTCTTCAGGGACCCCTCGATAGCTTCCATGACCGATTTCTTACCTTTCGGAATCCTCCCGTAGGGAAGGCGGGAGAAAACTATCACATCCTTCCGGCGAGGTCCGAGCGCGATGCGCAGTGTGCTCTCATTGCGTCCCCTTCCGTAAGCATAAGCAGTGTCCACGAGGTTGATCCCGTAATCAAGGGCCTTTGCCGCCATGCGGTTTGCGGTCTCCTGAGGAAGGGGCGGGCCGGCTCGGTCAATCAACCGGCAGCCGCTGAACCCGACGATGCTCACTTGAAGGTTCGTCCGCCCCAGCCTCCGCCTCGGGACCTGCCCCGGGGATTCATGCGCTGCCGGCGTTTCTGCGAGAGGATGCCCCAGGTATCCAGCAGCGAGCGACGCGGCGCCGACTTTGAGGAACTCTCGTCTATGGATGCCTTTTTGTGGTCGGTCCGGTCTTCCCTTTCCCATAAGACACCTTCTACCTACAATCGTCGCTTGCGGGGAATTCGCTGGCAAGCCGCACCCGCCGCCGCGTCCCCTCTCGGAAGGGTTTGCCTGCGTTTCGCTGACATTCCATGATGCCCTTTTTCGTCCTTCTCGCAGGCGGCATTGATGCCGTCGCTATGTCGAGTCTTCGGCTCCATCGCACAATTAAGGGGAGGAGGATTGCATTTTTGCCGGGCTTTCGTCGCCGCCAACCTTAGCCACCGGCTTTAGTCGGTGGTATCGCGTAAGCCATGCCATGCCTCGGGAGACGGCTTCAGCCGGGCTTCTCGATCGAAGGATTCATCCAATTGTGCCACCCAAATACAGCCGCACTCTCTCGGCAACATACGCTACTGCCCAGATGCTACAGCATTCGAGTACGCCTGGCAACCCCGACCTTCGCGCGGGTGCGACTGTATTTCCGGCGAAAAATGGCGAGTACCAGGCGCCCGGGCGGAATGCACGGAGGGAGTAGTGCGGGTTTCGTCATTTACTCCCCCTCTGCGCCTTTGCGTCTTTGCGTCAACCTCTCTTTCTCTCCTTTTCTTCTCACGGAAACAGGGCCACACGCCTTCGCGCGAATAGGTCCGGATATTTCCTTGAGGGCGGCGGCGAAGGATGGCAAAATGGACAAGCGAAATCTTTAGCGTGAAAGAAGAGTACAAGCATCGAGTCCACGGAAAGGGGGACACGCATGAAAAACGCACTGGCTATTATTGGGATTCTGCTTCTCGGGTGGGCATCTTCCGCACACGGCGAGGTGTACAGGCTGGAGCCGCTCTTCAACGGCAAGGACCTCTCCGGATGGAAGGAGGTTCTCGGTGGGAAATGGTCCGTCGAAGAAGGAACAATCGTCGGCGAAACCGGAGACGGGCGATATGGCTGGCTGCTGACCGAGAAGGCTTATGGGGATTTCATCCTCCAGCTCAAGTTCAGAACCGAAGGGTCGGGAAACTCCGGCGTGCAGTTTCGGTCGCACGTGATTGGTGGGCAGATGAAAGGACTTCAGGCGGACGTTGACCCGAGCCCCACCGGCAACACCGGCTCGGTCTGGGATGAGGATCGGAGGAATCGCTGGCTGGCGGTCTGTTCCGAGGAAGGGAAGAAAGCCTACAAGCCCGGCGAGTGGAACGACTACGAGATCGCCACCCGGGGCGAGCGTGTCATCGTCCGTCTCAACGGGGTGACGACGGTGGACTTCCGCGATGATATGGACATAAAAGGCATCATCGCCCTCCAGGTGCACAGCGGCCCAACGCCGGTCAAAGTGCGCTGGAAAGACATCCGAATCGCTGACCTGGGCTACGGCCCGAGCTGGAAACCGCTTTTCAACGGCAAGGATTTCTCCGGCTGGAAGGAGCACGGCCGCGAGAAGTGGAGCGTGGAGGAAGGGATGATCGTCGGGGCGAGCGGCGCCGGCGGCTACGGGTACATGGCAACCCTCAAGACGTACACCGACTTTATGGTCCGCATCGCGTTCAAATGCGACGCACAGGGAAACAGCGGGCTTTTCTTCCGCTCAGTTCTGAAAGGCACGGACATCCAGGGAATTCAGTGCGAGATTGACCCCACCCCGCGAAACCTCAATGCCGGGCTTTACGAGAGCGGTGGTCGCGGGTGGATCGCTAAGCCGAGTGAGGACGCGAGAAAGCTCTTTCGCTTCAACGACTGGAACGAGATGGCAGTGAAGGCGGTCGGGAATCATTACGTTACGTATCTCAACGGCCTGAAGGCAGTTGACCTCGCCGACACGAAGCCGACGAATGAGACGGGAAAGCCCCCGCTTCGGCGGGGAGTCATAGCGCTTCAGCTCCACAGCGGAGGCGGAGCGAAGGTCCGCTGGAAAAACCTCTTCGTCAAGGACTTTTCCGCAAGCGATGTCGGAGAGTAGCCGGCGGCGCCATCAGTGAAAAAGACCTCCCGAGAGAAGGCAACGGGATTCTCAAATCGTAGGGATAGTGAAAATGAGCAAAGCGAATGTTGCGAAAAGAGGAGTGTGCCTTCTCCTGCCCATCATGTGCATGAGCATCGGCTGTCACCACGTTTCGACAAGGCCGGCGAAGCCGATGCGCCATCCGTCCCAATCCCCGATTGAGAGAAAGGATTTTCGCGCGAGTGTGGAGGAGACATGGGCTGCGGCTCTGCGAGCCGTGGAAATGTCGCACGGTTCTATCGTCATGAAGGACAAGGACTCCCGCAGAATCATCTACGGCATCTTTGACAAGAGGGGACGCCGGCAAGTCGAGCTGACCGTCCTTTTGAAGGACCGCACATCTCGAAGCGGCCCCGAAATCACCGCCGTGTTTTTGGGGCTTCGCGCCCGGCGTCCCGAGGGTTATTCCATCATCGCAGACGACTTTTTTGAGAAGCTGCACAGAAACCTGTCGCGGCAACAACGGTCCATCAAGCATTGAGAGATACTGAGGAGAACCGTCCGCAACGTGTGAAGCGGCACGCCTCGGTCAAAATGAAGACCCGGTATCTGAGAAGTTCGACATATTTCCCGGCTCTGAGGTCATTCCCGAGCGAGTTTGTGGACTCGATTATCGTCGCCGGTTCACACATTCTCGACACGGGCGGGGAGGGAGTGTTTGAGAAAATCCTGAGCGAATGTGCCAGGGTTCTCAAGAAAACCGGCGTCCTCCTCATCCAGGGGAGGCCGCGGAACCTCCCCGGCAGAATAGAGCCGTTGATGGCGTCTCTTAACTTCAAATATTGGATGGCGATTGAATCGTGCATCTTGAAAAGTAAGGCGGGGCTTCCCAGCGCACATGCCGCAGTTGTTGTATTCTCGAAATCGGCGAAGTCGTTCAAAATCGGCAAGGTTCGTTTTCCTCACAGATATTGCAGCTTCTGCAACAAGACCTTGAAGGACTGGGGCGGCAAATCTCATCTAATGAATCCAGCGGGCTACGCTCTCTCCGATGTTTGGCGAGATTTGCCCCGGCAAGATAACTATACGAAACTCTCGCGGCCGGTCTTGGAGGTCTTGCTGCGGCTTACGGACGCTCAGGACGGGACACGCCTGATATTCCCCTACGAAGGGATAGAGTTCGATAATAACAGACCTTCAGCACAACACCGCGTCTCCTCCGAGCGTGCCCGCCCCGACTCTTCTGAAACCGCAACAAAAGCCAATAGGATTGAGGAGGCTCTCCTCGATGTGGTTCATTGTGGAGACGCCGTGGAGACGCTGCAAAAGTATCCCGACAATTCGGTTGACCTGGCTTTCGCCGACCCTCCCTACAACCTCGACAAATCGTACAATTCCTACCGCGACGAGAAAGAGGGCGAAAGGTATGTAGAGTGGTGTAATTCGTGGCTCGAGGAATACATCAGGGTTCTCAAGCCGACAGGTTCCTTGTACGTAGTGACCCTCCCAAAATGGGCAATCCATCACGCTGCTTTCCTCAACAACTATCTCGATTTTCAGAACTGGATCGCCTGGGACGCGATTTCTGAGCCGAGGGGAAAGATAATGCCCGCTCATTATGCTGTCCTCTTCTACACCAAGCACCCGACAGATTTCACATTCAACTACGATGATGTCAGCCCGATAGATGCCCCGTCATTCTGTCTTAGAGGAACGTGCGTCAGGCGACGAAAGGAACAGGGCATAGACCCCAAAGTCCCTCTCACGGACATCTGGTGGGACATACACAGGATAAGGCACAAAAAGGACAGAGACCTTCATCCCTGCCAGTTGCCAGAAAAACTCATGGAGCGAATCGTCCGATTATCCTCCGACAAAGGGGACGTCGTTCTGGACGCGCTATGCGGCGCGGGAACCACTGCTGTTGCCGCATACAAACTCGGCAGGCGATACATAGCCGTTGACATTGACGAGCGGTATGCGGATATGACCCGAAGGAAAATAGCGCAACTGAAAACCATCGGATTCATCTCAAGGAAACGGGAAAAAAGAACCTCGCGAAAGGTCACCAAGAAGGAACTGCAACTTGAGTTAAAACAGCTTGCCTTATCACTCGGGAGACTCCCCACAGAAGAAGATGTGGAGAAAATGAGCCAATATGAACTTCAACTATTTCGGGAAGCATTCACAACCTGGGGCAAGGCTCTGAAAGCCGCTAAACTGGAGATTTCCGGTTAGGCACGGGCTTCAGCCCGTGCTGTGCTTGGCGTGCGGCCCGGCCTCTGTAAGCCGGCTTCAGCCGGGCTTCTCAATCAGGGGCTTTAGCCATTCTCACCAGTCGGCGGCGTTTTTTCTCCTTCCCGCCGGAAACGTCATCTCTGGCCGCGCTTTCCAGCGGCTCTTCGTTCTTCGTATGCCGTACATGAAGGGGGAGGGATCAGGCAGGGAAGTTCTTCGCGACCTTCTGAGCTGCTTCGCGCTTGTCTTTGCGTCTTTGCGCCTTTGCGAGAAGTTTCTTTTCTCCCCCTTCTCTCGCCAAGACGCCAAGCATCTTCTCTATCCAATCTTCAGTTCTCTTCGCGTCTTTGGGCCTTTGCGAGATGTCCCCTCCGTCCCGTTTCTCTCGCCAAGACGCTAAGAGCGCAAAGGGAGATCGAATCCCGGCGGCGCTCCGTGCGCCGTTTATCACCCTCAGCCCGGCCCCTGAGTTCGCATCCGGTTTCTTCTTAGCGAGCTTTGCGTCTTTGCGAGAGGTTTCTTTTCTCCCATTCCAACGAGGCGTATGAGATCGCTTGCCCCTCGGGGCTTTTCGGCAACCCCGCCCCTGGCGAGGCTCACGTTCCAGATACGCCCGGATGTCTGTCCCGGCTCTATCCGCCCCAGGCGCGGTCGCCACACTCTTGGCCTGCGCAGCGCCAAACGGCCGACAAGGAGGCGCTGAGGAGCGTTCCACCTCGAGGCTCACGCGCGAGCGTGCGGGGGCCGGGCGCTTACCCTCCCGGCTGTGGAGCCGGTCGCTCGGCTCTCTGTTTGATCTCGAGCGCCGACGCTGCCGCCGCGATCTTGCTCGCCTGCTGAAGCCCGAACTCGGCAGATGCCTCGCCCGAGATGATCTTCCACGAGTGCGCCAACATCTTGCTTTCGATCTGATTGCGAAGCCACATGATTCTGCCGAGCCTGAGCTTGTCGAACTCCTCGACCTCCCGTCCCGACAGCACCAGCCGCATGAGTCCGCGGATGCCAGAGTCCTGCGCCCAGTTCTCGATCTTTCGGTTTTTCCTTCCATCCATCAGCATCAACGCTATTCGGCCAGTGATTGCCCGGTATGCGAAGAAGAGGGAAAACAGGTACTCCCCGGCGTACAGCCTTGCGTTGTCGACTTGGTGCGCGGTACCGACATCGAACTGAGCATCGAGCGTTTGTTCGGTCACGCGGTCCAAGGCCGGCGAAAGCTTGGGGTTCCGCAGCAGCTCGTCGTATTCCTCGGGAACAAGGATGTCGACATAAGTCAGAGCCGCTGGCGACTTGGCGCGCAGCTCGACCGTTGCCTTCCAGAAGGTTTCCAGCGCCTCAAGTCTCCTCTCCTGCGAAGCCATGTGCGTCGCGGTAAGAGAGGCAGTGGCAGCGGCCTGCACGGCCTGATTTTCGGCATTGCTCGCCTTGAGCCTTTCGAGGGCCAGCTCCTGCTCCGCACTGAGTCTTGCCTTGTACGTCTCGAGCTTCCTCGCATATTCGTTCTCTATCGCCGACCGGAGGCGCTGAGATATCCAGCTTCTCGCAAGAAAAACGACAGCAGCGGCCAGAAGACCGCTCAACGTTAGGGACGAAACTATGCTAAGGATGACGTCTCTCATGCCAAGTCCTCCATCCCAACCAGGATTATACAGCCTGCATAAGGCGGTAAAGACAACGTCTTTGGTTCTCTATTAAGAACCCCCGCGACACTGAGCTCGATTCGCATAAGTTCTGTCCAATCAGAGTCCTATCGGGTTCCCGTCCTCCGGCTCGTTCCGACGTATATAGGCTGCATAAGACGGCTGATAGCCCGTCGACAGCGATACGGAACCCGTGCCTGAGGGGATTTTCAGAAGCTCCAGCCCTCCCGCTCCATGAAGCCTTCCAAGTTAGTACAATCAATGCCGAAATACTCACAGACGTTTGGAATCTTCGCGGCGTTGGGTTTCTTTTTTTCCCCCGTGACTACGCACCCCTTTCTCACTTTGGCCGAAGCGATCAGAAAAGGGTCCGCGACTGGAGTACCTTTGAGCGTCTGTTTCTGACCAACCAGATACTGAAAATGGCGCACTGAGAATATCTTGCTTACAAAGAGTGTTTCTTCCGGAGTTGGCGGCATGAAGATCGCCTTGTTGGCGTTTGCCCATTTCTGTATTATTCCCTGCCGCTCCAGCTCGTTGAACACTTCTCTGACCGAGACTACCTTGCCCTGGCTGACCAAGTCGTCCAGGTTTCTCCAAAAGGAGGGGAACCGGCCGGGAAAAAAGTTACCGCTCACCCTGAAACTGGTTGTGTCGAACACGTAGATCATCAAGAGGATACTTTCGTGAGCATCTGGCGCTCGATGCCAGCGACACGTTTGACCTTCACGCTCAAGTAGTCGGCCAGCTCTTGAACCGTACAGCGGCCTTGGTAGTACCTTCCGAACGCCAAGTTCAGGAATGTGTCGCCCAAGTACGTCGCCTGGGTGGCGTAGTAGTTGCCCCCACCAGGCTTGTGTCTCTCCTTATACTCCCTATATTCTTTGGCCCACTGCTGGGCCTTTTTCTCATAATATGCTCCGCTGACTAACTCTCTATCAAGCAGGTTGCGAAGAATGACTTCCCGACTGACTTTGTATCTGTTGGCAAGCCTTTCAAGAACTTCATCGCTCCATGTTCGTGTTTTTAAATGGTGCTTGAAATCATCAGGAGGGACAAGGAACGTAGCAGTCAGGCGGTTGCAAAAGACCTCTATCCGTTTGTCCTCCCCTGTGAGCGAGCTGACGTATCGGTCATCTCGCATGGTGATCCCACCCGTGCGCAGCAACACGTGTGCGAGCTCGTGAAAAAGAGTGAATATCTGGCGAGCCTTTGCCGTACTATTGTTCAAGTAGATCACCGGGAATTCGTCATCATGCAGGCAGAAGCCGGAAACTTTCGTTTGCTTGAAGGAGCGCTTGAACACGAATACCCCTACCTCCTCGACCCCCCTCCTCCAAGTCTTCAGCGCATCCTCGTGGCTTCTCCAGCGCGTCTGTTGCTGCAGGTCGACGGCCAGGTATTCCCTGAGCTTCGCTGCGGCATCAGTCACAGGTGTCCCAGGCTTGACGTTAACGTCACAGAAAACCTTTCGTTTGGCCGGGTTGGCGCCGTCGTTCAACTCCCTCAACGCAATCTGCATCGCGCTGGCTTGTCGAATTGCGTAGCGCGTGTCGGCCGAGAGGCCCTCTATTTCAGACTCGGGGAGTGTCCTAAATGATTTCCTGGGATCCGGCTCATCAGGAGGCTCGGGGAAGAAGAATAGTGCGACGGGGCGTTTGTACACTCGATAGGCCAGCGTCTCAAGCTGAACGTAGGTCGGGGCACTCTCTCCTGATTCCCAGCTCTCTATCACGCAGGCTTTTTTCTTGAGCTTTTTTGCAACCTCATCAACGGAATAGGCCGTCTGTTCCCTGGCCCATTTGAGCACTTTGGGATTCATTCCCGCGACTGGATCACTCATTGCTGTCTATTCCTTGCTCGCTGCCCTTGCCGAAGAGCCATTCTCCCCCGGGGATTCCGATTTGGAGTAACGTTCCGTGTGCTCCTCGAGCGCATGCTTTATATTGTGCCCCCCGGTTGAAAGCTGTCAAGGCGTTTTCTCGCTCAAACGTTCCCCGGCAAATGCCGCCCCCGGCGTTTCACGTCCCTGTCCATGCACCCCTTTGCGTCTTCGAGCCTTTGCGAGAGGTCCCCTCCGTCCCGTTTCTCTCGCCAAGACGCCAAGGCGCCAAGGTTTCATAAGTCATCGTCAAGGCCGTTGACGATTCGCGTAATGCCGTCCCTCATGAGCGCTCCGCCGAAGTTGAGCAGAAATCCGAGTTTCAGGCCAGTCAGCCGCAGGTACGTGAGCAGTTGCTTTTTGTGGGCGTTGGTCACGCTTTCGACCGATTTCAGCTCCAGGATCACCTTGCCTCCCACGATCATGTCTGCCCGGAAGCCTTCGTCAAACCTCATTGCGCGATATTCCACGGGAACGGGAACTTGACGCTCGACAGCCAACCCTCGCCCGGCAAGTTCGCCTGCCAAGACCACCTCGTAGACCGTTTCGAGCAGCCCGGGGCCAAGTTCCCGATGCACACACACCGAGGAGTCGACTACGATCTTTCCTATCTCATTCTCAGTCATTTTTGCATCCTTCTTCGCGTCTTTGCGCCTTTGCGAGAGGTCTCCCCCCTCCCGTTACCCTCCCAAGGCGCCAAGGAAATCGGTGTAATGCGCAAAGAAGCAGCCACGCTCAAAAGCAATACGTCGCTTTCACAAAGAGCATCCTGGAGTTTTCCTCCTCTTCCTCCTCGAGGAAATTGAATCCCACGTAGAGAAAGCTGTTGCGGCGATACTTCCATCGGAATAGAAGGTTGGCGAATCCCGCGTCCTCGCTGTTCAATTCCACCTCCGCCCGCAGGGAGATGTCTTTTGCAAAGCTATACGTCATCCTGAGCCTGGAATTCCATTGGTCTTCGCCGGCGGAAGATTCCTCGTCGTACCACAATCTGTTATTGTCTAAGGAAAGGTAAAGGCGGCGAGTGGGCTTCCAACCGGCGTCAAGGGAGAAGTATCTTGCATCCGGTTCACTTGGCGTCCCGAAGGGATAGGAGAAAAAGCCGATCCCTCCCCATTTGGGCCCATAGCCGCCCGCGAGTCCTACATAGGTGCTCTCCGTCGTGCCCGATTCCGCGAGATTCGTTTCCCTTCCGCCGAAGATCCTGCATCCGAAGTATCCCATCGAAATCCAGGAGTACACTTCATTTTCCTGCTCGACCTTTTCGTCGTAGTAGTTCCAATAAACCCTGTTGGAAATGCCAAGTCCGGTGTCGCGGACAAAGCTGTCCCCGAACTCGAACTTGTAGCTGGCTCTGCCATGGAGGCCCCGCCATCCGTAAAACTTCTCCTTCTCCGTATGGGGCATAAATCCGAATTCCCGGTGAATGGTTGAGAAATTGGGCCCGATCTGGGAGTAATTCGCGTAGAGATGAAAAGGGTCCTTGGACCGCTCGACGCCGACGTAGAAACCGTCGTCATCGTCCATGTGCTCGCCCTGGATGTGGGCGTACTGCGTCGTTATCTCGTACTCTTTCGGGAGAGGAAAGTATCCCATGAGGCTAAACGCCCGGTTGGCATCATCCCGCTCCTCCTTATCCACAGCGAGAAAAGATAATGAAGACCTCTCGCCTATATTGTGCTGGTATGCGGCGAGGTAATAGTCCTCGTCGCTTTCCTTCGTCTTGGCGGTCAAACCGAGGAAGTGGTATCTGTCCGTCCTCCCCGAGACTTTCAGTCCGTAATCCATTCCCTCGTAGATGTACCTGTCGTCCTCGGTCCGGTTGTATCCTATGCGTCGGGTATAGACCAACCCTATCGGCATCCGCAATAGGCCCACTCCCTCCTTGAAAAAGGGCCTTTTCTCCGGCATATAAGGCTCCACGCGAGACAGGGATATGATGGTGGGGTCCGCCTCGATCTGCGAAATGTCCGGGTTGACCGTCGCGTCCACGAAGATGCTGCGGGTCGGGCGATAGGAAATGTCCACCCCCGTCTCGAAGTCCGCCTCTGCCTTATCGCCGATGTTCACCGAGGAGGTTACGTAGGGAGCAAGCTCGACTTTCCGAGCCTTCTGAACCTTAGACAGATCGAGACCTCTCAGTTCACCATACCGCGAGACCCGGAACATCTTCTCGTTGACGTCGGACCAGGTAGTGGTTTCTCGCCTGCCTCTCGCGTTTCTCCAGAAGTTAATGCCCCAGACGTAGCCCCGCTTTGGCTCAAAGGTCAGCTCCCGGAAAGGGATAGCCATTTCGGCAGACCAGCCCTTGTCGTCGAGAGAAGACTCGACCTCCCACTCGCAGTCCCACTGCCTGTCTATGACCTCCCCTTCCCTCGAGATTTTGTGGTCGAGTTGCGCCCCTAAGGGATTGGTCACGAAGCAAAAGGCGCTTCGCCGGTCATGGTGCGTGTCCAGGAAAAGCTCAATGTTGTCGTCATCCCACAGGTACGAATCTCTTTCCGTGTCAACGGCCCGAATCTTCTCCGGCTCCGGCTCGAGAAGCTTGAACCCGACGTAGAGGTTCTTCTGGTCGTAGACCACATAGACAACCGTTTCTCCAACCGCCGGCGCGTCCTCTACAGGCTCCACCTGAATGAAGTCGGAGGTTGGATGTGCCTTTTCCCAGACGGCGTCGTCGAGCTTCCCGTCTATCTTCGGGGGTGTCTCCGTCCAAACGGCTTGCACCGTTCGCCCGCCCTCGCTCGCGGGAAAGCTTCTCCCGGCGACAACCAGAAGGATGAAACCTGTCCTCAGAAAAGCTCTGTTCATAGGTCGCGCTGTGCTTGCGTCGTCCGCATCGGGGTAGCCTGGTCAATTCCAAGACCAGTCGGGAAACGGAAGCGTACCACGCCTCTTCCCCGCCAACAATGAGAAAACCGGCCCGCGGCGTATTGGGGTGTTGGAATTTCTCGCTCTTAGCTGTATGATATTCCCGCGATGATTTTCAACGGATACTCACGGGGAGGCGAGAGGTTGACCGCCTGAACAGCCGCGACGCCCGCGCGCCTCCCGAGCCACAACCACTTCTGGCGAGGATTGCCGCAGGATGCGTTCCCGTCCGCAGGAAGGAGAATGGAAAACGATTAGGCGACTCACGCCCGACCGCTCACTGTACCTTCTGGCAGGAGCCTGCGTGCTGGTGGTTGTGAGCTTCTACAGGCCCTTCGTGTGGATGCTGAACCAATGGTTCGTGGTGGAAGAGTATTCTCCCGGTCCCGTAGTGCCCGTTCTGTGCGTGATTGCCCTATGGCACACACTCAAGAAAGAAGATGCCCTGACCCGGCTTTCTCGCCGGGCAGCGAGGTTGTCCATTCTGGGAGCGGTTGTTCTCGCCGGCATCGTTTACGTCGGTGAACAGCATCCCCGCGTGCTGCCCGGGGCCCGTTTCCTGTCTGGGGTCTCGTACTCGATTCTTTTTGCGGCGATGACCTTCGCTCTTCTCTACTGCGGATTCCTTCTCGACCGCGCAGCTTCTGACGGTCGTGGCCGGCGAGTTGAAGCGGCGGGGCTATTGCTGTTCCTGCTGGGCATCGCAATACATTTTCTGGCCCTGCGAGGTGATTTCCCTCGCGCATCCATCGTCGCTTATCTGATGTTGCTGTTCGGCGCGAGCTGGTATCTGCATGGCTGGAAGACCGTTAAGCGGCTGGTGTTTCCCTACGCCATCTTGGTTTTCATGGTGCCTCTGGAGTTTATAGACGAAATCGTCGGCGTGCCTCTAAGACTGATGGCGACGGACGCAGCGGTTTTCCTCATGCGGGTGGTGGGACTACAGGTCACGCAGACCGGCAACTGGTTCGCCATCGGCTCGATGGAGTTCACGGTGGACGCCCCATGCAGCGGGCTGAAGTCGCTCATAGCGCTCACCGCTCTCGGCGCCACGTTTGCCTACGTGACACAGCCGACGCTCCTGAAGAAAATCCTACTCGGGACATGCGCCGTGCCCATAGCCATCTTGACGAACATCATCCGCCTGGCGTGCGTGGGCGTCTCTGCGGAGCTATTCGGAAAAAAGTTCGCCATTGCCGTTTTCCACGATTACGCTGCGATTTTCCTGTACATATTCGCAATAATGCTCTTCATCTCCCTCGATAAAAAGGTATTTCAATCGCAATGGTTCAGAGTAAAAAACTTCTGATTATTTTCGGGATTCTCGCGGTTTCCCTTCTTCCGAGGTTCCTCCTTACGGAGGTAAGGACGGTCATGTCGGAGCTTCCCGTGAAGTTCCTGGCCGACCGGGTGGGCGAATGGGAAGCCGTGGAGGTGCTTATCTGCCCCCAATGCCACAAGGAACTGCAGGAAGCCTTCCTGCAGCGCACGCCGCCCAAGAATCCCAAAGCGCGGATGGTTTATATGGAGGACGAGTTGGAGGACGAGCGCTGTCCCATCCACGGTCTTCCCCTTGTCAAAACGACCGACGTGCCAATCTCGTTCCTCGTCAAGACGGTACTTCCCCAGGGAACGTTAATCCTGAGAAAGTGGTATCGCAAGCCCACCAATGGCCGTGCCCCGATCCGCAGGGTGCTCGTGACGGTGGTCACCAGCGGAGCGGACAAGAGAGGCATCCATCGGCCCGAGCGGTGTCTTCCCGCGCAGGGCTGGGGAATCGTCTCTCGAAGCAAGTTAGCGGTTCCTCTGTCGCCGGCCGCGAAGAGAACCCTCAATGTCACCCGCCTTATCGTCCGGCCCGTCCAACGAAAGGAGAAGAGAAAGGAGGTGGTGTTGTATTGGTTCATGAGTCCCGATAGGTTGACAGGTAGTAATATGAAGCGACTCCTTTGGGGCTGGTGGGACAGGGTCTTTCACGGGCGGAATTACCGCTGGTCCTACGCGCTTTTGATCTCGCCGGTGGAGCGGTCGGTCGCGGAGACAAGCGAGCAGATGGCGCGATTCACTGCGAAGCTATTGCCTTTGATTTACGGAGGGGGCTGAGGTAGGACAAAACGTTTCGAGCGAGCTGAGCGGCGGGGCCGGAACAGGAGACAGCCGATTTGGTGAAAGACTCAGGGAGAAAGAAAAAATAGAAAAAAAAACTTGACAGCGCCATCGCGGTTTCGTAGGTTTCTTCAGGGAATAGTATATTCGCAAAAGAATTTCACATTAAATTCGGAAAGAAGGAGGGTGACATATGAGCCTGAGACGCAGAATATTTAGCGTGGCTCTTGTCGGTTTCTTCGGTCTGTCTTCAGCATTCTATGCCGGAGTGGCGGAAGCGGCTGAGGAAGCCGGGCAGGGGGGGTTAGAAATGACTCACATGCAACTGGCGCAGGCTATCGTCAGGGCTCTTGGTCTCCAGAGTGACCTGGATGTGAGTGCGACCCCGGCCGACCATGCGACTTACCTCCAGGGCAGGGGCATTGCTCCCTTGAGGGGCTGGATTGCCGGCGCCCAGGTGACCAAGGAGGACCTCGCTGTGGTTTCCGTAGAAGGCCTGGGTCTGCTCGGTGAGGTCGAGGACCCGAAATTGCCGGAGGCGTACATGGCCGTTCTCGACTCACGTCAGATCTCGCTGGCAACCGTCGCGGACGTGATTGCAAACGTGACCGTGCAATCGGCGATCACCGAGCTTGTACTTTACTCGCCCATCGCAGTCCTTTACGAAACGTTTCTCAGTCCGATCGAAGCATGGTAGCTTCTTAAGCTAAACGCTTTCTCAGGAAAAAGAAACTTCCAATGTGGGAGGGAGTTATGAAAAAGACTTGGTTACTGGTCGCTTTCGCTGTTGTGGGAATTCTAATGATGGGCTCCGGTCAGGCTGCCTCGATCCGGCCGGCAATCCTCGGCGGGGCCTATGATGAGCTTCTGCCGGACGCCGTCAAAGGCAAGCCCTTCGTGCCATCCATCAAGGTCAGGTGGGAGTACGACGACAATATTTACACTACCACCGACCTGGAGAAATCGAAGGGGTTTTCGGACGAGGAAAGCGGTAAGCTCTATGTGGAGCCGAAGTTAGACCTCCACTGGCTGACCGACACCACCTACTTCGGAGCAAGCTATCAGTACAGCTTGATCTGGTACGAGAACAGGGCTGACGACGACACCGACATGGCTCACGACGCCCTGCTTGACATTCGCCACCGTTTTAGTCCCGGCTTTGAGGTTGCCGTCCGAAACCTATTCAGGTACAGGGAAGAGCCTGAGATCGCCGAGGACATCGTCACCGCGGGCGGTACCATACATATGCCCTATCAGAGAAACGGCGACTACTATTACAACCGGGCGAGCGTCGCGGGCAACCTCCAGCTTTCTCGCCAGTTGTGGGCGAACCTCAGCTATGCCAACCTCCTGATTGACTACGGCGAGGACACGGTGAAAGCGGACGGCACTCATGGAGCAAGCTATTACTACGACAGGATGGTTCACACAATCGCAGGCAAGTTACAGTACCTTGCCACTCCCGAGTCGAAGATCAATTTGGGCCTCACTTATGGCGACATAGATTATGACGCGGACAGTCTCAGCAAGGACGCCGACGCGTGGACAGGTTACGTCGGGCTTGACCAAAGCTTGACAAAAAGCGCCGTCGCCTCAATCTCTGCTGGCTGGGATTACAGAGATTACACCGATGCTGGCGTCTCCGAGGACTCCCCGTACGTGAACGTCAGTCTGTCGTCGGGTCTCGGAAAAAAAGGCAACGGAACCGTCGGTTATCGTTACGGTCTGACCGAGACGTCGCATCAGCAGTTCGGAGGCGAGGAGGCGCACACCATCTATGCCGGCCTTAACACGTGGCTCGCGACGTGGACTTCCGTGCACGTCAACACCAGCTACGAGATGGCAAGTTTTGAGGCCATGATCCCCGGTCGGAGCACCTCTCAACGCGATGAAGACGCCTGGCTGCTGGGAGTCGTCCTGAGACAGCACGTCCACAGAGACATGTACCTTGAGGCAGGATACCGCCGCACCGATGTCAACTCCGACTACGACGGCTCCACTTATGACCGCAACAGGTACTACCTGGGATTCGGCGGCATTTTCTAAGGAAGGCTTCGCAAGAGGAATTCGCGATTGTAGTTTCGAAAACGAAAGGGGACCATTGAGGTGGAAGTGGTTCCCTTTCCTGTTCTCACGCAAAGTGGGAAAAGGAAAACAAAACCAGTGAGGTAGATGCAATGGCTGACGTGGCGAGGACCGAAGGCGGCAGGGGCGACGAGAAGCTCCATTTTCTTGACTACTGGCGGGTCGTCAAGAAACGAAAGGAAATCATCATCGCCATCCTCATCATCATCGTCTTCGCGACGTTTGTGTTCAGCACCATAGCCAAGCCGGTTTACTCAGCCTACAGCATCATCAAGATCACCCAGTGGCAGCGGCCGATGGACCCCTTCGCCACGACGGAGCGGGCCCGCTACATGCCCTTCGACCAGCATGAGTTCGAGACCCACCTCGCGTCTCTGGAAAGCGATGCCGTCCTCGAGAAAGTCGTCACAGGAGCAATCTACGGGGAGACTTCCTTCTGGGAATGTCCCGTCCATCACAAGCGCCTCACCGACGATCAGGCGACGGACCGGAAATATAAGTGCACTGAGCCCCTCGCCGGAGGGGGTGCGTGCGGCGTGTCTTTGAGGGAAGTCCACCAGCGGAAGTACCCGGAATGGGAGCCGTTGACCACCAAGTGGGCCAGACGCGACAGCTACCCCCGCGGCAGCTACACCTTGCATGCGGCTGTCTCCATGCTCAAACGCAACCTGAGGGTTCGCCCCGAGAAGGGAACTCGCCTCATCAAGATAACTTACGAAAACCACGATAAGAAAGAGGCTCAGCTCATCGCAGACATGGTCGCCCAAGCCTACATCCAGTGGATGGATGAGCTTCGCAATAAGAGGTTGCAGCGAGCCTTCAAAGCTCTCCGTAAGCAAATACATATTTATCAATATGGTGGTCCGATGGAGAGTGGCGGGTTGAATGACGACTACGCTGAGATGATAAAGATGAAAAGCAAGCTGAGGCTCGATTCTCTGGACCAACGCTTTCAGGTGCAGGAATTGGTTCAGTGGACTCACACCAGAGACGATATCAGCTCGAAAATCGCCGAGCAGAAAACCGACATCGCTAAACTGGAAGCCATGAACGACGAGCAGCGAGTCAAAAGCATTCAGGAGCACGCTGGCATCTACCGGCTCAGCGCGGAGCTCGGCACCGCAGAAGCCGATCTCAGTGCCCTGCTCACTAACTACGGAGAGGAACACTGGCAGGTCAAATCCCAACAGGAGAGAATCACAAAAATAAGGGAAAATCTCTATGACCTCGCCGATGGCTTCGTCGCCTCGAAAAAAGCGGAGCTGGCCAAACTCGAGGCCTACGAGAAGGGACTAAACGACATCATTGACGACCTGGACAAACAGGTCAATGAAAGCGAACAACCCTATTCCGATTACCTTGTCGCTAAAGCCAACGTCGGCGTGAAGACGGCGCTCCTCCAGCAGATGGAGGGGAGCCAGATCGAGGAGAAAATCACCAACGCCATGCCCAGCACGGACATCCAGCTCTTCCAGCAGGCAAAGGTTCCAGTCTCGCCAGCAAGACCCAGGCCCATCTTCAACGTCATCGTCAGCCTATTCGTTGGACTTACGCTCGGAACCGGAGTCGCCTACTTCGTCGAGTACCTCGACACCAGCATGAAGACCGTTGACGATGTGGAACGCTACCTGAACATGCCGACGCTGGCAGTGATCCCACAGCAGAAAGAAGGGCTGCTGATTCACCAGAGCCCCAAGTCCCACGCCGCAGAAAACTACCGAATGCTGTGGACAAATATCGAATTCGCCAGGAAAGAGGGCAAATTCAACAACATAATGGTCACCAGCGGTGGGGCAGCCGAAGGGAAAACGACGACCGTCGTCAACCTCGGAATCGCCGCCGCCCAGATGGGTGCGAGAGTTCTGGTCGTGGACTCCGACCTCAGACGCCCAAAGATACACAAACTGCTGAAGTACTCGAACAGAGTCGGGCTTTCGGACGTTCTTCTGAAAGACGTCAATCCCCGCGATGTCATCCTCGCCACCGAAGTTCCCCAATTGTGGGTTATGCCCAGCGGGAAGCTGCCCTCCAACGTCATCGGGCTGCTCAATTCACAGAAGATGAGAGACGTTGTCGGCACCCTGAGCAAAGATTTTGACGTCCTGCTGTACGACTCGCCGCCGGTGATGGGCGTCAGCGACGCGTCGGTCATGGCAAGCGTCATCGAGCGGGTCTTGATGGTGATTGACTATCGCAAGTACCCGAAACGCCTCGCCATGCGCGCCAAGAGAAACCTCGAGAACGTCGGCGGAGTGGTCCTCGGTGCAGTGATCAACAACCTCAACGTGCTCAAGGAGGACTATTACTACTACGGCTACGGTTACGGCAAGGCTTACCACTACTATTACTCCGCGCCCGACGACGAGGAAGAAACCGAAGAGAAGCAGCCGGTTGAGGTTGCTAAAGCAGCGGAAAGCGAGGAAGGAGGCTCCAATCCGGATAGCTGAGACGCCGGCCAACACAGTTCAATCCGGACCCGACCATTCCATCGCCCCGCGAAATGAAGGAGTCGAGGAGAAAATGGCGACCGAAAAAGGAATACATGGTTGTGTGCTGATGTCAGTTCTGGCTGTGGGCCTCGTTGCGTGCTGGATGACGTTGGGTTACGGCGCCGAGACCGCCGGCGTCGCGGCGCCCGCCTCTGGAGCATCCCAGAGCGGCGGCGCGCCTTTCGAAGGAGGCATCACCAGCGATGAGTACGTAATTTTGGCTGATGACATATTGACGATTGACGGCCACCAGTACACCGAGTTGAGCCCCTTGCGCGCCTACACGGTCGGAAAAGACGGCACGATAAAGCTGGTGTACATCGGCCGGGTGAAGGCCGCAGGGTTGACGAAGCGGAAGCTCGAGGAGAGCTTGGAGGAGCGCTACAAGAAGTATTTCAGAAACCTGGTCATAAACGTTACCGTCCGAAGCAAGAACTACGCGGTTGTCGGGGAAGTACGCAGCCCCGGGATTTTTCCACTCCAGCTCAAAGCCACGATATTGACTGCTATTGCTCGCGCCAGCGGCTTCACCGATTACGGTAGCCAATCGGACGTGATTATCATTCGCACGACGGGCGGGGGAATGCCCAAGCGCCACAAGATAGATTGCAAAGACATCTTGAAAGGAAAGGCAGAGGATTTCCCAATCGAGCCCAATGACGTCATCTGGGTCCCTCGCAAAGGGCTATTCTGAGCGGAGGATGCCGTCTGAGGCGGGCAGGGCGTTTGCCGTGGCATCCTGTTGCCGTGTTACCGGTTCTCCGTCGCTCAGGCAACTGCGGGAGGAGAGTTTTTCGCCCTTCCCTTTGAGCGTTGTGCCGTGCGCCTTCGCAGAGGCCTCATGCCCGCCGGTTCTCCAATCAGTTACGAGGAATGACAAATGCCGACGTTTGCCAGAGGGCGTGACATAACGGTCCTGAGCCTTGTCATTTTTGTCCTGCTGCTGGCTCCCTTCACTTTCGGGGGCGTCAACCAGACTCAGGCGCTCCTCGAGAAGACCTTTCTCTCCTCGGTGCTGTTCTATTCCAACTACTTCGCTCGCCTCGCAATCGCTCTGGCATTGATGCTGTGGCTAATCAACGTCATCGTCGCAAAGGAAATACGCTTCGCCAGAACCCCTCTCGACATCCCCATCGGCCTGTTCCTTGCCTACACGTTGCTGTGGTACATCTTTTCAAAGAGCAAGTGCCTCGCCGGAGCTGACCTCGCCAACATCCTCTCCTGCGCAGCGCTGTACTATCTGGTGGTCAACAACGCCCGGACAAAGCTTCGTATGGGCATCATTGCCGGCACTCTGGTCTTGTCCGGATTCGTCATCGCGACGATTGGGCTGGTCCAGTCCTCCGGATATTTCATTCCCTCCTCCGGTCTGAAGCTCGACTATGCCATCAACCTGGTGCGTCCTAAGCAGTACTGGGGGAGGGTCGGAGGAACTTTCGTCTGTCCCAACCATTTCGCAGGCTATCTGGAAATGGTCATCCCTTTTGCCCTCGGTTACGTCCTTTTCTCCAAGATACCTCTCGGAAGAAAAATACTCATGGCATTCTGCGGAATAGTCATGACGACGGGGCTGCTGCTTTCCATCTCACGCGGAGGATGGGTCGCCTTTGGCATTTCGGCGGCGTTTCTCTTCGCCATGGCTACGAGAGAGAAAAAAGTGCCGGTGGCGGCGTGGCTCATTCCTCTGGTGGCCATCCTTATAGGTGTGTCGGTGGCGCTCGCGAGGTCCGCCCACGTCCAGGAGCGATTCGCCCACAGTTTCAGCAAAGAAGATGCAAGCTATCTCAAAAGGATGCACGTGTGGCTGGACACCATGTCGCTTGTCAGGGACCATCCGCTCTTCGGGACGGGGCCGGGCAGCTTTGAGCTGGCCTATCGGAAGTATCGCCGCCCGTCCGTGTTGCTCGCCATTAGATACACTCACAACGACTATCTTCACATTCTCGCAGATTACGGAGCGGTCGGCTTGGCGATATTGCTCTCGGGGGTCGCTGCCTTCGGCGGGAAAATGTGGAAGACGACCCGAAAACTCAAAAGGAGAAACGATAAGGCTCTCGCCTACGGGATCCTCGCGGCGGTTATAGCCCTGCTGGTGCACTCCCTCATAGATTTCAACATGCACATCCCCTCGAACGCCATGACCATGGCTGTCATTGTCGGATTGGGTATGGCGGTGCGGCAGTACAGACTGGGCGCGTATGATGAATGGGTTGCGGTGTCCGGGCGTAAGCCTAAGCTTTTCCCCCCTGCCCTGCAACTCGGGTTGGCTGCGGTCGTGGTCATTGCGACCGCTGGCGTGCTCTATCTTAACTTCAGGGCTTATGCTTCTTCGTTGACGTTGCATCGCGCTGCCGAGAGGGACCCTTTCCGAGAGTTTGCGGACCAGGACCCCCGCCAGAAAGACCTGAAAGCCGCCGACAGGCTCTATCGGAAAGCCGCATCCCTTTTCTCCCCCGATGCGAAACCGTGGGCAGCCCTCGCCCGCATGTACATTTCGAAAGCGGACGAGACGTTGGAGAAGGGAGAAACCAACAAGTTTTACCTCCTGCTTCTCGGAGGTAAGGAAGCCAAGCGGGCCTACGAGAAAGCTGCCTCGGCAATCGAAGAAGCCATAAAACGAAACTCCCTCGACTCTCGCCATCGGCTAATCCTCGCCAGAGCGTACGCGGGAATCGCCTACATCAACGAGCAGTACAAGAGGGGGGCCCCGACACAGTATTCTCCTTCCCTCGAAAAGTACGTAGCGATGGCGGAAGCCCAGTTTCAAAAGGCGCTCCAGATGGACCCAAACAACGCCGTCTATCACGAGGACCTCGGGTTCTTCTATTACAAGGTCGGGCGATATGACGACGCCAAGCGGAAGGTTCAGCAAGCTCTTGAGATACTCCCCGATACCCCCGTGTACCTCAAGGAAAGAAAACACCTCGAGCGACTTCTCGGCAAGATTCGTAAAGCTCAGGAGGAAACCCCGACGACCGGTTCCGCGTTATCATAGAGGGAAGAGTTCGACAGGTGAGGAAAAAGCCATGCCGATATACGAGTATGAGTGCCTGAAGTGCGGGAATGCCTTCGAGGAACTGGTCGCGAACGCCGCGGATTCATCGAAGGTCACCTGCCCCAGTTGCAAGAGCCGCAGAGTCAAGAAGGAATTCTCTCAATTCGGATTCCGCTCCAAAGGCGAATCGGGGCAAACGCGCGCAAGTTCCAGCTCCTGTGCGAGTTGTAGCGCGACATCGTGCTCTTCTTGCAAACCGTAGCGCGCGTCGCCCGATGCAGTTGTTCTCGGAGCGGCGCCTCACCCCAAGCCGGATGGACAGGGGAAACCAGAGTTTCCCGATTGAATGATGAGCGGACACGATAAACAGCCCCTGGACCTACTATGGGCGCCATGGAGGATGAAATACATCATGGCAAGTGGGCGACCCTCCGAATGCGTTTTCTGTCTCAAGAATCCTCCTTCCTCGGACAGAGAAAACCTCGTCTTGTGCAGGTACGAGACCTGTTTCGCCATCCTGAATCGCTTTCCGTACAACAACGGGCATATCCTCGTCGCCCCTTATGAACATGTCGCCGACCTGGACGCTTTAGGGGACGAACAGCTCCTCGACATCATGAGGCTGCTGCGAGATTGTAGAGGGGCATTGGCGGGCAGCATGTCTCCCGACGGATTCAACCTCGGACTGAACCTCGGCTCGGCAGCGGGGGCAGGCATCGAGGGGCACCTTCATTTTCATATCGTGCCCCGGTGGCGAGGCGACACCAATTTCTTGACGGTCACCGGAGGGACAAAAGTCATTCCTCAATCGCTGGAAGAGACTTATGACGTGCTCCATGAATCGCTGTCCGCACAACAGGGGTAAACCTTCCGCCGGAGCGCACCGTTCAACAATCAGAAAAGGAAAGCCCAGGGATGTCGAATAGAGCCCGGGAGACCGAGTTGATAGAGGCGTTCAAGGCCGGAGACAATGGCGCCTTCGACCAACTGGTTGACCTCTACAAGCAGAGAGCATACACCCTCGCTTATCGCTGGGTGGAGAACAGAGAAGATGCCCTCGACATTTGCCAGGAAGCCTTTTTAAGGATGTACAAGGCGATACCGAACTGGCGACCTCGGTCATCCATTTTTACGTGGCTTTATCGGGTGATTATCAACCTCTGTATTGACCTCAGGAGGAAAAAGTGCAGGCAGCGCTTTGTGCCACTCGGCGGCGAAGAGGGCGACCCCTTGCATGGGTTCGTTCCCCTTGCTTCACCCCAATCCAGCCCCTGGCGAGTCGCCGACCGCAAGGAGCTTCGCCGCACAATCCATCAGGCGGCAATGCAACTGCCGAAAAGACAGCAGAAAGCCTTCCTGCTGAGGTTCTATCAGGGGTTGCAGATGCGGGAAATCGCTGACATCATGCAGTGCTCCGTGGGAGCGGCAAAAGCAAGCCTCTTCCACGCCGTGCGCAAGATGCGGAAAATGCTCGCAGCCGAATGGCAGAAAAGGGAGCGAAAAAATCATGAACTGCAAGCATACCAAACGCGCCATCAGGTCTCTCGTCTGCGGTGAGAAGGCTGACATCGGGTCAGTCCGGGAGCACTTGAGTCTCTGCCCCCGTTGCAACCGCAAACACCAGCTTTTTGTGGCGATTCTGCGTTCCCTCGACAACGTTCCCACGCCGTCGCTCGACGAGAACACGTGGAGAGCGTTCTCCGCCAAACTTCAGGCGAGGATAAAGGAGGAACAGCCCACCCCCCTCGGCCGCTGGCGTTCTCTTCTTCTATGGGCAGGGCAATGGAAAGTGGTGCGTCTTCGGAGAGCACTCGCGGGTTCAGTAGTCGCCATCGCCTTCGTCGGAAGCCTCGTCGGATTTCTCCCGAAGTTCTGGCACGGCCAGGGACGACCTGTCACCGTCGCCCATGAGCCTCCGGCGAGCCCTGCGCCCTCGTTCCTCGAGCTGCCGCCGACCGCCGCAGACGCCATCTCCATCCTCGGCGCCGGCGGTTTCATCGGCGGCGTTTTCTCCGGCGACATCCAGGCGGGCGACTTCTTCGACGGTCATGAGCTCGACAACGACGACATCGTCGAGGCCTTCGATTTCCTCCTCAGTTAGCCCTCTCCTTCTTTTGGTCGCGCGCGGGCTTCCCGCGGTGCCTCACTTATGGCTCGCATAGGGCAACCTCGTTACAACAGCAGTGCGGAAGCATTGACAGCGGTATTTTTGGGCCCCGCCCCTCCCGTGGCGTCCCGCCGGAGGCGGGACCCGTGGGAATCATGGGCAAGATGCCCATGCCACGGCAGGCGAGGACGGACTCCTTTTCCTTCTCTTCTCTGCGCCTCTGCGCCTTCGCGTTGCTCTCCCCTTCATCTCCTTCCTCCGTGCGCCTTTGCGACCTTGCGTTATCATCCTCTTTCCTTCTTTCCTGCTCCGCCTTGGCGCGGTTCCCGCCGGAGACCGGCGATTACGGCTTCCCCCTTTCCCGCCTTGATTCCCGCAGCCGCGTCGAATATTATGTCTGCGGAACATACCCGCCGTAAGGCTGATTTGTGAATGAAAACGGAGGAGAGAAATGACGTGGCATCTGGCATCAATCGCGCTTGCAATAGGACTCGCCGCGGTTACCTCCCTTGCGGCAAAAGTGGAGGAAGACTCTGACGTGAAAATCGGCTATCGAACGCAGGCGTATCACGGGGTCGAGTTCTGGGAAGCATTGTCTGACATAAAGAAGCTTGGCTACGGCGGTGTCGAGTTCTGCCTCGACGCGCCCCCGGCGAAAAGCGGGGAATTCGACGAAGATGCCGCGCGAAAGTTCGCCCGCATGATTGCCGACGCGGGCCTCGAAGTCTATAGCGTCAGCCATCACGGTAATTTCGTGAGCGACGATGGCTTCTTCGCGGAGCTGAAGCGGCTCATCCCACTTGCCCGCGTCATGGGCACACGCACCTTCGTCATCAGCAGCGGACCGATTGATGCGAAAAACCGGAGGAGGCAGCGAGCAACCGTCCTGAAACGTCTCACGGAGCTTGCACACGTCGCGGAAAAGGCGGATGTGACGCTCGCCCTCGAGCCGGAACCGGGGCTTGCCGTCGAATCAACGCGGGAGCTGATACAGTTGATATGGAGGATAGAGAGTTCAGCCCTGCGGATCAATCTCGACATCGGTCATGCCCTCCTGACCGATGGCGACGCGGCCAAGTCCATACGGCAAGCCGCCAGATTGCTCGTCCACGCCCATATTGACGACATGTCCGCGGGCGTTCACAAGCATCTCATTCCCGGCACAGGCGAGATTGACCTGCCGGCCGTAATGACTGCTTTTCTGGAAATAGGCTTTCGCGGGCCCTTTGTCGTTGACCTATTCAACCTCGATCCTGCGAAGGCGGCGAGCCCGGCCATGGCTGAGATAAAGCGTGCTCTCGATGTCGCGCAGGAGAGAATCGCAGCGTGGCCGCAGATTTCCGTTTCTCGCTTCGACCTTTCCAAAGCTTTCAAATCACACCACGGCACCGTCTATGCCATGGAGCCGATGCCGTCCGGGCCTCATCCTCCGTTTCAGAGCGCGTGGGGATACCTCAACCCCGGCGAGGAGATGGAGATGCACTATCATCCCACCGAGGAGATTTACCTCGTGTTCAAAGGCGAGGGCACGGTCATCGTCGGCCCCCGCGAGAGAAAAGTCACCGCCGGCGATGTGGTCTTCATCCCCCCGAATCAGATGCACACCATGTCCAACCGCTCCGACAGACCCCTCCTCTGGATGGCGATGTGGTGGCAGGCCTCGAAGACTGAAAGATAGGGACAGACAAACGACGCCCCCAGACGGCCTGCCGGGACTAACCCCGCAGAGGGATAAGTTATGGCGTGACGGCAAGCAGAATGATAACCGTAAAGTAATCTCTCAGTCTCGGGCGGATAGCCGGCCGAGGCGGAGGAGGCAAGAAGGGA
>CAZXGF010000059.1:7289-25584 GCA_964640185.1 uncultured Verrucomicrobiota bacterium | reverse complement strand
GCCCCATCTATAGGGCTCCCTTGCCTGTCCCGTTACGATCCTTCGGAATCGCTGGTCTCTTGAGGTTACCGTTAGGCGCATGTTGATTGTGGGCTGAGACTGCGCAGGCCTTGCCTCGGTGTCCTTGAAAGCGGCAAGGTCCCGGTGGTAGTCCGCGCTCGATCCCTTCGGCAGCATCTCATGGCCGAGGTATTTGAAATCGCCCGTGGGTGTAGCGCAGGTGCAGAAAGACATGCCGCCCGTGACTCGTGGCTGGCCCGCCCGGGCTGTATGCTCAAGGGAACATCCGCATAGTCCCGCAAGACACAAACACGCGACAGTACTGCACGACTCTCCCGGAACACCCAGAAACGCGTTTTACGCTGCGTACTCTTTCGAAAACCCCAGAAACGCTACTATCCGTGCGATGCGCGGAAAAAGCCCCGGAGGATAAGTGAGGCCGAGATGGATTAGGGAGGCAGGTTGTGATTAGTGGCAAGAACGTCTCTTGCAGGCCTGTAACAGACGGTTTCGTAGTCTGTTACGAAGGCACCATGTGATGCGAATCCGGGGATCCGGTTTGGGTCGTTAGAGGTCGCGTTTTCACGCTCAGGGATTTTTGGTCCTCATAGATGAAAACGTGCGGCATCTGATCTCACTCCGTGCCGCGAGACAGAGCCTTAATGCCACAAGGTCACCCTGTAGTAGCGCTTGCTGATCTCCGAAATGTCATCACCCGTCCAGCTTGTCCCGGTTATCGGCCGTTCGCCGCTGACGCTCTGCCACAAGCCGTCAACGAGATCGTCGACAAATTCCACCGCATACTTGCCACTGCCAAACGCTTCCCAGGTGAGGGAAACCACATTCGCTGTCTTCAGGAGCTTGGTCACCTGCGGAGGACCGGCCAGCACTCCGGAGACTCTGACGTTGTCAACTGCGAACCAGTAGTCAAACTGGGCATCGTAGAAATGCCAGCGGACCAGGATTTTCTTCCCATCTGCATGATGCGCAACGTCCACCTCTTCCGGAGAGCCATCTTCTTCCGCAGGCGCCAGGGTTGTCCGATCGAACCGGAGCAGGTTGATCCAATCGCCCCAGCCGTCGCCTGCCTCGTCGTAGGCCCGGATGTCCACCTCAGCGATCTGGAGGTGGTCAACATTGTCCCGATAGATCCTGAAGTTCTTGCTGAAGTCGAGACGGACCTTCACATAGTTGGTGCAGTCAATCTCCGGGGTGATAAGTTCCTCATCCAAAATTGCGTTGGCGACCAGGTCGCTGTTGGTAATGACATAATTGTGGGTCATACCGTCAGAGGGACCGCAAGGTGGAGCAACGCATATGATATCGTCGTCGTTCCACAGCCGCCATGCAACATCCGGTATGCGAGAACCGTTCACCACGCTCCACCCGCCGGCGACCAGGTCGTCATAGACGAAGAGATTGTAATACGATTCGAAGTCATCCTCCCAAATAGTCAACCGTGTCGGCGGGGACCAATTGTACCCAAGTCCAATCTTATCGAAGCTCAATAGACCTGAGACCAACTCTATCCTGAGGACGTGCTCCCCTGCGGTGGTCCACGTTTGCCCCTCCATCGGAACATACGTGAAAATGTGCTCGTGTCCTGTTCGAAAGAAAACGGTTCCCACTCGCTGTTGGTCCCAGTAAGCGGCGAGGGTTCCTCCATTCCGGGAGGCCACCCTGAAAGAGAGCTTTATCCACCCGGCCTCTGGAACGTTGAAGGTGTACTTCCACCAGCTACCCGGGTCTGTCCATCCAACGTAGGTGGTGAACTGCCCGGGTTTGTCGGCATCTTCCACCGTCTCGACACCTATGTCATCAAGGGGGCGATATTGTCGTGGACCTCCTTTGTTTGGATGCCAGAAATCGTATCTGCTTTCTACAGCATCAGCGGAAGGGGCCTCATTCGCGGGTACAGTGGTCCCTTCAATCCAGGGATATAGGCCTCCGCCGTAGTTGAAGTGCTCGGCCTGTCTGGTTTCCATGGCGATTGTCTTTTCGCCTGTCGGCTGGGAACGAGGACTTTCCACCCCGGCCGCGTTGACTGCCGAGACCGCGTAGTTATAACTCTCTCCCTCGAGAACCGAGTCGTCCACATAGAAGGTCACGGTTACAAAAGCGATCTCCTCCCAGCCCTCAGCGTTTGCGTTCCTGTATATCCGATAGCCGGATACGCCCGCTTCCGCACTGGGGTTCCAGCTCAAATGCCCAGCAAGCAGCATCTCCGCAATAAGGTTGGTCGGCCCGGAGGGAGCCTCGTATACCGTAGAGTCTCCCCAGATCTCCTGCGCGGAGACCGCGCAGTCCACGGTCCCTTCAAACTCCAGAGGGCCGGGAATCCCCGCCGGAACGTCCAGCGTGTAGGATATAGTACCAATCCCCCGATATAGATTGCTGAGATGCCAGTTGATTACTCCATCTATCATCTGCCCTCCTCCGGCATCTGCGGCACTCAGGCCGGCAGGAATCCTCTCGCTCACAGTGATGGTGTCCGGCAAGTTGTCAGGATCTGCTCTCACCGACAGCTGTACGTGCACCGTTGTCCCTGGCTCGTATGAGTTCGGCAGACCGCGCATAGCGTAAGCCGTGGGCAGAGGATTGGGCAGGGACAGAGCATAAAGAATGTCGTCGTAGGGAACGTCGATGCCATCAGTAATTCTGGCAGCAATGTGGCTTCCTCCTTCCCTTTCTTCAAACCTCAAGGTCATGGAGTTGACACCCTTGTCCAAAATGAAGTCCTCGTACTGCTCTGAACCGCCGTCCCAGCCATCCCTCGAGACCGCTACAACGCCGTTGTTCCAGATGCGAATCTCATCGTCGTTCCGAAAGTGCAGCCGTGCCTTCCGCTCCTCTGGCGAGAGAACATAGATATGGTAGATTTGTCCGAAGTGGTCGAAGGGCTCCTTTCCGAAGAAACCGTCATCGCTGCCAATGGGAGTCCAGATCATGCGCCCCGATGTCGTCTGTATCTCCGTACCCGTGAAAATATGTTCATCGCCTTGCACAGGGTTGACATTCGCCTGTCCACCCCATTTCGCCAGGTAGTCGTTGGCATCAAGACTCTCATTCAGGGGGGCAAGGAATCGATCCTCAGGCGTCTGTCCCAGGTGCAGGAACTCTCTAAAGTACCCGCTGCCCAAAGGACGGACATCGAACGCAGAGTTGACGATATCGACATGCACGTCATCAGTGCCTATGTCGCCGATACCATCGTTCATTTGAAGTTGGAAAGTCAGCCGCTCGATGAACGACCAGATGACGGGGGCCGTGAAGGCACACACAGGACTTTCAGGATTGACCAAAGAGACCGGCGGGCCCGCCACCTGACCCCATTGGCACGTACCCAGCCATGAAGGGGCTGCCACCTTCAGAGTCACTTCGCTGCCTTCAAGAGCCACTTGGTCAGGACCACCGTGGGCCACCAATCCCAGGTTCTTGATCGTGATACTCACTTCATCGTCAGATCGCAGTTCCACGCCATCTCCTGCGGTCAAGCTGAACACCAAGACAGTGTCCTTGTCCACGGCGGGGGAATCGAACGAGGCAATAGCCGCGCTCGCGTTCCGGATGAGCACTGACGGGCCGCTCAGCTGCTCCCATTCGTAGCTAAGGATCGGCCCTCTCACCGAGAAGGAATAGCTACCGTCAAGAAATGTGGTGCTCTTTTCCAGCACGCCAGCATCCAGCCCCTGAACGACAAGGGGACCGCGTGTCTGGTCTCCATAGACCTCCAGTTCCGATATTGACGTAAATGTGGCCAATCCCCCGGGTGCGCCGAAGATGCGTATGCCCGTACCTCTCAGAACCGGAAACGCGATATCGTATCTGACGAAATCATCTCGGCCTGCCGGCCCGTCCGACAAACAGTAAGGAGGGGTGATCTGTACCGACGGAGCCTTCTTCCAGGTGATGCCGTCTTCCGTGTACTCAACAGTGAGATCGGTGAACCAGCCGCCGTCGTAGTCAATCTCACCGCTGAAGTATGCGACGTGCTCGAAGTAAAGCGCCCCAGACCACATGTACCCCCAGTAATCCTCGTTCTTGAGTCCCCCATTCCGGCTGTCATTGCTATCATCGTATCTCTGATTGTTCATGTTTCTGATCGGAGGACTTGGCGACGTGCACACATATTCCGAAGGAGGAGTTGCCCCTTTCACCAAAGCCAGGTTGCGCATGGCAACGAATGTCAGGGCTTCGCTTGGATCGCTATCGCCGTAATCGTTCTTCGCCACGATCCTCACGCGGCGCTGCATCCCGACTTTCAGCTTGGGCGAATCATAACTGGGGCGCCTCGTGTCCGGAGGCTGGGCAACCAGCGCCAACACAGTCCACTCTCCCGGGGGAAACTCCAACTCTACCGCGTACCCGTCGGCGTCTATCATGGCATCCCACGTCAACGTAAAGCCCAAATCCTTGGGAAGAATTCTGAGGTTCGATGGGGTAACCATGGGCCTGTTCTTCGCACGGATGGTCACCTGTGCCAGATCTGAATCGGTCCCTCCAGGCCCCGACACAGTTAATCGAAAAGTCAGGACTGTACCCACTCTTAGGCTTGGTGCGGTGAACGTGACAACCCCCGCCGTCCCCGTCTCCAGCAACGTGACCTCCGGCTCATCCCCGTCCACAACCTGCTCCCAGGCGTAGGCTTTCGCTCTGCTTGATCCCCTTCCGTCAAGGGTTGCTGTTTCTCCCGAGAAGACCGTTTGGGCTGGTCCCGCGTAGGCAACAACCCCGGTATAAAAGCCAAGCTCCTGCTGTTCCAGCGCCTCGTCGAGAATGTGAAGCTCATCCATCAACCCAAAGAACGGCTCAAGTGGACCGTTGCTCAAACGGAGGTCGGTACCCCCGCCCTGATCAATTGAACAACTGCAAGCGGCTGAGCCGTCAAGCTCGCCATTGAGATAGAGCTTCATCTCGTTTCCGTCGTAAGTGAAAGCTACGTGCGACCAAGCGTTCGTCGGAACTCGCGTCGAACCATAAACGTGGCGGAGACCATTGGGGTAGCCGACACCCTCTTCCCATACGTAACCATGCAATTTCCCGTCCAGGATACGAAAGACATATCTCTCCCCACCGTATGTCACGAACCTGTTGACGGCATAACTGGAGATATCGGGGGTCGGCTTGACCCATAGCTCAATCGTAAAGGATCTGGTAACTCTCAGGCCGACGGTGGAGTTTGTGATCGGAAGGTCAGTGTCTTCAACAAAGTCCAAAGCACGACCGGCTATTCCCTCTCCTGGCACGGTGAACGAGGCGCCGCCCAGTGTCAGGTGGTTACCGTTGGCGCTTTCATCAAGGGCTACTCCTTGAGAAGAGTCGTCAAAACTCCACCAGCCGACTACCGCGCCTTGGCTTTGAGGCAGAACGAGGGATATCAAAGAGACGACAACCATCCAACAGAACGGTGTGCATGCAGCAGACCTCATGTTCCATCACCTCCCTGATGCGGTCAAGCACCAAAATAACAGGCGGGGTGAGCCGCGTCTAACTATCCGCCGTGTCGCAGGATTGTAAACATCTCCCCTGATTCTTATGCCTCGAAGGACTGGAGGCAGATTCCTCTCACTTCATTTCGATCCTGTAGAATCTACGCACGGTCACCGTATCAGGGTCCGTCCAGGCGGTCGACGTGCCTGCAGACGACACGCCTCCCCTATTTATCCATTCTCCGCCCAGCAGGTCATCGCAACACCAGATGGTGTAGGTATCGTTCGGCTGGCTATTCCAGATCATCCAGAGGCCACTGTTCTCATCGGGCGCCAGGCGGCTCACCTTGAGGGGAGGCGACCTGAGCTCATACGCCCCCATATCCACAGTCAGGGAGTGAGCTCCGAAGGCAATGCGTAGATTGCCATCCAAGTCCACCCCGGGCGGATCGAGCACCGAATTATCCCCCGCGTCTATGCAAGGTGATTTTGAAATCAGACGATAGTTATTGTCCTGGTACGTGTCAGGATCATCATCCTGCCCGTCAGGGTCAACGAACCGTGGGGACTCAGAGATGTTTCCCACGCCATCCCCAGCCCAGTTTTGGATGCAGGAGTAAGTGGGCACGCTCGACTGAGAAATCAGGCTGGCATCTCCAGGCACAACTTCCCAGATGACGCAGTTACGAATCGTGCCGAAGCAGCAGTCGAGTCCACTACCGCGAGTGGCTGCGTTCTGGTAGATGGTGTTGTTCTCTACGACCCCTTCACAGTAAGCCAACCCCCCACCGCCCCGAGCCGAGTTCGCGGCGATGACGTTGCTCCGAATTGCACCGTTGCACTGGCACAGCCCGCCGCCCTGATACTCGGCGGAGTTGCCGTGAATTAAATTGCCCTGAATGAGCCCGTGGCAGCCATACAGCCCTCCGCCCGCAGGGTCATATCCCTTTGCGGAGTTTCCGGAGATTTGATTGCGGCGAATATCCCCATCGCAATATGCCAACCCTCCGCCCTTCCATGCCGAATTCCCTGTGATCGTGTTGCCTTCGATTGTGGCGTGCGTGTGAGTATCTTCCGAACCTCCACAGATTCCCCCCCCGATGTACCCGCTGCCATTCCGGAGAGTGAAGCCCGCCAGGACACATGCTTCGCTCTCGCTGCCGACAAAGGACACAACCGGGGTCGCTCCATCCGCCTCCAGTATGGTCGAGGCCACTATATTCACGTTCCCCGGCTCACAGCTTCGAAGGATAACGTCAACCCCCAAAAAACAAACGTTCTCCCGGTAGGTTCCCGCCGCCACAATGATCTCGTCCCCATCAACGGCAGCACCCAGGGCTTCCTGAACTGTCGAGAGGTCCGAAGGCACGTGCAGGATGCCCGGCGGGGTCGGCTCCTTTGGATCGCTTCCGCGTAGAACCTCCAGGCCGTCGCGCAGGCCATCTCCGTCCGTGTCGTCAAGGTCGATCGCCGTTCCCGCAGAAGATTCCTCCTCATCAGAAAGGAGGTCGCCGTCCGAGTCTGGAGAAGAACCGTATTCGTAGCATCCCATGTCTACCCGCTCGCCAATTAGGCGGCAGTTGCCGTCCATGTCGCGTTGCGGCCAGTGCAACCAGTAGCCATTTACACCTGCGTTTACGCAAGGAGAGTCAGGTTCAAGACGGTAGTTCCCACGGGGGGAGTCGATAAAAAGAGGTTCCCCGTTGACGTTGCCTACTCCCCCCTCATCCCACCCCTGGACGCAGCTGAAGGACGGCGTGTTCGATGATTCAACCTGACTTTCCAATCCCGCTGCCGTATTCCCCCAGATGATGCAGTTGCGGATCGCGCCGTGGCACAGGCCGACACCGCCGTTGTACTCCTCACCGGAGTTGTCCACTATTGTGTTATTGAGAATCGTCCCCTCGCACTCGGACAGCCCTCCCCCGGACCAAGCGGCATTTCCCGAAATCAAGTTGTTCTGAATTGTTCCGTTGCAGCCGCCGAGGCCGCCACCCCAGGCTTCCGCGGCACTGTTTCCCGAAATTAGGTTATTCTGGATAAGGCCGTCGCAATTAAAGAGCCCTCCTTGGACTGAGTTTCCTGTGATCTTGTTCTTCTCGATGATGCCGTCACAATAAGCCAGCCCGCCACCCTGATTCCCTGAGATGAGGTTGTCTCTGATGAGTCCGTGACAATGAGCCAGGCCCCCACCCGTTCTCGCCCAATTCCCGGCGATGACGTTGTTCCGGATTGTGGCGCGAGTTGGCTTGTCCCATTCCCCGCCATCGATTCCGCCGCCCGTGCTGGCCTTGCCATTTCGAATCGTGAAACCGGATAGGGTGCACGTCTCTTCCTCGGTGCCGGAGAAAGCGATGACTGGACCGGATTCGTTGCCGTCCATAACGGTATTGCTCACCACGGCGGAATCGAGCGGATTCGTGCTCCGGAGAACGATGTTCTTGCCCAGAAACCGGATGTTCTCATAATAGGTCCCCTGCTCAGCAATCACCGTGTCACCATGGACCGCGACGTCTATCCCCTCCTGGATCGTTTCGAATCCCGTTTCAAACGACTGCCCATCGCGTGGGCCGGCCGCCGCCTTGTTTACGTACCACGTGCCCGCTGACGCAAGTGTGGAGTGCAAAAGAGCAAGGCAAAGGAGCACACTGATAGGGAAAGTCTTCGTCGACATGACCTCTACCCGACCTCCCGTACTGATGTGTAGGCTGATGCCCTCTTTATTTCCCTCCTTGGCAAAGGCGCTTATCCCAACTCTATCCGCCCAATAGTGCGCCGCAGGCTCCCTATCCGTCAAGTGCTTTCCTCAGGCTGCCTCCACCCGCAGACAGAGGGAATCCGGCTGTGGTCGTGCGCCAGAACTGCAAGCCAGCTTCATCAGGTGGTGAAATGGCAGGGATTACCCGCGCAATGAAATGAACAGGATTGAAATCAAGGATCGCCTATGACAAAAAAGGAACTATACCTGCGCACTCTTTCGAAAACCCCAGAAACGCTACTATCCGTATAGCATTGTATCTGGAGTGCTCAGGATGAAAAACGTGGCTCGAGGAAAGAGGGTTGGTCTGAGCATTCCAGATAGAATGAGTTGAACTGAGCCGCTTGGGGTTTGTCTATGGGGATTGTTTGGAGAAAGAGGAGGTCAGGGCAGGCGAAAGGGCGGGCAACAACGCTTCTTACGGGGATACTCCTTCAGGCGAGCACGGTAGATCCGTTTTGCCCTTCAGAAAACAACTCTTCTTTTGGAGGGCATCGTGTTCCATACGCACGAACGTGTTGCGGATGAGCAGCCAGACGACCAGGCCGCCAGGCCAGGTCAGTTCAGTTCGTTGGTTGGGTGCTTCGGGATTCCGTGAAATGTTTTTCCTTTCTCAGCTTCTGTTTCCCAGCGGCCGTAAGTCGTCTCGTGTCGCCTCCGTACACCACATGAACACGCCTGCCGTCCGGGTCTATCGAGATGTCGCAATTCGGCGTTGTCTTGCCATAGGTGAGCCGAACTTCCCTTGCCGCGACGGTCCGCCCACATGTATATACGCCGCCGTAGCTGAGATGAAATAGGCCGATATCCTTCGACGATCTCGTTCCTCCGTAGACTTCGCACCAGCTTCCCCCGCCGTCCGTTATGAACGGGAGTCCTTCTTTTGTCAGCGGGAAACGAAGTCGTCCGATCTTCGTCCACGTCCCCTTCTGGTGATCGTAGATATGTATCTCATACCATGTGCCGACGTCGTCGGTCTCCCCCATCAGCAAGTGCACCGTGTAGGTGCCCTTACCCCAAGCATACGGGTACCGAATCCCGATGAAATCACCTTCGTAACCTGCCGACTCTATCCATCCGGTCTCTGCCACCCACGCATCTGCCTTGTCCCTCGTGCCCCAGCGCGACCAGATGAACTTGGTGTTGAGTTTTCCCTTCTTCGAGAACGCATACTGGAAACCGAAGTACTGACCCGTGTTGCCGATGTGGAAATCGTATAGTTGGAGATACACCGCAGCTGCTGGTTCGGGTTCCGTGTGAAAAGTCACATCTATCGACAGGTCAACGAGCTTCTTTAGACCAAATGTCCAATTGACGTACATCATCCCCCCGTGACCGCGTCCAACACCCGGTGGTGGGCCCTTTTCCGTATCGAACGGGTGCTCCAATGACTTGGGAACCACAGCATTGGGATAGTGAAAGTAGAGCTGGCCGTGAGCACCCAGCAACTGCCTGACCCGTCGCGCCGTCGAAGAAGGCCATTGCCATCGCGAGGGGTCTCCCTTGGGAGCAGGCAGGCTTGCGAAGTACCTGGCTTGCTTGAGACTGAAATCTGCCGCCGCCTGCAGCGCATTCGGCATGAGAAGGGCTGCCACAGTCAAAACAGCTGCTCTCTCTCTCACCTTTTTCTCCTTTGATCGATCGTGCACCCAACTGTTGACTATCTGGTTTCCGCATAAGGATGTTCGTAACGCAGAGGCGCCGCATAATGCCCCGTCGCGTCGTGTGATTGCCGTCATCCAAATATAGAACGCAGAAGCTCGGCTTTCCAACCACATTTTGAGGGGCTTCGCAGAATAATCTTTCTTTAGTTTAGGATCGTGCGCTTTCGAAACAGTACGGCGCTTTCGGCCACGATTTGCCCGCCTTTGGCGGCTGGGGGACGCGATTCACTACCCTCCGGACGTCCCCCGACGTCCACCAGGACGAGTCCGACCACCGCGCAACCTCCGTGGCTTCGCGCTTAGGGCTCTTCTCTGTCTGACAGCCTCCTTCAGGTCGGGGTTAGCCTTGACGATGGCCGCGTCGAGAGCTTTGTTGGCAGCCTCCTGGGCCTTCCTGACGGCTTTGAAGGCTTTGGCGACCGCGGGATCCCGCCTGGCCTTGACCTCGGCCTCGCGAAGCTTTTGATTGAGCTCCCGCAGGGCCTGCCGCGCCTTCCTCGTTTCCGCTGTCTTCTTGAGCGGCGTGGTCCACAGATAGACCGTGTGTTCGATTGCGACGCCCTCATCATTCGTATTGAGCTTGACGACCTTATCTGGCTCGACTCCTTTCATGTCGAAGTCGTGCGAGACGATCCGTGAGCCGGGCTTGAGCTTGTCCAACTGCGGAATCAGCTTCACATTCAGACTCGGAAGCAGGTAGAGAGTGATCACGTTTGCCTTGCTGAGGTTGAGGGTAAAGATGTCCTTTTCCTCAATTGTAACCAGGTGTCCAACCTTGTTCTTCCCCACGTTTTGCAGCGACTCTTTCACACGCTGCGGGTCTATGTCGTAACCTACGGCCCTACAGCCGAACCTCTTAGCCGCCGTCACTACGATCCGGCCGTCCCCGCAACCGAGGTCGTAGACCAGGTCGTCCTTTTTGACTTTCGCTAACTCCAGCATCTTGTCCACCACGTTCTGGGGCGTAGGAACATAGATCACATCTGGGGCGCGGTTTTCCGTAACCTCCTTCTCTACTGCCTGGGCGTACACCGGCCAACAGACAAACAAACAGACCAGGATTGCGAGGATTTTGCTTTTCATCATGATGTGCATTTGGGCTCCTTTCCTTATGGAATTAGCTTGGATTTCCCATACATATCGCTTGGCAACACTGCCAAGTGTCTCTCTTTGATTCAAATACCCAATCTTGGCTCAAATCATGACCTCCCTGAGTTTCTCACAGGTTTCGCTGCCACGGCCCCTCGGAATCCTGAATGAGCGTCAACGATTTGAGCTCTGCATCACGCGAATCGGGAGGTCCATCCCGCAAACAGCGTTTACGGCTGCCAAGAACAGAACGCGGCGACGAATTCGATTTTCTCTGATGCCATCTTGCTCCGGGCTACGCGGTAGCAACGAACCAGGCCGGCACCCAGAAAGAGCGCAGACCTGGTCTGATTGATTGACCTCCTCTTGATCAACTTGACCGAGGCCTAATCTGCCTCCCCCGGCGTACATCTGGCCACCGAGGGTGCGGGGCACGCTTCACTGCCCTCAGGACGACGATCCGCGACGGCCTCCCGGACGAGCTCCACCGCCACGCATGCCGCCGCGGAAGAATCTTCCGCCGCCAAGTTCCTGCAGTTTCTTCATTAGTGCCCTTCTCTCCATGACAGCCTTCTTCAGGCCAGGGTTAGCCTTGATGATGGCTGCATCGAGAGCTTTGTTGGCAGCTTCCTGGGCCTTGCTGACGGCTTCGAGGGCTTTGACGACCGCGGGATCCTGCCTGCCCTTGACCTCCGCGTCTCGCAGCTTCGCTCCGAGTTCCCGCAGGGTCTCCATCGCCTTCCTCATTTCCGCTCTCTGCTCTTCTGTCAGCGCGGGCCGCTCCCCTGCTCCGGCTCTGCCTGTTCGCCTCACGGCGGGAGGGCTTTCCTGGCAGATAGCCGCCTGGCACAAAAGGGCCGCGAAAGCGACCGCAAGCGAAAAGCCAATAAGTTTCTTCATCATTCGCCTCCTGTGATTGTTTGTTGTTGGGGTTTGTTACGGTTGTCGAGGTTCAAAACTTTGCCTCCTGTTCAATGAAGTCGGCAATAAGCAGGACCGTTGACGAGCGTCTCCTTCTCTTCGCATTCTATGGGTGACCGGTCACCGCCCCCTCCCCGTACAATGCCAGCTCCTTTCTGCCGGACTCAATTTTTGACACCTTTAACGACTCTCATCAAGAAGACGTTTACTTCAGAAAGAGGTGCATCACGATTCTTGCGGTGTAGCTTTATCAGGCAACGTCGGATTTTCCTCCTTGCAGTTGTATCGGGGAGGCTGGCCCACGGATTTGCCAGATATCACGCGCAATGAGGAGGATCGTGCGTTTTCGCTTTTAAGCGGCGCCACAGGGGCAAAGACGACTTGACCTCGCCCGCCGCGCGCATGTGGGGCGATCAGAAGCCAAGAGGGCTTGACTTCTCGCCTTGCACAAGGGATAAAAGGCCAGAGCGAGGAATCATCATTGGAAGCTTGGTTGGTTCCTAAGCAGTCCGCTGATGGGGAGTTAGGGCCTTAGCACTACGGATACGGGGCCACCGAGGCGGACAGATCAGCTTAGGTTGTTGAAATCCGGGTCGGGGTTTGTTAAAGTGTGGGGAGGGTCCAGCGTCGCTGAAAATGAGAAGTGTCCGTTTACTGAAGGAGAACCAGCAAATGCGCAAGATTCTGCTTACCACCTTGGCGATTACCGCCACATTGATGGCGATGGCACAGGCCGCGGACAACGTGCCGCCGAAAGGCTTCACCGCGCTGTTTAACGGCAAGGACTTCACCGCCTGGCAAGCCAAGCAGGGAGGATTCGAGTCTGAAGCAGAAAAAGCCAAGTGGCGGGAGCATTGGAAGGTCGAAGATGGGATCATCAAGTTCGACGGCCAAGGCCCGATGCTCTGGACGTCCAAGAAGTTCAAAGACTTCGTCCTGATGGTTGATTGGCGTTTCCCGAAACCCGGTGACAGCGGCATCTATCTCCGCGGCCGCTCGAAGAGCCAAGTGAATATCTGGTGTCGCGAAATGGGCTCCGGCGAAGTTTGGGGGTACCGCACAGACAACAACCAGCCCGAGGAAGTCCGAAAAGCGTGCACTCCCATCAAGAAAATGGACAAGCCCGTTGGCCAGTGGAATACGTTTGCGATCACCATGAAAGGCGATCGCCTGACTGTTGAACTCAATGGCGAAGTCGTGATCAACAAAGCCCAATTGCCGGGAGTTCCTGTGGAAGGCAAGATCGCTTTGCAGCGGCACGGCTCTCCCATTGAGTTCAAGAACATCTATCTCAAGGAAGTGGCGACCGCGGCGGAGCCGACGGGCGAGCCGCCTGCCAGGGCCGATGACAAGGTGCAGGCGGTTATTGACGAGGTGGAAAAGGACTGTATCAAGCGGAGAATCCGCTTGCTCGCGCCGGAGAAGGCCAAACGACTGGCGGAATTGCTCCGGCAGGCAAAGCCACGCGTGGTGGTGGAATGCGGAACAGCGATCGGTTACTCGGGGCTGTGGATTACCCGCGAACTCAAGGCGGCCGGCGGCGGCAAACTCGTCACCATCGAAATCAATGCCCCTCTGTCCCGCGAGGCGGAGGCCAATTTCCGGAAGGCCGGCCTGGCGGAATACGTAACCCTCAGGGTCGGTGACGCCCGGAAGATCGTCAAACAACTGAAAGGGCCGATTGACTTCGTGTTCCTCGATTGTGGCCCCTCGAACTATCACGCGTGCTTCCTCGGGCTGGAAGACAAACTCAAAGAAGGCGCGATCGTCGTGGCCGACAACGCGGGCTACGGGGCACGCGGGATGGCCAAATACCTGAAACACGTCCGCTCGAAATACAGAAGTAGCACGGAGTGGTTCGACATCAACCTGCCCTGGGCGAAACGCGATGCCATCGAAGTGACAATCATCTCACCCCCGCAGCCCAAGCAGCAGTAGCGGCGGGCGGTTCTCGGTGGACAACCGTGGTGGACAAGCGGGTCGGAGACAGCCGGTGCGCAACGCGTATTATTTCTGTTGCAGGGCGGAGTAGATGTAGATTGGAGAGGAGCCTTCGGTATGTGGACCTCTGCGGTTCGGTTAAGTTTCATTTGGCCGGGCACTTGGCAGCTAGCGGACTGCTGTGCAAGAGCACGAAGCGGATGCACCGGAGGACTAATCTCCCACTAAAGCTTTGAACTGTTTACGATCCAGAATTTCCGGCATAGTACGTGCGCACTCTGAACGATTGGCCAGAAAGAGAAGTAAACGTGCGAACTGTTTCGGATCTTGCTCCTCGTTCTTCTTGGTTCCAACAAATCCCGAGGTGCGCGGGAGACGACCCGTACCTCCTCCGAAATCTATGGATGGCCATGCTTTTTATTGACAGCGGGACGGGTAGGGTAATAAGGTAAACTGTTTTTTCGTGGGCCGAAAGCCTTGTGGACTTCTGGCCTTCAGGTTGAGTGGGAACAAGTCCGTCTTACGCATCTGTGAATTTGCGCGGCTACCGAGTTACTTACCTCCCGATTCAGTTTTGATTTTGGATTGTACAACAACTTAAACGAAGGTGGCTTGATGAAAAAGATTGTCCTGATCGTGATAGCATTGCACTGCTGCTTGATTACCGCTGCAGAAGAAAACAACGTGAAAGTGATGCCGAAAGAGTCCGACGAACTGTTGGCAAATCCCGGCATGGGCTGGCAGACCTTCCACCGCTTTGCCGAAGAAGACAAAAACCTGGAAGGTCTGCCCAGCACTTCAGCCTATTTCCGTTTCTACTGGAAGGAAATTGAGCCCGTTGAGGGAAAGAGCGACTTTGCAAAATTCGATAACCTGTTGGCACGCGCCAGAAAGGCCGGACAGAAACTGGCTTTCCGCATCATGTGCGCGGGCACGAGAAAAGATTACATGTTCGTTCCACAGTGGCTGAGGGATAAGGGTTGCAGAGGCTTCGAATACCGGAGAAATGGCCCGAAACATTGGGTGCCGGATATGGATGACCCGATTTTCCAGAAGGCTCATTTCCGACTGATCGAGGAACTTGGGAAGCGTTACGATGGCCATCCAGACCTGGACCTCGTGGACATTGGCTCGGTGGGACTCTGGGGTGAGTGGCATATGAGCGGCACGGGCGTGAAGCTTCCCAGCCTCAACACACGCCTCGCCATCATTGACGTGTATTGTAAAGCCTTTCCCAAGACGCCTAAGGTCATGCTAATCGGTGACGAACCGGGCATGAAACACGCGATCCGCAAGGGCTGTGGGTGGCGGGCCGATTGCTTAGGCGACATGGGCGGCTTCTCGAAAAACTGGTGTCACATGAAGGACTTCTATCCGCAGCAGATTGTGAAAACCGGCGCCGAGAAGGCGTGGAAGACCGCTCCGGTGGCCTTCGAAACTTGCTGGGATATGCGAAAGTGGAAGCAGGAGGGATGGGATATCCATTACATCTTTGACTATGCCCTGAAATACCATGTCAGCTATCTGAACAACAAGTCCGCGGCAATTCCGAAGGGCACACGAGACGAGGTCGAACGCCTCCTTCGCAAGATTGGCTACCGCCTCGTCCTGAGACATCTCGAACACCCCAGGACTTCAGCACCTGGCTCTTCGCTTCCCCTCTCCATGATTTGGGAAAATGTTGGCGTCGCGCCGCCCTACAGGGATTACTTGCTTGCCTTTCGCCTTACGCATGTGGAAAGCAAAAAATCACTTGTCTTCGTGAGCGATACCTCGATAAAGGGCTGGTTGCCCGGTCAGATCGAAACCACCAACTCACTCGAACTCCCCGAAGGTCTCAAGACGGGTCCATACCAGCTCGCCGTGGCCGTAATTGACCCAGTCACCAGGGTTCCCGCTATCCGTCTGGCTATAGCCGGGCGTGCCCCGCCTCAGCGGGGTTGGTACCCTCTCAGCCGGCTGCTTGTGACTGCAGGCAAGTGAACAGCTCTTCCCCCCCGGGAACTATGATTGCCACACCCCGCCAGCTTACGGTGCTAATTCTCGCACACTTGTCGCTTGGCACCTGTCCCCAACAGAACCAGACAACGAAACTTTAGCCGCTCTGTTCGAGGAGCAAACACTCCGTCAGGTTCATCTTATCCTCCGCTGCGTTGCTACTCAAGAACACTCAGGAACTCGGCAGCAACGAAAAAGGAAACTGTACTTGCGGACAGTCTCAAGAAGACCGAAAAGGGAACTGTGCGGCCCTCACGGCCACCGAGCAGGAAGGGCGGCAACAGAGTAGAAGATGCTGGTCCGCACAGGTCGAGAACAGCGGCGGAAATGGCGTTTGCGAGTTCGTAATACACGATACGGCAGGAAATTGCGGTGACGCCAACTGATTCAGATGCGGGGGTCCAGTTTTTGTTCGTTAGGTGATACGTTTTATCACCCAGGAATTCTTCGGAATTTATCAGGCATATTCATCGTGCGCTCCCTGGTAACCACTGGGATAGAGTCAATTGTCAGCAACAGTTCGGCTTCTCGCAACTTCGCAACTATCTTCTCCCGAGAGTATCCTCTCTTACCCATCTGCACGTTGCCTCCGCTGTTTGAGAATTGCGCTGAGCTTCCAACTCATAGCCTGGACCAGTTGTCCGGTGTAAGCTCACTCCAGCGGAACCTTTTGCCTACACTATTATGTTGATCTCGGAAGGCCTTGGTGGATAATGAGTCTACAATCTGCTGGTCACTCTCCACGCACAACGGCGGCCTACCCCAGCACGTGAGCCACGTGCTCCTTTGGGCGGAAAGAGGGAAACATTTCTGTTGACTGGAGGTCATCTCTGGCCTTTAATTTCTTGCGATCGAGAGTGTTCGAGCAAAGGAACATTTTGAGACAGCCGCAGCCCGAAGCGACTCTGTTGTTCACGAAAAGAACACAAGAATGGCTGGGCTTCCCTGCATGGACAGGGCGAGGTTCGCTTGCCAGTTAGGGGTAAGGCTGTTCCATTACCGATTTCTGGAGAAGCTGCAGGTGAGCGACGGTGTTCCGGAAGTACTTTTTGCTCAAAAGCGGGAGGCGAAGAAGTATATGCGGTATGTCGGCATGTCCGGGTTCCAAGGACTTACTTCAGGAGGGTATTCAACTACAATAATGTCACCTTCGAGAATGCGAAGATAGTTTTTGAACAAGGCGCCCGTGTGACCGCGCAGACCACATCAATAAACAATGAGGAGGAAAGATGAGAGGGATATCCGAAGCAGGAAAAGCAGCAAGCAGGTTGGCTCTGGCTTTGGCCATTGCCTTATTATGTGCGCTGGTCATCAGCCTGGGTACCGCCAGCGCCGACACCAATGTAAGTGAGGACATAAGCACTGATACCGTCTGGGACCTGGCTGGCAGCCCATACATTGTGACCGGCAATATAAGAGTTTATTACTCATGGGCACGTGGGCCCACGCTGACCATCGAGCCAGGGGTGGTAGTGAAGTTCGCAGAGGACGCAAGCTTGCAAATAGGATCGGGTTCTTACCTGGGCAAGCTGATAGCCGATGGAGAGCCGGGCAATAAGATAACCTTTACCGGAACTGCCGCAACTCCAGGCTGGTGGAGGGGCATCCGCTTCGAGCCAGGGAGCCACGACAGCATCATTGACAACGCCATCGTGGAGTATGGCGGCCATAGCTGGGGAAGCAACATCTACCTGAACGGGGCTTCACCCACGATTTCCGACAGCATTATAAGGAACAGCAGCGGGTATGGCATTCTTTTTGGGGATGATTCGTCACCGACGCTGACAGGTAACCAGATTGATGATAATGGGTCGTATCCTATAAGGGTTGATCCCCAGTATGCCGGCTTTGTCGGCCACAACACCTACTCGGGTAATAACACTGATGCTATCGCGGTCGGGGCTGGGAATATAATGTACGATGCCACCTGGATAGACCCCGGCATTCCTTACATCGCCAACGGCAATATAACTGTTTCTCGCTCATCGAGTCCTCTTCCCACGCTAACCATCGAGCCCGGGGTGGTGGTGAAGTTCCAACAGGCTGCATACTTGCAAATAAAATCGGGCAACCTGGTAGCCGATGGTGAACCGGGCAATAAGATAACCTTTACCGGAACCACCGCTACTCCAGGCTGGTGCAGGGGCATCCTCTTCGAGCCAAACACCCAAGACAGCAGCATCATTGACAACGCCATCGTGGAGTATGGCGGCTATAGCTGTGAGAGCAACATCTACCTGAACAGAGCTTCACCCACGATTTCCAACAGCATTATAAGGCACAGCAGCGGGTATGGCATTCGCTTTGAGGGTGATTTATCACCGAAGTTGACAGGTAACCAGATCAATGATAATGGGTCGTATCCTATAAGGGTTGATCCCCAATATGCCGGCTTTGTCGGTAGCAACACCTACTCGGGCAATAACCCTGATGCTATCGAGGTCGGGGCTGGGAATATAATGTACGATGCCACCTGGATAGACCCCGGCATTCCT
>CAZXGF010000059.1:0-7189 GCA_964640185.1 uncultured Verrucomicrobiota bacterium | reverse complement strand
CCCAAGACAGCAGCATCATTGACAACGCCATCGTGGAGTATGGCGGCTATAGCTGGCAGACCAACATCTACGTGAACAGAGCTTCACCCACGATTTCCAAGAGCGATATAAGGCACAGTTCCCAGTATGGCATAAGATGTTATGGCAGGGGCGCAATGCCACTTATAATCTGCAACCGGATAATCGGGAACACTCACGGTGTCTATAGCGAAAGTAATGCCGACCCCACGATAGAACAGAACAACATCCAAAACAACACCGCCTATGGCGTCTATAATGCCTCAAGCAACGTGATCATTGATGCCGAGAAAAACTGGTGGGGAGACCCCAGCGGTCCAGGGGGCGTTCGTCCTGGCACTGGCGATGCGGTGTCAGACTATGTGGACTATGACCCCTGGGTGACCGCGCCCAGCCCCTGCGCTACCGGAGATACGGGTGTAGACTTAGTTGAAAAAATCTCAACTCAATCTACCTTAACAGAAACAATTCTTAGCCAAAAAGTCGCTCTTACTAATGTTTCTGTTAGCGGCGACTTGAATGGGAATGTGAGTTTCACTAATTTCGAAATTGTAAAAATTACCACTGGTTCTTTTGCTGGTAAGGGATTTGCTAAAGGTGATTGGACAGCAACGCTTGACGGTACTCCCTACGAAGGTTCCTGGAAGGGAATGCATTTTCTTAATCCTTCAGAGAGAAAGATTTATCTAAAAGGAGCAATTTCTGGTGAAGTTACTGGAATTGCTGAAGGTTATCTAACTGAATCGGTCAATGGAAGCGATGTTTACGATCAATATCAAGCCACCTGGAAACTCAACCGTGTTGGCGGTGAATTCACTTCGGCAACAATCAATTTGGATGGAACTTTAACCTATGAACAGAGCATCGAGTATCCTTCAACTGAAATCTATCTGTTACAAACCTGTGTGGAAGGAACTTCTCTTGGTTATTATAGCGTTTCTTTGACCACAGTTTTAACTCATTTAAGAGTAGTATCTCAAGATAACCCATATTACGGAGAAGGGTTTTCCATAATCTCTTATATTTCCGATACTGGTTCCGGGGAGGGTTGGACTTACGATCAAGAAGGCTCTCCAGGCATAGTAGAACTGAAGGGACTGTTTACCAGCCCTCTGTTAGGAGTTGCTTCTGCAATATTAGATGAGACTGAAACCCCAAGAACTGTAACTCTGACCATGGAAAGGATCGATTTTGTTTATCCCCCCCCAGCGGCAGATTTGGAAGTGAGGACTTGGGGACCTTATAATGTAAGCCCTGGTCAGACCATAGATTATATCATCGAGTACAGAAATCAGGGTTTCAGGAGCGCCGAGGACGTAGTTGTAGTTGATAGATTGCCTGGGGAGGTGGAGTATGTCTCCAACACCGGCGGTGAGACTTATAGATGGGATAGGCATGAAGTGTTCTGGAAATTAGGGACTCTTCCCCCTGGAAGTAAGGGTTATCTAAGTACTCGGGCTCGCGTAATCTGGGGCCTGGAGGGGCATCGTAAATTTGAGAATTTTGTTAGTATCGCTACAGCCAGCGATGAATATGATTTCTACATACAGCCAGAATTACTTCCACTTTTTGATATCCAAGAGTATCTTGATTATCAGCCTATAGAAATAGACTCATTAGAGATCTTGACTCATGAAGAAGTTGTTTCGACCCTGGCGGATGAGAATTTCCTGGATTTGTACAGATATGCTGAGGAACTGGGCTTTGACTATACGAGCATAGCATTCCAAATCACATTTAACGAAGACTCGGCGCTAACGCTATTTCTGATGACGAACCCTGAGCTTACAGAGTTAATCCTTGTGACCAAAGTCTCTGACCCCTCAACTGCCACATCCCTTCTAATAAAATCTACTGAGAATACTGCTTCCATATTTGATCGCCAAGGTGGCGTGTCTTATGACAAGAGTACTGACTCTTTAGATTATTGGGGGGAATGGGCGCCTGGAAGTTGCCCCAGCACGGCGCAGTGTTTCGTGAATTGTCTTTGGAAGCAATTTCCTGGTCTGGGATTTGGGTATATACTTGGACAGTTCATTAATCTGGGTGGCGATTTGCTTGATGCCTTATGGAGCATGAAAGATTGTCTCGGTACTCTTAACTGTTATGGCGCCTGTACTTCTGGTTGGAATTGCCTTCAATACAGTAAGGCTAGCGATTACATTCAATGCCTCGATGCTGCCGACGCAGCGTGTCGTGGAGTGTGTCAAGCACAATATGATGCTTGTTGGGAGAGTTTTTGGAGCTTCCTATGGGGATTACTCAAAGTTCCTGGTATCGCGATTGATGTAGTACTTAAGGTGAGAGACTGCTATCTCGAATGTGAAGACCCCAGTAACCCTGAATATAGTTGCACCCCTTGCCAGTGGGTAGACCATTGCGCTAGTTGGTCGGAAAAATTCTGGTATGGCGGTGATGTAGTAAGCTTGCACTGTGATGAGAATTGTCTTTTAGGGGGCGCGTGGGGAGCACCAGGTGTAGATAAGGTAGTTTCTAAGTGTCCAGAGGACAAAATCTGCGTCAATGGGATATGTCAACCAAGAAATAATGACGACGATCATCCCAATCAAGTCATTGTTGCCGGTGACCCGAATGCCAAATATGGCCCTGAAGGATATGTTTTACCCGGCCAGAAATTGGATTACAAAGTCGAATTTGAGAACGTTGGCGAAGGTATCGCCTTTGGGGTCTACTTCACTGATGTATTGGATGAGGATTTGGATGATTCAACTTTAGAGATTGGGCCGGTAATTGATGTTAAGACTGAGTCACAAATTGCTGAACCGGGAACTTACAATCCAAATACCAGAACCATCACCTGGTTTGTTGGTGAGGTTGGTCCTGCTGAGGGAGGCTATGCTAACCTCAGCGTTAATGTCAGAAGCGATGCCCCAGATGGAACCGAAATCATCAACTTCGGCACTGTTTACTTCCCATCAGTCCCCGAAATCACCCCAACGAATGGAATCGTCAGCATGGTTCCCTATCGTAAAGGTGATATTAAGAGGTTGGGGAGAGCCGCCGACAAGCTGACCATTGAATGGGAGCCGTTCGGCGGCGGCCAATACACCGTGCAGACAACTGCGGATCTATCTTCGGGCGTGTGGACGGACGCGGCGGGGCCGATTACCGCCAGATGGTCTGTAGTGGACGTCAGCGGAACCAAGCAGATGTTCATCCGGGTCAAAGCAGCAGACCAGTAATCCTTATGAGTGTGCGGTGCGCGGCGTGATTAGGTCTTGGCGGCCGTTATATACGCAGCGGGCTGATAAAGGAACGTCCCCTCGTAGGCAACATACAGCACCCGGGAGGGCATTTCGTACGGTTGGTCGTTGTGGTAGTTGGTCACCGCGGGATCGAGCACATGGTCGCCTACTCGTCTGCCATTGATATACAACTCGTAGTATCCGAGGCCCGACAGGTAAACCCTGGCGCGTGCGATCTGGCCACCGATCTCGAACTCCTTGCGGAACATCGGCGCCGGAGAAGTCTCCGCTCCGACGGCGGTTCCAGCCTGGCCGCCGGCGCCGTCGGCCTTCCTTCAATTGATCTCGCGACAACGGCGCGCCCCGTTCGACGTATTCGCCACTGATCCCGAAGCCGCACCACACTGCGTAGAATCCGGAGTCCTTGGCAATGGCCAGCAGATGGCGTGCCTCGCCGTCCTCCTTGCGGTACATTTCTCGCCACCGGTCGCTGCACTCGGTCGGCTTGATCCAGGCACTGATCGTCATCTGGTCTCTGGGTTTTAGCCGGGCATTGTGAGGGATGCGAACGGTCTGACTGCGTCCGTTCAAGTTGATCGCTTGCCCCAGTCGCCCCGGCACGAAGCGGGGCCCGTTGGTGTCGCCCATCGCAATCCACCTTCCTTGCCAGTCGCTTTTGTGAAGCAATCCCATCTCGAACGTGGCCGCCTCGCTCCACGGCGACGGCCGACTCTGCTTGTCCCAGACTCGGACCTTCCAGTAGCGCTGTCCCCCGCTGCTGAGCGGCTTGCCTTGGTAAAGCACATTAACCGATTGGTCCGAACTGACTTTTCCGCTGTCCCACGTATCGCCCCTATTGGACGCGAGCGTTCTCTCCTCACTTGCGACGAGGATTCGGTAGGCCGACTGTAGATGCCCCCGCTTGTTGGATTGAAGTATCCAACTAAACCTCGGTTTTGGCGTGTCAATGCCCACCGGATTGGTTGCGTATTCGCAAAAAAGGTCTGAAACCACAAGCTTGCCCTGCTCCGACTCCACTGCAACACCAGCAGTCGGCATGGCACAACCCAGACTTAGGCTAATTGCCGCAAATATTACTATCGAACTCTTCATTGGCTTCTCCCATACCTCAAGACCTCGAGGACCGCTTTCCTTACCAGAATATGGTTACTGCTCAGGCTCTGCCAGCCGCACGTCGGCGCAGTTCTCGACCTCGACCGTTCGCGTGGGCCAGTTTCCCATCCTGTCCCATGCCTGATGGTAGTGTGCTGTTTCCCTCCGATAGGGTGCGCCAGGAACCATTTGGCCTACCCGAGCAAGGGAGCGGTTGCCGGTGAGCTATCTCTCGACATTTGCTGCCGAGAAAGCCAGCTTGCTTCGTAAGCTACTAATTCATTATAGATGCAGGAATTATTAGAGGGTCCACGACCCGCGAAGGTCCCGATGCATCATCTTCTCGGCCTGGGGATCGCCGACAATCTTTTCTTTCTTCGGATCCCAAAGGACCTTGCGGCCTAGGCGGATTGCGATGTTAGACATTTGGCTGATGATGTCTGAGCGGACGGCTTCGGCGACGGTGGTTACAGCCCTCTTTCGGGCCTTCACGGCGTTGATAAAGTTCTGATCGTGCCTCTCGCTTCGGAACAGGCTTGCAGTCTCCGGTTCGATTTCGACGTCCAGCAACGATTTCGGATGAGCCTCGATTCCACTTCCCCGTCCCACACGTACCCAACCTTCCGTGCCAATGAACTTCGTCGAATCAGGTCCAGGCTTGAGCGTAACGGTGAAGCCATTTCCCATCTTGATCTTCACGTCCCAGTGGACCACCGTATCGAAAAGGCCCTCTTCGGGAACCACGCCCGTTCCCTCGAACTCCATGGGGCCGGCCAGGTCTGCATCGCTGCCCCAGATCATGATGTCCAAGGGATGGGCTCCCCAGGCAGCAAGCCAGCCGATACCGAAGCCGGTGACGCATTCGTGCCCGGGTGGCTTGACCAAGTCAGATAGGTATGGCGTCTCAGGCCCCGGACCCAGCCACATCTCGTAGTTCAGGTCGGGCGGGACAGGCATCGGGTTGGTCGAACCGCCCACGGGACCATCGGGAGCCACGACTTCGATCCTGTGCACTTGACCGATCCGACCGCTACGGACCAGCTCGCACCCTACCCAGAAATGCCGCGTGCTGCGCTGCTGTGTACCATATTGGAACACTCTGCCAGTATCGTGGAAGACTTTGCGGCAAGCGAGATCCTGCTCAACGGTCAGGCCGAGTGGCTTCTCCACGTACGCGTCCTTCCCTGCGCGAGCTGCTGCGTTCGCGATCGGCACATGCCAATGGATGGGCGTGGCCACGACCACTGCATCAATGTCCTCGCGGGCCAGAACCTCGCGGAAGTCGGCGTAAGCCTTGCTGCCGGCGAGCTTTGCGAGACGTTCACGGCGGCTTTTGAAACAGTCGCATAGAGCGACAGGCTGGGCGCCTTTGCAGCTCATGAATCCTCGCAGGAGCGGCAAGCCTCGCCTCGCAACACCAATGAAGCCGAGAGTCACCCGCTCGCTGGGGGCTTTGGCGCCATCGCGGCCCAACGCCGACGCGGGGATGACATGCGGCGCGGAGGCCGCACCTGCGGCAATCAATTGCAGGAAACGGCGGCGTGAGATACTCTGTTTTTCGGTTGTCATAGGATTGCCTCCATATCTCCTTGCTGCAAACAGGTCATCTCGCAACTGGCTAAAGCCGAGAGACACGCTGTTCGGGATATTCTATGCCCGGACAAGTGTATCAAAGATCAATCTCGATGCAAGACCCAAAAGCGAGCGATCAACTCTCTCGGCAGATGGTCATAGTGCTTTCCGAAGGGGAATCATGTCAGACGTTGTCCCCAGAATTGACGATTAAACCTGGCAAAACCCTGGTTCCATATGCCAAAAAGTTGAAGGCAATTCTCTTATGGACTCGTGTTCGACAGCAGAATGACAAGGAATGGCTCGCCCCCGGTAATGCCTCAGTTACGGGCGCCTGAGGTTCGCATCTCATAGGACGCAGTGTAGCCCTTGTGCCGGTGGCATCCTGCCCCCGCCGAGGCCGAGACGCCCTCGGGACTGCCGCCCCGCCATGGCGGGGTGTCCTTCTCACCTTATTCTCTGCGCCTTTGCGCCTTCGCGTTAATCTGCTGTTCCCTTCTTGCCTCCTCCGCCTCGGCCGGGTATCCGCCCGAGACGGAGGGATTACCGCCCCCGAGGTGCAGGATGGCTTTGGGACCAAGAATCCCAAAAACGGCAAGTAACCTGTGCACGGTCCCGTAAACGCCAAAAAGGAAAGAGTACGGCGCGACAGTGAAGCAACGGTGACTTCCAAGTCATCCCATGGGAGAACGCACGCCCTTCCCTATGGAAACCTCCCTTCCTTTTCATCAGACCCCGACCGGATTCGGGCCGGAGAGCCGGGGCAATTCCAGCGGAACATGTCGGTTGTCCATCTCCTAAATCTGCGAACTCGCCGCCGGGCGGAGGATGAGGTTGGTTACGTTGGACACCGTGTCCTTATACGTCTCATCTTTCCTGAGTTTCAACCAGGCGGGGTCTCTCCCGAAAGCAGCCCAGGCTTTCTCCATAGCTTCCTTGCTCGCGAAGCTAAGCATGTAGGTGAGGTTGGGCAGCTTAGAGCCAATCAACGATTGGCCAAAGAAGACGGGGTTCATACCGCAACGACGAAAAATCTCCAGTTCGCCGCCTTCGCCGAACATTTCGATCTTCTTGATCGCACGCTCAGTGCTGTGGCTTTCGTATATCCTCAGTTGCAGTAAGCGTGAGTCCGCCCTCGTTGGGACTTCTACTTGAGGCACTCTGTCAAATGCGAGCATCAGAGAGCTTTCGTATCGAAGGAAGGCTGGGTCCGACTTGGGGGCGTCTAGAGATTCAGCCGAAAAGCCCCTGATTTGGGCAGAACTCATGGTCTGTGCTAC
>CAZXGF010000058.1:0-25735 GCA_964640185.1 uncultured Verrucomicrobiota bacterium | reverse complement strand
AATCAGGCAAAAAAAAATCTCAAAATCGCAATCAGGTGCGGAAGTTAGGTTAGGTTCTGCTTCGCTCCCATGAGGGCGTGGTAAAAACAGCAGTTTCTGCTTTCTCCTATGAAAGCGGGCCATAAAGTTTCTAATCCGCCCTCGCATGGGAAGAAAGACAGAAAGTCAGGTCATTCTTCTACCCACTGTCCCGTTCGGCTGACACAGAGCACCCTGTTTGATTCCTGACTCACTGATCCCCTTTGTGGGCACGGTCTCGCACCGCACCAGGCCGGTGAAAATCGCCCTGGCTGACACAAACAGCAACCACGGATTCCTCCTTTGCGCGACATGTGGGGGAAGCGAGATTTCTCCCTGTCTTGTGGTACGCACTCGCACTCTTGTTCCAGTACTCGATACGCCAAGGTGGCCAAGGGCTGCTATTTCTTTCTCGCTTTCGCCTTGTTGGCGGTCTCAGACTTGAGCCAACCAGCCTCCTCAAACAATTTGCTGGGTTCAACCCTGAGGTGAGGCGCCAACTTTAGGAGTACCTCAGGCGTAGTCTTGGACAAACCCCTGGTTACTTGGGAGAGACAAGAGTTGCTTATTCCCGACTCCCGCCCGAGCCATCTCAGCGACCTGTTCTTTTCTCTTAGCACCTGAAGAATGAACTTGCCCAGACGTCTCATCACATGTCCACTTCTTCCCTGCCAGAATCCCCTGACCCACCCAAATCCCAAGAATATGCCACTTCTGCGGAGCAATCAATGTGAGGAATATCCGCATGTCACTGCCATGAAGCGCGTTGCCTGCTCCTATCCCTCGTTTTAGTCATTTCGAAGTGGTGGCCGCCGATAAGTCTCGTTTCTCTGGCTTCCGGGAAACTCTGCCCGCTTACGGTCGTTTTTGGCCTTTCGGCAGACCAAAGGTAGCGCACATCCGGACCCGTTGCGGCGATGAGATCTTCTAATCTCGATTCCGTCACATATGGGCGATTGCATGTCAGAGGAAAGTCGGGCTCGAGTTCTTGCAGGTACCTCGGGAGCACAAAACTGACACAGAATTGGACTGGCTGAGGGGTGATGAGGGCTGGGCATGCAGATTGAGTCTCGCGCCATCGTTGCCAAAAATGCCTAAGACAACCTTATCACTGCAAGGCGACCTCCCCTAAGCTCCGCTCAAGTTCTTTGCACTCCAATTCGCAAGTATGATTGTCCAGTCCTCAGGTTGATCATTGCTGAGGTAGAGAAAGCGTCTGCGCGAATGCAGCAGGCCCCATGTGTCCTCAACCCATTGTCTGTGCAAAAAAGCTGTGGTCATCTTCGGAGCCAGCCGCAGCGCTTCAGTAAAATCTGCCAGGGCCTTGCCGTATTCTCCCTTCCTAACCAAGCAGCACCCACGATTGTGGTATGCTCTTGCGTGGTTGGGATCCTGTTCGAGCGAACTTTCGTAATCGGCGATCGCTTTGTCGTATTCTCCGTTCTCAAACCAGCGGTTTCCACGGTTGTAGTATGCATCGGCTAGTGTCGGGTCCCGTTCTATTGCTCTGCCAAAATCAGATAACGATCGCTCCTGGTCACCGATTTTTGCCCAGCAGGTGCCACGATTATAGTAGATGAATGCGGCTTGTGAACCGTGTGCTAAGGCCCTGTTGTAATCAGCGATAGCCCTTTCATACTCCTCTTTCATGAACCAGCAATTACCGCGGTTGTTGTATGCCTCTGCGCACGAGCTATCCAGCTCGATAGCGGCCTCAAAATCTCCCATCGCTCGAACGTACGCGCCCTTTTTAGCCCAGCAGATTCCTCGGTCGTTATACGTTTGGGCAGACATCGGATTCAGTTCTATGGCTCTATTGAAATCCTGGATGGCGAACTCGTGCTCTCCTACTTCCTGCCAAAGTCTGCCACGCTCGCAATACCCAATTGCGGACGTGGGGCGCAACTTGACCGCACGGTTGCGCGCAGCGATAGCTCTTTCAAGTTCTGCCCGCTGACTCAAGCGACAGTCGAATTCCTGATAGGGTCCCCCTTCGTGGGACAGGTGATTATCCATTGCCGTTTTTGCGTTTCTCTCAGTGGGTCGGAGTGCTACTCAAAAGGTTCGAAAGACCAAGATTTGCCCACCACAATGTGGGCAGGGCAATGCAGGATTTTGGACGCCCCACTCATTCCTTCAGCATGTCGTCACGGTGGTTAGAAAAGACGGTCGAAAGTTGGAGAGTGGGCAAGCCAGGCACCTCAGTGGTTATACGTCATTTCCAGGTGCCCAAACATGACTTTTGGACAGGAACGCCGGGCCGGCACGGCCGGCACCTCGCTCTCCGACCTCCGATGTTTTCTACAGTCACATCTCTTCTCGCGGGGGGGGTTCCCCAGGAGCACCAGGCGGCACTCCCAATTCACCCGGTTGCCTAACGGGAACCGTCTTCCGAATCCCGTACTTCATATCTCTATCAGCCCCTCTTTTGCTGCTATTCTGGTGAGGTCCGAGAGATTATGAGCGTCGAGTTTTCCCATCAGATTGCCTCGATGGGTTCGTACAGTTCCCAAACTGATGTCCAGTAAGGTACTGATCTCTTTGCTGGAATTTCCTTCTGCAAGAAGCTTCAAGATTTCTCGCTCTCGCTCCGTCAGGGTATCAAAAGGAGTCCTGACAGGCTGAGAGGACTTCTTCGACTGAAATCCGCTGATCATCTTCTTGGCAATCTGGGGACTGAGGTAGGATTCACCTTTCGCCGCTGCACGAACGGCGGCTATGAGTTCCTGACTGGCCGCATCTTTTAACAAGTATCCTGAAGCGCCGGACTGGAAGGAACTCCGGATGTAGCTGTCGTTGTCGTACATAGAAAGCATGAGAACTTTGGTTCTCGGTGAGAGTTGCTTTATTTGGGCGGTGGCTTGTATCCCGGTCAAACCGGGCATTCTGACGTCCATGAGTACGACGTCGGGGCCAAGGCTCTTTAGTCTCCTTATCGCTTCCCTCGCATTGGCGAACTCGCCTGCGACTTCGATTCCTGCATCCTGCTCCAGAATGTTTCGGATTCCCTCTCGAACTAAAGTGTGATCGTCTATGAGAAGAACTCTTATCTCGCTCATGGGCACTAAAAGGAGCCTCCCCTGGCCCTCCGCGCATGCCTTTCTCAACGGTGCCGAACTATGCCCTTGCCCGTACTGACGAGCGCCGCAGTTATTGGGGCGGCGGCAAGACTAATTTCCTTTGAACGCGAGCCACATGTGTGTGACAGTCGTGCCGGCGGACTGTTCGCTTTCTGATCGTGATTTTTATTGGTCAACGACTCGATAGAAGCACCATGGTACATCGCCCAGGTCACATTCCCAGGTGGTGCCGGTCACCGGCCAGGACACGCCCGCGATGTTCTCCCATACACCGCAGGCAAGATCAAAGCAGCACTGCACTTTATACTGACCCGTCCCAAACGGTTCCCACCTGATTCTCACTTTTCCGGATGGCGTGATTGTCACTTCCAGTATGGCCGCACGCCTGCCACTGACAACGGTGATAAGCACATACTCGCTGTCGGTTGACAAGCCGTCGCTCGCCCAAAAAAGCACGATGTAGCCGCCTATCTGATCCGCTCTCGGCATCCATAGGAAGGTGCCCGTGCCGTCGTGGTTGTCTGTGAAGGTCGCGCCCTCAGGCAAGTAGCTTGCTGCCAGCGTTGGTATCGTACCTTCGGGATCTGTCGCGGAGACGCCAAGAATGAGCGTGTGATTCACAGCAACTTGCTTACCGCCGATCACTGAGAGGATCGGCGGACGATTGGCCTTTATGACCATAATGTCAATGACTTCAGTGTCAATGAGTTCGCCGTCGCTCGCTTCGAAATGCACACCAGGATAAACGCCCACCTGATCTGACGTAGGCGTCCAAGTGAAAGTTCCGGTGCCGTCGCCGTTGTCTGTGAAGCCTGCAGCGGGGGGCAAATTGGTGCCTGCCAGGCTAGGCGTTCTGCCGTCCGGGTCCGTGGCGCTAACCGTGAAACTCAACAACTGATTCTCGTCAACCACCTTATCGCCAATCGGCGAGAGAACCGGAGCACGATTCACATCGTTCACCGTAATGGTGATGTCCTCGCTGTCGGTAAGCACGCCGTCACTGGCTTCAAAATGAACGCTGGCATAGACGGCAGCTTGCTCGTATGTCGGTGTCCAGTTGAAGGCGCCCGTGCCATTACCGTTGTCAACGAAGGTCGCCCCCTCAGGAAGGTTGCTGGCCGTCAAAGTCGGCGTTGTCCCATCTGGATCAGTAGCGGTCACTTCAAAGCTCAACAGGTGATTCTCGTCAACCACCTTATCGCCAATCGGCGACAGAACCGGAGCACGATTCACATCGTTCACCGTAATGGTGATGTCCTCGCTGTCGGTAAGCACGCCGTCACTGGCTTCAAAATGAACGCCGGGATAGACCCTTACTTGCTCGTGGGTTGGCGTCCAGTTGAAAATGCCTGTGCCATCACCGTTGTCAACGAAGGTTGCCCCGCCCGGCAGGTTGCTGGCAACGAGAGTCGGTGTTGTGCCATCCGGGTCCGTGGCGCTAACCGTGAAACTCAACAGCTGATTCTCGTCAACCACCTTATCGCCAATCGGCGACAGAACCGGAGCACGGTTGACGATGACCTCCTTGACCGTAATCGTGATGTCCTCGCTGTCAATGAACAAGCCATCGCTGGCCTCGAAATGAACGCCGGGATAGACCCTTACTTGCTCGTGGGTTGGCGTCCAGTTGAAAGTGCCTGTGCCATCACCGTTGTCAACGAAGGTTGCCCCCCCCGGCAGGTTGCTGGCAACGAGAGTCGGTGTTGTACCATCCGGGTCTGTGGCACTGACGATGAACGTCAGGAGTTCATTTTCAGCAATCTGCTTATCACCTATCTGAGACAAAACCGGCGCCTGATTGATTCCCATAGAGGTGTACAGGTCGCTCTTGGCCCTTTCGGTGAAAGACCAGTCCGTGGAGATGGATGGCAAGGTCATCCCTCCGCTGTATTCTCCCCAGAGCAGTCCCGGTTCTGAGCCTTGATACAGGGCGAGAATCTCTCCTCTGGGTGTATTCCAGAATCTGACCATGATCGGTTTCCCCACCCAGGCGTCGTTGGAGTTGTATTGCGCCCCATATTGGGTCATACCACCAGCCCAGAACTGGCCTGTGTGTTCATCGGGATTGGCGGCGGGGCTGTTCTGCGCGAGACCGATGAAGGCCTCCGACAAGAGCTTATCCGACGGATGGACGAGATCGGCCCGTGTAAAGTCGGGCGAGGCAAAGCCATCTCCGTCCAGATCAACGATCAATTGGACGTAATCATTTATGTCGAATGACCCGCCAACGCCTATTCCCTCAAGTCTCTGGGTCAGAGCTGCATCGGAGTAAAGAGCGAATCCCTCTCCTTCGATGACTTCGTCCGTTCCCCAGCCGAAGTACACCAATTCACCTGGAGGTGGCGGAACAAGGGGTGCCTGGTCGGTGTAGAGGTCGTCCCCAGCAGCATTGATAAAAGACCAATCCGCCGTTGTGTCCGGAAGCAACATTCCGCCACCGTATTCACCCCAATGGGGCTCACTTGTCGGGCTCTGATACGAAGCACGTATTCCACTTTTGGGCGTGTCCCAGAATCTGACCATGATGGGTTTACCCACCCAGGCGTCGTTGGAGTTGTATTGCGCCCCATATTGGGTCATGCCTCCCGCCCAGAACTGTCCCGTGTTCTCATCTGGATTGGCCGCCGGGCTGTTCTGCGCGAGACCGATGAAGGCCTCCGACAGGAGCTTATCCGACGGATGGACGAGATCGGCCCGTGTGAAGTCGGGCGAAGCAAAGCCATCTCCGTCCAGATCAACGATCAATTGGACGTAATCATTTATGTCGAATGACCCGCCAACGCCTATTCCCTCGAGTCTTTCAGTCAGTGCCGCGTCGGAGTACAGAGCGAATCCCTCTCCTTCGATGACTTCGTCCGTTCCCCAGCCGAAATACACCTGCTGTCCCGGAGGCGGCATGGGAGAAGGTTCACGGTTGGTGTAAAGGTCGCTGTCCGCAGCATCCGTAAACGACCAGTCCGTGGTGATGGCAGGAAGCAACATTCCGCCCCCGAATTCACCCCAACGAGGCGGATTCCCGGGGGCCTGATAGGCAGCAGGGATATCGCTTTTGGGCGTGTCCCAGAATCTGACCAGGATCGGTTTCCCCACCCAGGGTTCAGTCGAATTGTACTGGGCTCCGTACTGGGTCATGCCTCCCGCCCAGAACTGTCCGGTGTTCTCATCTGGATTGGCCGCCGGGCTGTTCTGCGCGAGACCGATGAAGGCCTCCGACAGGAGCTTATCCGACGGATGGACGAGATCGGCCCGTGTGAAGTCGGGCGAAGCAAAGCCATCTCCGTCCAGATCAACGATCAATTGGACGTAATCATTTATGTCGAATGACCCGCCAACGCCTATTCCCTCGAGTCTTTCAGTCAGTGCCGCGTCGGAGTACAGAGCGAATCCCTCTCCTTCGATGACTTCGTCCGTTCCCCAGCCGAAATACACCAGTTGCCCCGCAGCGTAGATTTGCAATGACACACCAACGGACGCGGGCGAGCCCAGAGCTTCGGGCGCCAAGATTGTGATAGTGCCGTTGTAAGTGCCAGCCGACAAGGAGGTTAGGTCAATGGACACTGTAACATTATCTACTTCTCCTGTGCTTATGCCCGACCCTGGCGAGGCAGCCAGCCACGAGATGTCTTCCTCGACGGTCCAACTCAGCGTGCCGCCCCCTGTGTTCCGGATCTGAAGGGTCTGGCTCGGAGGGTCACTCGCGCCTTCTACTCCCCAAAAAGAAAGGGTAACCGGTGCGACGGAGAGTTCCGGTTTTTCCGCGGAGGTTATCTCGAGTGTCACAGGAACGGACATCGGAGAACCCTGTGCGTCGGTGGCAGAGACTGTGATCTCCCCGGTGTAGTTGCCGGCTGCGAGAGAGGAAATGTCAACCGACAACGCGACATCATCTTTCTCACCAGAACTGGACCCGCTGTCCGGAGCAGCAGAGAGCCATGCAATATCCTCATGGATGGACCAATCTAAGGACTCGGTGCCACTGTTCCAAACCTGAAGCGTTTGCGGCGGCGGATTATTTCCCCCCACAGTCGCGAAAAAGGAAAAGGAGCTTGGCGAACAGGACAACTCTGGAGCTGGAGAAGGTATTATCTCGAGCGTCACCTGCACCGACTTTGGAGAACCTTGCGATTCATCCGCGGAAACCGTCAGTGTGCCATGGTGAGTACCAGCAGGTAAGGAAGCGATCTCAACCGAAACCTGGACTTCATCCTTTTCGCCGCTGCTCGTTCCGCTCTCAGGAGAAACCGAAAGCCAGCCTATGTCCTTTCCCAGGAGCCAATCGAGGGAACCCGCTCCGCTGTTCCATACCTGGAGCGTCTGCGGCGCGGGATTGCTCCCTCCCTCGATCGCGGAGAAGGAAAACGAACTGGGCGAGCACGATAGCTCCGGACTCGGACCAGGCGTTATTTCCAGCGTTACCGGCACGGTTTTCGGCGAACCTTGCGCTCCTGTCGCCGAGAGAGTTATGTCGCCATTGTAAGTTCCTACGGAAAGCCCAGTGATGTCCACCGAAACTCCGACATCGTCCTTTTCGCCGGCGCTCGACCCGCTGGCAGGAGAAACGGACAACCAACCTATCTCCTCCTCGATGAGCCAGTCGAGCGCCCCCCCTCCGCTGTTCCATACTTGAAGCGTTTGGCTTGGAGGGTTCTCTCCCCCCTCATCGGCAGAAAAGGAAAATGAAGTTGCTGAAAGAGAAAGGACAGGTCCCGAAGGGGGAGCCTGCTTATCGGTGTAGAGATCGACTTGAGCAATCTCCATGAAGGCCCAATCAGTGGAAGACGCTGGAAGGGTCATACCACCACTGTACTCGCCCCATGATGGTTCTCGGTCAGGGTCGTTGTGAGACGCCAGGATCTGATCCCTGGGAGTATCCCAAAACCGCACCATAATCGGTTTGCCGACCCAAGGGGCGTCGGAATTGTACTGAGCGCCGTATTGGGTCATGCCCCCCGCCCAGAACTGGCCAGTATGCTGAGAAGGGTTCAGCGCGGGATGGTTCTGCCCCAAGCCAATAAACGCTGCAGCAACAAGCTCATCCGAGGGGCCAACGAAATCGGGCTGGGTGAAATCGGGTGGAGCAAACCCATCACCGTCAACGTCGGCAATCAACTGGACGTAATCGTTGGTCGCAAACGAGACGCCTGCCCCCATTCCCAGCCCCACAAGACGCTGGGTGTAACCGGCATCCGAATAAAGCGCGTCGCCCGCTCCCCCCATCACGTTATCCGTTCCCCAACCGAAATTGACTGGGATGGCAGCTGGGGCTTCGCCGTGACAAGCGAGCGCAGCGACGGATAGGCTCACCCGCAAAATGATAGACCTCATTCCGATGTCCCTCCTCCTGTGCCCATTATGTTGTGCCGGAAGGTGCTTTTCCGAGCGAGCCTCCCGTCCTCCTGGTTGACGGTGTTGGATGTATGTACTACCTGTCATTTTCTTTCACGACGTGCAGGGCGGCGAGCTTCTGTCTTGCCAAGTTCTTAAGCGGTCCCACAACGCTGGCCTCGACAAGAAGCTCGTAAATGCCTTCCGCCCTGGCGTAATCTCCAAGCTCGACTAACTGCTGGGCTAGCTGAGCCCTCAGTGCGTCCCTCTGTTCAGCACTTGTGGAGAGCGCGATCGCTTTCTCGTACTCGGCGAGGCATTCCTCTTTTCGGGAGTTCTTAAGATAAAGCAGGGCAGCCCGAGCATGGATTCCCGGGTCGTTCGGGTCCGACGCGGTCAATTTCCCGATCCAGTCCAGAGCTTCATCTGCGTTCCCCATCTCCGAGTAAAGTCGGGCAATCCTTTCAAGGTGCGCTGGCTGCTTGGCGTTGGGCAAGATGGAAAGCAGCGACTTGAGAACTTCGATGGCCTTTTCTTTCTGCCCACTCTTCTCATATAGATCAACGACGCGTTGAAGCATGGTGCTATCACCAGGCTTCAGAAGCAGGAGACGTTCGGTAACCGCGATGGCCTTCTGGGGGTCGTTCCCAATCCCCGCGTAGATCTCCGACAACTCGCCCAAAGTCTCGGCGTCCCCCGGATTCTCTGTTGCCCTCTTCTCCAGGCCCGCAATTATCCCGCCGAGCGACCCCTGCTTCTCGTATGAGCTATAAAGGCGCTTTTTTGCGAACTCGCTTTCCCAGGCGCTTGGATTCCGCTCCAGCACTGTTTCGTACACTTTTTGGGCACCGCTCAGCTCGTTCGCCTTTTCAAGAACCTGCGCCAGCGCCAGACGATATCGGTTTTTTCTTCCTTGCCCCGCCATCTCGATCAGCTTTTCGTAGATTCTCTGGGCGCGGCTGACTGCTCCGACGCGGATGAAAAGAGACGCAAGTCGCTCCATCAACGTCGCAGAAAGCTTACCCTCCTTATAAATCGCCTCGTATAGTTCGATCGCTCTTGGCAGATTCGGCTTGGTGGTCGTGAAGATTTCTGCGAGCCTCAGGCGCGCCTCATCGTCCTGGGGATTGCGTTCGATCGTCTGCTCCAGCGAGCCGATTACGTCGTCAATCTCCTCTGTTTTTGTGTAAATCGAGTTGAGTTCCGTCCCCGCCAAACGTTTTTGCCAACCCTGCCTCGAATTGTTCGCGACAAAGCGATAGGCGTGCTTAGCCTCCCGCCAACGCTCCTGAACAACGTACGTTTTCGCGAGCTCAAGGTAAATATCACACCTACGGTCTGTACTCTTCGAGGCACCGATGGCTTCTTGCATGGCGTGGAGGGCTTCTTCGAGATTGCCGAGTTCCAGATATGCTCTTCCCAGTTGGAATTGACATTTGGCCTTCTCTTCCGGGTCCTCCTCTTTGGCACAGGCCCTTCGGAAGGCCGCCACAGCTTTTTCGCTAAAGCCGTAGCGGAGATGTATATCGCCTAAGGCTGCATGATAAACAGACGGGCCTTCGGCGGGGTCACCAGGTAACGACGGCTCGGTGCCTTTCGCACTGGGCGCCTCGTCTTGCTTTTTGCCCCCGCACCCTGTAAGGAGCATGAAGGCAAGAATTGGGATTACGCTCGACCTCATGGCAATACACTTCGCTGATGTAAGGGTGAGGGGCCTCCGCGGGGGGCTATCGGCCCCTCACTCCTCTTACAGGCTTACCTACTGGATAGTTACCGAATCGGACTCGGAGTCGCCTCTGGCCCCTCCCGGAACATCAATCGGGGTGACCACGCAGGTCCATATATCGTCTTTAGACGTGTTAGAGCTGGGTACGGTGTCGGTGGTTTCGTTCTTCACCACTGGGGTCAAGGGGTTGCCGTTCTGGAACCACTGGTACTCGTACTCGATCGCATCGCCATCCGGATCAACGCTCCCGCTCACTGTGCACTTCAGGTCGTCCCCCGAGCCGGGCGAATTCGGCGTAACATCCACACTCGGCTTGCTCGGCGCGCTGTTTGAAATGGCTTGTGGTGCCGTCCTGAACGGCGGCCCAGCCTCCTCGTTATCGTGTGGGGTGATGATGCAATCTATCGAATCACCTTTCACGAATTTATCGAATGAAAGTGTTGTGCCTGTCTCGCCGCTTATGTCAGCCCCGCCCTTGCGCCACTGATAGCTATAGGAGATGGCATCGTTGTCGTCATCCGACGCCGTTATCGCAAGCGATAGATCCGTGTTCGTGTACGCCGGGTCAGGGACAATATCCGCGTCGGTTATCACCGGGGGCGTGTTGACCACATCCACGAAATCGTAAGCGGGTGTACCGTTCTCCAGCGAATCGGTGGGCGTGACCATGCAGGTCCAGGTCTCGCCCTTAACCAGGGTGGTGTCTTTCTCGCCGCCCGTAACAACGAGAACGTCGGACAAACCTTCCTTGGGCCCGTGAACGACTTCCTTACCTGTCGTAGACCACCTGTATTCATACTTCACTGTGTCGCCATCAGCGTCGGTGCTGGCAGTCGTCACGGTGCAGGTCAGGTTTGTCTTGGCCTTAGGCACGTCCGGAGATATGGCGATCGCCGGCTGCGTGGGCGGACGGTTGATGGTGACCGTCGGAGAGACCTGAATGGCGCCATAGGCGGTCCCATCGGAAGGCTCTACGGTGAAGAACCAGTCTTCGCCAGCCACTGTCCGTAGCGGGGGCACGGTCGGCAGGTCTCTGTATGCCGCCTGTTCGACACCGTTCGCGTACCACCGTATCCTCGACCCGCTCTCGCTATCCAGAGGCTCATCCGGATCTGACCAGTCGTAGGTTGCATTCAGGGCGTCACCGGCGATCGGCCGCCCGGGGTCTATGGCCACGTCGCTGGCTGAAGGCGGCTGGTTGCGAATAGTCACGCTCGCCGAACCTTCCGGGCCCAGCTCTGTGCCATCATGCGCCTGGACGCCGAGCTTCCATACCTCATCCTTCACCACCACGTCCGCCAGGATCGTGAGGATGTCGGCGGTGTTCTTGTTCCCAGTCTTGTAAACGGCGCCATTTCGATACCAGGTGATGACTGTATTGCCGCCATCCTCGTCATCGTCGTCTGCGTCGCTGTAACCATAGCTGCAGGAGAGACTGGTCCCTTTCACAGGATCAGAGGGCCTGATGGGATTCACCGTCGCCACAGGAGGAGAGTTGTCTATGTGTACAGCCCCGGACTGAAGCTGCGTTCCGAAGTGTATCCCATCCTTGGGCTTGACCGTGAAGTGCCACCACTGCGATTTCGAGGTCGCCGACGACGGAACCGTCTTGGAATTGTCGTATGCACCTTGATGATCGCCGTCCTTGTACCAGCGGATCTCGGTGCCGCTTTCGGTATCGCCATCGGCGTCCAAATACTTGTACTTCGCCTCCAGATTGTCGGTCGTCTTGGGCGAAGCCGGTTCTATGTGCTGGTTGGAAGCCACCGGCGGCGTGTTGCCAACTGTCACTTCGCCGGAGCTAACGATGGTGCCAAAGTCCTCACCATCTTTGGCCCGCGCCGTGAAGAACCACCTGTGACCAGCAAGCACGTCGCCTGCTGCAATCTGGCTCTGCTGTCCAGCATTAATCGTGTCCGTTCTGAACGGCGAGCCGTTCCGATACCACTGCACCTGGGTTCCCGCCTCCGCATCGGCATCCGGATCAGCATAGTTATAAACGGCGGTCAGAGTATCGTCGCTTTGCGGTGAAGTCGGTTCGACATGAGGATTCGTCGCCGCAGGCGGCGAATTGCCTATGGTGACCTTGCCGGATGTCTTCTCAGCCCCGAGGTCGGTGCCATCTCCAGGACGCATGGTGAAGTGCCACTGCTCGCCCTCCGACGTTGCCGAGGAAGGCAAGGTCTTGCCCGTCAAGCCGGAATCAACATCGTTCACGTACCACTTGATCAGTGAACCGGATTCTTCATCACCGTCGGGATCACTGAAGCCGTGGGGGATGGCAGTCAGATTGTTGGTGCTGATCGGTTCAGACGGCGAAATGAGCACGTTGGAGACGCTCGGCGCCGAGTTGCTCACCGTGACCGCATTGGAGGTGACCGAAGAGCCGCTCTCTATGCCGTCGTGAGGTCTGGCCACGCATCTGATCCCATCACCCTTCTGGAAGACTCCAGCAAGTGTGTTGCTGGTGGCTCCGCCAATGTTGCCCCAGTCTCCTCCCTCCGGCTTCTTCTGCCACTGGAACAGGAATGTAATGTCATCACCATCGTTATCGCTTGCCGCTCCCGGAGTCGCCTTGAAGGTGCTGGACACATAAGCGGGATCCGGACCGATGGTTACACTATCTAACACCGGAGCGGTGTTGAGGACAATAATCGCATTCGAAACCTTGAGCGCGCCGTAATCTGTGCCATCGTGCGGCAGCACCGTGTAGTACCACTGCTCGCCCCTGGCCCCAGCGGTGGCGGTTGCCGAATCGTTGTAGGCGGCCTGGAGCTCGTTGTTCCTGTACCATCTGTACTGCGTCGCGCCCTCCGCGTCGCCGTCAGCGTCGTAGTAGGTGTAGTTTGCCGTCAAAGTCTCTCCCTTTTTCACGGCCGCCAGGGAGACGTTTCGCGACTCGGGTGGGGTATTCCGGATGGTCACCTGAGCTGCAGCCGGTGGTCCAAAGTCTGTCCCATCCTTCGGCGTCACCTGGAAGACCACGACATCGCCCCTGGCCGTATAGCCAGAAGGCAGCACATTCTGGGGGTCGTCCCCGGGCAGCGTGATGGGATTGCCGTTCACGAACCATTGCAGGGTGGTCCCACCCTCGACATCATCGTCGCCATCGTAGTAATGGTGATCTCCCGTCAGGGTATCGGTTGTCCGCGCTGGATCCGGTTTAATCGTTGCCGGGTCAGCGGTCGGCTTGGCGTTGGAAATGTCAAGCTGAGCGGTGGTCTGGAAGTTTCCGGTCTGGATCCCGTCATTCGCTGTTATCTTACAGGAGACCTTATTTTCTCTGGAGAACCAGGGACCGGTCAGCGTGTTCTGGTTCGGCGCGCCGCCGATCGGATTACCATTGTTTAACCACTGGTAATCGTATCCCTCGCTTCCGCCGAAAGCATCACTCCAACCGACGGCTGTCGCCGTCAGAGTGCTATTCGCGGTTGCCGGAGACGGATCAGCGACAATGTTCGCGCCCGTGATCGAGGGAACAACGTTGACTCTAACCGTCTTGGCGTCAGACCAGTCGCTGACTGCCAACCCATCGCTGGCCCTGACCCGGCATTGCCAGGTCTCACCCTCGTTAGTGACACCGCCGCTCAGTGTATCCGTCGTAGCGCTCTTGATGCGAGAGAACGGACCCCCACCGTTCTCCCAAAGATACTCAAAGTTCAGGGTATCACCGTCGGCATCGCCGTACTCAGTGATGGTGCAGAGGATATTCTGAGTACTCGCCGGAACGTCAGGCGAGAGTTCTATCTTCGGCTTATCGGGCGCGCTGTTCACGACCGTAACAATAGCCGACTGGTATTCCTGGCCGTACAGGTTGCCGTCCATTGGCTTGACGGTGAAGTACCACTGCTCGTCTCTGCCTGTAGCGGTGGTCTCCTTGATTCCGCCCGTTGCGCCGGCTGTGGTTGTGCCGCTGGCGACGATACCGAAGGAACCTCCCTTGGGCTTCCTGTACCAGGTCATGATGCTGCCATCTTCATTGTCACCATCGACGTCAGCATAACTGTAATCACCGGTGATCTTCTCGCCGGCTTTCGGAGAAGGCGGCCCAATGGTCAACCCGGAAGCGGTCGGCGGACTATTGCCCACGGTCACCGTGGGGGAAGTTTGCTTGCCGCCGTAATCCTGGCCGTCATAGGGCTCCACGGTTAAGTACCATTTGTCGCCCTTGTTGCCGGCGGTCACCTGGAGAGCGCCAGGAGTGTCAGACGTAACCTGTTTGAACGACGAGAATTCGGCCTCATCCTTGAGCTTTCTGAACCACTCTATCTTGCTGCCCGTCTCGGAATCGGCGGGGTCGGGATCGGACCAGGTGTAGCTCCCTGCGATCGTCTGTCCGGCCTGCGCAGGGGTGACGCTCAGGTTGGAAGCGGTCGGAGCCGTGTTGCCGATTGTAGCGGAGGCGGATGTAACTTCCGTTCCCCAGTCGGTCCCGTCGTTCGGCTTCACCTTGAAGTACCAGGTTTCGCCCTCTGTCGTAAGGGAGCTATCCACCTTTGTGAAGTTGTTAAGAGCCGGCTGGTTCGCGCCGTCTTTGAACCAACGAATCTCGGTACCGGATTCGGAGTCGTCATCCGGATCGTTGAAGGTATAGGTGGCGTTGAGGTCATCGCCCGTCTTCGGGTCTTCGGGAGTTACCTTAGCGTCGTCCGCGGAGGGCGGCGTATTGCCGACGGTTACGGACTTCGAGGCTTCGGATCCCAGCGTTGTGCCATCGTGCGGCTTGACCCCAAACTTCCATACCTCACCCTTGAGAATGACGTCCGCCGGAACCGTGAGGATGTCGGCGGTGTTCTTATAGCCTGTCTTATAGACCGAAGAACCGTCACGATACCAGTTGATTTCTGTTTTGTCGCCGTCCTCGGCATCGCCATCGGCGTCGTTGTAAGTGTAACTGCAGGAGAGGCTGTCCCCTTTCACAGGATCGGAAGGCGCAATCGGGTTCACCGTCGCAGTTGGCGCCGCGTTGTCAACATCGGTGATCCCAGAGGTGACTTCGGAGCCAAACTCGCCGTAGCTGTCCCTGGGCTTAACCTTCATATACCATTGATCGCCCTTGGCTGTTGCAGAGGAGGGAACGGAAGCGCCCATCCCCCATTCGGAGAAGTCGTCTGCACCGTCTGGCTTCCTGTACCATCTGATCTCGGTCCCCACCTCGGTGTCGCCCGTATCTTGATCCGACCACTTGTACTTGGCCTGCAGAGTATCGGTGGTGATGGCCGGAGAGGGCTCGATCCGGACGTTCATGGCACTGGGCTTCGCGTTTACGATGGTAACTTCGCCAGAGAAGGCCCAGTTGCTATAAACGGTGCCATCGCTGGCTCTCACCGTGAACCGCCATCTGTCGCCCCTCGCCGTGTAGTCGGAGGTTACCACCTTCTGATCGTAAACGTCCGTCTGGGGCGGGTCACCAACCTGGGTTGTGAACAGAATGCCGTCCTTGTACCAGCGATACTCGGTTCCGGTTTCGGTATCATCATCGTCATCGTCTAACCAGAAGTATCCGGCAGTGAGGTCGTTCGCACTTATGGGTGTACCGGGGGAGACCGCGGGATTTGTAATCTCAGGCGTCGAGTTCCCTATGGTCACATCCCCGGAGGTCGCCACCGGGCCGTAAGAGGAGTCATCGTGAACCCGGATCTCGAAGTGCCATTTCTCATCCTTTGAGGTGGCCGAGGAAGGAACGCTCATTTGATCGTCATAGGCATCTTGCGGAGCACCATCCTTGTACCATCTCACTTCCCTTTTCGATTTGTCCTCATAATCAATCTCAGTATCATCTACCTTCCTCTTGTCGGCATCGTAGTAGGTGTAGTGGGCGACAAGGTCATCGGTGGTCAGCGGCGAGGCAGGGGTGATGTACGGACTCTGAGCGACCGGCAAGAAGTTTTCGAGCGTTATCGCGGGTGACTGGCCGAAAGGCCCGTTCTCGTGAGTATCGTGCACACTTACCTTCGCATACCACGTATCGCCCTTGTATGTATCCGTATATTCGGTACCCAGAACCAGCGTATCGCTGCCGGCTCCGTTCTTGGTGAGTACTTTGTCCCCGTTCTTGTACCATTCGACGCTCCTGCCGCCCTCGTTCTCGGGGTCTACCGCCGGAACCGAGTCATGCGGTGCCACATAGTCTAAGTCAAAATAATGATAGCTGGCCGTAAGGGTACTGACCCTCGTGGCAGGGGAGGGATCTGCTGCAAGGCCGACATTCTGAGCTTCCGGACGGGCGTTCCTAATAGTAACATCCGGCGAGATCTTGAGCGTTCCGTAATCGGTCCCGTCCTTGGGTCTTAGCGTGAAGTTCCATACCTGGTTCCTCTCTGTGTCAGAGGAGGGCACAACCTTCTGATCGTTATAATCCGACTGCTCCACGCCCGAGATATACCAGCGAATCTCCGAATCCTCCTCACTATCTCCATCGGCATCTGAGAAGTCGCCATAGGCGGCTGTGAGATCTTGCCAGGAGGTTGGGTCCGTCGGCTCAATATGGGCGTTGGTTACAATCGGCGCCGTATTACCAATCTCAACGCTCTGAGATTGAGCATAGTTGCTGTACTCTTCGCCGTCATGGACTCTGATCCTGAAGTACCAGGTGTCATCCTTGGCGGTCTGCGCCGAAGGGACGGTCATCTCATCATTAAGGCTCTCAACCACTTGCGCGTTTCGATACCAGCGCATTTCACGCTTATCCACATCTTCGGAATCGCCGTCGGGGTCGCTGTAAGAGTAGGCTGCCGTCAGATCGTCGCCCGTAATCGGCGAGGCGGGAGAAATGCTCAAGCCTGAAGCGCTGGGCAATCCGTTCATTATTTGCACAGAGTCTGAGACGGATTTGCCGTCCACTTCCCCATCATTAGGCGTGACAATGCACAGCCACGTCTCGCCCACGGATGTCGAAGTAGAGGGAATGGTGTCGGAAAGATCGGCCTTAGTCACCGTGCGAAAAGGAATGCCATCTCTTAGCCACTCATATTTATATACTACTGCATCCCCATCAATATCATCGTCTGGAGACGCCTTCGTCACCTTGCAGATTAGATCACTGTCGTTGTCTGGATTGCCATCGAGCAGCCGACTTGTCGCACTGACGTCTATCGCCACTGTGGGGGGGGCGGGCGGCGTATTCTGTATCCCCACAAACTGGGTCATGAGGGGCTTACCCGCATCAGCGCCATCCCAGGGCGTAACCTCGCACGAAATTGAGTCGCCTTTATCGAAATGGTCGCCTGTCAGCGTGGCTTCCGTGGGGCCGTGTATGTCAATGCCGCCCTTCTTCCACTGATATTTGTACCGTTCCACGTCCATCGCGTCCGGGTCCTCCCAGCCGAGGACCTCGATTGTGAGCGGCGTGTCCTCGTAGCCGGGGTCGGGAAAGATGGAGGCGCTCAGCGCCTTTGGCGGCGTGTTCTTGATGGTCACCGGGTCCGAGGTCACAGTTGGCCCGTCCTGTTTTCCGTCGTTGGGCGTCACGGTCACTGTCCACGCCTCACCCTTCGCCGTATTATCCGCAGTCAGAGTGTCAGTGAGGTCCGTGGTAGGGCCATGAACGACCTCTTTCTCCCCGGCGGCCCACTTGTACTCGTAGGTCACAGTATCCCCCGCATCCGGGTCAGGTGGGTCGGCCGGAGTCAGCGTGCAGGTCAGGTCCACCTCAGTGGTAGGATCGGTCTCGTTTATGACCACCCCTTCCGGCTGATTCGGCGGGCGATTCTCAAGCAGAAGCACCATATAGTATCTCTCCCCCACCGGGAGACCGCCCGTTTTGGACCCATCATCCGCCCACTTCATCCACTGGCCTTCAGTGGTAATGGTGGGATCCTCCACTTTGGTCCAGACCATGTCCTCGGATACTGGGCCCGCACTCCAATAAACCTCATATTCCCTTTCCTCTTCAGACTTCCATGAGAGGATAGTGACACCCGGCTCCGTCGGGTGTGCTTTGATGCGCAAGGGAATGCTCTCGTTTAGAGAGTTGCCCCGCTGTACAAGCAAACAGAAAAGCAAGGCAGAGAAAACAACGACGGCAACTGTCCTGTGACTAATCTTCATTGGTCCACTCCCCTTCCAGAGTTTTGTCAGGCCGATTGCTAACCCTTTATGTTTCTATTCTTCGCCCAAACAGTTGGCGAGATGTGCATCTTCCGTTCCCCCCGGGAAGGACCTATTAAAGATAGGGTGGCAGGTCTAACCAAACGAAATCATAGACGGCCCAGTACCAGAAACCCTCGCCGGGGGCGATTGTGATGGCGCTAGGGTTCCAAACAATGTCAAGCCAACCTTCGTATCCCGTAACACAGCTCAGAAACGCCGAATCAGCGACCTTTTGGTTGACGGAGTCCCATGTCGCAATCTGGTCGGCAGGATAAAGGATCATGTCGCCCGCGCACCCGGAGATATCCAGTTCTGTCTGGTCAGTTCCACCAACGCAGAGGGCCTCCTTGCAAGGCATCGAGACGCCCAGAAGATTCCATCCAACTTCGACAATCTCTCCACAAGCCCCGCAGCGGATCCGACCGTACACGGGCAACAGCACTTTTCCTCCGTGGTGTCTCACCCAAAACCCCATGTCTGCGTCAATATCAAGTTCGCTCGGACTCCAAACAAGGTCCAGCCACCCCTGGAATTCAGTCCCGGGAACATCCCGCAGTAATGCCAACTCCCCCACTTTTTGAGCCGCTGCATCCCAGACTACAATCTCATCCGAGGGCGTGCTCAGTCCATCTCCAGCCGTTAAGGGCCCATCCACGCCGCCGAAGATCTCCTCCAGATTCGGCCGTATATCGTATGTGTATGTGGCGGTGACACCGTCAGATTGTGGATCACCTTTTGACACAGTCAGTTCGGTCTCAGTATTGCTTGTAATGAAATATGCAAAGGGTTGCAGGCCGTTGGAGACTCGCACATAGTGACCTGCGAACTCGTCCGGTACCCAGGAGGCTGACGAGTCAGACAGCTTGCCAGCGCTGACTGCTGTCAACTCTCCGTTGGCTAACGGGCAGGGGATAAGAGGAAGGCAGACTATGTTCCAACCCTGGTTCACCTCCACGAATTTGACCCCCGCTATATTTGTGTAGATCCCTGTCACGTCCTCAGCCAGTGCAGTGGCCTGCCATAAAATAACGAAAAACACGGCCGTGAGGACAAAAGAAACGTTGCCAGTCCTCTTTTTAATGGTTGGTTTGTTTTCGTTGTACATTTCGGGTCCTCCTTGTGTTTTATACAGTTGGCGTTAATGGACAAGATCGGGTGTAGTAGTTTGGATAGGTGTTGTCGCAGGGGCACAATCCGGCTATGCAATGTGAGAAGACGTGATTCTTAATGGTTCATATCCCCCATTGACTGGTATCTGCTCGATAAATATTCCGTGCCAACGGGCTCATGACGCTGTCAAGGTTCGATGCGGGATGTTCCTACCACAACGAGATGGCCCGTTTTCCCCAATTCTTTAAAAGAAGAATATGGCACGTGGGGTAATTCATTCAATCCGGCATCCGTAGTAGATTCCTAATTCAAATGCTTTATGGCCGATTGGCCCCCGGCGGCTTGTTGACACGTCTGCATGAAACCCACCCCCAGATATTGAGAACATCCCCGGAGCATTCTCCAAGCCCTGCCTCAGAGGTTCCGCGACACCCTCCAATCCGTTTCACCAAACCTTCTCGGACCTACTCAACCTTTCGAGGGAAACCGAAGCGAACTGACACAAGCACGGTCACGCAACAAATGATCGTTATCATTTCCCTTACCTTGAGGAGGCTAACAGGACTCTCACTCCTCCTGCCCCAATTCATATCCCCTATCGTAAATGCAAAACAGTGATTGTGCATTGATCCCTTGCGGTGGTTCTTTGCCTTCGACGCGCCTTTGAATCAGTGTTACTCCTGTACTGTTGCGTTCTTCGGCGAGCTTGGTTCCCTGATATGAATCCCCAACCAGACAAGATCCTTGGTGTAGAAGACCTGAGTTCTGACCTGCGCTATCGCCAGCTCAGGCCTCTTGGGGTATAGTAAACACCCTTTTGAGCGGAAGCGGTATCGGGGATTTCCTGATTTCCGCCTTCGATAAACCTGACTTTCGAATCGGGAAAGGGATGAGCGAGAGGCGCAATCGGGGGTGGTTTCCCCCGCCGGTGCGCATCAAGTTTCGAGGGGGGTTAGTCCTTCGCGAACGGCATATTTCGTGAGCTCGGCTATGCTATGCATCTGGAGCTTATCCATGATGTGCTTGCGGTGCGTCTCGACGGTTTTGACACTCACGTGGAGACAGGAGGCGACCTCCTTTGTATTTTTGCCTTCGGCCAGAAGCTGAAGCACCTCGCGCTCCCTGCCCGTTAGGGTAGGAACAACGGGGGAGCTGTGTTTTCTCAAATAACCCATATAGTCTTCAACCACAACATTGGCGATTGCTGGGCACAGGTACGTTTCATTCGCAACAGCGGCGTGGATGGCGCGGACAAGTTCCTCGAACGCGCAGTCCTTGAGGACGTAACCGGACGCTCCCGCCCTGAGCATTCCCGCTACGAGCCGCTTGTCAGAATGCATTGATAGGGCGACTACTTTCACGCAGGAATTGACGGCGAGAATCTCGCGACAGGCGTCAATCCCGTTCAACTCAGTCATTGTGACGTCCATTACCACCACATCAACGGCCAGTTTTTTCATGAGCTCTACAGCCGTTCGTCCGTTCTCGGCCTCGGCAGCCACTTCGATCCCGTCCTGCTGTTGAAGCAGGCCGATTAAGCCCTCCCGAATAATCTTGTGATCATCGACGAGAAGAATCCTTGTCCTCACCATTCCCCGGCGTCCTTTGATCTTTTGGGATGCAGCGCAGCGGCGCGATCAGGGTAACCCGCGTAGCCTGGCCTGGTTGAGATTTAACATCAATAGAGCCCCCGAATTGACCCAATCGCTCGCGAATATTGAAGAGGCCAAACCCTGCCGACCTGGTTACCTCGGAACCTATGCTCGCCGGGTCGAACCCCGCCCCATCGTCTTTAACGCGAATACATATTGTATCGCCGCTTTTCTTAACGGCTACTTGTGCTCTTTTTGCTTGTGAATGCTTGACAACATTGTTCAACAACTCACGCACCGCCTGGAACAGAACCACGCGAACACTTTCGTCCAAGGGTTTGCTCTTCCTGTCGTCTGCAAAATCACACCGGATGCCGTGTTGCTCAGCCAGTCGTTCGGTGAGCCACTGGATCGCCGCCTCAAGACCAAGTTCATAGAGGACAGGAGGACTCAGCTCAAATGTCAGCGACCGTGTGCTTTGAATTATTTCCGAGAGAAGTCCGCCAATTTCCTCCAAGGAAGAGCTGTCATTAGGCGAAAAGTCCCGGGCTTTCAGGGCGTCCAGCTTTAACTTGGTGACAGCCAGAGTTTGACCGATCCCGTCGTGAAGGGCCGTTGCGATACGCCGACGCTCTCGTTCCTCAGCCAGCGCCAATGCGGACGCCAGGGACCGCAGCCGCTCTTGATAAGTAATAAGTTCTTGCTCTGCTCGTTTGCGCTCGGTGACATTCCGTATTACTGCCACCGAACCGATGAACTCGCCCCTCAGCAGCATAGGAGACAACTTCACAGAGTACCACCGTGTATCGCCATGCATTTGGAGAGAATATTCGTATTCAGCCACTTGTCCCTTCTTGTTCTTCGCAAAGGCCTCGAGAAAAAGCTCGTTGACCTCGGGAGGCATCACTTCCGTGTGTTTCTTCCCCATAAACTTCTCACTGGTTGCATACAGTTCTGAGTGAGTCGGGTCGTGGCAAAAGGTAAATCTGCCTTCACTGTCAAAACCGAACACCAAATCATTCATGGATGAGAGGATGCTCCTAAGCTCGGTCCTGGATTTTTCCAGTGCCTCCTGCGCCCGCTTAAGCTCGCTGATGTCTCTGGCGATACCGACAAGTCCTATCACTTCCCCTTTATCATTGAGCTGCGGAACCTTTATTGCCTGAAACCAGCGTTCCGTTCCATCTGCTCCGGTCATGTGCTTGATAACTTCTGTTGGCTTGCCTCTCTCAAAAACAAGCCGGTCATCGTCAACGTTTTTTCTGGCTTCTTCTTGCTCGCGCATCAGTTCATAATCGTTCTTTCCAATGACTTCCCCGGGAGATAATCCAAAAGCCTCGACAGTTTTGTTGTTGGCGATAATATATCGGCTCTCCAAGTCCTTAAAAAAGATGGCGTCCTGAGCAGATTCCACCATAAACTTATATTGTCTAAGCTTTTCCATCGCCTTTTTGCTCTTGGTGATGTCAACGACTATGGCCAGAACACCTTCAGGAGCAGCATACACATGCACCTCGTACCAACACCTTCGCCCGTCCTCGAACACAAACACATCAGAAGCAACAGCCGGCTGACCAGTTTCCATAACTTTCTTGTATGTTTTGTAGAACACGCTTCGCTCGACACCCGGGAACAGATCGGTCATCTTGCTCCCCAGCAGCTTCTCTTTGGGCATTTGCGCCATGCGCGCAAGTTCATCGTTTACCAGAAGGCATCGAAATTCACGGTCCTGGACCAGGATGCCCTCGGTGATCGACTCCAACAGAACCCTGTATCTCTCCGCGCTCTCTACAAGAGCTTCCTCTGCTCGCTTGCGCGTGGTTTCCGCCTCCTCCAGCTCGGCAATGCGCCGGCGCATTGCTCCCAATTGATCCATGAGTTGCCTTCTTGTCTTATTCTGCTCGGGCATCTCGTCACCTCCAGAAACAGCCAAGAGCCCCCTCAAGGGGCGTGGCCCAGTACTTATTTGCCTCCAATGGCAGCTCGGCAGACATAATGCGAACATCCACGCCAGAGAAGGTACAATGCTTCCCCCTCCAGACGATATTCCACGGCTACAGATGTTAGGTCGTTATCACGAATGGACGAACCCGACACTCCTCGCCTAAACGGTTGTGACTTGTAGCTCCCAAACCGACGCCAGCAAATCGTGCTCCCCTTGCCTTCGCGGCTGGCTTGTAGACCACACACATGACCCACAGTCGGCCCGGCAAGCGAGGCAATCTCTTTGGGGATTACTGGTTTGAAGGAGGGTGAAGATCCACCACGCGGAAGGTTCTCGGATCGGAGCGGCTGTAGTGACAACTCTGCGTCGGTTTTCAAACGCAGGCAAGCACAGGCTTCCTTGCGAGAAGTGACGCCCTGTATTCCCCTTCCCCTAGCTGAAGCGAAGTGCCCCACCATCTTGCTATCCCCGAAAAGGTCGCGCGACCTGATCCGCTACCTTGGCGTAGCGTCGCGAATGCCACGCCCTTTTTTTGCCCTTGCCCTTGCGTTCGTGTAGTAATTTACCATATATTCGGAGTTTTTCAACGGCATATTTGCAGCAACTGCGGAAAGCGCGGAGGTGGCAGGTACAGGACCCGAGTGCCAGACGCGCGACAAGAGTAACATTTACCGCTACCGCCCTTTCTGCGTTTACGTGGAGCGCGCGCAGTTGGATCGGGACCTGCAGGATTCTTCTGTCCTTCTCGCCCCTATTCGTTCCAGTGTCGGGAAAGAGGTGATAGTGACCCTGCCTCCTTTGCTTGGGAGTTCCGCCCAGATTCTAACTTAAAACCTGGGGCACTTTCTGGGGCAAGGTCATCTTCGCCGTTGAAGAACCAGTGTGCGAGCCCGAGTCGTGCAGAACGGATATCCGAGCGGCAGTGAACTGGCACGAAAGGAAGATCGACGGCCGTCATGTCTGGGCTTGAGAAGTACGCTGTCCCACATGAAAAGAGGCGTGTTCTAAGAAGCGAACCTTCTTTCAGTGAATATGCGCAAGCTGCGTGCTCATAGTCAACTGCAACACAGTGGATTGCACGCAACCGGATAGCGTTTTCGCCATTCAACTCGACCACAGCCGCGGAACCTATCCCGCTGACCCCTATCTTGGATGGACTGCCCCCACTTTTCGAATTCACGCGCCGTACTGTGGCGAAAGCGCGCGATAGTCAATTCAGGCTTCCTTTACGAGCGTTTCTTTCCTTTCGTTCAGAGTAGGGCGATTGAATGGCGGAAGTGCGCAATTTAGGCCATAAGTTGCCATGAGCTGAGAATGTGTTGGAGACCTGTGCGCAAGGTTGCGAAATCGGCTGACTCACCGGGGGCACATCATCGAGGACAATGGGCCCAGCTACAGACTTCGAGAGTCGAATCGCAGACTGAAACAACCCCTTCTCAGCCTGAAGAGAGTAGGCAGACAAAGCCAACACAATTGTAGTGGAGAGGAAATAGAAATACGTTGACACCTTATCTCACGTAGGATAAGTACACCCGAGGTGCCACGGTTTTAGACCGTTACCCGCCACAGTTTCCTACCGCCCTTCACACTCATTCCTTATCACGGCAATCCGTCAGCCAGCATTCCCTTTCCGCATCGCGTACCGGCTTGTTCCACAGGACTTGGGTTACTCACGCGTCGACACACCGTTATTGTCATATTCGCAATCTGTTGTACACACACTATTTTCCGGTGAATTCGTTGATTATCTTCAGAGTCTCACCGGTATCTTGCACTTCGAAGGTCTTGGGCTGTGCTTCACGCCGGTTAGGTGAATGCAGGACCATCATTAGTTTGCCGTCAAATGTCGTAAACAGCATACCATGACCGCCATCTTTCTTGTACAAAGGTTCATTCTGCTGTTGCCAGGGACCGGCCAGCTTGCCCGAGGGAGAAATCGCAATACCTAAGGTGTAACCGGTGTACCCGCCGCTGGTCCAGATCATGAACAGTTTACCGGATTTGCTAGTGTACAGATATGGACCGTCCGTGACATGGCAGCCATATTGGTCCGATTTCCTGCTCCACTTCGCGTCACTGCCGTTAAATAAACGTTTGGGTTCGCCCACGGTTTCAGACAGATCGTCTTTGAGTTGCACATATTCCACCGTTCCATCCTTGATCTGAACCCACTCATGACAAAAGACCATATAAGGCAAATTGTCTTCCACCCACAGCGTGCCGTCGAGTGTCATCATGTCGGTCGGCAGTGTGGAATGGTTTTGAAACGGCTTATAGGGACCGGTGGGTGTGTCCGACACCAATACCTGCGAACCACGCGTCACGCGAGGCAGCCAGTCACGCCATTGTTCAGGAAACCGGTTGCGTGTGTCGAAGGTGAGAAACAGATAGTACTTATCCTTGTACTTGTGCATCTCCGGGGCCCAGATACCCACCACGCGGATGTCACCCCAGATATCTTCGGGTGTCCTGAAAATGGTTTTAGGCCCTTGCCAAGTTTTGAGGTCCTTACTGGTATACACACGCACGCTGTTCCAGCCCGGACCGATCATATAATAGGTCTTGGATGCTGCGTCCGGCAGGATGCACACGTCCCGCATGTAGATTTCTGACAGGTGGATAATCTCATTGGAATCCTGGCGCGGTCTTCGTCGCTGTGCCCATGCAGGCATGGCCGTAATAAACGCCATAACGAGGATAACACTGATTTTGGAGGCGCTCATATTATGTCCTTTCCTCTAAAGTAGGAGCCATGCCAGCAACTTGAGGCAGCCTTTGGCCGCGACTAAAGTACTAGAGATTCAGCCGAAAAGCCCCTGATTTGGGCAGAGCTTATGGTCTGTGCTGC
>CAZXGF010000057.1:0-25939 GCA_964640185.1 uncultured Verrucomicrobiota bacterium | reverse complement strand
CCGATCCGCAGCTTATGTTGCCAATATAGCCAAATTTTTGGGGAAACTCCTGGTGCAAAACCCCTTGCGGAGATTGATTGACCGGCGTACAATGAGCCGAAAAATGACCGGCATGACCGTGATGCTTCGGCTTCGTACACAGAAGGAGGATTTGCCAACAAGAAAAAGGAGAATGCTTATGACCCACCAAATCAACCGACGCGATTTTTTGAAGAGCACGGCTCTGGCGGGCGCCGGCTTCTGGGCAGCCCATCGCACGGTCTGGGCCGGAATGAAGTCGCCCAACGAGAAGCTCAACATCGCCGGAATTGGCGTAGGCGGGCGGGGCTCCGGGGACATTGACGGTGTCAAAAGCGAGAACATCGTCGCCTTGTGCGACGTTGACAGGAGCCGTGCCGGCGGAACGTTCAAGAGCTTTCCCAAGGCCAGAAGGTACAAAGACTTCCGGGTAATGCTCGAAAAGGAGCACAAGAACATTGACGCTGTGGTTGTCGCCACCCCCGACCACGTTCATGCCCCGGCCGCAGTGATGGCAATGAAGCTCGGAAAACACGTCTATTGCGAGAAGCCGATGACGCACACTGTTTACGAGGCCCGGGTGATGAGGGAAACCGCGGCCAAGTACAAAGTCGCCACCCAGATGGGGAATCAGGGGACCGCCAGCGACGGCCTTCGCCGCGCGGTCGAACTGCTCCAGACCGGAGTTCTCGGGCCCGTTAGGGAAGTCCATGTCTGGACCGACCGCCCGATTTGGCCTCAGGGCTCAGACGCTATCCTGCAACACGCAGGCGTGAAGAATGCACTTCACGGCGGCGGCATCGCTCCTCAGGCTCCGTCAGGCCTCGAGTGGGACCTCTGGCTCGGGCCAGCGCCGTTTCGTCCTTACGACCCTATCTACCTGCCATTCAAATGGCGAGGCTGGTGGGACTACGGAACAGGATCTCTTGGAGACATGGCCTGCCACACCATGAACATGCCGTACTGGGGATTGAAGCTCGGCGCCCCAACCAGCATCGTCGCGGAAGTGTCGGAGTTGAATCCCGAGACTGCCCCGGAGTGGTCCATCATCCGCTACGAGTTCCCCGCCCGCGGTAACCTCCCGCCCTTAAGTTTCACCTGGTACGACAAATTCAAGAAGCCGCCGGCGGAGCTCTTCGAGGGCGAAAAGGTTTCAAATAGCGGCTCATTGATAATCGGTGAAAAGGGCAAGCTGTACTCTCCGGGCGACACAGGCGACACATATCGTCTCCTCCCGAAGCGGAAATTCGAAGGATTCAAGGGGCCGGCAGAGTTCATCCCCCGCTCGCCCGGCCACCACAGAGAGTGGATTCTCGCGTGCAAGGGCGGCCCGCCGGCGATGTCCAATTTCAATTACGCCGGCCCGCTCACGGAGATGGTCGTGTTGGGCAACGTCGCAATGCGCGTCCCCGGTGAGAAGCTCGAGTGGGACGCCGCAAACCTAAAAGTCACCAACAACGCCAAGGCGAACCAGCTCATCCGCACAGAGTACCGCAAGGGCTGGACATTGTAAGCGTATAAATGTCACTGCCCATGCCGGCGTACCCAAGACGCCGACAGGCTAACGAAAAGGGGCGAGAGAAAAGCGGTTATTCCTCTCGCCCCTCGCCTTTCCGGACGCATATTCTTTCCCGAGCGCGAGAGTTACCGCGTCCCTGCCGTCAATCTCCTTTTTCCAATGCGCAAGGTTCATCCAAACGGGCTGCTTTTTCCGCGGCTCGAAAGCGAGACGCCCTGTGCCGAGAGGTTATCCGAGGGACAAAACTATCGTCGCGTAAGGCCCCATGAACTCCTCTATCACGGCGCCCGAGCCGCGTCGCTTGGCCTGCAGGAGCAGGGTGAGGGCGGGCATTGGCCGTCAGGAAAGGCGCGCCGTAGCGGAAAACTCCGTAAGGCCTCACTTATGGGTGGCTGAAGCTGGAACCGTACAATGCGCACACAGGGCCCGTAACGCTGGCATCTTGCCGGCTGTCTCGGGGGCATCCTGCCCCCGCCGAGGGCGGGACGCCCTCGGGACTGCCGCCGGGACGGCGGCGTTACCCTCGGCAACCTGGCCCACCGGAATACAGCCATTCCCGCCCGTAAGTGAGGCATTACGAAAACTCCCCAGAAACTACTTCACAAACTAATGGCGATGGCCTTTAGATAAACCAAAGAGGGTCACGCGTGCAGAGGGTGACCGTTTTTTCTGGCGGGGTAAGCATATTCTTTTTGTCCCTAAACGGAGGATCCGCGATGAAGACTATCCCACAGTTCTCATTTCTTGCTTTTCTGTGTGTTTTCGTGTTCGCAGCTTTGCTGCGGGCATCCGCGGAAGAAGGCGAAAACGACGCCGGAACGAAATGGTCCATAAGTTTTGGCCCCTCGTATCGAGGGGGGGGTGGACCTACGAATTTCCGGCTCGTCTTGGGTTCAGGAGCAGGGCGCGCATGCCGCTCGGACCTCCCAGCAGGACCCGCCCGGTGTCGAACGGCCTGCCGTGAAATCCGTTTTGTACGACGACGATTCATCGGTTCCGATCGGGTCGGACGCGGTCAAAGGGGCGAGCTACCGCATATTGCGCAGCCAGGATCTGGCGAACTGGCTGGACGTAGGAACCACCGAGAGGGGGATGTGGAGGGACAAGAGCGCTGCTGACAAGGAATGCAACTTCTACAAGGTAGAGGCGCGTTGACTCCTTCTCGGCGTTGTGCTCCGGCTTCGCACCAAGGCGACCGTTGCGCGGGCGCCTGACGAGATGGCGGACACCGTCCATAGGGTGGAGAGAGCTATGACCGCCAGTCGCTCAGGAGCCGCGTGAGTAGCCTGACGCCGACGCCAGTGGCGCCTTTAGGCTTGTACGGCTTCTCCTTTTCGACGCCGAAAGTGCCGGCGATGTCGAGGTGAGCCCACGGATAATCCCCGATGAATTTCTGGAGGAACTTCGCGGCGACGATTGTCTGAGCCGGTCTCCCGCCGGTGTTGGTCGTATCGGCGACCTCGCTCTTCAACGGCTCCGCGTAATCGTCCCAGAGGGGAAGTTCCCATACCCTCTCCCAGGTGATTTCCGCGGCTCGTTTAATCTTTTCGATGAGCCTTCGGTCTGTGCCCAGAAGGCCGCTGGCATGCTCTCCGAGGGCGATGATACAGGCGCCGGTCAGGGTGGCGAGGTCAATGACAGCTTGCGGTTTGTAACCTGTGGCGTAATGGAGGGCGTCGGCGAGGAGAAGCCTTCCCTCGGCGTCGGTGCTGAGAATCTCGACGGTCTTCCCGGATGCGGTGCGGAGTATATCTCCCGGCTTGTAGGCTGTGCCGCTGGGAAGGTTTTCCGCGGCAGGCACAAGCCCGACGACGTGCAGCGGCAGATTCAGTTGCGAGACAACATCCAGCGTGCACAGTACAGCCGCTGCTCCCGCCATATCTCCTTTCATTTGGTCCATCTTCGCGGAGGGCTTGATGGAGATGCCGCCGCTATCGAAAGTGATTCCCTTGCCGACGAGGACTATCGGCCCGCCGGAAGACTTCGCGGGAAGGTGTTCGAGGATGATAAAGCGTGGTGTGTTGGAGCTGCCTTGTCCGACGCCGAGGATGCCGTTCATGTTGTGTTTCTTCAGCTCGGGGGGGGCCATGACCTCGCATTTCACAGTAACCCGGCGCGAGAGGTTCCTGGCGAAGGCTGCGAGGGCGGCGGGGGTCACCTCGCTTGAAGGCGCGTTGGTGAGGTCGCGGGCGCGGTTAGCTGCCTGGGAGGTGAGTTCCGCGTACGCGACAGCTTTTCGGAGGGAAGCCAATCGCGTGCGGTCCTCGGTGAGAACCCTCAGCCAAGCAATTTGCTTCCCCTGATCGTCCGGCTCGGTCTTGTACTTGGCGAACTTGTAGAGAGAGAGGATTGCTCCCTCGACCAAGGCGACGGCTAACTCATCAAATAAAACAGTGGTATCGAGAAAAATGTCTGCCCACACGACGACATGTTCCAGACTCCGCTCCCGGCAGAAAGCGCTCGCTTTGCCCACCGCCTGGCGCGCCTGGTCGGTATTGTATTCCTTCCGCTTGCCGAGGCCGGTCAGCACAATTCTCGAAGCCGCGACATTTTCCCCCGCAGGGAGGTAAATGACCTGATTGTGCTTGCCTGTGAACTCGCCCTTTTTCAGGACATCCGAGAGGACGCCTCCTGCGGCTTGATCGAGAGCTTCCGCCGCAAGCGGAACGTTGCTTTCTCCCTCGAAAGTTCCCAGAACTAGAGCATCCGTTTTGACCTGTGTGGCTTTTCCCGATATGGCACTGATTTTCACTTTCCCCTCCTCTGTAAGACTGTTATCAATGCAACCGCGAGCCTGGAGTTCGTCAATCCGGCTCGGTTTCGATTGTCAATCCGCGGTTTGAGATGCGGAAGTCAATGACCTGTGCGCCGTCGTTGACCAAAGACTCGATGACCGCTGCCCGCTTCTCCGGCTCGACGAAAGTTATCATGGAGCCTCCGCCGCCGGCCCCACAAAGCTTGCTGGCGATTGCGCCGCTCCTTGCCGCGTTTTCGATCATCCGGTCAATTGTTGGATTCGTCACACCCTCCGCGAGGTCTCGTCTGTTCTCCCACTCCTTACGGAGGGCCTGTGCGAAGGCAATCAGGTCTCCCCTCTTCAAAGCAGCGTGCATCTCCAGAGCGATCTCCTTGATGGCGTGCATCTTGGCAACGGTTTTCTGGTTTCCATCGAGATAGTTTTTCACCATCGCCCAGTTGGTCAGAGCGGAGAAACGCGGCTCGCCCGCAAAGGTCAGCACCAGCTTTTTGTTAAGTTCCTCGAGCAGAGATGGGTCGGAGACGAGTTCCTCCCGCCTGGCGCCGGTGACGTCAAACCATATCACGTTCAGGCCGCCGAACATGGCGGGGAAGTAATCCTGCTTGCCGGTCATGGTGCCGATGGACTGCGCCTCGAGGTTCGCCCCGATGTCAATGATTTCGAGGGGGGAGTACTTCTCGTCGCGGATGTGGTTGAGGGCGCCGCTCAGCGCGATGAGCAGCGCGGAAGACGCCCCGAGCCCGGAGCCTTTGCGGACATTGTTTTTGGTGGTGATTTTCCAGCCGGGGGGCGGATCGTAGAACCTGGTGATCCTGGCGAGGAAGTCGAGAGGACCGCCCAAGCGAAGTTCCGAAGCCGTCGCTGCCTCGGCGGAGAGATCGAGGTCTTTGGAATAAATCACGACCTTCTTTTTCTCGAGCTGTTCCAACCAGACCTGGCTGGTGAGGCCCACCGCCATGTTGATGGTCAACCCGAAATCTTCGAAAATGTAGAGGGGGAAAATGTCCAAAGTTCCCCCTGCGAGGTCAACTCGATTCGGGGTAGTCGCTGCGACTATCATGGCATACCTCTATTGTTTCGAGGGAGGTCTGGTCGCTCCGCAGTGGTCAGTTTCGGGATGCGGATAGCTTAGTGCTCCAATTTATAAATTCGGTGACGTATCGTTTTTGACGGGATAACAGGATGGACGGGATTTTTGGAATCCTCTTTATCCCTGCGAAAGGTCCTTGACCTTTCGCTTTACTTCAACTTTCCGTTCTCCGAAATTCAACACAAGGCCTACCCCGCGTCTCGCGGGGTATCTCATGGGCACTGGCGAGGCGCCTCACGGACTTCAGTTCCGCAATGACCGTATCCCCTTCGACCCCGTCGGGGCGGGGGAGTGCGAAGTCTGCGACGACTTGTCAGCCAATTGCTTGTTCTTCTTGGTTGTTGAGAGTGCCCCACGGGGCTTGCGATTTACTGGATAGCTCACATTCGTGGAACAATCCAGTCTATCCTGTTATCCTGTCCAAGGATTCTTTTCCCCCCGCACTATACCTCACCGTACTTGCGAACGCGTGTACTTAGCCGCAGTAACCGCGGAGGCCGCGAAGCACGCAGAAAAATGATTCAGCTTATAGAATACAGCAGCCGACAAAAACTTCAACCTGTTTTTGAGGGTAATACCTCCGTTACCGTCGGCTGAGGGTGGAACCGCAGAGTGCGCAGAGCACGCAGAGGGACGTGGCATGGGCATCTTGCCCATGTTTCTTCGCGGCTCCCGCCTACGGCGGGATGCCACAAAGGAATGGCCGGCTATTGTTATTCACTCCCCCTCTGCGCCGTTGCACGTTTGCGTTAAGCTCTCTCTCCCTCCTCCCCTTGCCACGGAGATGCAACCACACCGCTGGCTCGCTTCGGGAAGGTGCGGCCTATTTGCATGGCATATTTCGGATGAATCCTTTGGCCGAGAAGCCCCGCCTCGGCGGGGCTGAAGCCGGCTGTCACGAGAAGAATCGCGTATCCGATACCACCGACTAAAGCCGGTGGCTAACTGCGGCGCCCGCCGAGGGCGAGACGCCCTCGGGACTGCCGCCCCGCCATGGCGGGGTGCCTTTCTCATCCTTCTCTCTGCGTCTTTGCGTTAAACTCTCTCTCCCTCCTCCCCTTGCCACGGAGACCCAGCCACACGGCTGGCTCGCTTCGAGATTGAAACACGCCTCTCAATGTCTTACTATGTATTCAGGCGGCGGTGAGGGTACAGCATAACGGTTGGTTGTAAGACGATGAAGGCGATTTGGGGCGTTCGTAAATGAAAGGTTTCTGGGAGAGAGTTGCCGATAGGCTCGACAAGATTGATTCCGGCAGCGTACAGGGATACTTCCACGACCTGTGCCGGGAGACATCGCTGCTGTGGTCAATCCTTCAATCGGTCTCCGAAGGGGTCGCTGTTATTGACGCCGAGGGGCGGGTCATGTTTCTCAACGAGGCTGCGAGGGAGATTCTCGGCATCTCCCGGAGAAACCCGCTTTCCAAACCGCTTCTGGGGTACATCGCCGACCCTCGGCTTTTCGAGTTCCTCGACAGGGAACTGCGAGTGCAGAACAGGGTTGTTGAGCGGGAAATCGAGGCCCGCCACCCGAAGCAGATGATTCTCAGGGTCAACATACTGCCGTACAGGCTGGATGAAGGAGAGGCTTGCGGCGCTATTCTTATCCTTCGGGACGTGACCGCAGAGAAGCACCGCCAGGCAGAGTCTTTTCGCTCGGAGAAGCTTGATGCTCTGGTGACGCTGGCGGCGGGTGTGGCTCACGAGATCGGCAACCCTCTGAATTCCCTTGCGATACACTTGCAGCTTATGGAACGAGAGATTCGGCATCTCCCCAAGAAAAGCCGGCGGAAGCTGACCGATATGCTCGAGGTAGCCGGGGCGGAGATTGGACGCCTGGACGAAATTGTGCGGAGATTCCTCGGCGCGATTCGGCCCGGCCAGCTCGACTACAAGGAGGTCAACTTCAACGCCGTCGTCGAGGGCGTTCTCGATTTCATGTACCTTGAGATTTCCGGTCAGGGCATTGCGATTGAGAAACAGTACGATTCGAGAATCCCTCCGGTGATGATGGACGAGTCGCAGATGAAGCAGGCGTTCTTCAACATAATCAAAAACGCGATTCAGGCCATGCCGGGTGGGGGCGTGCTTCGAGTGTCCACAGCTCTGCGAGATTCTCATGTCGAGGTGAAGTTCTCGGACAACGGCGCCGGCATACCGAAGGAGAAGCTCAGCAGAGTCTTCGACCCCTATTACACCACGAAGGAGGGGGGATCGGGTTTGGGATTGATGATCGTGTACAAGATTATCAAAGACCACGCCGGCGCGGTGGAACTATTCAGCAAGGAGGGCGAAGGCACGACCGTGTGCGTTTCGCTTCCGCTCCGTGGGAAAAAGACAAGGCTGCTCAAAAACTCCTCCTCAACTCCCGGGACAAGGAAATGAAGGGTACAATCCTCGTCGTTGACGACGAAAGGAATACAAGGGAAGGTCTGAGGCGCGGGCTCGAACCGCTGGGGTACGAGGTTCGGCTTGCCGCGGACGCCTCGGAAGCTCTCGAGGCTTTGAAGGTCGGCGAGATAGACCTGATGCTGACGGACCTCCGAATGCCGGGAATGGATGGGCTTGAGCTCATGAAGGCTGCGCGGAAAACCAGCCCCGTGACCCAGGTCATCATGTTGACCGCCTATCCCGACCATAAGACAGCGGTCGAGGCGATGAAGCAGGGCGCCTACGATTACCTGGAAAAGCCTTACAACCTGGACGAGGTCGAAAGTCGCATCAGCCGTGCCCTCGCAAGCGCCCGCCTCCGGGCGGAAAACGTCATGCTGAGGGAACGCCTTCAGAAGAAGTACGGTTTTGAGAACATCCTCGGCAATTCTGCGCCTATGAAGCGCGTCTTCGAGACAATTCGGCAGGTCGCCCCGACAAAAGCGACCGTTCTCATCATTGGCGAGAGCGGCACCGGAAAGGAGCTAATCGCCAACGCCATCCACAACATCAGCCCGCGAAAAGATGAGCCTTTCATCGCCGTACACTGCGCCGCCCTTTCAAGGTCTCTGATGGAGAGCGAGCTTTTCGGACACGAAAAAGGCGCCTTCACAGGGGCGGTAGCGAGCAAGCCGGGGAGATTTGAGAGGGCCCACAGAGGAACCCTTTTCCTGGACGAGGTGAGCGAAATTGACCCGGAGATTCAGGTGAAGCTCCTGCGATTCCTCGAGCAGTGGGAGTTCGAGCGAGTCGGCGGCATTAAGACCATCAAGGTTGATGTTCGGCTGCTCACCGCCACCAACCGTGACCTCCGCAAGGAGGTTGACGCCGGGCGATTTAGGGAGGACCTCTACTACCGGCTCAATGTGGTAACCATAAACGTTCCGCCGCTGAGGGAGAGAAAGGAAGACATTCGTATCATGGCCAGAGCCTTTCTGGCGGGGTTTTCTCTGGAAAGCAACCAAAACGTGGTCTCCATCTCCGCAGATGCGCAGGACGCTCTAATGGCTTACGATTGGCCGGGGAATGTCCGCGAATTGAGAAATGCGATCGAAAGCCTCGTTGTTCTCTGCCGGGGGGACACGATAGAGTTGGCTCAACTCCCCGCCAACATCAGGCAGGCACACAAAGAGAAGGAGGTTGTCGTTTCCTCGCAGGGGGGCGCTGAGACATCCGGGCCAAAGATACTTCTTCCCTCGGGCACCTCGCTTCAAGACGCGGAAAAGCTCCTGATTCAGGAGACACTCCGCAACAACGAGAACAACATCTCCAAGGCGGCCCGCATCCTGAACATCAGCCGCAGAACCCTCCACCGGAAGCTCCATGAGTACCATATTGACCTGGCACGGCGGGAGCCCCGCCCCGGGTAGGCGCGCGGCCGGAGGTTGACGAAGGCGTAACCGCGTATCTCACCGAGAACTAAGTACACGCGTTCGCAAGTACGGTAACGTATAGTGCAGGAAAAAGAATCCTTCGACACGATAGCAGGATAGACCGGATTGTTCCACGAATGGGAGCTATCCAGTAAATCGCAACCCCCGTGGGGCACTCTGAAAGACCAGGAAGAACGAGCAATTGGCTGACAAGTTGTCGCCCAGTTCGCACTCCCCCGGCCCGACGGGGTCGAAGGAGATACGGTTATTATGGAACTGAAGTCCGTGAGGCGCCTCGCCAGTGCTCATGAGATACCCCGCGAGACGCGGGGTAGGACTTGTTTTGAACTTCGGAGAACGGAAAGTTGAGGTAAAGCGAAAGGTCAAGGACCTTTCGCAGGGATAAATAGGATTCCAACAATCCCGTCCATCCTGTTATCCCGTCAAAAAAACGCATACGTCACCGAACTTATGAATTAGAGCACCAAGACCTTGGAGGTAGAATGATTAACGTAACCGCGATAAGAAACGGAATGATTATCAAAGTTGGTAACGAGATGTACACCGTCACCGACTTCGCCCACGTCGTCCGGGAAACTCGCCGGGGTTTCATCCAGACCAGTTTGCGAAGTCTGCGAACCGGCAAGGTCACCAAGCAGCGATTCCGCTCCACTGACAGCGTTGAGCTCGTGACTCTTGAGCCGAGGAAAGTCCAGTTTCTTTACAGGGACGGCGAGAATTTTCATTTCATGGACCTGGAGGACTACAACACTATCGCGTTGCCTGGCGAGGTCGTGGGAGACGTTGGCACGTATCTCAAGGAGGCTCTGGAGCTGGACGCCCAGTTTCACGAAGGCAAGGTCGTCTCGCTCGAGCTGCCCAAGCAGGTCAAGTTGACAGTTGTGGAAACAGTCCCCGGCGTGAAAGGGGATTCCGTGAGCAGTAACACTAAACCGGCGACTCTGGAGACGGGATTGACGGTGCAGGTGCCCCTCTTCGTAAAGGTTGGCGACGAGGTGACGATTGACACACGGACGGGCCAGTACCTCGGCCGGGCGTGAAGAGCGCGCGCCGGGCCCCTATCCGTCGAATGCGAAAGAAATCTCTCGGCAAAGACGCAGAGATGATTGCGAATCGGATAGGGAGCACGCTTGGCGACTTGGCGCCCTGGCGAGAGAAATAGCAGGGAGAAGAGTTCTGGCAAAGGCGCAAGGATGGGAACAAAGCGGGGGAAACATCTCGCCAAGGCGCAAAGAGGGAAAGGACATTCCGCGGTGCGTTGCGAGCATGCTCTGCTCGGATTCCCGGGAAAGTCGTGTGCACTCTATCCTTCCCGGAGGACCTTGGAGGGGTTGAGTGATGCGGCGATGTTGGCGGGGATTGTCCCCGCTACGAGGCTGAAGACAAGTCCCACCAGAAAACACCCCGCTGCGAGGGAGACGGAGGGAAGGAAGAAGGTGTCCGGCCTGTAAGGGAGGTCGTGGAGGTATTTCAGTGCGAGGCTGTTGGTGATTGCGATGGCTATGAAGCCGATAAGCAGGCCGTCCAGGGCGCCGAACAGGCCGATGAAGCCCGCCTTCAGGAAATAGATTCCCCGAACGTGTCCCTTTCTCGCCCCGACGGAGCGTAGGATTGCGATGTCCGTAGCCTCCTCGTACACTGACATCGTCAGGATGTTGACGATGCTTGCCGAGGAGATGACAAGGATGATGACGCCGAGGAGAATGACGAGGGCGTTGATGACCGTGGAGGCTGTGTTAATCTTGGAGATTGTCTCGCGGTTCGTGGCGACATCAAATCCCATCTTCTTCAGCTTCGCTTCCATTTCCTCGACCTTGCTGACGGACTTGGCGAAAATCACTGCTTTCTGATAGACCCGTTTCTGCTCCTCGCCGAAGTACATCTTCCTCCAGTAGCCGATGTATTGCGGCGGCACCGTAACGCTCGATATGGGCGCCCGACGCGAGATCCCCACCAGCTTGCATCGGAAGGGACCTATAACCCGCTTGGTGCTGGCAACAGGAGATTCCCCCATAGAGAGATGGAATTCTTGCTTTTTGATCCAGTTTGGATTCACCTTGGGAATCCCCAGTACCTCGGTGAAGTGATGGTTGTACATCTCGACCAGGTGCGTGGAAAGAACGATGGGGACCGGCGGCTCGTCCTTTTTGAAGACGTACTCCTCCGGGTTTTCCAGTCCGTCCTCGACGAGCTTTGCGGGCAGTCCCGATACGCCGCATTCGGTGTCGAATCCGCGTGAGAGAGCACTCAGAAGTTTTCCTTTGAACTCCACTATCATCCTCGCGGGTATGCCGAGCGATTCCGTCCCATAGATTTCCCTTATCCCGGGAACTGACCTGCGTATCTCCTCGATTCTCTTGTCATCAAGCGGTGGGACGTTCGCCTTCGTCACCCTCAGAGCCCCGATATCCACCTCTTGCGGCGTGACGTCCAACTGCGTTTCGGGAATCGTCCCCAGCACTTCCGTGAGAACTTTCTTCTTGACGGCCGCCGTCAGGGAAAGGAGGAAAAGGAGAGATGCAACGCCCACGGTGATGCCCAGCATCGTCAGCAGAAGCCTTCCCTTCCGGGCGAAGAGGTCTTTCACCGATATGAAAAGCAAGTTCTTCCAGACCATTTTTCCTCTCGCGGATTCGCGCTGCCTGCCGCGGAGCGCGGGACTAACTGCTCTGATTCATAAGTCCGGGGATGTATTCTTCTTCTGACAGCATAACAGGATGGACGGGACTTTGCGCCTCTGCCAGAGGCCTCCCCTTTTTCCATTTTCTCTCGCCAAGACGCCAAGGGCGCCAAGGCTTATGATTTACTGCCTAGCTCACATGCGTCGAACGGTCTGCTCTATCCTGTTATCCTGTCTGGAAAGTTCCTTCCACCGAGCACTATATCTCACTCTATTTGCCAACCAGAGCACTAATGGGCGGCCCTCCGCTGTGCTGGGCTGTGCCGAGCGCAGTGCCGGCTGCTTATCATTTCTCCCTGACAACGATTTTGCCGCCATCGAGGCTTATCGTCTTTCTCGCATATTGCAACATGGAAACATCATGAGTGACCATGAGAAGCGTCGTGTCATCGTCGCGGTTGAGGCTGACAAGCAGGTCCATGATCTTCCTGGCGGTTTTTGGGTCGAGATTACCTGTGGGCTCATCCGCAAGGAGAATCTGAGGTTCGTTGACGATGGCTCGGGCGATAGCTACCCTTTGACACTGGCCCTCCGAAAGCTCGGGTGGACGGTAGTGCGCCCGCTCCGCCAACCCCACGCGCTCCAGCGAACGCATAATCCTCTCGTTGGCCGCGAGAACCGGCACGTTGCCGAAAAGCAGGGGAACTTTCACGTTTGCGTAAGCCGTATAGATTTTCTTCAGATTGAATGTCTGAAAAATGTGCCCCACGATGCGGTTGCGGTACTCCGCCAACCTCCTGTCGCTCGCCGAAAGAATATCGCCGAATCCCTCGATGGTTATCTCCCCGGAATCCGCGGTGTCAATCGAACCGAGTATGTTCAATAGGGTGGTCTTGCCCGAGCCCGATTCGCCCAGCACCATTACAAAATCGCCTCTCGCAATGTCGAGGTCAATGTGGTCGAGAACTACAAGCTTCTCTCCGTCCTTTGTAAAGGTCTTGGTCAACGAGCGAATCTTAATCATGAGATCGAATGTCGCGGTTCTCCCGCAAAAAAACTGTGTTTTACGTGCAGGGCACGTACTTAGTACTTCATCGCGAAAGTTCGCGCGAGATCAGAAGGGGCCACATAGCAAAGTGAGCTCCGGTAAATTCCCACGAAGGCCAGCGAATCTACTCCAAGATGGCATCTCACCGCCAGGGAAGGGAATGCGAGAGAAGTGAGACATCGCGCGCCGATTTGTGCCACTAAGTGCTAGGTCCGTTATTCCGTCGCACGCCCCTTCCGCTTAGCGCTCTCTCACGTCTCGATTTCGGCGAAGTTGGGAAAGTACCTATAGACTTTAGCGTATCTCTCCAAATCCGTTTGAGGTATTCCCTTTCCGTCCAATGTCCTGTACTCGCGTGTGGGGAGTTGAGCATCCAGGTGCTGAAGCTCCCTGTATGTCAGCTTTGGCACCTCGATCTTATGCGGATCGTCTTCTGACTTTATAAAGGCCAAGTCGCCAAAGCGGCATGCATCAACCTTGCCGGCCTGGCCTTCGTCATAAAGAACTCCGCCAACCGTCAGCATCTTAGCGGTATCTTGATAATGGAAATGAAACAACTGTTTGTATCGAAATCTACTACCGGATGCCCTTCCACCGCTTCTGGAGTTAAGTTCGTCCAGGATATGATTGTTAATAACTCGTCTCGCAACAAGGGCGGTACCCCAGTGCATCAGATCTTTGCTCCCTGTGCCGGAAGGAACCCTCTCCTCGCCAATATGTTGTGAAAACTCCTCTAACACGTTCTTGATTGATGCCGGTCGAGCATCGACGGTGACAACAAGCACACTTCCCGAGAGCGCGTTTGCACAGAACCACGATATGTCTGTAAGCACGCCTTTGTCTAACTGATAATCGTAATCCAGCCAGACAATAGTCCTCACATCCCATGGCAATGTCGGAAGTATCTCGTTCGAGTCCCCGAAGCGGAGTTCTATGCACCCAAAAGGTCGGTTGAACCGGAAACGTTCCTGCTTCTCCAGGTCTCTTTCTATGCTGATCATGTTGCTGATGCCGAATTCCTTATGAAGTAAGACAAAGTCTCTGAAGTAGATCGATCCGAAGCCAATGTATCTGTATGACCTGACAGTGCCAAACTCCGAAAGACGATGAAACGCTTCGCACAGCATCCTGCGTTCGATCTGCTTTGCTGGGCGAAGGTTATAATTTATCTGTTCGTAACTGGCAGGCATTAGTCCTCACACTCCATTTTATAGTAGTAATCGAAAGTACCCTCTCCCACTTCCTTAAGCGTTGAAACTCTCAGTGCCGTTCTTACCTTCTCGATTCGCTCTGAAGGCTTACTGTATTGAATTCTCCGCTCTCGCTTAGTCCCCAGTGTGGGGGGTTGGTCGGCCTGCAGGGCAGTGAACGTGTCAGAAGTCTGGACATCCTGGAGTTTACCGCTTTGGGCTTCTTCGATTCCATCCGTCAAAGGCGTCGATTGCACTTCTGGGCTTTTTTCAGCGTCCAACCTGTTCAAGAAATCGATGACAGGACGCATCATAGTGATCATCTTCTGTCGTACGGAGCGAAATAGGCGAGCGTCCACATCGACGCCCGTTTTGGTTGTATTCCAGGGAAGGCGTTCAGCGTCGTCGCAGTCGAAAAAGACGTAACCCCGGAACCGTGCAAACTGGTTGTGGTACTTGGGGATAGTCGTCTCCTCTCCCGCTCCCCAACCGGTTGTCATCGTTTGGTCGGCTTCAAGGATAGATCGCCCGTTACAATAAACATACCACCCAGCAGCGGATGGTCTTGACTCGGAGACACCCGCGTAAATCTTAACCTTAACCATAGGACGGCCGGCTTCCTCAAATTCCATTTCTTGAAAGGCGGGCCGCAACCCATCTGAATGCAATAGCTGAGCCACGCGAAATTCCAACGGGACTCCGTTCAATGTGATCTGAAGTTTACTCGTCAACGATTCTTCATGCGCGGCTTCTAATTCTGCTCTCAAGCGGTTCTGGAAATTCTCGAGATCAAATTCTTCTGCAATGCTCTCATGGAGGGAGGCAACGGTTATCGTTGTGCCTCGATTGACTTCTGGTGTAATCTCGGGCAAAGGATCTTCCAGGATTTTGAATTTGAATTCCCATTTTTTGTCCTCTTTCTTCCACTCTTCTACATCTACCTCTACCAAAAAATGCGAAGTGTCAGTCTTGGATTCGACGGTGAATTCCTTTCCAAGCTTGAACAAAGCTCGTTTCATGCCGACGCCAAACTGGCCCACAGAATGCAGCGTCGGAGGCATATCCTTCGGACGCCCAAATCGGAAGGCGTAGCTCCGAGCGATCTCAACAGGAATTCCCCCACAATTATCGGAAATCTTGAATTGGTCTTTGGCCGCTTCGATTCGAACCCAGAGGCCCGAATAGTCCTGGCTTTCGCGGAGACGTCGCGCACCGTCCAAGCAATTGTCAACAAGGTCGATAATGGCTCGAATCAATCCGATGTCTCTGACGAGCATGGAGATGAAGAAATCTTTTGTGGGACTGGCGTCGACCCTATTTTCGTCTTTATTAGTGATCTTCTCCATGCCAAATATCCTTATGATAGTGTTCTCACAATACTTCTTGCGATTGCCCTGGCAAGAAGCGGAGGTACAGAATTCCCCACCTGCCGAAATCCATGCCACTTTGTCGGGTGAAAAGAAAACCAGTCTGGGAATGAATGTAGACGCGCCGCTTCTCGGACTGTGATACATCGAGGGTAGATAGGATGTATCGGCCGGGGTGCAGTAAAAGAGCCATGTGATCTGCCGGTGCCGGCACGTAGTGTGGGTGCCAATCCATTCTGGGTTAGACGATAAAACCGGCTGATTGGCTCATGCGTTCCAGGCCCGGTATGCGCAAAACGGCGAACGGTATCTGGCGAATGAACGGTACGCAAGCACCCCGTGAGACCGTCGGGATTCCGCTTTCTTTTTCGGGACGCATCTTCGGGGTCGGGTCTGTCGCCGCGCAGAACACTGGCATAATCACTTGGGGACCCGAGCGGACCGCGGAAAACGTCGGTTGTCAATAGCTGCCCAAAATCATCCACGTTCGGTAAATCGCCTATCGCGTCCCAAACGCACGGACGAACAACCCTCCCATCGGGATTGCTGAATGAAAGCGGCAGTGGATACTCAAGGGCTGGCAGTCCCTTTTGATATCCCAAAATGAAGACGCGCCTTCGCCGTTGCGGGACCCCAAAGTCGCTTGCGTCCAAAGATATGATAGTCTCAACCACGCCGTATCCTGCTCTTTTCACTCGTCGAACAAAAGATCGGAGAACATCGGCCACTTCTCCCCGGAGGAGGCCTTCTACATTCTCCGCCACAAAATAGAGCGGTTTCAGTTCACGCACCAGCCGCGCGAAATGATAGATCAATGCATTTCGAGAGTCGTCGGCCCGTCGTCTGCCAATAAGCGAAAAGCCTTGACATGGCGGACCCCCAAATAGGACGTGGATGTCCCTCCCGTCCAGTCTTGCTTTCGAAAGGATTTGCCGGCCGGTGATTCTGGATATATCGGCACAAACTGTGGAGCAGCCAGGGAAGTTCCGTGAATACGTCTCCAAATGTATAGGATCTGAGTCCACACCCACGGCAATATCGAATCCCGCTTGCTCAAAGCCAAGCGACATTCCGCCCGCTCCGCAAAAGATGTCTATTGCGATAGGACGTTTCCTCTTCACCGAGATACGCTCCGATACTCGCAATATCTGCTTATGCAACACTGACCACAACGCGGCTGGTTCGGCCGACAAATTGATCTGCCGTGCACGATACAATCGACGTGAAAAGCGTAACGACGTTTGGGAGGAATCAAGGCTTCTAACTCATTATGGCATTGGTCGGCTCGCTTTCTTGCGGTCCAACCAAGCCTTGTTGCTATCCTGTGGACGTGGGCGTCTACAGGCAAAACGTCCCCATTGAGGGTGAACATCATCACGCACTTCGCGACCTTTTCCGACACTCCAGGTAAGGACACCAAGTACTGTTCGATTTCACGCTCCGATCTTCGTTTTAGGGCATCGAGGCTGCACGATCCAAAGTCGTTCTTGATTTTCCTCATTGCCGCGCGGATCTGTTTGGACTTGACTTTGGAAAGGCCTGCGGGCTCCAGAACCGAACGCAGCACCGAATGATGTGAACTGAGGACGTCCGCCCAGCTTGGGAATGTGTCTCTTACATTCCGATAAGTGGATATGGCCATTTCCGTCGAGGTCTTGTTAGAGATTATTATGTAGACCAAATCTTCCAACGGCTTTCTTGGATTTCCTAGACGCGGCTTTCCGTAGTTCTTTGCGAACGTTTCGCAGACCCGGCGCACGACCTGGGCGCGCACCCTCGCCGGTTGGCCGAGTATGGTTCCCGTGTGCTTCTGATACCTAGCCCGAATCTGGCCCGCCTGCACCAACCAATCGCTCCCACATTGTATACAAAGTATTAGCCGTCGTTTTCAAGAGCTAGTACTTGATTGCCAAAGTTCGCGTAACATCACAACCGGCCACGTACGAAAGTGAGCCCGGCTAAATCGCCACGAAAGGGAGCAAATCTACTCTAAGATGCCATCTCACCGCCAAGGAAGGTAATCCGAAGGGAGTGACACATCGTACGCCGATTTCTGCCACTAAGTACCACGCTCGGTCCTACACCCCGTTTCCGGGCACTCCGCCGCGGGCGAGGACTCTTCGGCTGAAGCTTCCCCGGAACGCTGCCGGGGTATCACACCTTGCATCGGCGAGAAATGGGACTCCATTCCTTTTCCGAAAGCCACCAACCTGATAATAAGATTATAGCCCGGTATCACAACTTTCACCGGATAGAGAGGTATCTTGTTCGAGAAAAATATCCTGATGAACTTCTTGTTGTAAACAGCATGATAGGACTTGCACGAAAAAACACCCGCAGGGACGACCACCCTCTGTGTCTTCGGCTCTTCCCAGAATCTCGCCGTGAGGATGGCGTAGAAGTCCTCGTTCAGGCCGGACTCTTTGCCTTCTATCTTGATTTCGCGGATTCCTCCCCTCGGCATCCTTTTTCTGGCCAGGACCGGCAACCCTTTCTTCAAGTCCACCACAATCTGCATCCAGCTCGTGATGTAGCCTTGCTCTTTTACCATCTCCTCGAGGGTCATGGTCTCCTCGTCCTTCGCTGCCACGAGCAAAAGATGCTCCGAGGTCCTGCTGTATCTCAGCTTCACCCATTCGCCTACGGACACATTCTTGAACCTGTCAATAAGCTCCCACGAGCCCCGCGATGTCGCCCCCAGGGCTACAACGAGCAGCAGAGGTAGAAACAGCAGCCTTTTTCTGCGTATTGCGTGCACTTTCGCTCTCCCCATTTTTGAAACCATGATTTGGGTCTATCGCGGAAACTACTTCCAATCTGGTCCGAGCAGGCGCTGCCTATTTCGCAAAGTCCCGAGGTACGCCCCGCCGTTCATTTTACACAAACGTATTCTCTGACCTTCTCAAGAGTCACGGGGCCAATTCTCTTGACCTCCAGCAAATCATCAACTTTCTCGAACTTTCGCGTCTTCCGAAACTCAACGATCCTCGCGGCAATCACCGGGCCTATCCCCGGGAGAAATTCGAGCTCCTCCTGGGTGGCTGTGTTGACATTGATTGCGCCGGCGCCTTTGGCGGGCCCGGGCTGTCCTTTTCTCCCGGACACGCTTCCTTTTCCGGGGACGACGATGCGCTCGCCGTCCACAAGGGTAGCCGCCAGGTTGAGCGATTCCAGGTCGCCGTTCTCCGTGGCACGAGCCAGCTCAATAGCGTCCCTTATCCTCGAGCCGGCGCCCAGCTCGAACACTCCCTTTGTCTGAACCTCTCCGGAGACGTGCACCAGGATTTTTCCCTGAGGGTTTCTCCCTTTTCTTTGGACAACCATTTCACGGGAGTTGTTCAAAGGAATTTCTACGGCTTTCCCTTTGTCTCCCCTGAGGAGGCAAACTGCCGACGCCGCAGCCCCCAGCAGCGCGACAGCAATCAGGGCCGTCAACTCCTCACCTCTGGTAAGGTCGAACATTCTCCGATTGCCCCCTTTCTCCTCGCAGCCTAAGTGCTCTGATTGACAAGCTCGGGAACGTATTCTTTTTTCGACAAGATAACAGGATAGACTGGATGTCGTGAATCCTGTTCATCCTCTCAAAGAAGCTCCCTTCGCCGAGCACCTTACGCCACCGTATTTGCGAACCTATTTGCTAAGCCCGCTGGCTCACCTGACAACCAGGTTTACGAGCTTCTTCGCGACGACAATGGTCCTGAGGATTTTCTTGCCTGAAACCCACTGCCGTATTCTCTCGTCGTTCAGGGCTGCTTCCCTTATCTCCTCCTCGCTCGCCGAGGCGGAAACCACAATGCGACTTCTCACTTTGCCATTTATCTGGATGACGACCTCGATTTGCTCAGCTTTCAGGAGGGACTCTTCGTAGGTAATCCACGGCACCGCGAAGATGCTCTCCGTGTTACCCAACCTGTGCCACAGCTCCTCCGAGATGTGGGGCACGAAGGGCGAAATAAGACGGATAACCGCCGCCAATGCCTCCGCCAGAACAGCTTTTCCGGCGCCCTCTTCGCCGAAGAGCTTCTCCTCCCACAGGTAGATCAAGTTTACAAGCTCCATGACCGCTGCGATGGCTGTGTTGAAGCGGAAGCCGCCCTCAATCTCTTCCGTTACCTTCTTAATAGTTTTATGGCACGCCCGTCTCAACTCTTTTGCCTCGGCGGACAGCCCTTCCGCAGCAGAGAGTTCCGCCGGCTTGAATTCTCGCAGGATGTCAAGATGTTTCGTTGTCATGCGCCACACACGCTTCAGGAACCGGTACGCTCCTTCAACGCCGGCATCGCTCCACTCGGCGTCCTTCTCCGGGGGACCGATGAAAAGAGTGTAGAGCCGGACCGTGTCGGCGCCGTACTTCTCTATGAGAGCATCGGGGCTGACAACGTTGCCCTTCGACTTCGACATCTTCTCCAGCTTCCCTGACAGAGGGCTGACCCTGCATATCATTCCCTGAGTGAACAAGCTTCCGAAGGGCTCATCGAAAGAGATTTCGCCGAGGCTGTGGAGCACCTTCGTGATGAACCTGGCATAGAGCAGATGAAGAATCGCGTGCTCCACACCGCCAATGTACTGGTCAACCGGCAGCCACTTGTCCACGAACTCCCGAGCAAAGGGCCTGTCCTCTGCCTTTGGGGAAAGAAAACGGAGGAAATACCAACTGGAGCAAACGAAGGTGTCGAGCGTGTCCGTCTCACGTTTTGCCGGTTTGGAGCATCGGGGACAACGGGTGTTGACGAACTCCTCACAGCGGGCAAGGGGGGACTCCCCCGTCGGCCGGAACTCGACGTTTTCCGGGAGAAGCACCGGCAGCTCCTCCTCGGGAACCGCAACGGCGCCGCAGTCCTCACAGTACACTATCGGAATCGGCGCGCCCCAATACCTCTGGCGGGAAACCAGCCAATCGTGAAAGCGGTAGTTCACTGCGCGCCTTCCCTTGCCCATCCCCTCGAGGTAATCGGCGATTCTCTCCATCCCCTCCCTGTTCGGCATCCCATCGAACCGGCCGGAGTTGACCTGCACTCCATCCCCCACGTAAGCCTCGGTGATATTATCCGAATCGAGAGAAGCCTCCGGGTCACCTATGACAACTCGTATGGGGAGGTTGTATTTTTTGGCGAAATCGAAATCTCTTTGGTCGTGGGCGGGCACGGCCATAATGGCGCCCGTGCCGTATTCCATGAGAACGTAATTTGCCACCCAGATCGGGATGTGCTCGTCATTGACGGGGTTGATGGCGTACCTTCCCGTGAAGACGCCCACTTTTTCGGTCTCCTCCGCCGACCTGGAAAACCGACTTTCTCTTCTCACGGTCTCGGCGAAGTTGCTTACCGCTTCCTCCTTATCGGTCTGTCGGACCAGCTTCTCGACTATCGGGTGTTCCGGCGCCACGACGACATACGTCGCGCCGAAAAGAGTGTCCACTCGCGTGGTGAAACATCTCAGGAGATCCCCCGTTTCTTGGACGACAAAATCTATCTCGCAACCGGTGCTCTTGCCGATCCAGTTCCTCTGCATGATCAGCACACGTTCCGGCCAGTTGTCGAGCGCTTCCGCATCGAGGAGGAGCTTTTCGGCGAAGTCGGTTATCTTGAAGAACCACTGCGCCAACTCCTTGTCGGTGACGGGCGTGGAGCACCTCTCGCACTTCCCCTCGATGACCTGCTCGTTGGCGAGAACGGTCCGGCATTGCGGACACCAGTTGACCGCCGCCTTTTTCCGATAGGCAAGTCCGTTGTCAAAAAGTTTTAGGAAAAGCCATTGCGTCCAACGATAGTAATCGGGCTGGCAGGTGGTGATTTCCCTGTCCCAATCGTAAACCGCCCCCCAGGCATGAAGCTGCTGCTTGATTTTCGCGATGTTCCGAAAGGTGCTCACCCTGGGATGGATGTTGTTCTTGATGGCTGCGTTCTCGGCGGGCAACCCGAAGGCATCCCACCCCATCGGGTTGAGAACGTTAAATCCCTTCGCGACCTTGTATCTAACGAGAACATCGCCGATGATATAGTTTTTCATGTGCCCGACGTGAAGAGCCGCCGAAGGATACGGATACATCATCAGGCAATAGAACTTCTGCCTCGGGCTTGTCTCGTCCATCTTGAACAGCCCGCTTTTCTGCCAGAAATCCTGCCATTTGCCTTCAAATTGTTCCGGCTTGTACTGTGCGCTCATGTTCGGGTGCCCGTCCTGTGATGAAACTAAAACCGACCGAAGCCGCACAGACCTCAAGCCTTTCGCGCACAAGGACCAATGAGGCTGGGGGCGGAAATCAGTCGGCCTTATCCTTTAACAGCTCTTTTTCGCCGAAAACCTCCGCGCCAAAGATGTATATCTCGGCGTCTTTCTCCCAGGCGTCCTCCGGCAGCCCCGCCTTCCAGCAGGTTTGCTGGAGAAACGTTTTCCGGTCCCACCCATACTCCGTCGCCACTTGCGGAAGAAGAAGCCCCGAGCTAAAACGCTTCTTTATGTAAAGCCCGTGCTTTCCGACGATTATCTCGTCAACATTTTCGATAGCGGTCAGCTTTGTCAATACGGAGAGCTCGATGTCAATCTCTCGGAATTCATCCGCTGTCAGGCTCGGAAAACGCGGGTCGCCGAATGCGGATTCGAGGGCCAAGTCTGCTATCCCTTCGTAAAGGGGGCCGCGGCCCTCGATATTCCCGATGCAACCGCGCAATCTACCCTTCTTGCGAAGCGTCACGAACACCCCTTTCTCCTCCCGCATAGCGGGCGTGATAGGCGGGGACTCCTCGCTCGTTGCCAATCCAAGACGGCGGGCAATAGAGTCCCTGGCTATCCGAAGCATGGTTCTCTTTTCCGCCTCGCTGAACATCGCGCAGCACCTACATTTTGCTGTTATTCAATGAGATTATACCTTCCCACCCGCCCGTTGCAACAAAAATGTGTCGCTCTCAGTAGTCCCTCAGTCTCGGGTGGATACCCTGCCGAGCCGGAGGAGGCAAGAAGGGAACAGCAGATTAACGCAAAGGCGCAAAGGCGCAGAGAATAAGGTAAGAAGGACACCCCGCCATGGCGGGGCTGGCGTTCCATCGTCGGCTGACGCTTGATTGCCAGGTGCAGCTCAGTGTTGTCGTCTATGTAACGCTGGCGTCTCGCCGGCAGTCCTGATGGCGTCTCGCCCTCGGTAGTCCCTCAGTCTTGGGTGGATACCCCGCCTTCGGGGGCGAGGGAAAAACGGAAGAGAAGGGTAACCCCGCGAGACGCGGGGCAGAGTCGCAGAGAGAAAAATGGGAGCACTCCCTCGTCGCCTGCCGTGGCACGGGCATCTTGCCCATGATTCCCACGGCTCACGCCTCCGGCGTGATGCCACGTGGGGGGACCGCTGTTGCTTTTGCCCTGGAGGGCATTCCCTCGAAGAGGAGGATGTCAGCTTTCACAGGGTCGTCGCCACTCGCAATTTGTCTTTGAAGACGCCCACCACTATGCCGCCGTCGCGGTCAGTGCGGAAAAGCCGGACGCCCAGTTGATAGTATCTGTCCAGCACTTTCGGGGAGGGATGACCGTAGATGTTGTTTTGGCCGCATGAGATGATTCCGACCTTCGGCGCCGCATGCCTGATAAACTCCTCTGAGCTCGACGAGTTCGAGCCATGGTGCGGCACTTTCAGAACGTCACCCCTAAGGGAAACCGCCCCCCGGAGGATCAGCCCCTCCGCTCTCTTCCCGATATCTCCGCACAGCAGAGCGGACGATCCACGAAACCCCAGTTTCAACACGACCGATAGGTCGTTCTCCAAAACATGGGGGGACTCCGTGTCCGAGGAGGGATTCAGGATTGTTCCCTCCACCGGAGGCGAAACGCAAAGCCTGTCTCCAGCCTGCACTGTCTCCAGGCGGCGGATGCCTTTACTCTCTCTTATCGCGCGCAGGAGATTCCGGACCGTGGATGTATCCGGCGGAGCGGGCCCCTCGCGAGCCACAACGGTCCGCGTTCTCACCTCGTCGAGAACGCTTTCAAGCCCGTTCACGTGGTCGGCGTCGTAATGGGTTATGAGTACCGCGTCCAGCCTGTTCACGCCCGACCACCGAAGGAACGGGACGATTACGTACCGGCCCACTTCGTCCCGATTCGTCGAGCCGCCATCCACCAGCATCTTTCGCCCGTCAGGAAAGTCAATGAAGATACAATCGCCCTGCCCCACGTCGAGAAAAGTGATTTCCATCGAATCCGGATGCCGACGCGCCAGCTCCCCTCCCAGAAACAACCCCGCCGCCACCAGAGCTATCAGGATTTTTGGAACGGCCAGCCTCCGCAAAGACTGACTGAAACCCACGAGGAGAAGAAGCGAGTAAAACGCAAAGCCAAAGAGAAGGGCAGGGGGATGTACGTTGAAGGAGACCACCCTCGCCGCCGGGAATGATGTAACGACGGTTTGAAGCAAGCGAATCAGCTCGCCGTTCATCGAGTTGATGAACGCGGCCGCTCCATGCGCCACAAGGCCGACAAACCCCGCCAGAAATCCGAGCGGCACGATGAAGCCCACCAGCGGGATCACCACCATGTTGCACAGCGGCGAAACAAAGCAGATGCGGTGGAAGTAGTGCAGACCGAGCGGCGCCAAGCCCAAAAAAGCGGCGAGGGAAACCGAAAAAAGCCTCAACGGATATTCGACGAGATGGTAAATCCGTCGCCTGAACCCGGAAATGGTGAGAAAGCCAGGGTCGGGGCGAAGGCGGAAAAGCGATACAAACCAGTAGAAAATCTTATCGCTCAGAAGCAGAATTGAAAGAACCACCATGAAAGAAAGCTGGAATCCGGCAGTGAACAGCTCGCCGGGACGAATGAAAAGGATGACAACCGCCGCGAACGCGAGGCTGTTGACTGAATCAGAGCGCCTTCCCAGAAGAGGCGCAATCAGAAAAGCCGTGCACATTATAGACGCCCGAAAAACCGGCGGGCGCATCCCCGTCAGCATCGCGTATCCGAACAACACGACAATAGTCGCAAGCGAAGAAATGTTTCGCGGAACGAAGAGCAAACGACACAGAAAGAAGTACATCGCGCCCGCGATGATTCCAACGTGAAGCCCGGAAATCGCCAGAATGTGCATCGTGTTGGTTCTGCGGAGCGCTTCCTTGAATTCCTCTCCCACTCCCCTCCTTTCACCGAGGATGATTGCGAGCAGAAACGATTTCTCTTCATCGCCCAATCCGCTTTCCGAAAACGAACGGCGAATCTTCTTTTTCAGCGAATAGAGAAACCGGTAAATGGGACTGCCAGACGCCTTCCCGTGCCTGCGAACCGCACTCGCCCGCATGCAGACGTAAACGCCCTTCTCAGCGAGGTACTTTCGCGAATCGAAACCGCCCGGGTTCCTGCGGGAGTCGGGGAGAAACGCCTTCCCTGTCAGTTCCACCCTATCCCCGTATTGCAGTTGACCAGCGTCACCCGCCGCCGTGTAAACGAGAACTTTCCCGCGGACAGCTCGCCAGCCGCTTGTTTCGCTCTGCGGGTCGCTCGCCTGAGTTGCCTCCAGGTCGAAACTGAACCGCTTCTTGCTCGTTCTCCCCGGCCAGGCGTGCCGCTTGAGGCCGACTGGCTCGCTCGTCACCCTCCCTCGGAGGCGATACATTCTGCCCGCCCCCAGCTCGAAGTGCACGTGCCGGGGAGGCAAAACGCCGCATTTTACCCCCAACAAGATGCCGATCCAGAACACCACGAGCATGCTCGCGGGTGTCGAGAAGGTCGAATGCGCGACAAGCAATAACAAAGCCGCCGAGAGGCATGCCGCCAGTGGGACAAAAAGCCCTATCGTCAGCCGCTGCGGAAGGAGGAGGTGCCCGATGACAATGCCCGGGATGAGGAACGTCGCAATCAGGAGGCACGGCCTTTTTAATAGGATAGGAGGCTTGCCGGCAGAAGCCTCGGAGGATTCAGACGTTGCAGCCGTCGTCATGAGCTCCCGGAGTTTGCTTTAATCTGGTATCTTATGATGCAATTTCCCGAAAGTCCACCAATACGCGCAAAGGAGCAGCACGATCCCAAGGATGATGTACAGGATGGTCCTTTGCCGCTTCTGTTTAATCGCCTCGTATGCGTCGGGCTTGGCGGATTCCTCGAACGGGTTTGCGACGTGCGAGCCGGATTCAGGCTCCGGAGCGACCTCCGAGGGCACAGTTTCCTCTTTCGGAACAGCGGTTTCCGGCGGCAGCACAACCGCCAGCGCCAGGCGGCCGTCGGCGCCGAGCGTATGAAAAAAAATCACCGCCGTCACGAATGCCAAAAACTTCTGCAACAGAAATCGCCTCATTTTTTCAGAACGAACCATTATCCGGTTTGCTAAAAGCGGGCATTTCACCGGCCGAGTATTCCCCGTAGAATCCATATCACGCCCGCGTCCTGAAAGCAAGGTTATTGTGAACCAGGAGGTAATCCCTCAGTTACCGGCGGATACTGAGTTGCGGGCCAGAAAAGAGGAAGGAGAGAATAACGCAAAGGCGCAGAGTCGCAGAGAGGAGAACGAGAAGGACCCGGTCGTCACGTGCCGTGGC
>CAZXGF010000056.1:0-27716 GCA_964640185.1 uncultured Verrucomicrobiota bacterium | reverse complement strand
TTAATCTGCTGTTCCCTTCTTGCCTCCTCCGCCTCGGCCGGCTATCCGCCCGAGATTGAGGCATTACCCGTGCCAGCGCCTTTTTGCTTGACAGGGTGAGATTGGGCTGGTAGGTTGTCGGCGATTTCAAGGGTGTTGAGGGTGTCAGGCGACTCAAAAGTTTTTAAGTCGTACAACATGCAAGGGAAAGGAAGACTATGGCTGAGGGTTATTGCGTGAAGTGCAAGGCGAAGAGAGAGATTGCGAATGCAGTTGAGGTCAAAATGAAGAACGGCCGGCCCGCCCTTAAAGGGGTGTGCTCGGTCTGCGGCACGGGCATGTACAAGATACTTCCAATGAAGAAGTAGATAGGGAAGGTTTACAAAAGCCGGCCGTGAGCGAAGGAAAAAGAGATTTTTGACCGATCGAACGTTCGTTTCTCCGGTGCCCAGGGAAACCGTGTGGGCGCTGTGATTGCACGCGGTTGATACAGGCAGGATGCGGCTGGCGTTCTGCCTGTTGTTCTGTCAAGTGGCAGGGGGATTTCGGAGTGCTGAGGTGCGCCGAAAAACCGCCGCCGGTCATGGAGGTTTGCTCCGCGAAGCGCAGAGACTATGTAACGCCGCCCCGCCATGGCGGGGCAGTCCTGAGGGTGTCTCGCCCTCGGCGGGGGCAGGGGAGTCCCCCGAGATCCCGCCAAGGGCGGGACAAGATGCCGGCGGTACAATACTTGTAGGAGGAGAGAATCGCCAACGCCAGGGTAGCAGTCATAGGGGCTGGAAATGTCGGCGCCAACACTGCGTTGAGGCTGGCACAACTGAACGTCGCCGACGTAGTGGTGACCGACATCGTCGAGGGGATGCCGCAGGGCAAAGCTCTCGACATCATGGAGGCGGCGCCGCTTCTGGGGATAGACGTCAGCGTAACCGGGACCAACGATTACAAGAACATCGCGGGCAGCAACGTGGTGGTGATAACCGCTGGTGTCCCGCGTAAGCCGGGGATGTCGCGAGATGACCTCCTGAGAACGAACGCGGGCATCGTCGGGAAAGTGGTTGACAACGTGGTCGCCCAGGCCCCGGACTCTATCATCGTAATGGTCTCAAACCCGCTGGATGTGATGACGTATCTCGCGTACGAGAGAAGTGGCTTCGACAAAAGGCGGGTCATGGGGATGGCTGGCGTGCTCGATTCGGCGAGGTTACGCTCCTTCATCGCTATGGAGCTCGGCGTGTCCGTGAAAGAAGTCTCCGCGATGGTCCTCGGCGGGCACGGAGACTCCATGGTTCCCCTTCCCGATTATTCCACCGTTTCGGGGATTCCCATTGGCGAACTTCTTCCAAAAGATGCTGTTGACCGGATGATTGCTCGCACCCGGAAAGCGGGAGGGGAAATCGTAGCGCTTCTGAAAACGGGGAGCGCCTACTACGCGCCCGCAGCGGCGGCAGCGGCGATGGTCGGGAGCATTCTTCTGGACCAAAAACAGGTCCTCCCGTGCTGCACCAAGCTCGAAGGAGAATACGGGCTATCCGACGTCTTCATGGGCGTGCCGGTAGTGCTCGGAAAGGAAGGCGTGGAAAAAGTGGTCGAGCTGCCCCTTTCTCCGCAAGACTCCGAGAAGCTCAAAAACTCCGCCGACCACGTGAAATCCATCATGGAGCAACTGAAAACGCTAATGACATAGGCGACGAGCGCGAGGCTTCTAAAGCCACCACCTGAGGGCACAAAATCTATCAAAAAGGCGTAAGAGGGTTGGCGTGGGCAAATACTATGTTGATTCTAAGGTCGAGGTCAGGGGACTTTTGGCAAGATATTACGACCTGTTACTTGATCTTATGACTCTTGGTACCTATAGGAGGTTCCTAAAGGAAGCTATCAGCTATATGTCCATAGGGAGCAGAGATAGAATATTAGACTTGGGATGCGGGACAGGAAAAAATGCCCGGTTAATGAGAAATTATTTGTCCAACGAAGGCAGTATTATGGGGTTAGATATCTCAGAAGTGATGATTAAGCAATTTATCGGGAAATGTAATATTTTCCCCAATGTGAAAATAATGTTCGCTCGTGCGGATAAAGCACTTCCGTTTAACGATGAAGTATTTGATAAGATTCTGATTTCCTTTCTGATGCACGGTTTTCCTCAAGATATCAGAGAACATATGCTTGGAGAAGCACATCGGGTTTTAAAACACAAAGGGCAACTGTTTATTTTCGATTATAACGAGTTCATATTTGAAAACGCTCCCGTATATATCAGAATATTCTTCAGAGCGCTGGAATGTCCTTACGCATTTGACTTTATCAAAAGGGATTGGGAAACCATCTTATTTAGTAAACATTTTGATTCACCTGAGAAAAAGCTGTTTTTTAATAATTGTGTCAGAGTGCTCAAAGCAAGGAAAATCAATTAAAACGAATGCGGATGTTGAAAAGTGGCGGAGGCAAATGGAAGAAGAGCGCAAGGCAAATGATAAATCTTTAAATGGAGCCCACAATCTCCCATTCCTTTCGAGGAATTAGACGCATCTAAAGGATTAGACTATTATCCTCCTGAGCGGAAATATAGATTTGATCTCAAGTTATTTGAACATTCTGAGATGGAGATTGTAGAGATAGAGAATACTAAAGCTAAGTTGAGAAAACTCATAAGATGGGGAGAATTTGCGTTTAATGTAGATTGTGTGGATTGCAGGTTACAAGCCTATAAATCTGATATGAAAGAAGAAAGGCTGTTTGTTCCTTTCAAGGACTTGTCGAGTGGTATTGAAACATACGGGGCAGGAAGATACTTAGATTTCGATTCACGGTGAGAAAGAAATATCCGGGGATGGATTTTTTTGCAGGGGACAACACGATGAACAGGATCATTAGGATTTGCCGGGCAATCCGCGCGCTTTCTTTACCATCTTGTCTATCCTGTTAATCCTGTCAAAGATCTCCACTCGGACATGTCCTTCTTTTTGGAGTAGCGGAGGAGGATGTCGTACTGCTCCCGGCTGAACCTCCCTTCGCCCTTCGGCTGTTGGTGTTGTGTTTTCTCTGGGTCCATGCTTTCTTTCATGCGGAATACCGGCAGAGCCGTTCGGCTATGGCGCCGTACTCGCGCGACTACGTGAGCAATCCCAGCTTGCGCGAGAGCTCCAGCGCGGGGCGCGTGAAATAGTATCTGCTGACGACCGCGGCAGCGTTCGCTTTCTCGGCCCCAGGCATTCCGTCAAGGGCTCTCACGGGTTGATTCGCGCTACCCAAACACCGGCGAGCCTAGAGCGCGCGTGGCAACGAAAGGGTTCAGGGCCCCCATGGGACCGGCGCCGCTTCAGCTGATGCAATGAAGCATCCTCAAGATGGATCGTACGTTCTCAAGAAAGGCTTCCGCTTCATCCTCCGTCGGTTGATGGGCCGTGTGAACCACCTGGTTTCTTATGTCAAACACTTCCCTAATGAGGCTGTTTATTTGCTCGGCTGGGACCCCGAATTCCTTCGCCGTGAGCCGGATCGTGTGCCGGGTTCCCACTTTTCCGCCGCTTTGGTCTTCGAGGATTTTGACGGCCAGGCTCAGTGCCATGTAGCCCCTCATTATTCTTCCTGTTGGGTTCTCTGCCTTCGTGGCTCGCTCGAAAGCTTTTGCGACTTCGGCGGCCTCCTCCAAGGGCTGCGCTTCCATTAATGCACGGTGCTTGGAGGAGACTATTTGGTTAAGTGGGCATCCTAATTCGTCAGAGAGAAAACGCTTCAGGAAGCGATAGGCGATTTGGACGTAGAACTGAGTGCTCTGAGCATCTGGTGTGAGGCCTTTATGCTGCACCGCGTTCCTCAGCTGGTGAAGCTCCTCCAGTCGCGGGCGCTCGAGGATCTTGAGGGACGTGAATGCTTCGTGCAGATTCAGCGTTGTGCCACTGGACTTATAGACGGTCTTACCCAGTTCGACTATTTTCTCTTTGAGGAAAAGCTCGACCGCTTGGTCAACGTGCAAAAGCGCAAATTTGCGGCTCCTTTCGGAACCCTCCAGATAGTGCTCAAGGCCGTGCTCAAAGCTCTCGACCGCATGCCTGAAGGTTGGGGACTGCTTCATCTTGGCTCGCGCTCCGACCACATCCAATCGAACCAGCCAATGTCACTGTCCCTGATTGTACGCTTCTCCGTGCGAACTCGTCAAGGATGTCTTCTCGACGTAGGCGGCGAATTTCCCCCAGGGCAATCCCTTCTGACGAGCGCGGCTCAAAAACCCAAAAAGTCGGCCGCCCGTCGCCGGGCATCTCCAGCCCCAGAATGAACACCCCGGAACTCCCATGTCGGTTTTCAAACGACCTTCAGGATGAACTTTCCCCCTGCTCCCATCCCCAGTATATCCTTTGCACGGCCGCGGTTGATGGAGATCTCGGGGTGTCCGGCTGTTCTTTTCACCCTGAAGGGCACAGCCTCACCGTCACAGTTCTTTCACCGGGGGAAGGGGAACGTCCACGAGCAACACCTCTTCCACGTTGTCTCTGCCGAGGCCGATGATCTTGCCGGTGCTGTCGGCGACAACGCTGTGCCCCTCGAAGGTTTTTCCTTTCCAGGGGCCGGTTGTTATCTCGCCAAGCATGTTCGAGCCGACGGTCGCGGCGCCAACGCTGCCGGCGACGCGTCTCACTGTTTGTTCAAGGCTCTTGCCGTGAGCCGGCCACTCTCTCTTATCCGCCGCCCAGCCGTATGGAATCAAAAGGAGGTGAGGCTTCCTGGATGCCATGATTTCATGGTGCTCATCAACGAAACTGTCGGCACAGACCATGATACCGATTTTCCCGAGGCGGGTATCAACCGCCGACAGGTCTGTCTTGTTTCCCCGAAGGTACGGCGGCGTCAGCAACTCGACGAGGGTGTTGATCTTCCTGTGCTTGAGGAGAATCTCGCCGTTGCTATCCACGAGGATCATCGAATCGTAGATGCCTCTCGCGACCTTTTCCGTCAGCCCGATGGAGATGATGACCTTATGATTTCTGGCAAGCCTGCAAACGGCATCGCTGAACCTCCCCGGAATGGGCTCGGCGAGCTTATGAGCATCGGTATTGACCCAACCGATGAAAGCGGTCTCCGGGAAAGCGGCAATCTGCGCTCCCTTCGCCGCCGCCCGTTCAACCGCTTCGGCTATCCTGTGCGTATTGCCGTTTACGTCGCTGTCCACGCACCGTATCTGGCAAACAGCAACCTTGACGCTCCGAGCCTGTCCGTCAAGGCGACGGTTATCGAACGCGGGGGTCAAGGCGCGCCCTGCGGCCCGTACCGCGCCAACCTCAAAGGCAACCATCAAGCGTTTCTCCATAGGGTCAACTCGCTCCGCCTTCGCCTCAAATCTCGCAAAAGCGCCTTTTCCCGGCGTCTGCCATCTCGTATCGTAACCGCTCACGGCGGAGTCGCGAGGAAAGTGTAGCGTGTTCGGGGCGGCGCGGCAAGCGGGTCTAAAAGATTCGGGCGCAATGCTGGATGGTCGTTTTCGCCGAGACGCCATCGTTGGCAAAGAATGGCGGCCGCCTCTCCCTGGCTTGGCCGTCCGAGCAAGGGGGTAGCTATCGCATACAGAGGTCAAAGGACTTCGGCAGCAGGTGGGAGTATGTGGGAACGCTATTTTCGGACACGGGAGAGATCCTGACGCAAGAAATTGATTGGGGTGATATGAAACAGGCGTGGTTTCGTTTGTTTGGCTTCAGGAAATAGAGAACAGGCCTTTGAACAACCGCATCCAGGCGGCGTTGGAGAAGGCGCCTTACAGGTTGCGAAGTTGCCTTGTGCGCCTCTGGCGAATAACCGCCGTCAAGGCTGCCAAGCTTGATCCAGTTCGAGCGGACGACCTGTCCCGGCCGGGCGTCATAGTCTCGGACCAATGGGAAATGATACAGGAAGCGAAGCTATTGCTCGCGAAACTGACCACGAGGAACGCTAATGTTTTCTACGAATTGGGCCTTGCGGCCGGGGAAGGGTAATGACCCTTTGCAAGGATTGCGATGTGAGGCAATGCGGACTGGAGAAAAAGCTCGAAAACTGTGCTTGTTGTGGTGAGTATCCCTGTGAGAAACTCGATAGGGTATTGGATAAGTCGCCTCGGGCGAGGGCGACTCTTGACGGAATAAGGAAATGTCGTTGAACTTGATGTGTGGCGGGCTTCGCGCAGCAAGGGGATGCACCCGACGGCGAGAACGTCCGCCGGTCTGCAAAGGTGGCTCGTCGGCAGGTAACCGGCGACGTTAGGCTCAACCGGCAAAAACAGGGCTGAGAAACGGAGACAGCTATGACTCTTTCCCCATCTCGTTTGCACTACGCCTGGGTGGTACTCATCATCGGAACGCTGGTCGTGTTCGGATCGCTGGGGCTGGCGCGCTTTGGCTACACAGTGGTGTTGCCCGCTATGCAGGACGGTCTTGGGATGGACAACACCCAGGCAGGTGCGCTGGCGACGGCCAATCTGGTTGGCTACCTGGCCTTGTCTGTGATTGGCGGCGCGCTGGCGGCGCGCTACGGGCCGCGAGCGGTGATTGCAGCAGGGCTTGGACTCGCCGGGGTGAGCATGCTGCTTACCGGTTTGGCGAACGGACTTTTGGCAGCGGCCGCCTGGCGTGCGCTGACGGGCATTGGCAGCGGGGCCAGCAACGTGCCGGTGATGGCGCTGCTGGCGGCGTGGTTCGCACCGCGGCGTCGTGGGCTGGCTTCGGGCATCGCTGTGGCGGGTTCATCGTTGGGGCTAATCGTTGTCGGCCCCCTTGTCCCTGCCATCGTATCTGCCCATGGCGAGAGCGGCTGGCGAATATGCTGGTTCATCTTTGGCGGGGCGACGATGCTGCTATCAGTTATTGCCTTCCTCTTCTTGCGTAATCGCCCCTCGGAAATGGGACTGAGGCCCCTGGGTGCGGATGTGAGTGATCCAGCCCCCACTCCCCGAGCGGAGGCACTTCACTGGGGACGTGTGTACCGTTCGCCTATCGTGTGGCACGTGGGCCTCGTGTACGTTGCCTTCGGGTTTTCCTACATTATCTACATGACCTTTTTCACAAAATGCCTGATTGCCGAAGGTGGGTACACGCAGAAAGCCGCTGGCAGGCTGTTCATGACTATGGGTTGGTTCAGCCTGCTGTGCGGGTTGATCTGGGGCACGCTCTCAGACGTCATCGGACGTAAACGCGCTCTGATTATTGTGTACCTGATCCATGCGACGGCATTCAGTGTGTTCGCACTGTGGCCCGCGCCGCCCGGTTTCACGCTCTCGGCAATTCTATTCGGCCTGTCGGCCTGGAGCATCCCGGCGATCATGGCTGCCACCTGCGGCGACATGCTCGGTCCGAGGCTGGCTCCGGCGGCCCTGGGTTTCATCACTCTTTTCTTCGGCATTGGGCAGGCTATCGGCCCGAGCGTTGCCGGCGCCATGGCGGACGCCGCTGGCTCAATCTTGCCGGCCATACTGCTTGCCGGGGGCGTGGCTCTTTTGGGCGCCTTTGGCGCCTCGCTGCTTCGCCAGCCCTCTCTAAGAAGCCAGTCGCTTCTTCAGCATGAAGTCAAATCGCGTGAGCGAGATGAGGAAGGGTAATGGAAGGGTGTGAGGAGGAATTTCAGGCGCTTGCGCTTGACAAAGCGCTGCGCGTGAGCGCAGCAGCACAACGATAGTGGCCGGAGCCTGGTCTTGGAAGCATTCGCCCGCAAGCCACACTCCCGATGCTGTCGGCCGGGACGGCGGCAAAAATCCCTTGACTTGCGACTGGGAAGGGGGGAAAAGGGGGAAGTTAGGAGCAGGATGCCTCAGTCTTCGGCGCTGTTTTGCGACCCATGCGCCGAAAGACGCTTGTGCTATGCGGCCCTTGCAGGAACAGGTCGGCCATAACGGTGTCACGACAAGAAAGGTCTACGCGCGGCTCTTAAACCATGGCGGAAAGGGAGTTCCAAGCCCGGTGCATTCCGTGTCAATTGGCCTAGAAACGTCAGGGGCGTATGCGGACCGATATGACACCCTTAGCCAAGGGAGGGCACTGGGTCCAAGGGCTCGAAAAGAAGCAGTTATAGCCGGTTCCACCGGAGGAAAAGCATGCGTCTCATACGGCAAGAATCGGCTTCCGGAGAGTGTTATACTGGATGATGTAGGCGGTACCTAGGCATGGAGGGGGAGGTTGTTTGATGTGCTGCAGATTATCGTCAAGGTAGCTATCATAGCGGGGATTTTGCTGGTTGCGGGGTTCGGCGTGTTTCGGGTCTGGCGAGCGGATCTCGACCTGGGCCGACTGTTGAACCCCAAGAGAGCGGTCCAATCGTCGGTCGAGAAGAAGCTCTCTTGGCTTCCCACACGGGACCGGGATGCCCTATATCAGGACGGCCAGATCGTAGCGCGCGTCCGGGGCGCCAGGGTGGAGGAGAGCGAGTCAGAGGTCCGCTTTGAGAAGGTCTATAAGTCGAATGACCTGGATCTCGAGGCGGAGTTCCAGTTTCAGAAATGGCGGCTCCGATTTCGCTCGGCCGATACGCTGACTATGCTTAACACAGCCGCACCCCAGGAAGGGCGAACGATAACGAAAGCGGTTTGCGAGATCACTGGCGACCGACCGGCGATCTAAGGACGCTCCTACCCGGTCAACGCGTGAAGCCCAGGGTCACCTATCTCGGCCGGGGGCGCAGAGCCTACGAGCCGGCCGCGAAGTTACGATGCCAGATGGTCAAGACCGACGGAGATCCCCCTGCGAAGCCAACTCTTCTAACCTTTGCCCTGCCGGGCGGCCATATTGGGTTTTGGGACAGGCGACGCTATCACAAGATGGACCTACTGACCTCGGCTGGCCGGCACCAATCCTTTTTTACGGGTGATTGACGCCGAGGAAAAGGCTCCGGGGCTGTGCCTGCTGTGGCGTGTTTGGCTATGCGAGACTCGATCACATTTTCAATGAAGCCACAGAGGCAAAAGCGAGTCTTGAAGAAACAGGAAGCAGCGGTTAAATATGGTATGCGTCGAATGTCGGCTGACAGGGGGATTCGCCCGAGGGGCTCAGGCCCCCGGGTGATGCCCGGCCCGTTGCGTTGGGAGAGAAAAATGAAACGAGATATGGATTTGGTGCGAAAGATCCTTTTCGCGGTCGAAAAACACCCTTCCGGCTTTGCGCCGAACAAACTGGAAATACCTGGCCATACGGAAGAGGAGATCGCGTACCACGCGTATATCATGAAGGAGGCTGGGCTCGTCGGTGCCATTGAAACAACGCCTTGGGGAAGTTCCAGCCCACAAGCACAGATTGCGCGCCTGACTTGGCAAGGGCACGAGTTCTTGGATGCTGCACGTCAGGACCGCATATGGCAGAAGGCAAAATTGATCGTCAAGAAGGTTGGGGGAGCCACTATCCAAATTTGGATGGCGGTTCTGAGAGACCTTGTGAAGCAAAAGCTCGGATTATCAAACACCCAATGAATCGAGCGAGCGGGACGTCCAAAGCGGTACCGCTTTGATCTGTGCCCGTTGTGCCCCTGTGCTCGACCCCTCAGCTCGACGGCCATTCCACTTGAGCAATGTGTAGTCTCGTGGTGAACTCTTATTCCGCGGTAGGGCTACGATAGGCGCAAATGGCGGTGTAAGCATACGGCTCAGCCATAGGTAACTTCCACTTCCTCCAGCTCCTTGATCTGGTCGCGGAGGCGGGCGGCGTCCTCGAAGCGAAGCTCTTTTGCGGCGCGGACCATCTCTTTTCGAAACTGCCGGATGTTTCTCCTGATGTCATCAGGTGAGGAATATTTCAGCACCTCTTCGGCGACAAGGGGCACGGTGAAGTAATCCGCTTCATAAACGGAGCTCAGGACATCCGTGATCTCTTTGCGGACGCTCTCCGGAGTGATGTGGTTTGTGCGGTTGTACTCCTCCTGAACTTCCCTTCTGCGGTTGGTCTCATCAACGGTCTGTTTGACGGAATTGGTGACGACGTCGCAGTACATGATGACTTTTCCGTCGAGGTTTCTGGATGCTCTGCCGCAGGTCTGGATGAGCGAAGTTCTCGACCGGAGGAAACCCTCCTTGTCGGCGTCGAGGATGGCCACGAGAGAAACTTCCGGAATATCCAGCCCCTCCCTGAGCAGGTTTATCCCGATTAGGACGTCGAACACGCCCCGGCGGAGGTCGCGTATTATCTCGACGCGTTTGAGTGTCTCGACATCGGCGTGCAGGTACTTGACCTTCAGGCCGAGCTCAAGATAGTATTCGGTGAGGTCTTCGGCCATCCTCTTGGTGAGGGTTGTGACGAGGACTCTCTGGCGTTTTTCGACCCGTTTGCGAATTTCTTCGAGGAGGTCGTCCACCTGCTGGGAGGCAGGTCGCAGCTCGATTTCCGGGTCAATCAGGCCCGTGGGACGGACAAGCTGCTCGGTGACTATCCCGCCAGCCTCCTCGATCTCGAACTCGCAGGGAGTCGCCGAGACGAAGATGACCTGGTTGAGAAGCTTATCGAACTCCTCGTGGCGGAGAGGGCGGTTGTCCATAGCGGAGGGAAGACGAAAGCCGTGCTCGACGAGTGTCCGCTTGCGAGACCTGTCGCCTCGGTACATCCCCTTGAGCTGAGGGACGGTGACGTGGCTTTCGTCAATGAACAGGAGGAAATCGCGAGGAAAATAGTCGAGGAGCGTGGGGGGAGGTTCGCCCGGCTTTCGTCCGGTGAAGTGGCGGGAATAGTTCTCGATTCCGGGGCAGTAGCCGATTTCCCTGAGAAGCTCGAGGTCGTAGTTCGTTCTCTGCTCGAGCCTCTGCATTTCGAGGAGGCTGTTGTGCTCGCGAAAAAAATCGAGCCGTTCCTTGAGCTCCTCGCGGATGCTGTCGAGTGCTTCCTGCATGGTTCGCTCGGAGGTGACGTAGTGGCTTCCGGGGTAGATGGTGACGTTGTCCAACCTCCGGAGAGCTTTTCCTCGGAGCGGGTCTATCTCGGAGAGGGACTCGATTTCGTCACCGAAGAATTCGATACGGACAGCCCTGTCTTCTTCGTAAGCGGGGAAAACCTCGACGACGTCGCCCCTGACGCGAAAGGTCCCGCGGTGGAAGTCAACATCGTTTCGCTGGTACTGGATGGCGACGAGCCTGCCGAGAACTTCATCGCGGGAGATGGTCTCGCGCTGTTTCAGGGGAATGGTCATGGCGCGGTACGTTTCCGGGGAGCCGAGGGCGAAGATGCAGGAGACGCTGGCGACGATGATGACGTCCTCTCTCTCCAGGAGCGAGCGTGTCGCGGAGTGCCGGAGCTTGTCAATGTTCTCGTTGATGGAGGCGTCTTTGGCAATATAAGTGTCGGTCTGAGGGAGATAGGCTTCCGGCTGGTAATAGTCGTAGTAGCTGACGAAGTATTCGACGGCGTTGTGCGGAAAAAGCTGCTTGAACTCGCTGTAAAGCTGGGCGGCGAGAGTCTTGTTGTGCGCGATGATGAGGGTTGCCTTCTGGACGTTGGCGATGACGTGGGCCATCGTGAACGTTTTGCCGGAACCGGTCACCCCGAGGAGAACTTGCGCTCTTCTTCGGGCGAGAATGCCTTCAGTCAGTTCGCCGATTGCCTTGGGCTGATCGCCTTTCGGAGTGAAATCGGTTACAATCTCAAAATCGCCCATTGGGTATGAACACCTCTCTCGCTCGAAATCGCTGGCCGGCGCCGGTTCGAACCGCAAGTCAGGGAGAGCAATGCAGACGCCGTCCGTTTTTTACGTTATCATAAGCATCAGTTACCGTCAACAGTGGGCGGGAAGGCGTGAAGTGGAGGACAGGATGAACGGGATTTCCAGGGTCGCGGCTATCCCGTTATTGTGTCGGAACAAATGCGGGAGGTTGAGATGACATCTGATGAGCGGTCGGTTGGGCGTGACGACGAGTGCGTTGTGGTGATGGATTGTGGGTCCACGACCACGCGGGCTGTGGCGGTGGACACGCGGGGGAATCTGGTGGCTGTCGAAAGCAGACCGAGTTCCCCTGCATCGCAGCCGGGCGGTGAGTCGGATTGGAGGATATGGAACCTCGACGAGGTTTGGGGCAAGCTGTGCGACGCGAGCCGCGAGGTGTGCCGCCGGCTCGCAGCAGACAGGATTAAGGCGGTGACCGTTGTCACCTTTGGCGCCGACGGGGCGCCGCTGAAGAAGGACGGGACTCTTGCCTACCCGGTCATCTCCTGGCAATGCCAGCGGACGAAAGAATTCATCAAGAAGGTGCAGGAAGCTGTCAGCCCACAGGAGATTTACGAGACGACGGGCTATCAGGTGATTGGCTTCAACACGCTTCTGAAATGGATGTGGTTGAGGGAGCACGCCCCGGAAGTCTTTGGCGAAAGCAACAGGTGGCTGATGATGTCGGGACTGCTTTCCTTCAAGCTCTCCGGGGAGATGATGATCGAGCCGACAGCAGCCAGCACGACGATGGCCATGGACGCGAAGCGGCGGGACTGGTCGCAGAAAATGCTTTCCCTGGCGGGCGTGGATGGCAGCTTCTTCCCGAGCTGGTCGCAGCCGGGCGATGTGATCGGGACGGTCACCCGGAAGGCGAGCGAGGAGACGGGCCTCCCGGAGGGGATTCCGGTCATTGCCGGCGGGCACGATACTCAGTTTGCGCCCTTTGGCTCAGGCGCGAAACCGAACGACGCGATTTTGAGCACAGGGACGTGGGAGATCGCTATGGTTCGGACGCAGAGCTCTCGCCCGCTGCAGCATCCGTATGAGGAGGGGTTGATAGTCGAGGCGGACGCCGAGCCCGGGTGGTGGAACCCACAGGTGCTGATGATTGCGTCGGGGGTGCTCGAGTGGGTGCGGAGGAATTTCTTTGCGGCGGAAGCTGACCGGGACGACATTCACGAATTGATGATTCAAGAAGGCGCGAGTGCGGGCGTCGGTGCGGGAGGAGTGATGGTGCTGCCCTGCTTCGTGGAGGGGACTGGACCGGCCAAGAAATATGGGATGCCCGGGTGCATCAGCGGACTGACTCTTTCGACGAGCAGAGGGCAAGTTTACCGAGCGGTTATCGAGGGCCTCTCGTACCAACTGCGGCAGGCGCTCGATATTCTGTGCGAAGCGACAGGGTTCAAGCCGACGGGAATTCGCGTCGTGGGAGGCGGCGGGAAAAACAACCTCTGGAATCAGACGCGAGCGGATGTGACGGGCCTTCCTGCGGCGGTGGCAACGACCAAGGAAGCAACCGTTCTCGGGGCAGCGGCGTTCGCCTTCAAAGGAGCGGGCATTTTCCCCTCTCCGGAAGATTTCATCGCAGGCGTTGACCTCGGCGAGAAGGTCTTCGAGCCATCCGAAAACGCCGATTTCTACCGCCAGGGTTATGGGGATTACCAGCGCGCCCTTGAGGTGTGGCGCCAATGAGGAAAACGCGGTGCTCCTGGGTCGGCTTCGGGCTAAGGGAAAATCTATCGTTGTCATGCGGTGCTGCGCCGTCTAAACTTGAGGGGTATTCCCATAGTGACAACTTTGGCCAGATGACCAGGTGGAAGGAGGCAGGAGATGGCTTCGCAAAGGGAAATGATAAGGGACAAAGCCGTTGAGCTTCTAAGGGACAATCCGGAGGGATTAAGGTTTGGCCAACTTCGGGATGCCGTGCGGCAGAATTTTCCCGCTACCTCGGTAGGAAGTATCTCGCGCGTCGTTTCCAGGCTGCACACGACACGCAGCAGCGAGGTTGATAAGCCGAGCCGAGGGTTTTTCAAGTATAGGTTTGCGGGGGAGGGGCCGATTAAGCCAGTGGAACAAGGGGTACCCAAGCAGTCGAAAAAGCGGTTGGTCAGGGACAAGGCGGTCGAGCTCCTAAAAGCCAGACCGGAGGGGTTGAGGTTTGCCGAACTGCGCAATGCGCTGGGCGGTCTTTTCCCCGGGTCGACGCCTGGCACGATCGCGAGTTATATCTGGAATCTCGACGTTAGTCGCAGCGGTCAGGTAGAGAAGCCGAGCAAAGGGCTTTTCAAGTATAGTCTCCCCCCCGAGTCCGCCACGGTTATCGAAAAACCAAAGGTAAAGACGTTTCAAGAGCCAGCGGAGCAGGACTTTTACGGGCGGTTCGCTGGCTGGATCCGCGACGATCTTGGAGAATGCACCGAGGCCGTTGCCTTTGGAGGGCACTATTTGGGCAAGAAATGGGGCACACCTGATGTTATTGGCATATACAAACCATCACTTAGAGACGTTGTTAAGTTCGAGCCGGAGATAATCTCTGCGGAGGTTAAAATAAACCCATCCGATCCGGTGACTGCTTTTGGTCAAGCGATAGCGTATAGGCTGTTCAGCTCAAAGGTGTATTTGGTTGAGCCCAAAACTATGCTTCCCGAGGACCAAGACAGGGTAGAGGGCTTGTGCATTTTGTTTGGGGTCGGTTTGGTTTTGTTCGATGTGGATGTGGAAAACCCCAACTTTGCGATACGGGTGCGGGCTCAAAGCTACTCTCCGGACATGTTCTATGTAAACGAATTCGCAGATAGGCTGTACAAGGCAAAGAAGGAGGTCTTTCGTAAGCTTTTTGGGTAAGGGGCCCCGCCGGTCTCGCGGAGGGCTCCGTTCGGCGGCGAGCTTTTGGACTTCGCGCGAGGCTCGTTGGCCCAGCCGATGCAAGAGGTATTGCTGGTCCGGGGGAACCGGCTTCGCGCGGCGGGCGTCGGCCTGGTTGGATATGACGCAAGCACGTGATTACAGAAATGAGCGGAAGCGTGTTGGAGTTGCGAAAGCTCGGCGAAATCAGCGTATCCCGTTACCGGGGATTTGATTGTCCGCGACGAAGGCAGAGTTGGGCGCAATTCGGCATTTCCCTCCGAGAAGATTATCCACGATCATATTCCCCCGGCCGTTGGTCAGCGTCAGTGAAAGTAGGTCTTTCCCTTCCGGACGGTTGTCGTGAATCAAGCAATCCGAGACGCGCACGCATTGCACATCGTCCATCCACAACCCGCCGTGGTCGCAATCGAGAATAGTGCAGTTCGTTATGTTGAACCTCCGGCATCGTCGGAGGATCAACCCGCCGTTGGGCTGCGTCGTGTTGTTGATGTGGAGGCCGGTGAGAGTGCAGTCGCTGGAATCGCGGAACAACAGACCATTCAGAGACTTAGAGCGACTGTAATCCGGATTTCTGTCAAAGAGGTTGGAGCTGACGACGATGTTTGAACATCCCTCGACCAACAGATTGTGGGCAAACCCCATCCAGAGTGTGTTTTCGGCGATGACCACACCCCGCGCGTGCTGCAGATGAACGTTGACGGCAACGTCGCTCAACGCGTTGTTTGATATAAGAAAGTGGCCCACCTTCTGCGGTTGCTCCGCGCTTTGTCCGACGAAGCGGATGTTGGCTGAATTCGGCGCCGAGTGGCTGTGCTGGATGGTACAGCCGACAATGGCGCCCTCACGGACGGAACCGCTGGAGGTGTCAATCAGCACGTTTGCGGTGGACGGCCCCTCGGGGTCCATATTGCCCTCGATGTCGCAGACGCCAATTTGCAGGTTGCGCACCTCGCTCTCACGAATCACAATGCCGCCGCCTCTATTGTAGCTGATGTGGCAATTTGTGATGTTAATCTGGTGCAGGTTCACCCGGTCGAGAAAAATCCCCGCCCCACGGTTTTCGTAAAGATGACAGTCGGAGATAATGACGTTGCGATTCCGCGTGGTAAGGTGAATTCCGTGCAGCGCTCGACGAATCGTGACGCGGGTGATAATTGCCTGCATGGTTCCCACGACGGTCATTCCAATCGCCTGAGGGTGCGCGCCCAATATCTCCAGGCCAATTACCATTGGCGTTCGCTGCCGCTCCCAGACGTTCGGTTTCACAGTATTCGGAGCGGCGGTTCCCTCGTGCGTGCCGACCCATTTCAAAGCGGGTCCGGGGCCAGCCATGAGCAGCGTCGCGGGGCCATCCGCGATGACCGAAGTGGGCCCGACCCGGTCAAGCTCGATCACAATGGGACTGGCGATTCGATACACACCGCGAGGGAAGCGAATCTCCCCGGTGCGGGCATCAACCGCCCGCTGTATGGCGGCTGTATCATCGGCTCGCCCGTCGCCCACCGCCCCGAAATCGCGAACTGTCTTCACGCTGGCTGCATCGGCTTTGCTTGAAGCGCTCTTTTTCGGAACGCTTTCAGCCCAGGACCGGAAGCCGCCCGGCCCGACGAGCAATAAGGAACAGACGGCCCACAAGAACAACGCTGCACGCTGGGAGGTAGTAAATGTTCTCATCATCAAGCGACCTCCTTTTTCCTGGCGTTATTTGATGGTAGTTTGTAAATAATCCTAAAACAAGCGAATGTGCTGAAGACGGTTGATTTCTCGATAGGTGGCAGCTTTTCCGGTTATCATTTTTTGGGGGGCGCATGACGGGGGACGGGATGCATTCGCCCGCACCTGGGACACCTGACCTGGGAGGATTTGAAGGAAGGAGGCACCTTGAGGCGCGCTCCGCAGGCGCAACTGACGAAGGCATACTTGTTGAGCTTCCAGAGGAGGTCGGCGGTTTCTCTCGCCTTGTGCCGAGCGTCCGGTTCAGGCTTCTTCTTTTCCTCTTTCCAGGGCGGTCGGACGCCGACGGAGCGTGACGCTTTCAACGCGCTTTTAGGAATGATGGATTGCTTCTTCGTTCCCGCGAAGGCGGCTTCGTAATCGGTGAGGGATGCCCCGGCCATGGAACGAAGGATACGGACGCGCTCTCTGGTAGGCGGATGGGTGGAACTGAGTCCTCCGGAGGCGGCTGCCTGAAGGGGATTGACGATGTACATCGGCGCCATTACGCGGTTTTTCTTTTCCTTGAGGCCGGGGTTGGCGGAAATCTTTTCGAGAGCCGAGGCAAGACCTTCCGGGTATCGCGTAAACAGGGCGCCGCTGGCGTCGGCGAGGTACTCTCGCCTTCGGGAAAGGGCGAAGTAAAGAAGCTGTACGGCGATGGGGCCGAGTATGGCAAAAAGGATGGCGATGACGAGCAGCACGAGCTGCGCCTGGTTACCGCCCTTGCTGCTTCGGCTTCGGCGGCCGCCCGTGAACCATGTGTAGCGGAGGAAGACATGAGCCATGAGCGCGATGACGCCGACCATTATTGCGGCGACCATCACGTAGAGAGTGTCGCGATTCTTGATGTGCGCCAGCTCGTGTGCCACGACGCCCTGCACCTCGTCGCGGTTGAGGCGGTTCAGAAGGCCCGCCGTCACGGCGACCGAGGCGTGCTCCGGGTCCCGCCCCACGGCAAAAGCGTTCGGGCGGTTGTCGTCAACAATGTAGATCTTCGGCATATTGGGCAAGCCGGAGGCAATACGCATCTCCTCGACGATGTTGTAGAGCGTGGGATGATCTTTTTTCTGTATCTGTCGGGCGCCGGCGCTTGCCAGGAAGATGGAGCCGCCTCCGAAATAGCTGGTCAGCGAAAGTATCGCCCAGAGAATGAGCGCAAAAACTCCCCCCACCATGTAGGCGCCAGGCGACATGACGTGGGCGATGAGCATCCCCGCGCCGATCATGAAGGCGCCCATCACTGAGATGATCGCGAACGACTTGCGTTTATTAGCTGCGATCGCTTCCCACATGGCTACTAAGTGCTCTGATTCATAAGTTCCGGCACGTATTCTTTTCTTGACAGGATAATCACGCCATCGGCGTGAACGGGATTCTTGGAATCCTGCTTATCCCTGCGAAAGGCTTTTGAGCTATACCAGGTTGTCCTTTACTGGATACCTCACATTCCTCGAACGATGCCCCGCCGGAGGCGGGGTTATCCTGTCAAAGGATTCCTTTCACCCCGCACTATACGTGACGCTACTTCTGAACGCGCGTACTAAGATACTGGTTTCTCGCCGCCAGGGGCAGACGCGAGGTCCACGGCTGGGCGGAAATTGGCGACAGACCAACGCCTGGCGCCGAGCATCCGAATTGGCTCGCCGGGAACGACAACGGCCTTCAGAACTGAACCTTCGGGGCTTCTCTCGCCGCTTCGTCTTTCAACTCAAAGAATTCGGCCTGCTTGAAGTTGAACACGCCGGCGACGATGTTCGTGGGGAACATCTGGATTCTGTTGTTGAACTTCATCACGCTATCGTTGTAGAACTGGCGCGAGAAGCCAATCTTGTTCTCGGTGGAGGTCAGCTCCTCCTGCAAAGCCAAATAGTTCTGGTTGGCTTTCAGGTCGGGGTACGCTTCGACGACAACCATCAGCCGCTGCAAGGCGCCGGAGAGCATAGACTCCGCCTCCGCCTGTTTGGCGACACCCTTGCCCGCCGAGCCCTGGGCGATGTTGCGCGCCTCGGTAACTTTCTGGAGCGTCTCCGCTTCGTGTTTAGTGTAGCCCTTGACCGTTTCGACGAGATTGGGGATCAGGTCCCACCTCCGCCTGAGCTGCACGTCAATCTGCGCCCAGGCGTTTTTGAACTGGTTGCGAAGTCGGACAAGGCGGTTGTATGCGCCGATCAGCCAAAGGATCAATAGCGCGCCTACGACAATTAGCACGACAGTGAACGGCCTCATTCTTGTCCTCCCTTTTCAATTTCGCCCTGGTCGGCGAGAAGCACGTCCGCGAGGAACGAGCCGACCTGTTGTCCCGCCTTTCCCGGAGAGGCTGTACCCGCTGCGGCCTCCGAGGGAACGGCAGGCTTCTTCAAAGCATTAACGACTGCATCAAGCTCCCCGCCGTCGAACCAGAGCCCGTGCCCCTTTCTGCAACGGTCTATGAGCTGACCGTCGCCGGGTCCGATAAGCACTTTCTCCATCTTTCGGCGGCAGTAGGGACATTTGCGGACTTCCTCGGCTGACTTCTTCTCCAAAGGACGAATGAGTTGTTCTGCCGGAAGATGGAGCGATTCCAGCAGGAGCTCCAGCTCGTCCGCATCGAACCAAACGCCGTTGCACGAGGCACACACGTCCAGCTCGATTTGCTTGTATTCGACAACGATCATTTCTTCGCGGCAAGCAGGGCAAATCATTTAGGTTTCTCCATAGGACTTGCTCGATTATCCCCAAAAGAGCCGAGTTGTCAAGGGGAAACGCGGATGTAAGCGTGGCTGGGTCTAAGTAGTAGAAAAGCGGAAAGCCTTGTTTCAAGTGCGTGTCAGATACAGTGACACGCGCGGCGCCGGAGGCTGCGGTTGTGACGTTTCTGAGCACAAAAAGTGCGCAAAATCTGAGCGCAAGACGTTGGGGCAGAGGAAAATGCTGAAGCTGCTTTAACCCCAGAAAGCGCTTAAAATTCCAGTAGTTTCCAGTAATTTCTCGACGAGAAGGCATACTGGAATGGGTCATGATTTGCGGTCGTTCGCTGCGTTAGTGTTTTTCTGCCATTTTTGAGGGTATTATAGCGGATTTGTTGTCAGTTGGCAAGGGCGGATTGGGGAAAGAGCTTCACGCAAAGACGCCAAGACGCAAGGAGGAAGCAAATAGAAGAGGCCGGGGCATCCTGTCAAGGCGGTGAGGGATTTTTTGACGGGATAACAGGATATACAAGATACGCAGAATCCTGTTCATCCTGTAAATCCTGTCAAAAGCTGCTACCCCTCCTTTCCATCCTGTCAGGGATTTTTTGACGGGATAACAGGATACACAGGATTAGACCAAAAGCCGTGAAAGGATTGATTTAACGCAGAGGCGCAGAGGCGCGGAGGGAAAGCAAATAGGAGAGAGAGCTTCAAGCAAAGATGCCAAGACGCAAAGAGGAAGCAAAGAGAAGAGGCCGGGGCATCCTGTCAAGGCGCTGGGGGATTTTTTAGACGGGATAACAGGATACACAAGATACCCAGAATCCTGTTCATCCTGTAAATCCTGTCAAAAGCTGTTCTTCCTTCTGTCCATCCTGTCAGGAATTTTTCTGACGGGATAACAGGATATACAGGATTAGACCAAAAGCCGTGAAAGGATTGATTTAACGCAGAGGCGCAGAGGCGCGGAGGGAAAGATGAGAAGAATGGCGTTGTCGCGTGGCGTGGGATGGGCCCGCCTGCCGTCGGACAGGCATGTTGCCGATGATTCCCACGGGTCCCGCCTCCAGCGGGATGCCACGTTGGGGACGGCCGTTCTTTTTGCCCGGAAAGTGAGGCATTGCGACGAGAAGCCAAGAGGTATCGGACCGAACTTTTTGAGGACTTCGCGCGAGGCAGAATGAGTGCCCACCGGTAAAGAGGCGTGCTATTGCTTCATAAGAATCTCCGGGTTGTCAACCCAGATGGCGAGGTAGGGGAGCTTGGCCTGCTTCTCTTTGAGGTAAAGCAGAAACGGGCCATCAAATGCCAGCTTATTCATACCCTGCGATTCAAGCTGTATTTCGGCCTGCGACTTCAGCATCGCACCTTTCTCGTTGAGCCGGAAACGAACATCCTGCCTGGCCTTGTAGATGTAATAGGTTGTGAAGCCTGCGTTCAGAAGGAACTTGCCGAGCAGTTGTGAGTAAGAATGCCTGATGTCAAAGTCCAGCTTGGGTATCTGCAAGGTGTCATCGTGATGCAAGGGTTGCGACTGTCCGCCCTCGATCATCCTCTGAAGGGAACGAATGGTCTCCATAAGTGTTTGGCGAGCATCGACCCTTGCCAGGACGATTTCGTCATGAGGTGATTTGGAGGCGAGCCTGACAACGCACTCGTCAGTGTTGTAGTCGTAGGCAAGGATGCGCACCTGCTTCGCCATCTTCGCGCGGGTCCGTGTACGCGGGCTATGTTCCTCTATCCCGAACGCCCTCACGTCGATGGGGCCGGACGGACATCGGAAACGCACCGGCTTCTTAAGCCTCTCGAAGGGGGTTGCAAATCTCAGGTTCTTCAGTAGAAATCCGTATGCATAAATGCTGTCCGGGCGAAGCCTCGCCGTGACCGTGGGGGCATCGTGGCGAAATTTTGCCTTCAGGGCCTGGTTTATCTTGCGGAGAATATCGTCCTTGCCGAAGCCTGCCATGGCGATGTAGCAGTCCTGGGAGATGTCTGCCTTGGTGGTGAGCTTTTTGTTCAGGATTGCGACCATGGGCGGCTCGTCCTCAAGGCGGATGTCCTCTTTGATGATGTCGTCGCGGAGCTCGTTCCAGGCGAGTTGGAAGGTGGAACAGTAGATGATGTTTTTGCCGGGGACGATCTTCTCTTCGAGATGGGCGGTGATGATGGTGTTCTTGAGGTCCTTCGAATCAACTTGCAGAACCTTTTCTTCCTTCTCTTCTTTCTTCCTTCGCCCCAAGCAGCCAGAAATGGCTGCAAAGGCCAACAATAACGTTAAACACCTCAGAAACCGGCGATTGTTCATGGCATTCCCCTCCGTTACAATTGCGCTGGCGTATGATTGACTCAACGCAGCTTTGCGCCCGCTCTCCCATTCAGCGGGAGCTTAGTGCTCCGATTCATAAATTCGGCGACGTATTCTTCCTCTGACAGGATAACAGGATGGACATGATTCTTAGAATCCTGTCTATCCTTGCGAAAGGTTGTTCACCTTTCGCTTTACCTCAACTTCCCGCTGACATACTGGCTTGCCGCTGGCGACGACATGGTTAGCGAGTTGTATCTCCTGAGCCGCCACAATGACCGGCTCGAGCCCGCCATGACCGAGCTGCAAGGTCTCGGACAACCTCTCCGTCAATTGTTTGCGCTTCGTGGTCTTTCACCCAGCGGCCACGGGCTTGTGATTTACTGGATTGCTCACGTGCCTGGAACTATCCCGTTCACGCCGATGGCGTGATTATCCGGTCAAAATAGTTGCTTTCGCAGCACCATTATATGTCACGGTATTTGCGAATTCATGTACTTAGGATACAACTCTATACTATCAGCGAGGTTTCGTCAGCCTCCTTCGCGGACGATTTCGATGCCGTTGATAATAGGCGCCTGCGCTTTCGTGGGAGATTCAGCTTCGGGGACAAGCTCTACGGCAAGGTTGGCAGTTACGCGGACGCCTTTGAACTCCTTGACGACGGCTTTCTGGGGGGCGCCGGCTTCTCGGACGATGTCGAAGCCTTTGGCGACAAGTTTGCCCTGGAGCTTGATGTCGAAGACACGCTGTCCGGGTAGGTCGCCGGGAGGGGCGGCGAAGTACAGGCGGACGGTGTAGGAGGCGGGGAGGTCGGCTGCGCCCAACAAGGGGACATCGCACTTGGTCATGCCGCAGCACTCGGAGGCGAAGACCCAGGGCTTGTGCGTTTCCTCGATTCGCACGCCGCGGAAGTTGCGGGAGAAGTAGCCCATGTCCGGGAGGATTTTCTCGCTGAGATTGAGTGGCATGATCCAATCAACTTGTAAGTTCGCAAGTCGGGGTCGGGGATAGGCGAACCAGACCGTTCCGTTTTTGTCCTTCCTCTCGCCGGGGGCGCCGAAGTTGATGGCAAGATGCTTGACGGGGGTCAATCTGTCATGGCCGGGCGTCTGGCCGCCTCTTCTTGGAAATAGTGACCAGGGTCGGTTTTCATCTATGGGTTTAGTGGGAGCGAGGACGACTGTGGAGCGTATGGGGAAGGAGCAGCGGCAGCCGGAGCTTGCCTCGGGGTAAAGCACCAGCCCGTTAGCAGAGATGATGTTAATCCAGCAGCCGGGTCGAACGGCGCCGAATGGGAGCATTCCTCGGTCCTGGTTCAGGTCATAGTAAGTTGTGCTGTAGGATCGCAGGAAGAAGCAGTTGGGTGTGGCAGTAGTTACGCCGCAACTGTGGCCGCCACGGATGAACTCCCATGTCACCTCTTTTCCGGTGACGGGATGGATGCGGGTTTTGAGCTTGCCGGTACGGATATCACACATCCACGGCTCTATGATGAGCGCGTCGTCCATGACCACCGGGCGGCGGAGATAACCAAGCTCGCGTGACCATATCACGCTGCCGTCCGAGACGGAAAGAGCCGTGACTCGCCGCCACTTGAAGGCGCCGGAACGGAACATCCCGCGATCGTGGTCGCTGAAGGCGCCGAAGAAAAACAGCTTGCCATCGCGATATGCGCTGCCCATTCTGTCACCGCCGCACCCGGTCAGGTCGAGGACTTTTTCCCAACGTTTCTCACCTGTGGCGGCATCCCGTGCGACGACGAGGCGGACGTCGGCATATTTAATTTCTCGCTCGAGCTTGGTGGCGGCGGCCCCTTTGAGTTGCTTGAGCTGAGCCTGTTTTTTCTCGAGGGCCTGTTCCCTCTGTTCATCGGAAATGGAACACTCTGCAAAAAAGACCGTTCCGGCGCCGACGGAGATGGTTGGGTGGCCGATCTTGCTGCCTCGGTGAATCCATCGGCGCTTCCCGGTGTCGGTATCCACGGCGAAGATGGAATCGCTTGTCACCATCCCTGAGGACACTGCGCCTTGAGGGTTTCTCACGGCGCCCCATATCGGGAAACGGCCCATGTAGTGCCACATTCCACCCTCGTACTGGAAATCCGAGTAGGCTCTCTCACCCGGCGAGGGATATTTCGACACGTAGCTGGCGTAGGCGCGTCTCGTCTCGGAGCTGGCGCCTTCCGGCAAGGGTCGCCACGTTCCGTCGGGCTGCACCATTGCCTCCCACATCAGGCCGTATTTCCTCCACGGCTGCGACGTGGAGCCGAAAAGCGTTTTGCCGTCGCAAGCGACATAGCCCCAGCGGCGGGGCGCATCACTGCTCGCCGGAGGCAGCTCGTAAATCCGCAGCGTTTCTCCCGTTGCGGGATCGAGGTGGTAGCACTTGTCGCCGGCAGCGACGAAAACGCCGTCATCGGAGGCGGCGAGATTGCCTCCGTCGGCATCCACGCGGATTCGGACTGCGCCCGGTATCTTTCTCTCCCAGAGGGGAAAGCCGTTGTAAGCATCGTAAGCCATGACGACGTTCTCGCCCTGCACGAAGAGACGGCCGTTGAGGGAAAGGGGGCCGGCAGGCCTCGCGTGGCGCTCAACCATCTTCTCCGGCCCCGGCTCGCCGAACCAGAGCACGCCGAGGGGGCACTTCACCAGTTGGTCGTCAGAGCACGCTGTGTTTCCGGCGTCGCCGTAAAGGTGCGTCCACTTTCCGGCGCCCTTCAGGGGCGCGCGAACGATTTTTGCCCAGAGACCGCCGCTTTGACTGACCTGTGAGTCGGGGACGCCGGAGTCCTTTAGCCATTCCCGGAGCGCCGCCGAGTCAAGAGCGCTGGCTGCGCCTGACGCTCCGGCAGGCTGGCCGAAGTATGCCACGCCGCCGCCCGGCCTCAGGACGCGGAACATCTCCGCCGATGAGCCCTGCGGCTTGCCCGAGAGAAGCATTTTGTCGGAAACGATTAGGTTTGCGAAATAGTCGGAATAAGGCAGCTTCGAGAGCGAGCCCCGGTCAATGCTGACGCGAGAGCCGTACAGGCCCGCCGCATCGAGCTTTCTTCTCGCCACCTCTACGTTCTGCTCGTCGGGGTCAATCCCGATAATCCTCAAGTCCGTGCGCTTGGCAAGCTCGAGCGCGAGACGGCCTGTGCCGCAGCCGAGAACCAGGCAGTAGCCCTTCTTGACGCCTGTCGCTTTGACGATGGATTCCGCGGCAGCGGCGTAGAGGGAGGTCAGTTCATCTTTCGGATAGGGCTGCGGAGAGACGGCGAGCTTAACCTCCTTCGCTTCCGCGACAGCCTTTTGCCCGAAACAGTGAATCGTGCCTTTATCGGTGCTGACAAACAATCGTCCGTCCGACACGGCAAGGCCGCTTGCGTTGCCGTTGACTTTGCCGGTCCATAACTCTTTGCCAGTGGCCGACTCGAAGCCGACGACGCGGCCCTTTCCTCCGACGAATAATACGCTGCCGGCGAGGACTACGGAGCACGGCTGCTCGAATGGCTTTCGCCATTTCACGAGGGAATCCTCCAACGCCTTCCGCTTTTCACTCAGGGCTGCGATCTGGCGGCTCAGCTCACTAATCTGCTTGTCAATAGCGGAGCGAGCATCCCCGCGCGCCCTTTCTCTTTTCTTCCTGAGGTCCTCGACCCGCGATGACAATCTCTTACGGGTATCCAAGACGCCTTTCCGCTCTTTCATTACCGACGGGTAGGCTTTTCGGTCTATCGCGGAGATGTCCCGGAAGGTGAGCAGATAGGAGCGGTCGCGTCCTGCGAGCAAGCGAATTCCGGGAAACCAGGCGTATCGGTCGCTGCCAATTCTTTTTCCTGTGTTCCTATCGTAGGAGACTTTGAGGTTGACGCCGGCGACGAGGTCCTGGTCGGTCAGGAGCGCCCAAGTGCCGCCGAACTTCCCGCCGGGGGAAGAATAGTACCGGAATCGCCCATCCTTCCGGTCAAAGGCGACGGGCATGGCTCGCCCCGAGGGCACATAGAGTTTTTTCTCGGAGGCGAGGAGGTATCCCTGGGGTGTTACGCCGCCGTATTCCTGCTGGGGGCCAAGCTCGCCGCATGAGTCATTTTTCCAAATGAGCGTGCCGTCGTCCGCTCTCACGGCGCAGATGAAAAGACTCTCCGCGGGAAAGATGCCCGCCGCGAAATAAGCCACGCCTTCGGCGCCGTCAACCAACACACCCGTCCGGACCGGCCACAGCGATATCATCCTGCCGTTGCCGAGCACTTTCCGGTCGCTGAGCGCGGCTCTGAACTTCCACAGCACCCTGCCGTCGTTCGCCGCCAGACAGTACGCACAGCCGTCATCGGAGCCAGCCAGCACCCGGTCGCCCCAGATTGCGGGGGAAAGCCGGACGGGCCCTCCCGTGAAGGTGGACCAGCGAACTTCGCCCGTCGCTGCATCGAGAGAGTAAACTTTGTCGTCACCTGACGAGCCGAAATAAACTGCCCCGTCAGAGACAGCCACGTGGTAAGCGTCATCGAAGCGAACTCTCGGCAGTTCCTTGACTGGCTTGGGCCAGGAGGGCTGTGGAGCGTGCTGCGAAACGAAAACCCATTGCTCGTGGAGGGGGGTCGTCAGTTGTTCCTCCGCTATGCCGCTGCGTGCGTTGTCGTGCATGTACGTCGGCCAGTTCGCAGCGCTTGCGGTTACACAAAAGACCGCAACAATGAGGCACACCAGAACCCCGGTGTACGCGGCGAGCCTCGGCCGAAAGCCGGGCGTTCTCCTGCTGCGAGCGACGGCAGCATCGCCCGCGGCAAAGCACTCGGTTTTTCTCTTTTTGCGCGACGGGACTCGAATGGTCATGACGTTTCTCCTATCAAGGAAGTTCTTCCGGCGAAAGCCGAGAAACAATTATTTCCTGTCGCCGCCGAGGTCTGAGGTCCCCGGGGACGGGTAATCCCTATCTTCACTATGGGGTCTCCCATGGCAAATGCCGCAAGGAATACCACCGAGGGGGAAAAGCCCTTGGCATTCTGGAAAACGTGACGAAATCTCACGGCGGGGCTTTTCTGCGTCCCGCTCGCAAGAAAAAGAAAGTGCCTCCGGCCAAAACGAGCAAGCCCATGCCGAAGACGACGAACAGCACCACCTTGCCGATGCGCTTCTCCAACGTTGAGGGATTCTCAGGGAGAGAGGCAAGCGTCGTGGCAGAGCAGGCGGTGAGACCTGCCTCGCGGGGCGCGGCATGGGAGCCATGCCCACGATTCGTCACCGGCGGGGCGCCAGCGCCACCTTCTTGCACCTGCCGATATTTCGCCCAGTCCACTATTTCGCCCTCGCTATAGGCAAAGGCCTCCGCGATTCCCTCTTCAGCTCCGCCAACCCCCTCGTGGGCAACCAGGGCGCCGCTTATTTCCATTTTTACCATGGGATTGTCGGGGTCGAAGCCGAGGTCTTTTGCGACCTTGGCGCGAAGCTTTCGTCCCCATCTGCGAGGAATTGATGTGCCCGAGGCCACCATGACGGGGTCCAGGCCAACATCGCAGCCGCAACTCATGCCGATCACGCTAAGAACCTGAAAGAGGTTCCGCTGCGTAAGGTTTTCGCCCTCCAGGACAGGCCCGAACTGCCGTCCGCGCCCGTAGAGGAGTGCCACACGCGGTCCGCGAGAGCCGTAATCCTCCAGGCGGAGACTCCACAGAAGTATCTCTTCGTCGGCGAAACAGTCGGCGGACAAAAGGATTAAGTGAGGAGCCTCCTCGACGGTTTTTCCAGCCTGATTCATTGTTCGGGTTATGTCCTCAATGGCGTCCGCGACGATTTTCCTCGCTTTCGCATTCTCGGCGCTGTCTTTCCCTTCGACCAGCAATACCACGCACCACGCTCGGACAATCCTGTCCATCGCCTCCTCTCTCCGGGGCGACCCAACAACCCTCTCGAGCGCCGGCCAGACCGTTTCCTTGAAGGGTTTTTTCGGGTCGAAAATCGTCCGAATCTCCATCGAATGTCCCCGGGGCGAAAGGAGAATGGCTGCGGGGAACGTTTTGACCTCCCAAAAGCGGAGATACTCCATTGCGGGGTGGTCCCTTTGTTGGTCAACGTTGACGATCTCCGCCTCGACGTTGCTATCCATCAGGACAACCCCCGCAGCCTGCTTGAAGGTGGATGCGAGCTTCTCCTTCTGCGGCGTGTCATCTTTCACGAAGAAATATAAACGGTAGGGCAAAGAGTTGAGGTCAACGAACGCCACATCGCGGATGGAATAGGGGCAGCCAAATGCGACAGGAGGCAAGAGCATCAAGATACAAACCGTGGAGGACAAAATGCCCAAAATGCGGCGCGGCCGTCCGGAGCCGAGTATCGCCGATTTCGGACGAATATCCGGCTGCTTAAGCCCGTGGAGCATTGTCCCTCCTCATTGCGTTCTCGATTTCATTGCTGGCATCCAAAATGATGTGGCATGATAGCATATCTTATTGCCGGAGGGGTAGAGCCTTTTTTGGATAGGGTGTATGGCCTCACTCTCGGGCGCATATCCCGCCGAGGCGGAGGAGGCAAGAAGGGAACAGCAGATTAACGCAAAGGCGCAAA
>CAZXGF010000055.1:0-29661 GCA_964640185.1 uncultured Verrucomicrobiota bacterium | reverse complement strand
CTGGCATACTGGAAGGAATGACTGGCATACTGGAAGGAATGACTGGCATACTGGAAGGAATGACTGGCATACTGGAGGGAATCAAAGTTTCGCTGGAAGGAATGAAAGACCTACTGGTTGCTGTCAAAAGGTGCCTAACTGACCCAGAATCAGTATGTTAGGAGAGAGCCAGGTCCTTATCATAGAACCGCCGAGGAAAAGGCGCTTTCTGCCGTCGAGACTGAAGGGAGATAATCAGAAGCTTTCAAGTATCCTTAAACCGTACGATCCACCACATACAGACAGTAAGCAAGTTTATAATCATATAAGGGAAAATACTTTTCAATCGGTTGAAAAAACGATGACTTTAAGAGGTCATTAATAGTCGTCAAGAAAATCCCAATTTGAAAGGGAGAACAATGGCAAAGAACGAAAAAACCTCAAAACGAGTTGGCAAAATCGCTTCCAAACAACTGCGAAGCAAAAAAACGTCAAAAAAGGCCAAGAGCACGGCAGGCTCTGCATTGACCCAGCGACCAGACAGAAAGAAGCGCAAGAAGTAGATTTCGGAAAAACGGTGTCATTGCGCCATTGTAACCTTAGATCGAGGGGTTGTTCGCTTAGATCGTGGCATTCTAAGCTACAAATTACGCATTGCCGGTCGTCAACAGCGATTCTGAGGCCTTAGGTTTAAGGGGCTTACTTGGAAACTTCCCTTTGCGTGCTGAAAGCGAATAGATGAAGCTGACCGATAATGAAATCAGGGATATCACCCGATATCTGGAGGCGGGCAAGCCGCTGCCGGACAAGTACCGCTTTCTGCTGTTCGAGGAGAAACGGGAAGTGGAGTTGGTCTGGAACGGCAAGAGCAGCGAGGTCTGTAACATCGTGCTCCCCTTTCAGGTGATCGAGCAGGTGGACGAACCGCGCGCCGAAAAGCCGGAAGACACCAGCGATCAGCTCATACTCTTCGATGAGCGCGGGCGCCAGCTCAAAGGCTGGACCAACAAGCTCATCTGGGGCGACAACAAAATCATCCTCTCCAGCCTAAAGAACGGCCCCCTGCGAGAGGAGATCGAGGAGCAGGGCGGCCTCAAGCTGATTTACATTGACCCGCCCTTTGACGTGGGTGCGGACTTCTCAATGGACATCGAGATCGGCGGCGACACCTTCACCAAGAACCCCAACATCCTGGAGGAAATCGCCTACCGGGACACCTGGGGCAAGGGCGCCGATTCCTACCTGGCTATGATCTACGAGCGGCTCATCCTGATGCGGGATCTTCTCGCCGAGGATGGCAGCATATATGTGCATTGCGATTGGCGTCTCAACTCCTACATCCGGCTTGTCTTAGGCGAAGTATTCACCGAGGTATATAAGGGTGAGATTATTTGGAAAAAGGATGCTGTGGGCAAGGGTGGAAAGAAGAAAGCAAAACATTGGCCGAAGACATCTGACAATATCTTCTGCTACAGCAAGTCAGCTGGGAATATCTTCAACTTCATAGCAGCAGAACTGACGGACAAACAACTGAACGAGTTTAGGTATTCCGATCGCGAGGGACGGAAATTCAAGCGAACAACTCTTGGAAACTACTCAGAACAATCAATAAGAGAAATGGAGCAACGTGGCCTAATATACGTATCTTCATCAGGGCGGAAATATAAGAAGTACTATCTTGACGAATACACAATACAGCTAGACTCGATTTGGGTTGACGTACCAGGTTTCGGAGCAGCCACCTCATCCGGGGAGCTCTTGGGATACCCGACCCAGAAACCCGAAGCCCTGCTTCAACGCATTATCTTAGCCTCATCCAACGAAGGCGACCTCGTGGCCGACTTTTTCTGCGGCTCCGGCACCACCGCCGCCGTGGCCGAAAAGCTGGGGCGCAAGTGGATCGTCGCCGACCTCGGAAAGTTCGCTATCCACACCACGCGCAAGCGGCTCATCGGCGTCCAGCGGCAGTTGAAAACCGAAGGCAAAAACTACCGGGCTTTTGAAATCCTCAACCTGGGTAAGTACGAACGACAGCATTATATCGGCGTGAACCCGAACCTGCGCGAGGAAGAGCAGCGCAAGCAGATCCAGGAGAAGGAGGCGGCGTTCCTCGACCTGATCTTGCGGGCCTACCGGGCGGAGAAGACCGACGGGTTCCAGTCCTTCCACGGCAAAAAGGCGGGGCGGCTGGTGGTGGTGGGGCCGGTCAACCTACCGGTGACCCGCCTGTTCGTGGAAGAGGTCATCCTGGAGTGCCGCAAGAAGCACATCACCCGCGTGGACATCCTGGGCTTTGAGTTCGAGATGGGGCTGTTTCCCAACGTTCTGGACGAGGCCCGCGCCAAGGGCATTGACATCGCCGCCAAGTACATCCCGGCCGACGTCTTCGACAAGCGCGCGGTGGAAAAGAACCAGGTGGTCTTTCACGACGTTGCAGCCATCGAAGTGAAGCCGCTTGTGCGAAACGGCAAAAAGGGCGTGGCGCCCACCGTGGCGGTGCAACTGACCGACTTTTCCGTTTTCTATTCGCAGGACTCCATCGCCGCCGCCGAGCAGACGCTGAAAAACAGGCGCAGCAAAATTGTGGCGGAGAAGGGCCGACTCGTGAAGGTGAGCAAGGACAAAGACGGCATCGTCAGGCGCGAGGTGCTGACCAAGAAGTGGACTGACTGGATTGATTACTGGGCGGTGGATTTCAACTTTGAGAGCAAGCGCGAGATCATCCGCGTGAAGAACGAGCACAGCGGCGAGTGGGAAGAAAGATGGACGGGGGATTACATCTTTGAAAACGAGTGGCAGTCTTTCCGTACCAAGAAAGATCGTTCGCTGGAACTGAAAAGCGTCTTTCACCAATGCAAACCGGGCCGGCGGAAGCTGGCCGTGAAAGTGGTGGACATCTTCGGGACCGACACCATGTCCATCGTTGAAGTGAATGTGCGAGGGAAGAAATAATGGCACTCCATCCCAATTTCCCGCACTCGCCCTACGCCATCCTCGAGCCGGCGCTCCGCTGGTTCCCGGCGGATGAATCCCTCCGCGAGACAAGTATGGAGAAGCTGATGCCGCCGCTCGTGTCACAACTGCGCAGGAAGGTGAAGGAATGGCGGGACAGCGCCTATGTGGGGGCGACGGACACCAGCAAGAGCCTCCTCAACTGGTGGTTCAACAGGCGCCATCTGCTGCCCCAGGCCGATGGTACAATGGCCGAGTTTCAGTATTACTTCGCCCAACGCGAGGCGCTGGAGACCATTATCTACCTGTACGACGTGGTGGGGGTGCAGGACAAATTCGACCTGATGCGCTTTGACAGTTCGGACGCGGTGCGGGCGGGAATGTTTGACGAGACCTGGCGGCGCTTCGTGGTCAAAATGGCGACTGGCACGGGCAAGACCAAGGTGCTGAGCCTGGTCCTCACCTGGAGCTTTTACCATAAGCTGTATGAGCCGGGGTCGGCGCTGGCGCGCAACTTTCTGGTGATCGCGCCGAACATCATCGTGTTAGACCGCATCTACAGGGATTTTCGGGGCCTGCGCATTTTCTTTGAAGACCCGGTCTTGCCGGACAACGGCGTGGACGGCCGCAACTGGCGCGACGATTTTCAACTGACCCTGCACCGGCAGGATGAGGTGCGCATCACGCGCCCCACCGGCAATATCTTCCTGACCAATATCCACCGCGTCTATGCTGGCAACGACATCCCCGCATCGCCCGACGATGAGAACAGCATGGATTACTTCCTGGGCAAGCATCCGACTGGCGCCACGACCGACTCCAAAGTGGATTTGGGCATGATTGTGCGCGACGTTGATGAGCTGGTGGTGCTGAACGACGAGGCCCACCATATTCACGACCCACGCATGGCTTGGTTCAAATCCATTGAGGACATTCACAATCGACTGAAGCAAAAAGGAGCGGAGCTTTCTCTGCAAGTGGACACGACGGCCACGCCCCGGCACAACAACGGCGCGATTTTTGTTCAGACCGTGGCCGATTACCCGCTCGTGGAGGCCATCTCGCAAAACGTCGTGAAACATCCCGTTCTGCCCGACGGGCCCAGCCGCGCCAAATTGGTCGAGCGCCAGAGCGCCAAGTACACCGAGAAATACGCGGACTATATTCACCTGGGCGTGATCGAGTGGCGCAAGGCGTATGCCGAGCACCAAAAGCTGGGCAAGAAGGCCATCCTCTTTGTGATGACCGACGAGACCCGGAACTGCGACGATGCCGCCGAATACCTCGAAAGCCGATATCCGGACTTGAACGGCGCGGTGCTGGTAATTCACACGAAGAAAAACGGCGAGATTTCCGAATCAACGTCGGGGAAGAACAAAGAAGAGTTGGATAGACTACGCGAGCAAGCCAACGCGATTGATGCGCCCGACAGCCCCTACAAAGCCATCATCTCGGTGATGGTGCTCAAGGAGGGCTGGGACGTGCGCAACGTCACCACCATTGTCGGCCTGCGCGCCTATTCCGCCAAAAGCAACATTTTGCCAGAACAGACGCTGGGGCGCGGCCTCCGGAAGATGTATCGCCGTGGCGTGGAGGAATATGTCAGCGTGGTCGGGACCAACGCGTTCATGGATTTCGTGGAATCCATCAAGGCCGAAGGCGTGGTGCTGGAACGCAAACCGATGGGGGAGGGCACGGGGCCAAACACGCCGCTGGTTGTGGAGGTTGACAAGGACAATGAGAAGAAAGACATGGACGCGCTGGATATTGAAATCCCGGTGCTCACCCCGCGCGTCTACCGGGAATACAAGAACTTGAGCGCGCTGGATGTGGGCAGGCTGGGGCATCAGCCTGTCTTGTACTTGCAGTTCAGCGAGGAGGAACAGCGGGAGATCGTGTTCAAGGACATCACCACCGGCGAGGTGACGCACACCACCATCCTCGAGACGGCCGGGATTGCAGATTACCGGAGCGTGATCGGCTACTTCGCACGGACCATCATGAAGGACTTGCGGCTCGTCAGCGGCTACGATGTGCTTTATGGCAAGGTCAAAGCGTTTGTGCAGGAGCAGTTGTTTGACCGCCCCGTGGAACTCGAAAGCCCCAACACCCTGCGCAACCTCTCCGAACTCGCCGCGAGCAAAACCCTGATCCAGACGTTCAAGAAGGCGATCAATGCCCTCACCGTGCACGACAAAGGCGACGCCGAAATCCGCGACAGCATTAAACTACGCCAGACGCGCCCCTTTGTGGCCAAAGATCAGCGCTATCTCGTCGCGAAAAAGAGCGTCTTTAACCGGATCATCGGCGACAGCCAGTTTGAACTGGTGTTCGCTGGTTTTCTGGAAGACTGCGACGATGTGATTTCCTACGCCAAGAATTATCTGGCGGTACACTTCAAGCTGGACTATGTCAACGCGCAGGGCGACATCTCCAACTACTACCCAGATTTTGTGGTCAAGCTGTCGGCCAAGCGGATTTTCATTGTCGAGACCAAGGGGCAGGAAGACCTGGACGTGCCCCTCAAGATGGAACGGCTTCGCCAATGGTGTGAAGATATCAACCGGGTCCAGTCGGATGTGACGTATGACTTTGTTTACGTGGACCAACACGGCTTCGAGACGTATAAACCAACGTCTTTCCGGGAGATCTTCGAGGGTTTCCGGGAGTATAAAGAGCAAATGTAACAAGGCGCTTCATTTGACCGTCTTGCGTGCCGCAGCTTCGTCGCTTTGCTCCAAGCGACAGGTGAGCTATTTCGTTCTCGAAACAGGTATCCTCATGAAACTGTGCTAAGACGGAACTGACGACGCAGCGGCGCCCTCGCGGCTCCTGCGGCGGGCCAATATCGAATGACCGTGACCCATTCCGGAGGGCTTGCGGGCAACCCGGCTCCTTCGGCGCAATCGGCGTGGGTGGTGTTGGGCGGCGTCGTTCCCGAAGCGGCCCGGGTCACCCTCCGCCAACACGGTTTCTTTTCTATGTCGCTTCGCTCCGCTTCTCGGTTCATCTCCATGCTCCTCGGCTTGCTACATGCCAATCTCTCACATACGCTTAACTTGCCGAGGAGTATCCGTCAAACTCGTGTCATGCGGAAGATGGGTTGGGCGGACGCTTACGAAAGGGCAGATGGGCGCTCTTTTTGGACCCGTGGGAGATTCTGACCGGCGAATAACGGCGCGTCCTCTACTCCGCCTTTTCTCTTGCTATTTTTGCGAGAGCTTTCTTAGCGGCTTGTTGCTCAGCCTCCTTCTTGCTGGCGCCCTTTCCTCTCCCGTAAGGGACGCCTTTGATGGAAACCTCGATCTCGAAGGTTTTCTGGTGTTCCGGCCCCTCGGAGGATATGAGTCGGTAGCGTGGAAGCATCCCGCCCGACTTCTGGGAAGTCGCCTGAAGGCGAGCCTTGAAGTTTTCATCATCGCCCGCCCCTTCCGGAACGCACTTGTGCACTATTGTCAGGATGAATCGCTTTGCCTCCTCCATTCCTCCATCGAAATAAAGACTGGCGACAAGAGCCTCGAAAGCGTTCGCCAAAATCGAGTTCTTCACTCCGCGACCGACCTTCCTCTCTCCTTTGCCGATGAGAAGATAATCGCCCAGCCCAAGCTCTTTTGCCATGGCGGCGCACTGCTTTCGAGCCACGATGGAGGATCTCATGATTGTGAGTTCCCCTTCCGAGTCGTCCGGGTTCTTCAGGTAAAGGTACTCGCTCACCACGAACTCGAGTACCGCGTCTCCGACGAATTCCAGCCTTTCGTTGTCCTCGATACCCTTGAGTTGGGACTCGTTGGCATAGGAGCTGTGCACAAGGGCTTTCCTGAGGAGGGAAATATCACGAAAGCGGTAGCCGATTTTGTCCTCAAGCTCTCTCAGCCTCGCAACCTCCTCGGAAGGGAGGTTTTTACGCACTATACTTCGCTTTGCAGACTTGTTAGCCATGGCTCCTCCACACATCGCATATAGCCCACCCAAAACAAATCGCATGGGCACACATCGGCTCGTCACTTTTTTCTTATTCGCAATGCCGCGATAATCTCTCGCACCTCTTTTACCCTGAGAAGATGGCAAAAAACGAGATAGGAAATCAACCCGCAACCGACCGGAAGAAGAACTTGAATGATTCGCGCGCACGCTCCGTCCCCTTGGGCTATCGCCCGCGAGGCCGCCAGAGCGAGAAACGTCACTGCCCCCATGGCTGAAGTCGCCAGGAGAATCCGCAGGACCGACATGACGATCTGTCTCCCCCCGAAGGCGCCGATCTTCGCCCTGAGGAGATAAAGCAGCACGGCCATCTGGGTGGCTGCCGACAACGATGTCGCGAGCGCCAGCCCCCAAACCCGCTTCAGGACAAAAACGGCGACGCAGTTCATTCCAAAGTTCAGCGCCGTGATGCAAATGCCGATCCTCATCGGCGTGCGAGCATCCTGAAGAGAGAGAAATGCAGGAACAATGATTTTGACGGCGGCGTATGCGAAAAGCCCGAAGGCGTAACACATCATGATGGGCGCCACAGCTTCTGTCGCGGCATAACCGAAGGCTCGCCTTTGATAGAGCAGCCGCACAATCGGCACTCGCAGCACGATCAGCCCCACCAACGCAGGGAGGGCTATCGCCATGGCCTGCCGAAGAGCGTAAGAAAAAGTCTTCCTGAACTCTCCCATTTCACCGGAGGCTCTCAGCCGCGACAGAGAAGGGAAAACCGCCACGCCCAGCGAAACCCCGAAAACAGCCAGTGGAAGCTCCACAACGAGATTCCCGTAGAACAGCTCAGAAGGGGCGCTTTCCGCATGGCCTTGGACGAAAAAAGCCAGAAGTTTATCCACCACGGCGTTCACCTGTGTCACCGCGAGGGCGAACATCCCGGGAAGAAAAAGACGCAGGACCTTCTTGAGACCCTCGCCGTGAAAGTCAACTCCGGCAGACAGGGAGTACCTTTTTCTTTTGAGCGGGAAATAGAGGACCCCGAGCTGCATTGCGCCTCCGATGAGCACACCGATTGCCAGACCATAAATCCTCTCCTCCTTCGTGGCGCCCATCAGAGGACAGAGAAGAACGAGCGCACCGATGAGAATGACGTTATGCATCGCGGGAGAAATCGCCGGAATGAGAAAATGGTTCAGAGAGTTGAGAACAGCCATCCCGAAACCAGCCAGAGATATGAAGAAAAGATAAGGGAGCATAACCTGCGTCAGCTTGACGACCAGAACGGTCTTTTCCGAGGAGGAGAAGAACAAACCGATGCTTTGCAGAACAAGCGTCATGAGAAGCATCAATCCTATGAGAGCCAGAGAGACCGCCAGCCCAACGCTGTTCGACAAACGGAGTGCCGCCAGCCTGCCCCGTTTCTCCATTTCTTCGGTGAAAACCGGAATGAAGGCTCCCCCAAGAGCCCCTTCCCCGGAAAGCCTCCTGAGCATGTTCGGGATGGAATAGGCGAAAAAGAACGCGGACGCCGCAAGGCTTACGCCGAATGTTCTCGCAATAAGGGCTGTTCGCAAAAGCCCGAGAAACCTGCTCAAGACTGTCGCCGAGCTGAAGATGGTCGCGTTGCGCGTTACTGTCATGTCCTCGGTCATTCGAGCACCTCAAAAAGAGCCCGCGAACCCAAGAGCAAGGAACCCACGAGACGGGCTGCTCCAGGCAAGCGGGAGTCCGCAGGCTCGACCTATCTCCGCCTCCCAAGATGTCGCCCGCAAGAGTCAGGGGGGCACGGTCGCCTTGCGTCTCGAAGCGAGCTGTTGCCCAGCTTGAGCGCGTCGTCGCTGCCAAACACTACCAGTCTGCCACGCCCAAAGCAACATCTGCGTTGGCGCCCCGCACCGCACCGCGGCTTTCCGCAGAGTGAAAAACACTCCCCCGGCACGGTCTTTTCTCCTCGCACTCTGCGCACTCTGCGGTTACAACCTCATCCCACCCGTAAGTGAACCATCACTCTCACAGCCAGAATCCGCTTGCAAAAGGCTGCCCGCTGTTTTATCTTTCACCGTCTCTTCACGTTGAGTGAGAACCCTGGCCTGTCGCAAGAGAAATGAGGTGGCGAGCGTGAATTTGTTGAGAAGGCTTTCGAGAGTTCCTTACTACGCTCTTCTAATAGTCGAATTCATTTTCAAGAAGCTGGTGTTTCGCTGCCACATGTGCGGGCAGTGCGTCCTCCAGTTCACGGGCTTCACTTGCCCCATGCGCTGTCCCAAACAACTGCGCGATGGCCCCTGCGGGGGGACAAGGGAGAATTCCCATTGCGAGGTTTACCCGGAACGAAAATGTATATGGGCTTTGATCTACTCCCGGTCAAGGTTCCTTCGCCGCACGCGAAAGCTCGAAGTCATACAGTTCACCATTGATTGGCGGCTTGAGAACACCTCTGCGTGGATTAACTACTTTTCCGGCAGAGACGGGCAGCGCGAGTTCAAGCGGAATCTCAGACGCCGACGCAATCTCCCCCCTTCGGAGCGGCAGCCGTGAAAGCGTCATCCAACCTCGAAAACGTCATCTCTTCCGGCGCCTTCGCCGTTACCGGGGAGCTCGGCCCGCCCAAAAGCGTTGACCCCGACCTTGTCAGGAAGAAGGCGAGGCTGCTGAAGGGCTTCGTTGACGCCGTAAACATCACCGACAATCAAACAGCTATCGTCAGGGTCTCGAGCATGGCGGCCGCCACAATCGTTCTCGAGGAGGGCGCAGAGCCGGTTATGCAGATGACCTGCCGCGACAGAAACCGTCTTGCCCTCCAGAGCGACATCCTCGGAGCGGCTGCCCTGGGCGTCAAGAATATTCTCTGCCTCTCCGGCGACTATATGACGCTCGGCAACCAGCCCGATGCAAAAGGCGTTTATGACATTGACTCGATCCAGCTTGTCCGCATGGCGGCAAAAATGAGAGACGAGGGGAAGCTCCTTTGCGGCGAAGAACTGAAAAACACAAGGAAATCCGAGGTTCTCCCGCCCAGAATCTTCCTTGGGGCCGCAGCCAATCCGTTCGCACCTCCACTGGACTTTCGCGTTCTCCGGTTCGCCAAAAAAATCGCCGCCGGCGCCGATTTCATCCAGACGCAGACCATCTTCGACCTCGGCAAGTTCAAAGAATGGCTCTCAAGAATCGTGGATGCTGGTTTGCACGAAAAGGTCGCTATCCTCGGCGGAGTCATGCCAGTCAAATCTCATAAAGCTCTCATTTACATGAAAAAGAACGTTGCGGGCATGTCCATCCCGGAGCAGCTCATAAAACGGATGGAGCAGGCGACCGAGCGCAAAGCGGAAGGGGTGAAGATTTGCGTCGAGATCATCCAGCGGCTCCGCGAGCTAAACGGCGTTCGCGGCGTGCACATCTCCACCGTTGAATGGGAGAAAGTCATCCCGGAGATCGTCGAGCTGGCCGGTCTTCTTCCCCGTCCCTCCTTCGCTAAGGGGGCTATCGCTGAATCCCCATCCTCCTGACCCGGGGGCCTCCGTGCCTCGGTCGCATCCTTCTGCGGCGAGCTTCAGGGTGCAACCCCTTCCGCGGCGCGAATTAGGTCATTTTTTCTATCTCGTAGGAAGGCATTATCCGGAGCCAGCTCCAGCGCTTTTTCAACAGCATCCAGCGCCAGACTATATTCCTTCTGCTCAAAGTAGGCCCGGGCGAGCTTGACGTAAGCCAGGACGAGATCGGGCCATGTCGAGAGACACCTTCTCAGAACCCGCGCCGAGTCGGCCGGACGCCCCAGGTTATAATACGTATCCGCCATCGCGATATAGATTCTGCGCGAGCGCGGGTTCAACGACAGGGCCATCTCATAGTTTCGCGAGGACGAGGTGAAATTTCGCAGCCGCCCATACACTTCGCCCAGGTTGAAATAAGCCGATACCAACAGAGGGTCGAGCTCCAGCGCCTTTTTGAGGGCCGAAACGGCCTTGTCGAAATCCTGCATTTCCTTGTAGCACAACCCGAGGTTACTCCATGCCGCCGACGCATCTCTCGGCTCGAGCTTCAAGAAGTTCAGGTACTCTTCCGCTGCGTGCTCGTAATCCTGCAAAAGAAGATACCTCTTCGCAAGACGCGACCTTAGAGAAGCACTTCTCGGCATACGCTCCACAGCCCCGACAAGCTCCTTTATCTCCGCCCTCAATTCCCCGAGACAGCTTTCCACGTCACGATCCTGAGGATTGGCTTTCCTCGCCATCTCGAACTCCTGATTCATGATCTCCGCATCGCCCTGCATACTCGCCAGAAGGCCCTGCAGGGCGTGGCTTGTCCCCGCAAAGAACTGTTTCAGAGTCGCTGTCACCTGCCGCGATTCCTCCTGCGTATCGCCGAGGTTCACGACATGCGGCAAAACAGGGGAATGATTCTGGGAAAGCTCTCCCAGAACAGTCATGAAACATTTGTGCAGCTCTCGTCTTATCGCCGCTCCGAACTCCAGAGAAGGCCTATCGTCGGTGTTGAGCGGCCCGGCGCCCCCCATCTTGCGCAATCCTTCCTCGTCAATCACAAAACAATCGAGAAGATCGTAAACGGAGTGGATGTTAATGATGGCGAGGTCCGAGGCGAGGTCCGGCCGTTCGACCGACTTCTTGACTCGCTGAAAATCAATTTCCAGAGGAGATACTGTCCCGACCAGCACCGCGTGCTTGTTGAGGCAATTGTTCGCCATCCACAGAGAGGAATGCGGCATAACCTTCTGAAAGCTCCTGACTATTATCCGAAAATCTTGCGGCCGCAGGTCCAGAGGAAGCCAGCAGGAACCGACCCCTCCCGGCCGGAGGTGCTCGCGGCATTGCTTGAAGTGGTCGTAAGTGTAAAGCGCCGAGCTTCCGGTTGTGCCCGGATAGGTCGAATCGTTCATAATGACATCGAACTTCTCGTCCGTGAGCTTCACGAAGTTCTTCCCATCCATGATGATTTTTCTCGGCCGCGGGTCCTTGTACGATGATCGGTTGATTTTGTCGAAGAACCTTCCTGCCTCAAAAACCCCCGGACAAATCTCAACGATACTGTACTCGTACTCCTCTCTATCCCCGCCGAACGCCAGGCCGACTCCGGATGTCTCGCCGCTCCCAAAGCCGATTTGTACTATCTTTTGCGGATTGTCGTGGATCAGAAGCGGAACGTACCCCTGAAGCTTCTGGGTGGTCCGGAGCATCAAACTCATTCCCGCGACGTCAACACCGTCCACCGCGATCAGCCGCTCCCCCTCCGGCAAGTCGTGAACAGTAACCGTGCCGGTCGCGTCGTCTTTGATGTAAACGATCTTGCTGGGGTGATGGTAAGTGTTCATCGTCCGCAGGAAAACGTCACGCGGGATGCCCAGAACACCTATAACGATGAGGACTAACGAAACAACAGCCGCGGGCACGCCGAGCACCGCGCGGCGCCTCTCCGAAAAGAAGATGACCGCAACCCCCAGGAAAAGCTGGATCCCGGCAACAAGCAGAAAACTATCCGCCAGCCCCAGCACCGGGACCATCACAAAACCCGCTGCAAAGGAGCCGATAACACAGCCCAGTGTGTTAAACGCGTAAACCTCCCCGACTCTTCTCCCCACCGCTTTCCAGGATTGAGTGCACGCCTTGACCGCTATAGGAAAAGCCGCGCCCATCAGCATCGTCGGGATGAGAACAATAACCGATGCGTCAAGGAAATGCGCCATAACCTCCTTCCAAAAGCCGCTGGCGCGCAATTTCCACGTAAGCACATAATCAATGTGCCAGAGCTTCCCCAACAGTGGAATGGACCCCAGCACCGAAAGCGCCACCAGAAACTCCACAACGCCGAGCGCAAAAACGGCGTTTCTCATTTTCGCCAGAAAGAGCCTGCTGCAAAGAAAACTGCCGAGCGCAATGCCCAGGAGAAAACAGGTCAGCATGCACGCGAAAGCATAAGCGGATGTCCCGAGGACGAAGACCAAAACCCTCGTCCAGAGTACCTCCAGAGCCAGCGCACAAAACCCCGCCAGAGCCACCGCTACCAGTACGATCCGCCGCTTCTGACTGACCTCCTCCTCAAGCTGCCTCGCACGGCGGCTCTTTCTGCTCTGTCGAAGCTCGCCGCTCGGGCGCTTCGCCGCTGCCCTCTCAGCGACCTGAGGCGCCTCCTGGCGACCGGCATAACGAGACAGAATGAACGCCAGGACTCCGACCAGGATACTCGCTGAAGCTGCCAGATAGACTGTGTTCTTCACGCCGAGAATTCTCATGAGCAAATAGCCCGCAAGAAAACTTCCGGCCACCGCGCCCAACGTATTGACTGCGTATAGCAACCCAACCTTTTGTCCGATGCGAGCCTCGGACGATTTCTTTCCCGTTGGATTCGCCCACAACCTGCTCAACACGGGCAGCGTGCCTCCCATCAAGGCTGTTGGAAGGAGCAGAATAGCAATCGAGAGAACGAAGCGTACGAGGCTCATCGGGTAAAACGTCGGATGAAAACTGCGGAAAAACCAGCGATAGAAAAGGTCTGCCGCGGCGAGGATCGTTGGGAAGAGAAAAGCGTAGGACCCAATTGTAAGCTCGAGGAAAGTGTACAGCTTCAGCGGCTGAGAACCTTTATCGGCAATCCTTCCGAAAAACCAGCTCCCCGCCGCAAGCCCCAGCATGAACCCGGTAAGAACCGTGCTCACGGCAAAGACCGTATTGCCAAAGACCACGCCGAGAGCTCTCGTCCACGTTACCTCGTAAATCAACCCCGTCGCCCCCGACACGAGAAACAGCGGCACAACCGCCTTCCTCACAGCCGAAATCCGGGGCATGGTTTGCGCCACCCTCTTCAACTTCGACTCTCCCTCAGACAAATCTGCCGCAATGCGGAGCAACCAGTATAGGCCCGCCCGTGCGAGAAATCAAGGTCGGAAGTTGCGGCCAGTGGAGGTTGCGCTTCGGCGACATGCGAAGGGATTCTTCTCGCTCCAGAAGATGGAGACCTGCGTTAGCTTCTATGCCCTTGCCTCACGGGCACGCTGAGGCCAAAGCTCAAAAAGGAGGCAAGATCCTACGCGGACGCGGCTTTTTTTCTCTGGTGCAACCGGAGGAGGATGCGGATAACAATGAGGACAACAACGCCGCCGCCCACAAGTCCCAACCACTGCGGCCAATACCACGTTGAGGGGTGAAGCAGATATACGTATTGCGGATAGATGTACAAGTCCTCACTCCAATCGCGGATATCCGCCGGCTTCAGACCGCGAGCCTGGATGTTCGTCAGAAAGAACCTTTCGTGCGGGTAATTCCTCAAAAAGAACCGCCGCGTTGTCAACATCGGCGAGACACCCTCGACGTGTCTGTGCGACCACCTCCTCGAACGTCCCTCCCGATATCGTGGGAGGAATCCCTTCGTCAGAACCCCATTCTCGTCGTAATCAATATTTATCATCGAGTCCGCGAAGACGTACAGGTTGACGTCGAGGGGAGCTTTCTGAAACACCGACACCTTCAGCGGATAAACCATTTCGCCTTGTTTCTCGGTCGCGAACTTGAAGCTAAGAGGGTGAAGGTCAACGCTTTGCTCGCCAGCGGCGACGGCATCCCGCACCTTGACGGCCACGAAGACCCAGCCCAGCTTGCGGTAATGCTCCAGCTCTTTTTCCGCACCCTTCAGTTCGATGTAACCATTCTCCTTGAGCCACAGGTTCAGGGCGCCTTTCGTCTTCTCTTTTACAGTCGTCGTCTCGTAGCTCCCGACAATTTTCCTCGCGATAACCTCCACGCGCCCTTCTTCCTCCTCGCTCTTCATCCCGCACCCAAACGCCTTCTCCCCACTCTCCTTAGCGATGGCGTGCTCCACGTAAGCGAAAAGCTCCGCGAAAAGCTCCGCGCTCTCCTTGGAAATCTCCGGAACGGAGGGAAACGGAATAACCCACGCGAAATCCTGTGGCTTCCCCTGATAGGTGATTTTGAGGACCAGGTCCTCTACCCCGTCCTTGTAAACGATGATCCCCTCCTGAGCCGTCTGCTCCAGGCTCCCCTCGTACTCCTGCTCCTCATACTTGGGCACGAACGTCCCGTCGCCGAAGGCGTTTGCCGCGAGGCCCACAGCCCACGGAAACACCAGCCAGATACAGAGTGCTTTTCTCATTTGTGTGACACCTGATTTTGCCGCCTTCAAACCCCTACTTGCATTGGACCACTCGCCGCAAATGGAAAAGGCGTTGTACGTCCTTGACAATAAACCTCTCGCCTGTGGCGAACCCGCATTACGCTGACAGGCTTTTCTTGGTCATCCACCTTGTATATTACACGGTGCTGGCTTTGCCGCAGGAAGTCCTCCAGCCTACGGAACGCCAGCGGCTTCTTTCTCATGTCGTCGAGCATCTTGATATCCTCGAGGTCTTCGAGTTGTTCCAGGATATCCCGATACTCCTCAGTGTCGAGGGTGACAGCCACCGCTCTTCCGGCCCCTTTTTTCATACCAGTTTTCGCATCACAGCTTTTGGGGCGTTTGCTTTTGCTGCGTTGCCACTTTACACCCACTCCCATTGCCGCAGCCATTGATATTCGGGAGAGAGGTTCGCCCACATTTCTTCGCGTAGCGGCTCGAGGTCCCGGTTGAGACTCTTGGCACTGGCGAGGTCATACTGCCGGTGCGAGACCCGCTGCAATGCCGACTGCCGCGATGGCGCCGTCGCGAACGAACTGGCGCCTGGTCAATTTCCTTGCCGCCATGATGAGGACCTCCCTATGCTAAAAGCATCTCATAAAATGAACTTGCATTTCGAAGGTGTCTGTAGTATGCGCCGACAGATGAACATTGAGAGAATACAATCCCGACATGCCCGCCTGCAACCTTTTTCCGATGAACGTGTTAGGCGAATTTACACAGGCGCACTCTCCGCGCCCGTGTTGGCATCTTGTTTGAGAACAAGGGGCGTCGCATCGGGTGCGGCTGTATTTCCGTGGCAGGGTATGGATGAATCCCTTGTGCGAGAAGCCCGGCTGAAGCCGGCTCCCGCGAGAGGAATCGCGTATCCGATACCACCGGCTAAAGCCGGTGGCTAAGTTCGGCGCCCGCTGAAGGCAGGCGGAAGAGAAAGCGTGGCCTTCTCCGTTGTGCGATAGAGCGAAAGACTGAACGTATCCACCACGTCAGCGTGACGCGGGACACGTTCAAAACGAGACGTCGGAGCACGCCACGCAGACGCGGGCACACCCTTTCTCAGGGCGTTGCCCTGAGCTTTATTAAGTCTGCCCTTACAGGGCGCCCCGAAAGCAATCTTCAGCCCTGAAAGCGCGCAATATTCTAAGCCCAGGGCAACGCCCTGGGAAAATAGCACGTGATGAAATACAAAAGCCCTGAAGGGGCGCGATAGGCTCATTCCCGATATACGGTTCGCTCGAGACACACGAGAGCCGACCCGCGTGCCAGTGAAATGGAGCCACACCCCTTGCGGAGTACGAGCACGCGGCTTGTGATACAATGCGAAAAAAGGCACGAGCAAGGTCGCGTTATCTATGAATATGCGGTCGCGGCGGTCGAAGATGTAAGACGGCGAGAAGTTAGATCGGATGCGCCCTGAGCACAAATTGCGTCAGGTGAGCATCAGGTACGTGACATCTCATTGTAGGAAGGAGGACTGGATGATGAACTCTGAAAGAAGCTTTCTGATCTCTGGGCTTGTTGTCTTGGCTGTTTGGCTCCTGATTGCAGGCTCAGCGGCGTTTCCAGCACGGGCCGAATCGAGCATCCCTCGCCCTGAACATCCCACGCCTCAGTTTCGGCGGGATGCCTGGATCAATTTGAACGGCCAATGGGATTTTGCAATGGACTCCGACGTGGTCGGGATCGAGGAGAATTGGCAAATTAGCCCCTCCAAGTTTGACAAAAAGATCATCGTGCCGTTCTGCGTGGAGAGCAAACTGTCGGGTGTGGGACATACAGATTTCATTAAGGCCGTCTGGTATGGCAGGAGCTTTCTTTTGCCCGCGGATTGGAAAGAGCACCGAGTGTTTCTGCACTTTGGGGGAGTGGATTATGAATGCCGGGCGTGGGTGAATGGCAAACCTGTGGGACGCCATTATGGCGGCACGGTCTCATTCGCCTTCGAGATAACCCAGGCGCTCAAGGAGGGCAAGAACGAGCTTGTTGTCTATGCATTTGACGATGTCCTGTCGGAGGTTCAGCCATCGGGCAAGCAGAGCACTCGGCCTGAATCGCACGGTGTCATTTACACGCGCACGACGGGAATCTGGCAGACCGTCTGGCTCGAGGCACGCCCTGAGCGGTTCCTGGAGTCAGTCCACATCATCCCCGATCTGGATGGGAAACGTTTCATCGTGTCTCCGAGGGTGATTGGATATAGACGGGGGTTGGAGTTCAGGGCAACCCTGCTGACGCCGAAGGGCCGGAAGGTGTCCGCGGCGAGGGTCCTCGCCATGAGCGGGAACTCGGCTGTTCTACCAATTAGACATCCCCGCCCGTGGAGCCCCACCGATCCTTATCTGTATGATCTTCGGCTGGAACTGCTCGACGGCGAAAGGGTTGTGGATTCGGTGAAAAGCTATGCGGGGCTGCGGAAGTTTCACATAGAAGGCAATCGTTTCTATCTGAACGACAAGCCGATCTTTCTGCGATTTGTCCTCGACCAGGGGTTCTACCCTGACGGCATCTGGACCGCCCCGAGCGACGCAGCATTGAAGGCTGACATCGAAATGTCAATGGCCGCCGGCTTCAACGGGGCAAGGTTGCACCAAAAGGTCTTTGAGGAGCGCTTCCACTATTGGGCCGACCGGTTGGGCTATGTGACATGGGGGGAATTCTCCGACTGGGGCAGAGTCCATTCCTTTGGCAATCCGCAGGGAGTCCTCAATCTGGAACGGGAATGGCGCGACGTGGTGTTGCGTGACCGCAACCATCCCTCAATTGTTGCCTGGACACCGTTGAACGAGACAGCGGGCGCCGCACGAAACAACTATGAGGCTTACAGCCGGTCGGTCAGGTCCCTCGTGGCCATGACGCGGGCACTTGACCCGACCCGCCCCACCAACGATGCCAGCGGCTATGTCCACGTTGTGACGGACATCTTTACGGTGCATGATTACAACCAGAACGCTGAGACTTTCCGCGAGCGTTATGCGGGCGTGGTCCCGAATGCGCCCGAGAAGGCCTTTGTGCGGTCTCCCGGAGTGTCGGTTCCTTACGAAGGACAACCCTACGTAGTGGACGAATACGGCGGGACGTTCTGGACCAAGGACCATGTCAACCAGCCGCAGAGAGCCGGTACCGGGCGCGGCAACTGGGGATACGGAAAGACGAGCCGGCAGGTCGAAGACCTTATCAAAGCCCTGACAGACGTCCTGCTTAGCCACCCGCATATTGCTGGCTTCACCTATACTCAATTGTACGACATCGAGCAGGAAGTGAACGGCATTTACACTTACGACCGAAAGCCCAAATTCAATATCGAACGGATAAAAGAAATCTTCGGCGCCCCCGCGGCCATCGAGAAACGATGAGAACTCCAGTAATTTACGACCCTGCTGAGTCCGTGGGGGAACAAATGCCGGGGCACATTTTGCCCAAGCCGGTTCGCTCCGAATCAGCGGGCGGGGCGAGCAAGTGCAAGCACCAGACAAGGGAGCAACGACGAATGAAGAAGAGCGCAAATCAACGCACCGTCAAGGCGAAGTATGTCATCGCTGTCGGGATTCTTTTGCTCACCTCCACTCTTGGGGCTAAGGGGGCAGACGCGAGAGGGGCTATGATAAGAAGCTGTGTTGACTGGCAGCAATTTCTTGCTCGCCACGATATGGTGTGGAACAGCTTGCCAAGTCGCTGGGACGACGCCCCTTTCCTGGGTAACGGCCTGCTTGGCTCGATGCTCTATCGCGACGGCAAGAAGAACAGGCTGCGGCTCCAGATATTCCGTTCCGACGTTCAGGACCATCGCCCTTACGGCTGCGGTCATAGCGGGTTCAGCCGCGCGAGACTTCAGATAGGTTCGTTCTACCTCACGCCGGTCGGCAAGCTCATAGGCGGCCATTTGCGGCTTGATTATTACAATGCGGAGTTGCGTGGCTCGGTCACAACCGACAAGGGGCGCATTGAAATCCGTCATTTGGTTCACTCCATAGACCTTGTCATATTCACCGAGGTCACCACCAGCGGTGAAGAGGATAAATGCGAGTGGAGCTGGGAACCCGCCGAGGCCACAACCACCAGAGGCGGCTACCCGGTCAAGCCCAAAGATACTGCAAGGTTTGAGAGAGCTTATGGCGGAGCCTATCCGACGATTCTCTATAAGCCAAATCCCGAGCCTCGGCTTGAAAAGGTTGGCGATGTCAACCTCTGTGTGCAAAAGCTGCTTTATGGTGGTCAACACGCCACGGCATGGACTATCTTGCGGCCGGACGCCAACCGGCAGATACATATTGTGAGCATAGGCAAAAGCTATCCGGAAGCGACAGCGCGCGATGAAGCGAGCAAAAGCGTCAGGAAAGTGTCCTCCATCAAGGACCTTTCTTCATGGCGTAAGATCCATTACGACTGGTGGCACGGATACTATCCGGCAAGCTTCGTCTCCCTGCCCGATACTCGTATGGAGACGGTGTACTGGGCGCAGATGTACAAGTTGGCCAGCGCCACCCGCGCCGACCGTCCTTTGATGGACACAGCGGGTCTGTGGCAGACGCCCTCGAAATGGCCGTTCGTGACGTGGAATCTGAACGTGCAGCTCTGTTACTGGCCGACTGGCCCTTCCAACCGCCTTGATATCGGCATGTCGCTCATCAACACGATTCACAGGTATCGTGAAAACCTGATCCGAAACGTCCGGCCCGTAGAGTGGCAGTCGGACTCCGCATTTGTTGGCTTGAACACCGGACAGGACCTCGATCAACCGCGCGACCTTGACATGCGAAGCCTCAACAGCACCGTTGGCAACCTCACCTGGGCGATGCACGACTGCTGGTTGCTTTACCGATACAGCATGGATGACGAGATGCTGCGGGAAGAGATTTTCCCTATGCTCCGCCGGAGCGTGAATTTCATGACACACATGTTGGAAGAAGGAGAGGATGGGCGATACCATTTGCCGCCGACCATGTCCCCCGAGTATGGCGAGGCGCCGGATGCGAACTATGAGCTGGCGAATCTGCGATGGGGTTGCCGAACCTTGCTGAGAATTTGTGAACGATTGAGGATTGACGACCCGCTCGTCCCGAAATGGAAAGACGTTCTCGAGCGGTTGGTTGATTACCCGACCAACGAGGACGGATTTATGGTCGGCCGGGCTGTGCCGTTCGATAAGGGGCATCGTCATTTCTCGCATTTGCTGATGATATACCCTTACCATCTGGTCAACATCGAGCAGCCGGGTGGTGAAGAATTGATCCGCAGGTCCCTTGACCATTGGCTGGCAGTCAATCTCAAGGCTTACAAGGGCCACGGCTGGGGTGCGTTTGCGGCTTACACCCATACCGGAGCTTCACTGATGTGCGCAGCTCTCGCCGACGGGAACGAGGCGCTTGAGCACCTGAACGGGTTCGTGGATTATCCGCTGGTGAGACGCAATAGCCTTTATGCCGAATCGGGCCCGTGCCTGGAATCACCGCTGTCATCTGCCCAATGCGTCCATGAAATGCTCCTGCAAAGCTGGGGCGACAAAATCCGCGTTTTTCCTGCGGCGCCCGATTCATGGAAGGATGTCGTGTTCCACAACTTGCGTGCGGAAGGCGGATTTCTCGTAAGCGCCGTTCGTCGCAATGAGAAAACACAATGGGTTCGCGTAAAAAGCCTGGCTGGTGAACCGTGCAAGATTAAACCCAATTTCGGAAACGACATACATGTCAAAGGGGGGCGGGTGTTCCGCGTAGTAAACCTCGGCGGGGGTATCTACGAACTGGATTTACGAAAGAACGAGGAGGTAGTTTTATACGGTGGTGAACAGGAGGCAGTTCCTAAGATCGAGCCGCTGCCAGCCAAGAAAGAGAACTGTAATTGGTACGGTCTTCGTGACTGATACAATTCGGTCCCGCAATTTCGCAGTTATTCGTTGAAGAGCGCTCGAATACGTATCCAGCATGAAAGGGTGTCGGGATTGCTCTATGAAGACGGTGTCCGTTAGAGCCTTTTAGAACAATGGGTTTGAACCCTACACGTATGAACTTCAGGATACAGGCAGTGTGCCCAGCTCGACGAGCCACTTGCATCTAACCCGTATTCGTCCGGTGAACACACATCGGGTCTGGCACAGATTTTGGTATCTGGGGGGAGCGGCCGGTGAGGGTTTTAGTGGCGTCCTGGGCGGCTTTGCAGTTGTCCGGGAGGAGGTCCTGGAGCCGTTTGGCAGGATGCGCGCTGATGCCGAAAAGCGGTACGACATGCGGGTGAGATTCCTCGACGGAAAACAAGCCACCGCCTCGAATGTCCGCGCGGGGACTACCGTATCATTGCGGTATCCAGTCGGGGATTCGAACTGATGGGCAAACCACACCAGTTCATCGCGCAAGGATCAAACAGTGCTTCCAACCCAGGCTCGAGTATGTTGCGGAAATGATGTTTTGACGTGGACAGTGGCCAACAAGAAACAATGAAAGGAAAGGAATGGTGGAGGCGGCGGGAATCGAACCCGCGTCTACCCATTTTTACAACGTCTTCAAAACCAGGAAGATACAACTTAAGCCTTTGCGGCAAAATCGCTTAGCGAGTCTCAGGATTTATCAGAATTACGCACGATTTATCAGAGTTTTCTCCTCAAATGCTCCCGTTTTACTCCCACGAGGTTCAGTTGATGTCCAAAGCGATCTTTCTTCTTCCAGCCACTTCTCTCTCCCTTAACCACCTCTGGATAGCGCCCTCGTCAAATCTCACCGCGCCACCAATCTTGAAGTGCGGAACAAATCCGTAGTGGACCCAGCGATATATCGTCGACTTAGACACACTGAGCATCTTCGCGAGATCATCGATTGTCAACAGCTTTTCCATACGTCTGTTCTGCTAACTGCTGGTAGCTGCGGTTGCTCATTGCGGGGAGGAAAACGTCTTCGGCTGAACGCGGTGGTTCATATCTGAGTTGGGCTTGTCAATCACAATTGCACTGTTTGCACGCGAATCCAGATTGCCGGGAAACCTCTACCTTTCCGCTATCCATGGAATTCACCTGCTCCTGGTGCTGATGTTCTTCCTTGTTCCCTCCATCCATAACCTTTTCCCCTTCAGTGCAGGGTTTGGCAATCTCAATCGCCTTCGCCACACCGTCGGCGCAGGAGTTTGCCAGTTCGGGGTCTTTTTTGTTTTGCTGCTGGCAGCTTATCTCGTTCAACTGATCGATGACTTCCTCTGTAGTTACGCCTTTTCTCCATGCCAAAGAGATCAACCTTCCGATCGCTTCGCACTGACTTGCCGCACACCCGCCAGCCTTTCCGGCTCGGGCGAACAGCTCGTAGGGTCTGCCCTCAAGAAGGTTTAGAGTGATGTACAGAGCGCCGCAGCCCGTTCGGACCTTGATAGTCTGTCCGGGCAGCTCCCTCGGTCTCTCATCTTTCACTTTTTCATTGGGATTACCTGAAGTAGGAGCCACCCGACAGGAAGCCACCTTCTCAATTTCGATGTCTGTTGTGATCGCTGTGTTTACCTTGCCCATGGCACGTGAGCCTGAACGTTACATGGAGACGAACCTCCGTCCCCTTTTGCTGCGACAGCCAGTTACTTTCCGAAGATTCGATGCCTCATCGTGAAGAGGATGAGGATGCACACGATGAGCCAGAAGACCGCACCCTCTCGCGTGAGTGAAAACCGGATCAATCCGATGCTCGCAGTCACAAGGGTCATGGCAATCGCCAGGCAGAGGAAGAGCTTCAGTAGGTCAGCCAACGACACTTTTCGTTCCTCGACCTGCAGAGACGACCACATCCGCCTCGCCCAGGAAACCGCCCTTGACATCAGTCGCTCCTCGCGCGCCGACAAGTCGGCGGGTTCTGTGTCGAAGCTCTCGCAAGGCTCATCCGGTTCTTCTTCGTGGTTTTCTTCTTCGTCAATATTCATTACTGGTCCAGCGAATGGTGGAACTGGCTACTCAGTATGGTCGCTATGGCTATAGGAGGATCACGGCGATGCTTCGGCGAGAAGGATGGAAGGTGAATCCCAAGCGAGTGGAGCGTCTCTGGCGGCGAGAGGGACTGAAAGTGCCCCAGAAACAGCGTCGTCGGCGACGCCTGTGGCTGAACGACGGTTCGTGTGTCCGGCTTCGACCGCTGGGGAAGGATCACGTGTGGAGTTACGATTTTCTGATGGCCCGGACTTACGAGGGTCGACCGTTTCGCATTTTGGCGGTGATTGATGAATGCACGCGAGAATGCCTGTCGATCAATGTGGACAGGAAATTGAGCTCTGAAGACGTGATGGACCGATTGGCCGACCTATTCGTCCGCCGGGGTCTGCCGGAGTAGATTCGGAGTGATAATGGGACAGAATTCACGGCCAAGGCCGTGAGAGCCTGGCTGGGAGAGCTGGGCGTTGGAACGCTGCATATTGAGCCGGGAAGCCCCTGGGAGAACGGATATATCGAGTCGTTCCAGGGAAAGCTACGAGACGAGTTGTTAAACCTGGAGATCTTTGATACGTTGCTGGGAGGCACAGGTGTTGATCGAGCAATGGCGACAGGAGTACAATCATGTTCGTCCGCACAGCTCTCTGGGCTACCGTCCGCCCGCCCCGGAGGCGGTCGAGCCGTTGCCGCTCGGCTCCGCTACGCTCCGCCTCCCGGCAACGGCAGTCCCCGCATGACTGAGTTACGATGTGGTACAAACAATGGGGGCAGGACAATAGGAGAATGATACAGATGACAATCAAACCCATGATGTTGTTCTTATTCCTATTTCCACTCGTAGGAATGGCAGGAACGGGCGACACAAGTTGGATGACCAAAGGCAAGTATGGGATCTTCATGCATTATCAGTATCGGATTCTTCTGAACTACTCGACAAAGACGAATCCCGAGTTTCCAAATCCTTCGCAAATGACCGCCGAGGAGTGGAACCGGTTCGTGGATGGTTTTGATGTCAAAGGGTTTGCCAATCAGATGGCTGAGGCGAAAGTGGGATGGGTGCTGTTTTGTTTAGATGATCATTACTTTGCCTGGCCATGCAGTCCTAATAGCAGATTTAATTACTATACGGGATATGGACCAGGTGAAAAGTGCTCCAACAGAGATTTAATCATGGATGTGGCCACAGCCCTTAAGGCCAAAGGGATTAAGCTTATTGTCTATTTTGCAGGATTGAACGGTTACATGAAAGAGCCCAAAGTATCAGCAGGGTTGTGCGATAGCGCATCGCGTGGCGTTTTTAATGAAAAGACACCACCTTCGGCAGAAGGCCGCAGAAGACGTTTAGAAATCCTTAAAGAATATGCGGATAGATTTGGCACCACAATCGCCGGATGGTGGTTTGATTCTCCGGGACAACACTCCTATAGCAGCACCCCTAATGATTGGTGGACTATTGATTCCATCGTCCATAATGCCAATCCAAGAGCTGCAATTTCCTTTGCTTATGCCGGAACCTCTGATTTTGGGCCCTTAAAGTCGGGAATCGATGATTATACAGGTGGTGATACATGGAGCAAACAGGATTTAACCAAATTGATACCCACAAATTACCCTGCCAAAGGAGGAATTTTGTGGCATGGTAAGATTTATTGTGGAAATGTTTACCATGGACAGGGAGATGCCAACCAGTTCACGGATCAGGAATTGATCGACTGGATTAAAACCTGCAACCGCCAGGGCGGGGTATGCACCCTCGATTGGCCCTTTGATCCCAAGACCGGACTCATAAAGGATTTTGGCATGAAGCAGATGATAAATATCAGGAATGCAGTAAAATGAATTGATATCACCCCTGCTTTACTTCTTAGGATGGAATTCCGGGGCTCTGCTATGTCAGAGATCCAAGCGGCAAGATCTGGCAGGCTGTCGGCAGGATAAGTGAGTGCAAGTTCATCAAAAGGAACAAGGAAATGAAGGCATTGTTGTGTTTGCTGTGTACGTCGGTTTTGGCTCTTACCATAGTGGGCTATTCGCAAGAGAAGAGCGTTTCGGCCGCGGGCAAAGGCGGTGAGTGGGTGGACATCTCGGCTGAGGTTATCCAGAGTCTTGTAAGCGAGGGCAACAAGATCGGCTATCCCGGTAAGACGGCCGGCATTGCGGCGGACCGCGTCACCGGCAACGTGTTCATGATTATTCCCGACCAGGGAATCTGGCGGAGCAGCGATCACGGTAACTCTTTCACCCGGGTCGACGGCGGCAAGATCGGTGGAAGGTGCGAGACCGGCTTTGCCCTGAATTTAGATCCGCTCGGCAAGCGTCTGGTCTGTTTCATGCTGGACGGCCCCAGCGGCTATACGCTCGACGGCGGCAAGACCTGGCAGAGCATGCAGGGCAACCAGCGCGGCTGGGATTGCGGCTCGGTCCACTGGTCGGCCGAGAAGACCGCCAACATCTTCGCCCTGCGACACGAATGTGGCGGCGAGGTCTACACGAGCAGCGAGATGGGCAAGAGTTGGAAGCTAAAGGGCAAGGCATTCGCCTCGGTGGGCATATTCGATGCCAAGACATTCGTCGCCACCAGAGAGAAGGAACAGGGCATTTTTCGCACAACAGACGGTGGTGAGAGCTGGACGAAGGTCTCCGAACTCCAGCCCGCCGGGCGCGACATCCGAATTCTCAAAGGCGCCGCCTTCTGGACCAGCGGTAAGGGGCTTCTGGTAAGCAGGGACCGGGGCACAACGTGGTCTATACAGGGAAAGGAGGTGGAATGCTCTTTCGGCCCATACTTCGGCAAGGATGAAATGCACATTGTTGTCGTGGGCAAGAACGGCTTCTTTCAGACAACCAACGGTGGCCGAGAGTGGGAGCAGGTTGCCCCGTTACCGCCTCAGTACAGCGTGACAATCCCGGGCTGGTTCCTCAATTTCGGCTGGGACCCTCATGCAGACATCTTCTACGCCTCGCGCATGGGCAAGCCTGCATACAAGTATCAGCGATAACCGCGGCCGGACCCCGAGAACAGACCTGAAAGAACGGACTATTCGCAGCCATTGCTGCTTCCATGAATCATAAATAGTGAATCACTGTGGTTACCATGTTTGTCGAGATGCAGGTCGCTCAAAAACCTCCACGGCCTCGTTGGCGTTAAAATACACTCCCAAGCCCGCGCAAACACATATTGCCGGCACACCAGGCAAGGTCCGTTGCAAGCGGCCCCGAGCATCAGCTCCGGCAATCAGTTCTTCTCGATGAGGCTGAGCCAGCGGATGTCGCCGTAGCCTTTGTGAGAGACCGACAGTGTCGCGGTGCTGGTGATAACGATGTCGGCCTCGGCGAGTCCTACTTTTTTGCTCAGAACCAACTTCAGCGGTTCTTTAAGTCCTTCGAGCATAACAGTGCCGGTATCTTCAAATGGGCCGAAACCAAGTGACAGGTGGTATGTTCCGGGCTCAACACGGAACCGAAACTGCATGTCGGCCTTAAGGCGGCAGCCGTCGCCGTCGAGTTTAGAGCGAACCCAGTTGCGGTTCTCGTCTGACATTGCCGGCATGTTGAAGCCGTAGCCCCGGGCCTCGTCCCATGTGTTGGCCGCTTTGACCGGCGTAAAGGAGAACTTGATCCCTTCGAGCAGGTACTCGCCCACGCGGTCGGCCATCCCGAAGTCATAGAGGTACTTGCGGCACGCCACGGCACGCTCGCGACGCTTCTTCAACTCAAGCTGCTGGACGTCATAGTCGGCAAGCAGCGTCTGCCAGCCGGCGCCGGCGTCCATGTTGCGGATGTAAATCGGCAGCGGAGTAATCTCTAATCCGGCCGTATTATCGGGTTCGAACGTGCCGCCGAAGGCGTCGGTGATTTTGCAGGGCCCCAGATTCAGGCCGAGCCGGGCGTTGCCAGCGACAGTCCATGCTGTCAACAGCGGCTTATCGCCCTCGTTCCATTTCAACAGCCAGACGTTCTCATCCTTGTGCGGCAATCGTACGGCCCCTCCCCTGACCTTCTTGAACTGCCGCACGAGTGTACCAAACGTGAACCACGAGGGTTTTTCGGTGAAGTCGTTCCGCAACAGGCCGGAGCAGGCGTGCATTGAGGCAGTTGAACCGGATTCGCGATAAACAAAGACCTTGTCGACGCCAAAGGCAAGGCACAGCATCACTACACGCGGCAGGCGGGCAGCCTGGATGGCTTCAGTCGTGCCGAAGGGGCCCGCCGAATCGTAGCCGGTCTCGGTCATCCAGATCGGCATTTGCGGTGCATATTGGTCTCTCCAGGCCGTGAGTTCCTCAATGTCCTGTGGGAGAGTCGTGCTACTGGTGAGCCTGGCATTTCCATCCTCCCTTGCGGTTTCCGGAGGGTTCAGGCCGGAGTAGTAATGCACGTTGATCACCTCGACGAAATCAAGCGGACACTTTCCGTCAGGGTATTTGTAGGTGCGCAGGCGGTTGACAATCTCTGTCGTTATGCCGGCGTAGCCGGCGCTGGTGACCGTGGCGGTAGGGTCAGCCTTCTTGATCGCTTCAGCGCCGTAGCGCATCATGTTGTAGTACCCGTCCAAAGGGGCCGACCAGCCACCCCAGGTAGCATCGGGCTTAGGATTAAGTCCGGGCTCGTTCCACATCTCGTAATAGCGTACCAGGCCCAAACCGGACTTCTTGTCGCTGCTGAGTAAGACGCCGGCCGGATGCCCGGTATTGCCGTAACGCGCCGCGACCTGAAAACAGAACTCACCGAACAGCGAGAGATCTTTCGGCGGAAACGTAATGGCTCGGTCGTCCTTCACGCCCGGCGGTGCGCTGGAGGTCCACTTGGGAGTGAGGAACATGTAGCTGAGGATGTTCAAACCGTTTCGCCGATAGGTCTGGAAGATCTCGTCCGTATTGACATGCCATGGCCCGACCGATCCGTCGAAGGCGTACTTGTGTGGTTCGGGCGAGACGAAGGGCCACTTCATGTTCTCGAAGCGCACCCAGCCTATGCCCAGGTCTCGCAGCTTCGGCGCCAATGGGGCGTGGGCGGCGTTGAGCCCGAGACGCGAATCAACCGAAACCAGCAAAGGGTCAGTTTGCAGGGCGGAAAAAATGTGCCGGCAGGCCATGGTCCTTCGGCCCGACCAGGCGGCCTCAATGCCAAACAGACAGGCCCCGGCCTTCAATTTCGCCCTCGCGGGGAGGTCCACCAAGCGGAACGACCGAGCCGGGACGGTGACCGTAACGCTGCCTTCATCCAAGGCGGGACCAACGCTTGGCAGTGCAATTGTCTCATCGCCCACGCCATCGTAAAGTCCCAGTTCGCAGGGAAACCGGATCGCGTGAACCTTCTTCTGCGGGTCTCCGGTGTGGTAACGAAAACGAATAACCTTTGCCTCGAAAGGCGACTGCAAAGGATAATCCTTCCAGCCCCACTTCTTATAGTGGTCGATGTTCTGAAGGCTCTTGACGGGCGTGAATTCTTTACCGTCCCGCGAGACGGCTACATCCACGAACCAAGTGTGGTTGGCATCGCCCGATAGCCAGGTCATCTTCGTGATTCGGCGCAGCTTGTCCAACTGCACATATTGGAAAGCCTCAGTGAAGTGATTGGTCTTGTAGTCTGTGCCGGCATCGGTCCATCGCCGTCCGTCGGTCAGCGAACCGTCCTCGATTAGTTCACCGTCCGCGACGATCCAACTCCTGAGTCCCGGTGCGTGATTGGATCCGAACACTGCATTGGGCAAAGGTGTCGAGTAAAGCGCAGAGTCCCTCTGGAACGAGTACGCCAGATCAACGGCAACGGATTTATCGGTGTAGTTGACCGCCAGGACGCTAACTCGGAGTGCCTGGCCCGGCTCGACGATGTCAGGAGCAAGGGTAGTGACTGTCAGGTCCTCCTCTTCGGCGAGTCCGCTTCGATCCACTACGGCCACCATGGCATCAACAATCATTCTTGTCGCTCCCGGAGCCCTGGCGAACCAGACCACCTGCTGACTACTCAGTGGCTGATCGATCAAACCGTTCTTATCCGGCTGCGGATAGGCCTGCTGCACATGTTTACCGGCCGTGGCAAACTCAACTCGTTTCCAACCGCTCCAGTCCGCCGGGATCAACATTATTAGCGCTTCGCTCTGGGCGTCATAGACTTGAACGCCAAGCTTCTCGATGTTGGAATCCTTTTCCAGATATACCCAAAGACCGAGCATATCTGTTTTGCCGGGCAGCCGTCCGTGAATGGAGAAATCGCCTTTGGCCCCGGCAATCTCCGCATTGGCTCCGAACATCAGGGCACTGCGGCCAATCTTTGCCTGCATACCCTCGGCGCTCTTGATCAGAAAGTTTTTCATCCGCCAGCCTCCGCTGCCAATGTTGTCACCAGGCTCCATCGGACCAATCAAAATCCGTTGGTGGTTCTTATTGCTCTTGGCCGCCTTCAGGGCAGCGGGCCCCGCAACTCGCGGTTCGCTATCACTAACGCCCGAGCAGATTGCGAGTACAGCAAGATAAAACATCCCTTGTATGAGCGATTTGTGCATAAGATCTGTTTTGCGATTTAGCATCGTTCAAATACTTCCTTCTTTGTCGAGGAGTCTACGAGGGTGACTATACGTGTGTCTCCGATTATGGCCTTTAGAGCCTGAGCATATTCTTTCCCATTGCTACCAAACAAGTCGAATTACCACATAACGTCTTTGGTCGGGCAACGATCGAGATATTGTCAAAAGTTGTGGATGAGTCGAGAGAAGAGCGTATCCTCCAAGCAAAAAACACGTTGGTAAAACACCGAAGAGGAGGACACGCTCATGGGAAAGG
>CAZXGF010000054.1:0-29957 GCA_964640185.1 uncultured Verrucomicrobiota bacterium | reverse complement strand
AGGTGAGAAGGACACCCCGCGTCTCGCGGGGCTGTCGTTCCCTGGGCGTCTGGCGTTTGATTGCCAGGTGCAGCTCAGTGTTGCCGTCTATGTAACGCTGCCCCGCCGAGGCGGGGCTTCTCGACCAAAGGATTCATCCGAAATATGCCGCGCAAATACGGCCGCAGCCCGGCTGTGTTTCATGGCAGCCGGCGCCTACTTTCATCGTTACCTCTCAGCCGCGCGGATTGTTTGGCTCTTGTGACACACGGCGCTGCGGCCGGGAAGTCTCGCCAGGCGGTGGCAGCCACGTCCACCGCCACTCTACGGAACGACGACGATTTTCATGTAGCGGCCGGACTCCGCCATGCCGATGCCCTCGACGACGTGCTCGAGGGGAATCGTCTTGGAGATGAGGTCCTTCACCTCGACTGTTCCGCGTGAGATTAGGTCGAGAGCCTTTCTGTTATCGTCCGGGGATGAGCCGTGAGTGCCGGTGATGGAAAACTCGCGGTAGTGGAGAAGATTGCTGTCAATGGTTATCGTGGAGCGGCCTTTGGGAAGACCTCCGAAGAAGTTGATGTTGCCTCGCTTGGCGACGAGTTCCATGGCCTCCTCCTGCGCCTCGCCCGAAGAGCACGCGGTAATTACCACGTCCGCCCCGCGACCTTCCGTTTCCTCCATAACCACTTTCTTGAGGTTCTGTTCCGCAGAGTTGACGTACAGGTCGGCGGCGACTATCTTCGCCATCTCGAGTCGGTCGGCGGATATGTCGGCGAGGATGGTCTTGGCGGCGCCTCTCGCTTTTGCGAGTCTCGTGTGCATGCATCCGAGGGGGCCGGCGCCTATCACAAGGGCCACATCCTTCGCCCCGACCCCCGAGAGTGTTTGCCCGTTGATGGCGCAGGCGAGAGGTTCGGCGATGGCTGCCTCCTGAAAACTGATGTTCTCGGGAATCGAGTTGACGCAAGTCATGCGAACCGCCAGTGGAGGGACGGCCATGTATTCCGCGAAGCCGCCGTCGTAGTGGTATCCGATGGGAGCAAGGTTGTCGCACATGCCGAAGATGGACTTTCTACAGTAATAGCAGTCCCCGCACGGAACGGCCGGGGCGACTGCGACTCGCTGCCCCACCGCGAAGTCGCTGACGTTTTTCCCGACTTCGACAATCTCTCCGCTGACCTCGTGTCCTGTGATGCGAGGCGGGATGATGTGGCGGTGCCCATTGTGGTAAATCTTGATGTCCGTGCCGCAAATCGCGCAGGCTGCGACCCTAATGACAAGTCCGCCGGCATCGCACTTCGGGGTGGGGACTTCTTTCAGGACCATTGTCTCAAGGTTTTCAAAGACGATAGCTTTCATGTGGTGGCCTCGCTTGTTGACAGGATGTAGAGGATGTTTCCGGCGTTTGCCTCGCTTTTGACAGGATGTACAGGATGTTTCCGGTGTTTGCCTCGCTTTTGACAGGATGTACAGGATGTTTCCGGCGTTTGCCTCGCTTTTGACAGGATGTAGAGGATAATTCCGGCAGGGGGGGGGCGTTGTCGGCGAGCCCGGCTGCCGGTCTCTCGAAGGTATGTTTATAACATAGAAGGCGGCAGGAGCCTACAAATGAAGCGGGAGAGAGCCACGCGGAACGCGTGGTCGCAAGGACGCAAAGGCGCGAAGCATGAGAGGAAATCGGACGGCGAGGACGCTGAGGGTGCGGAGAGGGTCTGAGGGAGTCCAATTTGGTCGGTTTGTGCGGTTTTTGTGCACGAAAAGTGCAGTTTCTTGCGTCGTAAGTCATTGGTACATGAGGGATAGAGCCCTTCCCCTTTAAGCCCGAAAAGGGGCTAAAATTCCAGTATTTTCCAGCGCTTTCTCGACGAGAGGGCATACTGGAATGCCCCCCCGGATTCCGCCAACCGCAGAGAACGCGGAGAACGCAGAGAAAAAGGACTTCCCGGTCCTGCCGCAACTTGCGGAACCTGTATGTCCACTCTTCTGGCGCGATTATGGCATAAATGCTGCCATTTGTCAAGGACATTGCATGGGAGTTGCGCATGCTGGCTGAACCTCCGTTAGCAGGTAGGGCGGCGAGTGGGGGTGAGGAGATCCGGGTGGGCCTGTTGGCCACTAAAGCCGGTCGGTGTACTCGCTTCGAACTCCTTCGCGGTATTCCTTTACTTTCTGAAGGTGGTCTTTCACCTCGTTGTCTTGCAAAGAATCCTCATAGGAGTAGTATCTGGGCATATGCTCGATCACGCGGATGATGTCGTCGAGATACGTGGGTCCCGTGCTGCCTGCGGATGCCTTAGTGAATTCGACTACGGAGCTTAGCATTGTCCTTCCGCTGGGCGCGTCGTAGACGAAGATGCCCCGGTGATTGTGGTCCCACCCAGTTCTTTGGGCGGCGGGGATGACGAGAGATTTTGCGAAGCCCACGGCTATCCTCTTCTTCTCATCGATTTCTTGGTAGCGGACGGTGCCAGCTGACGACTCAAGGGCCCTGCGCACGCGCGCGTAAGATGAAACATTGGATTCGAGCCCAACTTTCAGGCTCGATTCTACATCGGGGTGAATATCAGAGATTGGAGTGGTCACGAATAGGAGGAACTCGTCGGCTCCCTGCTGGAGCGCGAAGATCCTCTCGAACGCCTGATAGAGCCTGTTTCGCTCCGGCGCTGGGTTGAGCAGGTTCCCGTACGTGTCGAAGTTGATTATGTCGAAGGGAAAGTGCTGCTTTATGCGTTGTGATAGCCCCTTGATCCTCAGGAGCCTCCGGAGGCTGCGGTCTCTGACGTATGCCTCCGGGGATAGGCCCTTCGTTTCGTCGGTGTCCTTGAATGTCAGCATATCCTCGAGGGGTGCGACGATTATCGCCTCTTGGAGAGGGGGACGGACGACTCTGAAAATCTCTGCGGCATCGCCTGGGTCTTTTTCGCAAATGATCACATTCGGGAGCCTCTTGCGCTCGTCTCTCTGAAGGACGCCCTCGAGCTCGAGCATGAAGACATCTATGGCCTGGCAGGCGCACAGAGTCAGGTATTTGAGGGAGGGTTTGTCGATCAGGTTCTTGAACTCCTTGCTTGCCGGCAGCCAGCCATAGTAGCGGGCGCAATGCTTGCCAATGTATGTGTCGTAGTTCATTCCCATCACAGCAGTTCTCGCAGGGACTTCTTGAGAAGCTCGTAGAACGCGGCGTCCCTGTCGGGGCCCTTTTTGGCGGTCGTGCTGGCGGCGTGGTACGCCAGCATCACGGCGCGGATGACGGTGTCCGCCTTTTTCTTCTTAAGCGGCCGCGAGGCGCTATTGATGATGATTTCGCGTCTCGCTTCGTCGACCTGAACGGGTGGGTCGTCCGGCTGGAGTTCGCGCTCTTTTACCTTTATGCGGTGTCCGAGGTGGTCGGCTATGAGGGTCTTCACGCGCGTGCTGGCTTCTTCCTCGCGTTCACTGCGCCGGTCCGCGGACCGCTTGCTTGCGCTCCTGGCTAAATCGTTGAAGAACGGATCGAGCTTCTCATGCAGGAACTCTTGCAAGGCCTTGAAGTGCTCATCGTGCTCATTGAAGCTGTCGCGGTCTAGGTTGAGCGCGTCTTCCAGTCCGCGATCGACGAAGATTTCGCCGGTTACCCATCTGCTGCGGATGGTCTCGACCTCTTTATAGTATCGGAGGAAGGTGCTGTCGTAGCCGCCGATGCCAACTCCTCGCAGCCGGATCTGGGCGCCGTTTAGCTCGAGGGGCCTGACGGCGGCCGCAACCTGGCCGAGAAGGTATCCTGAAAACTCCAAGGGTGAGCCGGCGACATCGTCGTTGTTGAATTCTATGAACCGAAATGTCGGGGAGATCTTTGATTCTCGCTCCGATTTTCGCCGGGTGGGTAGACGGATATGCCGGCGCAGCTCTATGCCGTCGAAAAGAACCCGGAAGTTGTACTTGAGAAAGAGGCGGTGGCGTCTTCGTATTAGGGCCACTGCTTTCTTGAAGTCATCTTTGCCGCGTTCAGTGGGCTCGAACGCGGCGAGGTCAATGGGGTGGGTTTTGCCTTCCTTATAGTAGGGAAGGGGCGAAAGGATGGCGACCTCCCAGATAGCCTCCAGGTAGGCTTGGCACTCTCGGACTGCCTTTTTGCCCGCGTCATAGAATCTCCGGTGCAGCTCCGATTGGCTGAAGGACATTTTTTTGCGATCTTTTTCGGTGACGCTTTTTTTCATTTCAGCCTGGAATGTTTGGCGGACGTCGTCGGAGTATATGCGGAAGCCCTGCTTGCTTGGGTCGTACGGGATCCGGTCATAGCGCCAGGTCCCCATCTCGACCTTCTTTGTCTCAACGTCATCGTCCCTGAGGACGTCGCCTCTGGCCGGGATGTCAACGTCGGCGAGGACGATCTGCGCGCGGTACGCATGGCCTTCTACGTTGTCGTCCCGATAGTGCGATTCGATCTCGAAGCTATCGCATAGTTGGCCGATGGCAAGCATCCCAATCCCCATTTTCCCGATGATGGGACGCTTATAGCCATCGGTTACGTCCTTCTTGTGCTTCCTTTTGATGCAGCTTCCGATACCTTCTTGGCTGAAGTATCTGCAGAACTCGGCAAGTGGCATTCCCGTGCCGTTATCGACGCAGGATATATAATCGAACTGGGGGTAGTTTGTGTGAATCTCTACGACCGATGCGTCGGCGTCGTACGCGTTGGTGACAAGCTCCTTGAATGCGGCTGCAGTGCTTCTATACACACCGCGGCTGAGCTGAGCGTGGCTCAGGTCGGCGACGCGGATCGGGCCATTGTCCTGTTTCTTGAAATGGTTCATTTGAGCACCCCGTAGTAGAGGACGCGCGTGGAATCTGAATAGGCTTGGGATACTGTGCGGTTTCCCACGAGTGTGGCCCCCTTGAGTGGCCAGGCCCCAAGCCGCGTCCGGGCTGTCAGCAGTAGGTTAAAGTCCGAAACCGTGGCCATGCGCTTGCCATTGCGAAGCTCAAGCACGAACCGCTTAAGGCCTTGTTCTACCTGTGCCTGGCGGTCCCTCTGAAGCAATGAGCGGACGTGGCGTAGCTCGTCGGCACCTATGAGTTGGATAGGCGATCGCTCCTGGAGCTTAAGGAGCCTTCGCAAAATTTGTCGCCGTGTCCTAAGTAGGAAGGGACCGAAGTGCACGTCTGAGTGGAGGTGTTTGGGAACGTACTGGTTGGTCTGTTGGCGTATGTCGTAGAGCCAGTTCCGGAATTTCAGGAGCTCGTGCATCCACTCGTCGCCATTATCTATCATGTTCTCCATGGACCTATCTCTATCCACCACTGTGCACACCCAGCAGCCGAAGCGTGATTTGCCGCAGCTCTCTGTCCCTGTCTCGATCGCGAAGGGGCACTCGCCGCCGCTGCAGGCGCTGCCATATAGCGAAAGCAGCCTTCTGTTGTTTCCGCCCCATGGGCTCGGGGCCTGGAGGAGGTAGGCCCATACCTCATTGTTGGAGTACTCGGCGATGGGTGTGTAAACGAAGGCGTTCGGCAAGCTATGTCTGCGCAGGCGTCCCCCGTCGTTATAATTCTTCATCGAGGCCGCGCGGTTCGCGGACTCCGCCCGCCGGCTTCCAAGTATGATTATTGCTCGTCCTTTCTTACTGATGGTGTCCAGGATGTACGTGCTCGTAGGCTTGATCTTGATGCGTTCCGTGCACCATCGAAACCAGCGGTTTGGTGAGGGGTAGCCTTTCCCAATGAGGTTGACCCAGAACCTGTCGTCAAGCTGCGGGGTCACCCTCACGACCTGGAACAACTTCGGGTTATGTTTAAAGAGCTGCTCCTTTCCGGCTGCTTCGATTCGCTTGAGCTCGCGCTTGAGGTAGGCTACGATGGCCGGGTTCTCCACAAGCGTGTCATTGGAAAGAACGTGGATTTGTTTGGTGCGCCTTTTGCGCGGCAAGGCGGAAAGGGCATAGAACACCATCTGGAGGACGGTCGTGCTGTCTTTGCCGCCGGAGAAGCCGATAACCCAGGGGGTTCGATCAGCCACGTAGAGGTCTCGAATTTCTGACAATGTCGCCGCGTAATCTACCATTGTCGGTTCCCTGTTAGCCCCAGACGCATTTCGCCCCTGGAAGGGCCGGGGGTGTCGGCCACTACCTTCCGCGGTCAGGTTGAGCAGGGGAAGACCTGCCTGCGTAACTTCCTGAGTGAACTACTGTTGAAATGCTACCATTAGTTGGGCGATTTCGTCAAGCTGTTTGCGTTGGTGGAGCGGCCCCGCGGGTCGCCTTCCCCGGGGGGGGGCTCTATGGTGCCCCGGGGCGAAAGGGCATTACATGGCCTTGTCACGGCTGGAGGCGGGCGGGGCGGTTAGTGGCGGGGTCGGGATCAGGTGGGGGGCTTTCTGGAGCGGCGGGTGACTTTATATTTCCGGGAGATGAGGTCGAAGAGGGGCTCGGCGGGGGAATTTTAGACAGGATGAACCGGATGGACAGGATGTGGAGATTGCGGATTGCAGATTGTGACAGGATAACAGGATGTACGGATTGCGGATTTCAGGGTTGGGGGTTGGGGTTCAGGGGTTAGGGTTTAGGGGGTCGCGGGGTTCGGATCAGGTGGGGGACTTTCTGGAGCGGCGGGTGACTTTATATTTCCGGGAGATGAGGTCGAAGAGGGGTTCGGCGGGGTCGAGGCGGCAGACGGTTTCGAGGACGTGGGCGATGCCTTCGTCGGAGAGGAGTCGCTGGAGTTGGAGGGCTTTTTCGTCATCGGGGTTGTCGTAGCGGAGGGCGGCGACGATGCCGTCGAGGAGGTAGAGGGGTTTGATTCGGTATTGGAGGGCTAAGAGGGCGCTTCCTACGAGGCGGTCGTTTCGGCCGAGTTTGCGGATGGGGTCGTGGGCGACGCGGGCGACGGTGTCGCCGAGGGCGACGTTGGCGAGGCGGTGGAGGATGTCCTGGACGTGCTCGCGGTGTTGTTTGGGATTGAAGTGGTGCTTTTTGATGAGGGCGCGGCCGGATTCGCTGAGGCCGGCGAGGGTTTTGCGCCTGATGTCGTGATCTCTTATGGACTGGTAGATGTAGGTGTATCCTTTCTGGTAGCCGAAGTATGCGCAGAGGGCGTGGGCGGCGTTGTGGGTGAAGAGTTTTCGTTCTTCGAGGGCGTGGAGGTTGTCGGAGAACTGGAATCCCTGGATGTTGGGGAGGGGGCCCTTGAAGGCGGGTTTGTCCACGGGGAGGGTGCAGTAAGGCTCGACGGCTATCTTGGCGGGATTCTCTTTTTTCATTTGGTCCGTGACGAGGGGAACCATGCGGCTGACGGCTGTGGCGACCCAGCCCACGTTTTCCTCGAGCATGCGGTGGTATGGCTCCGGGAGATGCCGGAGTACGAGGCGCTTGAGATGCCGGCCGGAATTGATGATGTTCTCGCAGATGATGACGTTGAGGTCGGAGATGTTTCCGGAATCGAACCGCCGCTGGAGGGCTTCGGCGAGGGTGGGCGCCACCTCGGGGAGGGCGTTGACGCCAACAGCGGTTGCGAGGATGTCGGCGGTTTTTATCTCTTCGCTGATGCAGTCAACGTCTTTGGCATAAACTGCCCGAACGCCGGTGACTAAATATGTCCGGTGCTTGTCTCCGACAATCTTTATCGGATAACAACCGTCAGCGTTGAGCCGGTCAATGATGTCCGTGGCAAGCTCGACAAAGACGATCTGGTAGCCGGATTGAGAAAAGAGCTGGCCCAGAAAGCCTCTGCCGATATTTCCCGCTCCAAAAATGACCGCTTTCATCATCGGAATCCGCTCGTCACGTGCCCATGCGTGATGGAAGGCTGCTGGCTCATTTTTCTTCTTCCTCTGTGAGGGGAATGGAGGAGGAATCGAAGTCAATGTCGCTGGAGCCGCAGTTGGGACAAACGAGGTCGAGGGTCGGGTTCTTCTTTCCCTCCGTCTCGAGGGCAAAGATTTCGCCGCAGGTCCTGCATCGAACCGCACGGTAAGCCGTCATCTGCTTGCAGAAAGGACATTTTATGTGAGGGAAGACGTTCTTTGTGGATAGCTTTTTCCGGAAGAGATGCAGAGGATTGGGATTCGTGCAATCCTCGTTGGTGCAGCTCATGGTGACTGTGGTGGAATATTCTTTCTGTCCGCTGGTCTTCTTAAGACGATAGGCGAAGAGGGAAACACCGCCAACGAGAAGAATCAGCGTGAGGATGAGGCCGACGGGCTTACGGGAAGTCGAGCGAGCCGCCTTTTGCCCTCCCCTACTCGCCGACTTGTCTATGAAAACCATCGGGAAAAACTTCGGCGAGCCACACGCAGGACACTTCATTCCCAGGGTCCATTCGACTTCGGATTCCTTCCCACAGGTCTGGCATTTGGCTGTGATTAGCTTGGGCATAATTTTCTCCCATTGGTGATTGATTAGTGCTGTGATTCGTAAGTTCGGAGACGTATTCTTTCTCTGACAGGATAACAGGATGGACATGATTCTTAGAATCCTGTTTATCCTTGCGAAAGGTTGTTCAGCTTTCGCTTTACCTCAACTTCCCGCTCACATAGTCGCTTAGCGGTGGCGACGACATTGTTAACGAGTTGCATGTCGTGAGCCGCCACAACAACCCGTCTGACCCCGCGGCACGCGGGCCTCGATGATGACCGTACCTGTTTGGACCCCGCCATGACCGGGCTGCAAGGTCTCGGACAACTTCTCCGTCAATTGTTTGCGCTTCGTGGTCTTTCACCCAGCGGCCCTGGGCTTGTGATTTACTGGATGGTCACGTCTCTGGAACAATCCCGTTCACGCCGATGGCGTGATTATCCTGTCAAAATAGCTCCTTTCGCAGCAGCATTATACGTCCCGGTATTTGCGAATTCATGTACTTAGCGCTCTGATCCGTAAGTTCGGGGACGTATTGTATTCTTCCTCTGACAGGATAACAGGATGGACATGATTCTTAGAATCCTGTTTAGCCCTGCGAAAGCTCCTTTCTCACAATACTATACGTCACCGTATTGCGAACTGGCGTATTTAGATTGGCGTATGCGGTTTGCTGTATAGCCCGTGCTGGAGGATATACTCCTCGACCGCGCGGGGAACAAGGTATCTTATGGACTGGCCTCTTTTTATTGTATCGCGGATGTCTCTGGAGGAAATCCCTATGAGCGGCGCCGCAACGAGGTTATGCAGCAGCCCTTGCCTGAGCCATTCGGGCAAGCCGAGCTTTTCCGTGGCTATCTGCTCGATGTCCCACCCTGGTCGGGGAACGACGACCAGAGTACACAGCTCGGCGAGTTCTTCGATGTTCCTCCACGTTCTCAGCTCCGGCACACTGTCGCCGCCGATAATAAAGAAATAGTCCGATGGCTCGCTTTCGGTTTCCCGAAGGGTCTTGAGCGTCTCAACGGAATAGGAAATGCCCTCCCTCTGCATCTCGATGTTGGAGACCTCGAAGAAAGGGTTGTCCGCGATAGCCAGCCCAACAAGCCGATACCTGTCGGAGGCGAGAATCAGCTCCTGCCCTTCTTTGTGTGGCGGATGAGCAGAAGGGATGAACAAAACCTTGGTCAAGTCATATCGCTCCCTCACAGCTTCGGCGATGATAAGGTGTCCGAGGTGTATGGGATTGAATGTGCCCCCGAGGATTCCGAGCTTGTTGTTCGCAGTCACGATTCAGGGCCCTATTGACTTTTTGGGGTTCGCCATTTTCTTAACGCCTTCGACCAGTTCGTCGAGTCCGCGTCCCGTTACGCATGAGATTGGGAAGATTTTCTCCTCCCGCACGCCCGACTCCCTGCGGAAGAGCTCCAGATTCTCCGCTGCGCTGTTGAGGTCCATCTTGTTGCAGGCCACAACAAAGGGGCGAACGGAGAGCTCCTCCTTGTGCAGTTGAAGTTCTCGCCGGAGGGTCCGGTAGTCTTCGAGAGGGTCCCGCCCGTCCACGCCGGCGATGTCAATCAGGAACACGAGGACGGATGTGCGCTCAATATGGCGCAGGAACTGGTGGCCGAGTCCTCGGTCGGCGTGCGCTCCGTCTATCAGCCCGGGCACGTCCGCGACCCTGACGATTTTGTAATCGGCTTTCAGCTTGAGAACGCCCAGGTTCGGAGAGAGCGTTGTGAACGGATAGTCGGCGATCTTCGGTCGGGCATCGCATAGTTTCGACAGAAGCGTTGACTTGCCGGCGTTCGGGAAACCGACCAGCCCCACGTCAGCTATCAACTTCAGTTCAAGAGCGAGAGTGAGCTTCTCTCCGGGTTTGCCTTTCTCAGACTGGCGTGGAGACCGATTCGTCGAACTCTTGAAGCTGGCATTTCCTCTTCCACCGCGTCCGCCCCGCGCGACGACAAACCGCTCGGCGGGCAAGGTGAAATCGAAGAGGATAGCGCCGGAGTTCGCCTCCCGAACGACCGTTCCCACGGGCACAGTCGCTACGGCGTCCCTCCCGTCGGCGCCGGTCTTCAACTTGCCGCGTCCGTTTCCCCCACTGCCCGCTTTTATTAGGGGCTGAAATCTGAAGGAAACCAGGCTGTCAACGTCGCCGTCAGCGACCAGAACGACATTGCCGCCGTTGCCGCCGTTGCCGCCATCCGGTCCGCCACGCGGAACGTACTTCTCCCTCCGGAAGCTGACGCAACCATCACCCCCTTTCCCTGCGAGAGCTTGTATTTTGACACAGTCCACGAACATGTTTTTGGCCACCGGTAGTCCGAGAGCTTTTCGATGAAGCCATGCTAAGGGTTAAGAGTCCGGTTTTCAAGTTCCCAATCGTATTGTCGGTTTCCGAAGGCAATTTCCGCGCTTTCGCCCGCCGACACGCGGAGCGAGGAGGGCAGCGGTATCTCATCACAGCTTCCCCGCAGCTTCAAGGGCCCTTCGGTAATAAGCGACCGGGTCAGGGACGGCGGCCTCGTAGGCTTCTTTCAGCATTTTCCTGAGAGGCTGGTCCTCGTCGGGGATTGAATCGAGGAGGGCTCGCCTCATTTCCGCGAGATACGCCAGCGTCCTCCCCTCGAAGCGGAAGGAAAGCTTGTGTGGTTCCGTGCGAGATGTTCTGAAAACCAGCCACGAACACCACTTTTTTTTCTCGTGCTTCTCGGCGCGCAGGTCGTCTCCGATAACGCTGAGAGTATAGTCAGGGTCTCTCTGGAATCGTTTCCTCATTGCCTCCACGATGCGGCGGTTTCGTGTCTTGTCGTAAGCAATTCTGAGCTCCGGCGAAGTGAAGTAAGCGGGGAATTGCTTGCGAGCCTCGGCAAGGGTCTGACCGCGCTTCTTCAGCGCGGCGAAAAGCGTAAGGGTGGTGTAGAGCGGGTCGTCTCCGTTTCTGACGTAGTAGAGATTATCTCCGTAGAAGAAATGTCCGCTTATCTCCGTGCCAAAGACGGCGGCGACTTCCTTCATTTTCTGCTTTATGCTTAGCCACCCCGTCTGCTGGATGACTGGCTTCCCGCGAGCTTCGCGAATCACTTCCGGCACACCGTTGGTGCACTGGCAGTGGTACACCACTTTGGGCTTCCTGCGCATCTTTTCGAGGATGTGACTTCCGATGAGCATTGCAATCTCGTCGGCGGGCACGACTTCAGCGTTCTCATCAAGGAATACCACCCTGTCCATATCCCCGTCGAACGCGGCGCCTATTCCTTGCCATCCGCTCACGGCCTCCCTCAATTCAACAAGGTTATTGGGGAGACTCGGGTCCGGGGCGTTGTCCTGAAGGTAGGTGAATTTCCTGTCTATGTTAGTGTGGAGGCATTCCAGGTTGAATCGCGCCTTCTTGAGGGCCTGAGGCGCGACAATCCACGAGGCGCCGTGCAAAGAGTCAATCACCAGCGATTTTCCTTTTCCGAGGTCCGGCCCGAAGGTCGCGGTGAGATACTCCTGATATTGGTTGACGGCATGGTCCCGCTGGTTGACGACCTCCCTCGCCGCGAGCGAGAGAATGGGCGGCTGATGCGAGGGACTTTCCGTAAAGCAGACCTTGACTCCGTTACAGCTCGCCCGCACGTGAGAAGCAGTGACATAGGCGAGGGCGTCTGCTCTGTATAGCTCGGCTGAGAAATATGCGAGGGGTTTGGCGATGTCCGCCCCTATCAATATGATGCTACCGCCGCGATTGAGGATGCCCCTGCTCAGAGACTTCATGAGAACCGGGGTATCGTCTCTGGTGTCCCCGCCCAGCACGACCTGGGGCGACGGCACGCCGCTGGACCTCACCCTCAACACGATATTTTCCCCCAGACGCCGGAAAAGGTCCGGGTTAATCCTCTCTCCGCGAAAGTCACTCTCGTCGCTCTGAAAAACCTTATCTGGGTTCATACTGGTCATCAAGAAACTCCGAATCTCACAATCCCTTATTTACGTCACCGGTTTCACGCTGTCGCCTAAGTGCTCCGATTCATAAGTTCGGTGGCGTATTCTTTTTTTGACGGGATAACAGGATGGACAGGATGTTCTGAATCCTGTTCATCTTGTCAAAGAAGCTCCTTTCACGACACCATTCATACTTCACCCGATTCGCGAATCCATGCACTAAGACGGCGGGCTTGCCGGTGAACCATTCTCAATCGAGGTCAAGACCGTCGCTGATTAACATTTTCAGTCCCTCGAGCGAAACAAATCTACCAAGCCTGACCACCTCGGCGGGGATTGACCGCACGAAAAGTGTATTGTCGCACATACCGCCAGCCAAGAAAAGAGTTTGCGGCCTGCCTGCGAAGTGATACAGGTTCATCGCGACGCCCTTGACGAACCTCGCGACCGCCCGCCGCAAGTCCTCCCCCTGTGCGACAAGGTCAAAAAGGCTGCTAATCCCGAGGATACCGCATTTCACGGGCAGCCCCTCTTCCGAGGGCTCGATCTCCTCATACTCAAGGTTATAATAGCGCGAGAGAAGCTCCATTGTAAAGCCGGTGAGCGCACCGCAGACGTAATTCCAATCGCAGCCGGCATACTGTCCGTTCGCGAAAGTGACCTTTTTGATGTCGCGGCTACCGACGTCAACGCAGACGAAGTCGTCCCTTCCCGCCAGGGCTTTTGCCCCTGTGGCAAGGGCGACCAGCTCGTTCTCTATGCGTCTGGCGCGGCCTCTGGCGTGGTGCCCACAACCGGCATCGGCGGTTAGCCCCTTCTCCAATTCAACGGTGGGAACTATCTTTGTATTACCGTTGCTGTATAGCTTCGTATAGCTGGTCCCGTAGTCGCCCAGAATCACAGTGCCCCTCGCAGTTTCAGAAAAGCCTCGATTTTCTGAAGGGTGCTGTTGTCCACTTTTTGGTCGCTCTCCACAAAAAGCCCGCCGTGTTTCTCGGCAAGGCTCTTGGCGAGGATACTCTTTTGACAGAAACTCTGCGAGAAAAAGACCACAGGTATGTCTGCCGGCGATTCCATCTCGAGCGCGAGGTCGGCAGGCGTTCTGCTGTCCATACACCGGCTCCAGCCAAGAATAATAGTCTCATCGGGAAAACCCTCCAAAATGCCGAAATCGCTGGGGGGCACTCCCCAGAACCCCGCTCTCGGAGAGGAGTTGCTTCTCGGGAAGTCGGGCAGCTCCGGCTGGATGATCCTGTCCACGATGCGCTCCATCCTTTGCCGCAGGGGGACGGTGTAACATTCGCAGTTGCTCGCCGAGGCGCGAGCGGAATCCAGATTCTGCTCTGTAATAATCTTCGTGGAGGGCAAAAGGTCTCGCAGAATCGCGCAGAGGTATCTCGCCCCTTCGCATTTGCCGGGGCCCACATCGGCCAATATAACATCAGGCTTGAGAATCACCGCGTTGGTGAAGCACGTTGTCAGCACCGCGCAGAAAATCTTCGGGCAGCGGCTCTCCACCGCACCGTAGTCCCGCCAGGGCGGGACTTGCAGCGGGCAATCGAGGTCAACCATGTCTTCGCCGCGATATTTATCCCGCAGAATGCGGGATGGCAAACCTATTATCCCTACCATGTTCCTTAGCTTCTCCCGTGGACGCATGGTCCCTATCGGATTTGGCTGCCAGCGCTGGGGGGCAGCGATTCCCGTACTAGCTTCATTAGGTCGGCGCGCCTCGCGGCGAGCGCCGGCGTACCGACAATCCTAAGAATCCTCGGATGAACAAACACGCGGGCGCGCTTCGCCAGCCTCTCAAAGTCACCGACCAGCCGTTGTATCGGCCCATGCACATCCTCGATCGGGCGCACCTCTCCATTGGCGAGCTCAATGTAGATGGGCCCCGCCGTATCCAGCCGCCTCCCCGGAATATCGAATAGAATGTGCTCTTCCCCGAGGGTGACTCCCGCGCTGAAGGTGGAGCGCATGTAGTCCGCCAGCGCATTGGCCAGGCGCAGGCGGCAGGCTTGGAGCTCAAGGGGGTCGAGCGCGACCAGAGCGTCGTAGAGGGCACCCTCCCTGGCGTCCCGCGAGGCACCCTGTATCGTGAGGAACCTATCGTAGATCGTGCTTCGGTCCCTCAGTATTAGCCGCGTTATCGAATCGGTTCCAAACCTTGCATTGTATTTGTCGTTGAGATACTCCAACACTTGCTCCTCGGGGCGCCACATTGTGTCGATGATAAACTCGGCTGGGCTGGCAGCGCCCTCTGCGTATAGCTTCCTGATGACCTGAAGGAGCATCGCGATAATGGCCCGGTTAACGCGATGCCAATACACCGTTCGGAACATCCAGTACCGGGCCATGACGAGGCTTTCGACGGCGGAGAGTCCGTCCTCGCGAAATGCGAGGTGCCAGCGGTCGCCCCTGGCCCCCGTGGAAGGCACCCTCACAACCGTCGCCGAAGGTATCAGCCGCGCGTAATCAACACCGCCTCCGTACGCGACCCCGGTGAAGGAACTGTCGTCCTCGAGGTAGGCCATCTTGTCGACGTCCGCTCCGCTGTCTATCATGGACTTGACGATTTGTAGCCCCGGAGGGCTGCCTTTCTCTGCCAGCTCCTCATGCGGGAGGAGGATGAGGGCCCTGAACTGCTCGCGCGTAAGACCCACCTCGTGCACGAGGTCGTAGATGGACTCCGGGTCCTGCGTCGCGGTTCCATCGCAGAACAGATCGAGCAGGTCTATGGCCCCCGTGAAGTCCCCGCGGGCCTCCTGGAACACGTGAAGGAGGGGGAAGTGGTTGATATCGTGGAGCAGAGCCATCACGAGGGCCTGCCGCGCCAGGGAAGGGCTGAAGAGCAGCCGAAACCGAGCTGAGTGGGTCAGGCTTTCAATCAAATCCGCGCAGTATGCGTAGGCGCGCAGGCAGTGAAGGTGCCGGCGGTACCCCGCTCCCGGGTACAAGATATCTAGGAACGATAACTGATTGATTGAGCGGAGCCTCCGAAACGAACGCGTGTTGCACAGGCGATCCACCAGCGGCGATAGCGTGATGACCCTGCCTGGAAGCTGAAGTGTCACCTTGGCGCTGCTCGGCGGCGTAAGTTCCTCGACCCCCATAAACTGAGAATAGGTGGGCTGTAGCTTGGAGAACTGTTCCTTGAGCCACCTACTAGTGCGTGCGTGGACGCACTGCCATGATGTTAGTTCGCTTTCTAGGAGGCGCAGATACTCCAGCTCCCGTGCGGAGAACGCGCTCGCCAGATCCGCTTCGTGCGCATGGATCAGCTTGCCGAATTGAAACAGGTCCAATCCCGGGAAGCATAGGGACTTGAGTTCTTCGCGGGTCCCGCCTCTTTCCTTGCACCTCTTGAGAGGATGGGCCGTGGGAAGATCCTTGGGAAAAAGGTCCCAGTCGCCTAGAAGCTTGGTCGTCTCCTGGGCCCCGGCCTCAGTAAAATTGAAGTTTTTGTATAGGGCGAAATCTATCAGCACAGCCTCGTTGGTTCCCTGCCGAACGATGATGTTTGCGGCGCGGATGTCTGCATGCAGGTACTCCTTCACCTCGTGCAGATAGATTAGGGCATCGCAAATGGAAGAGATGGTGGACAGGACTTCTGACTTGCGCCGTTTTGTCCGCCTCAGCCACTTCGCCAGGGACAGGCCTTCTATAAACTCCATCACGAAGAAGTTGAGTTCCTTGATCGCGCGCATCTCCGGAATGAGTTCCGGAGGCTTCGGCTCGTATGCTCCCCTGTCCATGATTCTCACCACATTCGGGTGGCGCATCTCTTTTAGGCACTGGATTTCCTTTTCGTGAAGCCGCTTCAGCTCAGGAAGGCTTTTGTCCCAGCCGCCGGATGCTGCGGGCGCGGAGAGAGGCATGTCGTATATCGGCAAGAAGAACTTGATCGCGACCGCATCACTCGTCTGAATGCACGCCGCCTTGTATACGACTCCACTCCCGCCTTGTCCGATAGGGACGTCAATCTTATAGGAGAAACGATAACCCTTGACATGTTTTCCCTTTCGAAGATTCAGTGCAGGCCTTATGTCGCGCTTTCCCATGTTGCACTTCCCCCTTTCACGATGGTTACGCCGGCCGCGGGCCGTCCTGTTGGTAACATTGGTTCGGTTAGCCTTTGCCCCACCTTGATGGCAGGTTACACAGGCCATGATGCCTGACAGCAGGAAGAGTTCTTGGACGAGCAGCTGCGCTCGTGTCGCTCACGAGTCGGGTGCTCGCGTCCCCCGTAAAAAAGGGGCATCACGCCCGGAGGCACCCCCTCCGGCGGCCAGATAGACTGTTGGGTCTTTCACTCCCGCTTCGGCGAATGCTTTCCTCCGGAAGTGGCAGCTATCGCACTTGCCGCAGGCTTTTCCGTCGTCGGCAGGGTCGTAGCAACTGTGCGTGAGCGAATAGTCCACTCCCAGCCGGAGGCCAGTCCTGATTATTTGGGACTTGGGTACGTTGACAAAAGGAGCGCGGATTCTTATCGGTCTGCCCTCTGCCCCGGCCTTTGTCCCCAAGTCGGCTACTCGCTGAAAGGCCTCGATATATTCCGGGCGACAATCAGGATAGCCGCTGTAATCAACGGCTGTCGCGCCGATGAAAACGGCTGTCGCGCCGATTGCCTCCGCCCATGACAGAGCGAGCGACAAAAAGATGGTGTTCCTGGCCGGGACATAGGTCGAGGGAATCCCCTCCGGTTTCCTGACAGGATACCAGGATGGACCGGATGTGGGGAATCCTGTTGATGCTGTCGAAAGAACTGTCTCGACTTCCTGCGATTTCGGCACATCCATATCGCTTGTCAAGGCCGAGCCTCCGACGGCCCTCAGGTCAACGGTCATTATCTTATGTTCTTTCGCGGAAAGCGAGCTTGCGACTCTCGTCGCCGCGTCGAGCTCCACCCTGTGCCTCTGCCCGTAATCTATGGTAAGGGCATAAACTTCAAACCCTTCGGCACGGGCAAGCGCCAACGTCGTGGTGGAATCAATCCCGCCGCTGAGCAACACAACAGCTTTCTTCGGCAAGTCTCATACTCCTGTCTTGTCCGGCGACCAGATGTACTTGTGAAGCTGAAGATTCAAGCGAACCGTTAGGTTGTCCGCGAGTATCCATTCCGCGAGCGTGCGAGGCTGAAGCGTCCCAAAAGCTGGCGAAAAGAGAACCATGCACCGCCGGAGAAGCTCGTAATCTTCCACGATGGACTTCGCCCATTCGTAATCACGTCGCGATTGGAGGACGAACTTCACCTCGTCCGTCCTCAAGAGGCGGTCCATATTCTCCCAGAACATTCTCTCCGATTGGCCGCTGTCAGGGCACTTCACGTCAACGATCCTGACAATCCCTTTCGGCAAGATACCTATATCGAGGGTTCCGTTGGTGTCCACGAGGACGGTCTTGGCCTTTTGCAGTAGCGCCTCCGCGAGCTCCGGTGTCTCGCCCTGAAGGAGAGGTTCTCCTCCGGTGATCTCCACCAGTTGGGTCCCGCCGAAGGCGGGATAGGCCGCGAGTCGCTCGACCAGTTCTTCGACCGGCAACTCCTCCCCGCCATCATAGGCGTATGTCGTGTCGCAGTATTTACACCTCAAGTTGCATCCCGTCAACCGCACGAACACACATGGCAGGCCCGCGAACCACGATTCCCCCTGTATGCTCTTAAAAATCTCGTTGACCAACAGAGCCATTTATTTTTCTTCCCAATAGGACGCGCAGCTTTCCGGCGTCTCGTGAACGCTAACCTTTGAAAGCTTGATTTCGCCGGAGCTCAGGGCCCGGCTGAGTTTCGCGTACACGTATCGGGCGATGTTCTCAGAGGAGGGGTTCTCTTCATCGAACGGCGGGATTTCGCTCAAGTTCTTGTGGTCCAGCTCCGCCAAAACCGCCATCAGCGCTGCCCTGATCTCGCCGAAATCAATCGCCACTCCAATCGCATTCAGCTTCTCAGCCCGGACAAAGACTTCCACAGTCCAGTTGTGGCCGTGGAGATGCTCGCACTTCCCCGGATAGCCTTTCAACCGGTGAGCGGCGGAGAAATCCTCTCGAACGCTGACCTCAAACATCATTGTATCTCCCTTACATCACGGGAACAATTCGCCAACCCTCAGCTCTAACTTTACCACTCTCTCCGCTCTGTCGTCAACCGGGGCATGGGGTGCGCAGAGCTGCGGAATGGAGCGACCCGTGGAGGGCGGGGAGGGAAAAGCGGAAGAGAAGAGTAACGCAAAGGCGCAGGGTCGCAGAGGAGAGGATGAGAAGGACCCCGTGGTCGCCTGCCGTGACATAGGCATCTTGCCCATGATTTCTCCACGGGCGGGATGCCCGTGCCCAGGTGGGGCACGGCTTTTTTTGCCGTGAAGGGTGCAGCCCGAGCTGATCGAGGGCAAGCGAGCCCCTCGATATAGCCGGCAGGACGCTGGCGCTACGTAAGCCTCTCTGCGTGCTCTGCGCACTCTGCGATTTCCCCTCAGCCGACCGTAACTGAGGCATTAGGTGCTGGGAATCTATTTTGTTGACACCATCGTGAGGAAAAGGTAAATCCCGTTTGGAGCAATGTGCGGGCGGAAGATGCTCAAAAGAGGAGGTTCACAATGAGATTCCTATTGGTGTGCGCGTTGATAGCGATGTTGCCAATTGGCTTGAGCTCGGCAGGAAGCATCGCCGAGGAGGCCGAAGCCAAAAAAGGCGGCTCACTTGAGAAATTGCTCACGACGTATCTTCAGAACCGGCTGGAGGCGGCTCGCCTCGGTCTAAAACATGTCCAGAGGCTGCACGAGACGGGGGTGGTGACTGTGCCCGAGGTTCTGGCCGCGGAAGACGAGGTTGACAAATGGCAGCTTCATTTACGCCTGGCTACAGAAGAGAAGCTAATCGTCTCTCATCCGGTCTTCAGCGAAGTGCGAAGGGAGTTCGGCGTTCCGGAAATCAGCAAATCGGTGGAGGTGAAGATAAGGAGAGCTACCTCAGCAGTGATTCGCGAATACCTTCAGAAAAAACTTCGAAGAGCAGAGCGAGGGTCAGAAGCGGTCTCGACTCTTCACAGCTTCGGGCGCGCGACCGAATCGGAGATGCTGGCGGCGAAGAGCAAGGTGGACGGACTCAAACTGTTGCTTGAGGTTGAGCGGATTAAGTTTCGAGAAAGCAGGGAGTAAGCCCCGGCGTCGCTGCTGGTTCATGCCCGCAGGGATCTTCCGGACACGGCAGAGGAAATTACGGGGAAGCGACCGTTGCCCACCAACGAAATCGCCGGATGCGTGAAGGGGCGACTTTACGAGAAAACCTTTTGGGAACGTATTCCATTGGCGCTCAAGCAGTTAAACTGTGCTCGGCCCGAAGAGACGGCGCCAAGAGGATAGGATAGCTCGGCGCCGCTCTTCTCCAAGGGAGAACGGGAGGAAGTTCGCCCAGTCTCGCAACCTGCCAACGAGGGAACCGAGAGCACCCTCCGCACGTTAAAAGAGAATGAATAAAGGGGGTAATCCCACGAAACGCTGCGGGGCAATTCCTTTTGAACTGTTGCTGATACCATCGTCGGCGTTAGCGCAGCAGGCAAAGGCGGAGGATTCGCTCTTCCCCACTCAGGAAACCCCCCTTCCTCGGAGCAGTCCTCCGCCTACACCACACAATGCCTTCGGCCGCGCTTCCAATCTGCTCCGCTCAGGCTTTTGGCTTCAAGAGGGTGCGCCTCGGCACTTATGCAAGAGGCGCCCCTGCGCTATGTGCTGATTGCGCCGATAGGGCATTCGCATCAACATATTGTCAAAGGTTGTGTGTGGCGCGGGGAAGGAGCGTGCCCGCTTAGCCCAACTTCCGCACTTTGTAGTTTTGTAGTAAGGAATAAAAACGAACTGCGATTTTTCTATCACTACATTTCAGCATTTGTGATGACGAGCGAAATGAGGAAATAAGAAAGCACGCCCGGCAGGACTTGAACCTGCGACCTACGGATTAGAAATCCGTTGCTCTATCCAACTGAGCTACGGGCGCCCCACTCGCAAGCCGTTGCTGCTGTGGCGATACCGACGAGGACACTTCCTTAGGCTTTTTTCCTGGCGGGTGGTTGTCAGATATACTGACGAAGTCTCTCGACTCTCTTTTCACCAGCGAGTATCCTGTCCATGAGAATAGCAAAGTCTTGGAGCGCATACAAGGCCTTTTCGTCATGTGTTGTAAGACCTCACTTAGGGGTGGCTCGGGGTGAAACCGCCCGTAACTGAGGCATTAGAAACGGGCGACGATTTTTATTGACATGAGTTAGCGTGCGCTTATAATGTTAGGAATACGAAAGTTTAGCAACCGTCAATTTCCGGAGAGACAGGATGACTGAGACCCCGGCTTTGTCTGCCAGCCTTGAAGACTATCTGCAGACGATCTACCAGCTCGTCGAGGAAAGGCGAGTGGCAAGGGTTCGGGACATTTCGGCGCGGATGAAGGTGAACATGTCCTCGGTAACCGGGGCGCTGAAACAGCTATCGTCTTACAATCTCGTGGACTACGAGCCGTACCACGTAATCACGCTGACGGATGTCGGCTCGGTTCGTGCCAGGGAATTGGTGCGACGGCACAACATCCTGAAGAACTTTCTTTTGAACATGTTTTCACTGGACCCGGTGGTGGCGGAGGATAATGCGCACCGCATGGAGCACGCAATAGACGGCGAGACACTGGAACGCTTCGTCCGGTTTGCGGAATTCGTTGCGCACTGTCCTCGCGCGGGGCGACAGTGGATCGAGTCGTTTCCCACTTTCTGCGAGAAGAGTGCCCCGAATGAACAATGTGAGCGCTGCGTGAAATCATGCTTGAAAACGATCCGCGAAATGAGGAAAAGGCAACTTCAGCGGCGGGAGGATTCCTCCGGCAATGTGCCTTTAACTCACTTAGAGCCGGGCGAAAAGGGGCGCGTGGTGAAAGTCGGTGGGCAGGGGGTTATTCGCAAGAAGATCGTCGAGATGGGGCTTGTGCCCGGAACCACCATCGAGGTGGAAAAACTGGCGCCCCTCGGCGACCCGATGGAGCTCAAGGTGAAAGGCTATCATCTGTCCCTGAGGAAGGAGGAGGCAGCGGGCGTCCTCATCCAGCAGTTGGATGAACAGACAGATAGAGGAGGTTCAAAGAAGTGAGCCGTGCCCGGCGGCAAGGCGCCAGCAAACCGGCGATTTCCCTTAGCATGGTGGAGAGTGGGCGCGAAGTTCGGCTCGTGGCAGTGCGGGCCGGACGCGGGCTTGCCCAACACCTCGCTGACATGGGTTTCGTCCCCGGCGGTGAGATACGTGTAGTGAGCAATAACGTCGTGGGTCCGCTGGTCGTGCTGGTCAAGGGCAGCCGGTTAGTGATAGGCCGCGGAATGGCGCACAAGATAATGGTGGAGTGATTCTCTTTTTTTGCGGGCAGAGTTGGCCTACGCTAAGTTTGTTTTGGCGGGCGAAAGGACGCATCCCTTATGAAAAACGCCCAAACCACCATCACAATCGGACTCGCCGGCAACCCCAACTCCGGCAAGACGACGGTCTTCAATAGCCTGACGGGCTCCCGTCAGCACGTCGGCAATTACCCCGGCGTAACGGTGGAAAAGAAGGAGGGTTTTCGTGACCACAAGGGCCGTACGATAAGAATCGTTGATTTGCCCGGCGCCTACAGCCTGACCACCCATTCCATCGAGGAACTTATCGCCCGCAACTTCGTCATCGAGGAGAAGCCGGACGTCGTCGTGGACATAGTTGACGCGACGAATCTGGAAAGGAACCTCTATCTGGCGGTGCAATTCATGGAACTGGGGGCGCCGCTGGTTCTGGCGCTGAACATGAGCGACCTGGCAAAAGCTCACGGACACGAAATTAACTACGAGCAATTATCGGGTCTTCTGGGGTGTGCGGTCATTCCCACCGTTGCGACAAAAGGGGAGGGAATGAGCGAGCTGCTCGACGCGGTGACCGGGGTGGCCTCAGGAAAACATGCTCTGCATGCCGTTACCGTGAGATACGGCCCCGAGATCGAGGACGAACTTGCCAGGCTCTCACGGCTTCTCGACGAATGCCCCGAGCTTGGCAAACATCATAGTCTCCGATGGCTGGCGGTGAAGCTCCTCGAAAACGACAGCGACGTCAAGAAGAAGATTCGGCGACAATGTCGCAAAGGGGAGGAGATTCTATCCGCAGCGGAGCGGAGTAGTCGGCACTTGGAAAGGGTGTTCGGGGATGTCCCTGAGATCATTATCGCCGACCGCCGGTACGGGTTCATTTCCGGCGCCTGCCGGGAGAGCGTCCGCACCACTGTCCAGTCCCGCTACGACACTTCGGAGAGAATTGATTCCATCCTCACGAATCGGGTTATCGGGCTGCCCCTGTTCTTCGGGCTGATGTATTTGGTTTTCCAGCTCACCTTTGCTCTGGGCGACCCTGTGATGGGGCTGCTCGAGCAGTTCTTCTCCTGGCTTGGCGGGGTAATATCCCTGCTGTGGCCGCGGGTTTCGGACAGCGCCCTTAAATCGCTCCTCGTTGACGGGGTCATCGGGGGAGTCGGTTCCGTCGTCTCTTTCCTGCCGAACATTATGTTCCTGTTCCTGTCCATCGCTATTCTGGAAGATTCCGGCTACATGGCAAGGGCCGCCTTCATTATGGACCGCATCATGCATAAGGTGGGACTCCACGGGAAAAGCTTCATCCCAATGCTGATCGGATTCGGCTGTTCCGTCCCGGCGATCATGGCAACCAGGACGCTCGAGAACAAAACCGATCGGCTCACCACCATCCTGGTAGTCCCCCTGATAAGTTGCGGGGCGAGGCTGACGATCTATCTGCTGATCATTCCTGCGTTTTTTCCTCTGGCGTGGCGGGCGCCTCTGCTGTGGATCATGTACTTGATCGGCATACTTCTGGCAATGCTGGCGGCAAGGCTCATCCGTTCGACCTTACTCAGGGGAAAAGCAACACCCTTCGTGATGGAGCTTCCCCCCTACCGGATGCCGACGCTCAGGGGCGTGGTCATCCATATGTGGGAGCGCGCATGGCTGTTTTTGAAAAAGGCCGGCACAATCATTCTGGCCATTTCGATTGTCTTGTGGGCTCTCACCAGCTATCCCAAGAAAACCAGCCTCGATGTGGACTACGGCCCCAAGCTTGCCGACGCCGAGCGGGAGTATCTCGAAGGTGTGAAAGCGGTCAATCCCCTTCTTGGTCTCGCGGATGGTTCGGAAACGCTGCTCAAGGCGATGAAAGCTGAGCTTGCGATGGCCTCCGAGCAGGAGAAATACCACAAGCATCAAAAAGGATTCAAGAAGGCGCAAAGGAAAAAGGACCATTTGATTGGGACCCTCAACGCCACGGGAGAAGGGGAGACCGTTTCAAAGTTCCTGCAAATCAGAGACGCAGTGCAAAAAGCCACATGGCAATTTCAAACCGCCATCGAGCGGAGCAAAATCGAGGAGAATACGAGGCAATACGCGATGCTCGAAAGGCAGCGCGATGAGAAACTTCGCAACGCGGAGGAGGTTGACGCCCGAGTATATGCCGCAGTGAAGAAGTATCTTGAGGAGGTCAGGGCGCCGTTCGACCAAGAAAAACAGACGATCCAAAGGGAAAGGGCGGCACGGGAGGTGGCGTATTCGTACGCAGGAAGAATCGGGCGCACGCTGGAGCCGGTCGTGAAACCGCTCGGTTTCGACTGGAAGATCGCGACCGCCCTTGTTGGGGCTTTCGCCGCGAAGGAGGTTTTTGTGGCGCAAATGGGCATCGTCTTCTCAGTCGGAGAGGCGAAGATGAATCCCGATAACCTCCGCCATAGACTCAGAGAAAACTATAGTTCCCTCGTGGCATTTTGCATCATGCTTTTCACGTTGATTTCGATGCCGTGCGTGGCAACCATCGCTGTCACGAAGCGAGAAACGGGCCGCTGGACGTGGGCCTTGTTCCAGTTGGCGGGGCTAACGGCTCTGGCTTACGTCGTGACCCTCCTCGTTTACCAGATCGGCTCGCTTCTGGCTTAGCACATGACTTTGCAATACGGCGCCGTATGGTGCTGTGTGAAAAGAGCTTCTTCGACACAATGCACACGATGGAGCCGAGGTCCGTGACGTGAGTTGTTCTTCCAATCCCGCGCATCCTGTTATCGAGTCAAAAAAAGAATATGTCCCCGAACTGGAACTATTCAGATACCTTCCGCGGAGGACAGGTCACTTCCCGTGCATGGAGACAAGCAAGCCTTCTTGGTGAGACGTTACGAGCTATCGAGTGACGGTCGTTTCGCGTGCGTCCCTTCGTCTGACCCACAAGAGTCCAATTGGGTGTGTCTCCATTTCAGTGGCACGGGGATAGGCTCTCATGTGCCTGTGGCGAACTGTATGTTGGAGATGAGCGTATCACGACGCCCCTTCAGGGCTTTTGTATTTCATCAAGTGCTATTCTCCCAGGGCGTTCCCCTGGGCTGGAGTATTGCGCTCCTTCAGAGCTGAAGTTGCTTTCGGGTCGCCCTGTAAAAGCAAACTTAATAAAGCTCAGGGCAACGCAAAGGCGCAGGGTCGCAGAGAGGAGAATGAGAAGGACCCCGTCGTCGCCTGTCGTGGCATGGGCATCTTGCCCATGATCCCGACGGGTTCCACCCTCAGGCGCCGGTAACTGAGGCATTACCTTTCCAGCAAGAAAACGGTTGACAAGGAAGCATACCGCGCGTCTATTCTTACATAAGAATAGCAGAGTTATTCGATTGAACTCTGTGTCCATCATACGATTTGCTTTTTCGCAGCGTGCAGGCTCTTGTACAGCGGAATCCTTTGAGGAGGCAATGGTGCGGATAGGCTATCATGTTTGGATGTGCGTGCGACGGATGCTGGCGTGGTGTTCTCGCGCTCATATCCTTTCGGCCTGAAACCGGCGCTGCGAGCCGATGGTTGTCCGCACCCTGGGGTAGTCACCATCGCTTGTTTCGCCTAAGCCCCGCCTCGTTGGCCTCTCCATCGCCGGCGGAGTAGAACTTCTGCCAGCCGACAAAAGCGCCTCAAGAGGAGAAATGGTGAAGGATACCCAAAGGCATCGCGAAAATCGGCAATAACCTCTTTTTAAGTAACTCAACTTCTTATTGTCCGAACAATAGGCAACAAAAAATCGGAGGGTCTAAAAATGAGAAAAGCAATAACGAATTCCATGTTTTGGGCTGTATTTGTGAGCTTGGCATTGGCTGTGGGCATCGCCAATGCGGATGTCGAGGAGGGTCTGGTGGGGCACTGGACGTTTGACGAGGGTGAAGGCACAACCGCTGAAGACAGCTCCGGCAATGAGAATCATGGTACCCTCATTGGCGATCCGCAGTGGGCGCCTGGGCATCTGCGGGGCGCGCTGGAATTCGACGGTATAGACGACTATGCGGAGTTGCCCATCGGCTCACTCATCAGTTCGCTGACAAACTCCACGTTCGCGACATGGGTGGACTTTTCCAACCAGGGCGGTGCTTGGCAGCGCATTTTCGACTTTGGCACCGGCACCACGTTCTACATGTTCCTGACGCCCCGCATAGGTACGAGCGAGCCGATGCGTTTCGCCATTACGATATCGGCTGGGGGCGCTGGCGAGCAGATGGCGACCGCGCCCAGCACCCTCCCCAGCGGGTGGCATCATGTGGCAGTGACGATTGATGCCGACAACGACACCAGCAGCCTCTACCTCGACGGCTCGGTCGTCGCCGAGAACACCGCCGCCACACTCGCCCCCAGCGATCTTGGCGATACCACCCAAAACTGGCTCGGTAGATCGCAGTACTCTGCAGATGCGTACCTTGACGGTTCTTTGGATGATTTCCGCATTTATAACCGGGCTTTAAGCGAGGAGGATATAGTGGAGTTGATGGAGTGGACCGGCGGGGCGTACGCCGGCCCCGATCAGTGGGTCGAAGCTGGCGACACGGTGACCCTGGAAGGCTCCGGACCGGCGGACGCAACGAGCTTTTCCTGGGAACAGGTCATTATCGCGGACGAGCCGGTTGTGACACTCGTCAACCCGAACAACGCCACATGTACGTTTGACTCCCAGGCGCGCGACATCGGATACGTCCTGACTTTCCGCCTGACAGTGGACTCCACGACGGTGGGCACAACGACCGACGAGTGTATAGTTACAGCCCGTGCCCCCAACCCGCCTAAGATCGGCCCCGGCAACCTGCGAATGCAGCGCATAGACCGCGGTTTCTGGCTTTTCTGGGATAGCGTCGTGGACGCGGAGAACTACGACGTGGAAGTCGAAGTGCCGGGGGGAGGCTGGTGGCCTATCGGCATGAATATCCGTACTCTTGAGTACCCTGTCACTGATCGGGAGCCCGGCGAAGAGATTACCGTCAGGGTTGTCCCCAAGAACAAGAGGGGGTCCGGTACCCCGTCCGCTACGTTTGTCATAACCATTATGCGGAATGTCGCTCTCCCGGAGAGCCTCCTGGGGGTGTACGAGCCTTCCGAATATGTGAACATTTTCGATAATGTTGACGTCCCGGGCATGAACAATAAGGAGTACGACGACAGCACCGATAGCTGGGAGGCGGACACGAAGACCGAGGATTACGCGGGCTATCTCTGGGACCAAAACCTCTACTTTGACGAGATCGTTTATTTTACAGGCGAGTTTTACTGGGATGGCGGCTGGTTTACGGACCTGAAGGTTCAGTACACACAGGACGCCGGCGCCACCTGGATTGATGTGCCGGGGGTGGTGATTTATCCCCCTTACGATTTCAGCGACCGGCAGGGAGAGCGGGAGGATTTCACCCGATACGACATGTCCTTTATGGCCCTATACGGAAACGGCATCCGTATCTTCGGGACCCCCGGCGGCTACGCGACGTTTACCTCAATAGCGGAGTTGGAGGTCTATGGCAACCAGCTCCGGCCTATTCTCATCGTTCAGGGTGTGGACAATGAATTTCCGGAAAGGACCACCGCCACGCTCGACGGGAGCTTCTGCATCTCGACGAGAGGACCGATTACCAGCTACCTTTGGACACAGGAGAGCGGTCCGGCGGTCGTCATCGCAGACGTGACCGCTGCCGTCACGAGCTTCGAGGCTTCCGGCGTGGATGCGGACACGCTTTTCGTCTTCTCCCTGAAGGCGGGCGATGGCGTGGAGGAACTGACGGACGAGGACGTTCGCATCCTCATCCGCAACGTCCCGACCACCGCTGTGGCCGGTCCGGATCAGAGGGTGTACGAAAGCACACTTGTGACCCTGGATGGGACCGGCTCCCTCAGCACTTCCGAGGACATCTTGTACACCTGGACTCAGGCGCCGGGGACCCCTGTAACCCTCACAGGCGCCAACACGGCCGCGCCTTCTTTCACCGCGCCGACCTTATGGGGGGAGAGCGAGGATTTGGTGTTCACCCTGAAGGTGGAGGACGGAGTGGGCGGCGAGAGCACCGACACGGTGACCGTCGCTGTCCACAACAGCCTGTTCTTTATTGCCGCTCGGGTGGGGGAGGGAGATCTCCCGGATGACCCCTGGGCCTTCACCGTCGAGGACATTCCCTCCAGCATAACAGCAGGGGACACTACCTACGATGCTGCCACAGAAACTTACACTGTAACCGCTGACGGGATCGATATCTGGGCCACGGCGGACGGTTTTCGCTACGCTTACATAGAAGCGTCGGGCGATTTCTCCATATCGGTTTGTATAATCACTCCATTCGAAGCGAGTACGGCCATATACGCGAAAACCGGCCTGATGGTGCGCCAGAACAGTACTCCGGGCTCAGCGGAGATCCATCAGGTCTCCACCTGGCAAACCGGTTGTGAATTCCAGTGGAGAGATTCTCAGGGCGCCAGCACGGCCTGGACAGGCGTCGCTGAGCCCGCACACCCCTTGTCCCATCCTTTCTGGGTCAAGATTCGCCGTGAAGGCCATACCTGGTACGGCTATTATTCTTACGACGGTGAGAACTGGGAACACCAGGCAGCCGCCCAACACGATGTGCCTATGACCGACCCGGTCCTGGTAGGGATATGCCTCTGCAGCCACGAGCCGGGGGTTCTCACTACAGTTGACTTCACCGATTTCAAGGTGAACGACTCCGTACCGTTTGTGCTGGCCGATGCCTACGCCTCCAGGACCCTGCCCGGAGGCTACGAGGCCGGGGGCGCCGTTGACGTATCGTTATCGCTCAGAGCCAATCCTGACAATCTGCCGCCCGCCGTCACGGTGACGGAGACCATTCCCTCAGGTCTGACCGTGGCAGACCCCGGAGAGGGCGTGGTTTCCGGGGCAAACATCATCTGGAACTTCACCGAAGCAGACGTAGGAATGAAGACGTTAACCTATACGCTCAACGTCCTGGCCGACACTACGGGAAGCTTGGAGTTTTCAGGCGATGTCAACGGAGCGGACATTTTAGGAGACAAGGTGGTCTATCCCGTTCCGTCGGCGCCGAGGAACCTGAGTGTCGAGATGCTTCTTGGGGCACACCTGAGCTGGAGCGGCAGCCGTGAGGAGGGCATTACTGGCTATCGCATCTACAGGAATGTCAATGGCGCAGGGTGGCAGGAGATAGCGTTCGTGGCCGGTACGTCCTATATTGACGGCTCGGTTTTTGCGGAGAGCACTTACAGCTACAAGGTGTCAGCGGTCAACATTACGGCTGCAGAAGGCCCTCTCTCCCAAGCCACGGATGAGAAGAAAATCATCGTGGAGATCAGGGAGGCGGAGGACTTCAACTACGGCGGTGGGCTGTATCCATGGAAGCCCGGCGTAACCATCGCAGCCGTGGAGGCGTCAGCCCAGGACGACCTCGACGCCGGTAACGATTTCTGGCATCCGAACAAGGGAGGGCCGAAGGACTATCGTCCCCTGGATGACGTGGGCATATGGGACATGCCTGTATACGGCGTTCCAAGCAGGGGGATCGGATGGATCAGGCCCGGCAGTTGGTGGCGGTACACCTTTGACGTTCCGGAGCCCGGCCCGGGCGATCCGGAGGGCGGCTGGGTGAAACTCGTCTTCAGGGTCGAATGGCCGTGGGTGACCACTTTCGCCGTTTACTGGGACCAGTCCCTGGTGGGAACCCTTACCTTCACCACCGGAGCGTGGCAGGTGTTCACTGACCTCCCTCTGGAACAGTTCCAGAGCATCCCCGGATTGCACACCCTGAGGGTGGAATCCACAGGAGATGACCCCAACAGCGATGCCCTCGACTTCGATAAGATCGGCATTGGCTTCAACTGGACTCCCCCGAAAAGAGAGCCGATCTTCGAGGCGGACTTCGAGAAGTACACCGAGGACGACCTCTACGGGTTTGACGCTTTGGTCGGCGACCAATGGGAAGTGTTCAACGGCTCGGGCGAGGCGGATGTCGGCTGGCGCCTCTGGAACACCGCTGGCGACTATCTGGGCGACGAGACGGAAGACCGAGACCCCGCGATTGCGGGCATGACCGGCAACTACGTCATCTCCGACAGCGACCTCGTTAGCACCGCCGAGCTCGACGAGGAACTGATCACGCCGGACATTGATTGCACCGAGTACATAAGGCTGAAGCTCGACTTCAGCAAGAACTTCAGGGTCTATCCCGACGACACAGATCACAACCAGATTGCGGAGGTGGACATCCGGGAGGTCGGCGGCGACTGGGTCAACCTGCTGTCCTACAACGTGGACTCGATTGACCCCAGCCTCGATCCGGCGGTTGACAGCACCCCGGAGAAGCTGGACCTGTCGGCTTACGACGGAGCGACATTCCAGCTCAGGT
>CAZXGF010000053.1:0-32511 GCA_964640185.1 uncultured Verrucomicrobiota bacterium | reverse complement strand
CTACTCTGCGTCCTATGAGATCCGAACCTCAGCCGCCGGTAACTGAGGCATTACCTTCACTTGTAATGCCGCAGTTACGTGGGAGACAGCGGGACTTTGTGGCAAGAGCTACGCGAAAGCATCAACATCCCGCGGGACGCGGGACGCGAGGTGGACCTGTGTCCTTCAGGGTGAAAAGAAGGGCCGTCCCCCATGTGCCACGGGCATCCCGCCCGTAGGGATCATGGGCAAGATGCCCATGCCACGGCACGTGACGACCGGGTCCTTCTCGTTCTCCTCTCTGCGACTCTGCGCCCTTGCGTCTTTGCGTTAAGCCGTCTTTCCCTCCTTTCGTTGCCACCAAAGCGCACCCACACCCATCAATCGCTTGACATTTGGCTTTTTGTGCGGTATTAAGGAAGAGACCAGGTGGTCAGGTCCTACTCGGAGGTGCCTGTCGGGAGATTTGGCATTGCGGAGGGGCTAAGGACAGGCAGCCGCTGACAGTGCGCACGATTGAGGCGAGGCTGAGGATGTGCGGTCCGGTCGCTCTTCCTGCCGTACCGGTTCCTTTTCTCGCTTCAGATAGCGCGGCGACGTCCAGCGCTGAGTGGTATATTGACCACTGAGAAGTAATCCGGGTTGCGCTGCGAGAGGCAACCTGGTTTGCAGTTGTTCGGGGTGGGGCACAACAAGACACAGGCACACAGCACTGAAAGAAGAGCGCAAATATGACAGGGAAAGGTATGGGCATATCTCTCTTTTTAGTCGGGTGCGCGGCGTGGGCGTCTGTGGGGTGCGGTCAGGAGCTGGGCTCCCCGCCGAGGCTCACAGAACCTTCCGCATTTGATGTCGAACTACCGAGCCGCCAGACAACCTTATCGCTGAAAGTTAATACCCGTAATCGTTTCGAGGTGCAGGTATTTTTTCAGCAGAGATACAAAGCTTCGATTGGGGTGCCCATCGGGTGGAGTGGGAGTATCGCCGGGTGTGACCCGGGTACGACGAGTGGCGCATATAAGGAAGCAACAATCCTCAGGGTGAATTATTACCGTGCCATGGCAGGCTTGCCCGCCGACGTAACGCTCGACGCGGATTGGAACGCCAAATGCCAGGCAGCAGCTCTGATGATGAGCGCTGAAAACGACCTGTCTCATTATCCGGATTCATCATGGGCGTGCTATTCAGAGGATGGCGCAGAAGCGGCCGGGAATTCTGACCTGGCGGGCGGCAACATGGGGCCCGATGCCATTGATGGTTATATTAAGGATCCGGGCGAAGAGAATTATTTCGTAGGGCATCGCCGGTGGGTTCTCTTCCCGGCTCAAAAGGTCATGGGGACAGGGTCGGTTCCGTCGAGCATTGTAAATCAAACCTATCATTGGAGTGCTAACGCGCTGTGGGTCGTTTACGGATTTGGCGGGAGACCCCCCACACCGGAATGGGTCGCGTGGCCCCCGGAAGGATATGTGCCGTATCAGCTTGTTTATCCTCGCTGGTCATTCTCCTACCACCACGCAGGCTTTGACGGCGCCAGCGTCACCATGTCGAAATCCGGCGAGCCCATTCCGCTCACGGTCCTGAGCCTGGATAAGAACGACATCGGATACGCGGACAACACGATAGTATGGGAACCTCTCGGTCTTCCGAGTGGGACGCCGCAAGCTGATATCACCTACACTGTGAGGATAAGCAATGTGCTTGTTCGGGGAACGCCGCGAGATTTCGAATACGACGTCACAGTCATGAATCCCGATTTTCCAGCGCCCTCCATCCAGGTGACAGATATAGAGACCTCGCAGGGAAATGCGGTCACCATCACTTTTATGGATTCCGGGACGGGCGCTTCGGGTTACGAGCTTGAGAGCAGAACTGTACTGCCCGGATCTGGCGGTTGGGTCACCGACGCGAGTGCTCTGATTACCGACCTGGGCGCCGGTGTGTTGGAGGCAAATACAACGAGTCTCCCGACAGCAAAAGCACGTTTCTACCGCCTTAAGCTCACCCCATAGACCTCCATTGCGGAAGCGCGCACCAACTGAAAACCAGCACTCAGCCGCCACGCCGTTCATTTCGGGCTATCGGGGAAAAAAGGGAAAAGCTTTTTCAATTCCTCCCTCGAGGGTCGGCGACCGTACTCGCAGATTTCGAACCCCTCGGCATTTTTGGTGGAGCTGGCTGGCTCTTCTCCGTAGTACTCGGCGAGAAGTGGACGCCATGCTTCAGGAACGCGATAGCGCCGCCTTCTTTTCAGCCACGCCAGGCGCTCCTCGTCCGTTCCCTTGACGAAATGCTCAGGGTCGCCATCTCCCCCGGCGCCGTACTCGTAGAATTGTGAGATCAAACAATGCAGCGCCCGATATTTCTGCTCCAGAACATCGTCTATGCCGACCACGATGTCCGGCTTGAAGGGGATCGGCTTCTGGAACCGGTCCGGCCAGTAGAGGAAAACAGGGTTTCTTTTCAGGCAAGGCGTGTCCGGGCAGATGAACGGAACGGTGACCATGAATGCCGCGTCCTGAACCAGAATCGAGGTGTAGCGGTGGTCGGGATGGTAATCGTTGGGGCGATTGGTGATGACTATATCCGCTTTCCATTCGCGAATAAGGCGGATGACCGTCTTTCGGTTCTCCAGGGTGGGCATCAGTTCTCCATCGTGATTGTCGAGAACCTCCGTCTCGATACCGAGGATCTTCGCCGCCCCTTTCACCTCTGCGGTTCGCCGCCGAGCGAGCGGCCCTCCGGCTATAATGGAGTGGCCGATATCGCCATTTGTCGTGGAGACGAATTTTACCTTATGCCCGAGCTTCGCCCATTTCGCAGCGGTTCCCCCGACCCGAAGCTCGCAATCATCGGGGTGGGCGCCGATGACGATAATCCGCAGCGGCCGCTCCGCCGCTCTGCCAACGTTCGGCGTCAGGCAAAAAACTCCCACAATTGCGAGACCAGTGAATGCCGCAATGAACAGATGTCCGAAACGAGAAAGACTCTGAGGCTTAATCATGGCACACCTCCTCCGGTGATTTGGTTGAAGAGTTTAACCGGGAAGCTCCCTGCATCAGCCTTGATATTACCGGAGGCGCTCCGGGCCGGTCAATGATGGAGTTCGCCTTTTCGCGTGTTCCCGTCCGGTTGGACCCACCTGGTCACGGTGGATGGCTCAGAGCGTCCGTCGCGGATAATCCAGCGTTCGCATGGGATAGGTTCCGCATTAAGCGCTTGGAAATATGGCGAGGGCAGCATAACATAGGGCGCGTCGAAGGCACATGGAGCCTCGAAAGCCCGATCGAATCCGAGGGCAACAACTTTGACCACATAATTGAAAGGAAAGGCAATGATGAGAGGATGGAAGGTTCCGGCAATAGTCGCCGTTGTCGCCTTGTGTTACGCGAGCTTGGGCATGGCAGGCGCCGCCAGGAAAAAGGCGAGCGCAAAGTCGAAGGCCGCCAAAACGAGAGTGTTTCACGTCGTCGCTTTCAAGTTCAAGGAGGGAGCGGCCAAGGAGAAGATCGCTCAAGTCTGCCAGGATTTCAGGAAACTCAAAAAGAGAATCCCGCAGATTCTCAGCTACAAGGCGGGCGTGAACAACAGCCCCGAGAAGCTCAACAAGGGGTTCACCCATTGCTTCGTTCTCGCTTTCAAGGACACCAAGGACAGAGACGCCTACCTGGTGCACCCGGCGCATAAGGAGTTCGCGAAGAGTCTGGGTGGGCTTATTGCAGACGTTTTCGTCATAGATTTCCAGTCGCAGTGAGCGTTGCAGTCTCGTTCTCCGTGAATTGGAAGGGGCCCCTCGGGCAAATGCGGCGAGGTGGCAGATTTCCCTCAGCGACATGAGGCAGAGCGCCGCCGGCGTCGAGCACAATGGAACGCCCCGCGAAGGTCGTCAGCCTCCTGCGGAGGCGCCCATCCGCCGATCGGAGATAGCCAGGCTCTTCCCCTGCGCCCTCCGCGCTCTCTGCGGTGAGCTCATCTCCTCCTGAGACTGACGCACTATCGCGTTGACGGGATTTTGCTTTTCCGCCCCTCTGCGAAGATCACAGTTCCTGAATGCGGATGTCGCGCCAGCGGACCTGCGCGGGCGGGTCTGCGCCGAAAGCGTGCACTTGCAGCCCGATAAAACCCTTCTTTGTCATGGAGTCGCTTATATCCGCAATGGGCGCACCGTTGAGCCAGGTCTTGATAGAATCGCCAACGCACAAGACGCGGTACTTATTCCATTCGTTCACCTTGAACGCCTTGCCTGCTTTTTCGGGGTCGGTGTCTTCGTCAAGCCACCTGCCTCGGCGAGCCTCGTCGTAAATGCGGCCGGGGTTGTTGGTCGCGATTTCGACCTGGTAGCCGTGGACGCGGCCGTTCCGGTACTCCTTGAAGCTGTTGCTGCGGAACTGCACGCCTGAGTTGAGACGCGGGTCCACTTTGACCTCGAAATCCAGTTCAAAATCGGAGTAGTGCTTCTCCGTGCAGAGGAAGGAATTGGGACTTCCCTTCGCGGTGGTGCCGACAATTGTGCCGTCTTGCACTTCGTACTTCGCGGTGCCGTTAATCTGCTGCCAGCCGTCGAGGTTCTTGCCGTTGAAAAGCGAAACGCAGCCATCCCCCTCCGGCAACGGTTTCACCATGACGTTTTTGAAGTAAATGGTGCTGCCCGGGTCGTGTCCCTGGAGGGCAAAGGTGCCGCTCGATAGTCTCGGACCCCGCCTGTCGAGAGGCTCCGGCTCGGTGTAGTCCACGACAAACTTCTCGTTTATCCTGACGACGATGTGCTTGCCCCTGACAATGATGTGTTGGGTGTACCACTCCTTATCTTTAACCGGCGTTTTGAAAAGGTTCACTACGTTGTAAAGGCCGCCGCTCTTCTTTGGGTCGCCGTGGGTCTGGTTGACCTGACACTCGTAGCCTTTGCTTGGCCAACCGGTTGCCTGATAGGTGGTGTGGAAGTAGATGCCGGAGTTGGCTCCCGGCTGGGTCATGACGTCGGCCTTGAACTCGAAATTCTCGAAGTTGGCCTTTTGGACCGGCCCGACGTAGAAGGCGTGACTTCGCGGGCCGTGGACGACGATCATGCCGTCGCGAACGCTGAAAGTGCCCGGTTTGTCGCTGATCTTCCATCCGTCAAGGTTCTTGCCATTGAAGAGCGGAATCCAACCCTCGCTCCCGCCCTTCTGCTCCGCTTTGCAGTTCAAGCAGAGGCATCCCAGTAACAACATTAGTGCCGACCCAATCAGTACGCTACGCCTCATCTTCTCCTCCTTTCTTTCTATCGCAGAGTTCCCATTTTCGCAGAAGTCAACTCCTGCCGATTGTTTTAGAGCAATAGTACACCCTTCGAGAGAAAAACGTAACGAAAACTTTCGCTCATGCGTAACGCGTCAGTCTCGGGCGGTTGAGGGTGGAACCCGAGAGTGCGCAGAGCGCGCAGAGAGGCTTACGTATCGCCGGCGTCCTGTCCCGCCCCGCGTTCCGCGGGGGATATCGAGGGGCTCCCTCGCCCTCGACGGGCTCCGGCTGCACCCTCCACGGCAAATAAAGCCGTGCCCCACGTGGCATCCCGCCGGAAGCGGGACCCGTGGCGATGGTGGGCAAGATGCCCATGACACGGCAGGTGACGACGCAGTCCGTCTCATTCTTCTCTCTGCGACTCTGCCCCGCGTCTCGCGGGGTTACCCTTCTCTTCCCTTTTTCCCTCCACCGCCTTCGCGGGGTATCCGCCCGAGACTGAGGGATTACTGTCTGACGGGTTTTCTGGTTGACATGCTCGTCCCTAAAAAGTAGCATTCATGTCCGATGGTCGCGGCAGCCAAACGCGGTAGGCACGACGGTCTTCCACTCTGGCAGGTTTGGAATCGAGCGGGTAGAAAAGAATCGGGCACGAGGCTCAATCCTGCATCGTGCTTTTGTCGGGAGAGAGCAGAGATCACTATTGGCGCCATGCCATCAAACGAGCAAACCACACCAATGTATATGTCAAAGTAGGGCTTTGCGTGAAACAGGACAAAGAATCCAAAGAAGAAAAACAGCCTCTATCGCCGAGTCCCCCGATGACGAAATCTTCAGTTGTAGTAGCGGCCAAGCATCAGATCTCCTGTGATGTCTCGGGGGAGGCTGTGATCCTCAATCTCAAGTCCGGGGTTTATTACGGCTTGGACGCTTTAGGAGCCCGGATCTGGGATTTGATCCAGAAGCCGATGACCGTGGGCGAAATTCACTCTATCCTTCTTAAGGAGTACGAGGTTCAGCCTGACCGCTGCGAGCGGGACCTGCTGGCTTTGCTCCAGAAGTTGGCGGATGCCGGCCTAATCGCGAAACAAGCGAGTTGAGCGGATGATGTCCTTTTTGCAGTAGCGTCGGGCGCTGTTGAGATAGGGACTCCACAAGTCCGTGCATACGGCTGTCACACGGCCACATGCTTCCTTCCACTATCGGCGGAGGAACCCGCCGCCCTGATTTCCCGACGGCGAGGTTCCGGCTCGGTACCGCAGCACAGCCTCACTTCTGCCGGGCTTTAGCTGGCGCCGTCATTAGCCGCTCGTTTCAGCGAGCGGTTGCGCGGCGTGTCTTTTTCCTCTACGGAGCCGGTTTCAGCCGGGCTTCTCGACCGCAGACTTCACTCAAATCCCATCGCTCAAACGCAGCGACGCCCGTGCGGAAGCGCCTCTGCGCACTCTGCGGTTCCGCGCTCAAGCGGTCAAGACTGAAATAGGTTTTGATGCGAAGCTTCACGACCGGGACCGGCCTCGCATCAACTACGTGGAAAGGGCGCAGATGCTCCGTTACGATGAAAAACCGCCAGGGGTTGGTGGAAATGGCTAAAGCCCCTGACCCCGCTGAAGCGGGGCTGAAGCCGGCTTAAAGAGGCCGGGGCCCACGCCAAGCACGGGCTGAAGCCCGTGCCTAACAGGGCCGCCGGCAGCGAATCGAGAATCCGGTATTCCGGCGAACGAGCCACTCGCGGGCTGCCGTCTATTTGACCCGCCATTCGTGCATGCCGGCCGAGAACTTGTCCGGAAGTTGAACCTCAAGCCGAAGGGCATCGGTTTTTACCGTCTCGAAGGTCACCTTGTTATACTTATCTTTCTCCACGCCATAGGCGTCGGTGGTATAGACAGGTCTCCACTGGCGTCCATCCCTGTAAAGGATGCGCCAGGACTTCGGCGCCCGACATTCGCCTCGGCCGGTGTCGTCAAACCAGTACACTTCGGCGACGGAAACCTCCTCGGGCTGCTTGAAAACGTACTGGACCCATTCCAGCGTTCCCTTCCGGGGCCACCAGTGGAAGAAGCGGTTGGAGTGGTCGTTGGAGTTTTTCGGTTCCAACTGGTCATTGAGCGCTTCGACAACACCTCCCCCTGAGACACTCACGCGGCTCGTCGAGGCGATGGTGGGAGCCGCAAGGGGTTTCGTTGCCGACAGTTCGTGCGCCAGCCACACCGCCATCTCGCCCGCGCCTCGGTGCGCCCACGCGTAGTAGGGAATCGCAACGAAGTCCTGCTCCGTCTTGACCAGAGGTTTTCCATCATCGGCTCGCTTAAGGCCGAATGCCGTGCCTCTGATGACGACGACACCATTGAGCAGCTCCTCGCGGTATTCGGCGAGAAGCGAAGCGTCATCGGGCAGAAGGAGGTTCAGCACATGTCCGTCCTTGTTGTCCGGCCACTCCGCGCAGTAAACGAGCGGACCTCGCTGCAATGCCACTTTCCCCCGGTCATCCTCGACTTTCTCATGGGCAAGCACCCGCCGGATAGGCATCGGCATATTCAATTCAATCACATCGCCCTTCGTCCAGGTGCGGCGGATGCGCGCATACCCTTTTTCCATATCGAAAGCAATCTGTTCGCCGTTGACTTTTAGGGTCACTTTTTCGTCGCTCGTGTTCATGTACCGGTATAAGTTGCTCGGCACAGGCTGATTCCGCGCCCAGCCGGGGATGCGAATGTAGATGGCGAATTTCTCGCGGCTTTTCCTGGGGTTCACCGTGATTTTGACGGCGCCGTCCCAGGGGTAGCGCGTCTCCTGCTTGATTTGCACGCTTTTCTTGTCCATCTCTATCGCGGCACTCCCTCCGATGAAGAGATTGACGTACAAGATGTCATCGCGGCGCGCGTAAGCATAGCCGTGAACCGAGGGCATGAAACGCGTTATGTTGCCGGGACAACAGGCGCAGCCAAACCACGGGCTGCGATGATGTTGACCGTGTGACTCGAGCGGATTCGGGTAAAAGAACAGCTTGCCCTCGAGCGACACGCCCGAAATCAGCCCGTTGTAAAGAGTCCGCTCCATGACATCAATATACTTCGCGTCGCCGTGCAGCAGGAAGAGGCGGTGATTCCAAAACACGTTGCCGACGGCGGCGCAGGTCTCGCAGTAAGCGCTCATGTTTGGCAGTTCGTAATTATCTCCGAAAGCCTCACCACCACCCCGCGCCCCGATACCGCCGGTGATGTAAAGTTTCTTAGAGACGACGTTCTCCCAAATTCGGTCGTCCGCTTTCAGGTAATCGGAATCGCCGGTGAGCGCCGCGATATCGGCCATACCGGAATACATGTAAGAAGCCCTGACGGCATGTCCGACCGCTTCATCCTGTTCGGTCACCGGCTTGTGGTCCTGGCTGTACTCACCATACAGTCGGCGACCGTGGGGGCGGCCGCGCTCGTCGAGGAAAAACTTGGCGAGTTTCAGGTACTTCTCGTTTCCGGTCGCCCGGTACAATTTCACGAGGCCCATCTCGATTATCTGATGACCGGGCGGATCTCGCTTTTTGTTGGGGCCGAACACGCCGGCAATCAAGTCGGCATTCTTGATTGCAACGTCCAGAAACGTCCGCTTGCCGGTCGCCTGATAATGCGCAACCGCCGCTTCGTACATGTGCCCGGCGTTATACAATTCATGGCTGCCCGACAATTTCGACCAACGCTCCTTGCCGAACCAGTTGATTAGTCTCTTCGAATGATTTGTCCTGCACGTGTAAAGGTAGCCATCGTCCTCCTGGGCAGCGGCGATCTTGACAATCAGACCGTCCAGGTATTTGTCCAGCTCAGGATCGGGATGAAGCATCAGGGCATACGAGGCGCCTTCAAGAATCTTGTACACGTCCGTATCATCAAAAGGATAACTGCCGCGATGTTCCCCCTTCATCAAGCCGCCCGCTATGGCAAAATTGGCGATGCGACCGGTCTCCTCGCACTTCTTGAAGGCATACGGAATTGTGACCTTGCGATTGGTCTCCAGCCGCGGCGCCCAGAATTGATCGTTGATGTGGACTTCCGTGAAGGGCACCGGTTTCACCGGATAATCCTTCTGCGGCTCGGCCCCATCTCCTGCATTCACGCCAACAAAAATGACGCCCCAAACAATCATCTTACCTAAAGTTTCCATAAAAAGGTTCTCCCTGCTTTCGTTTTGGTGTTCCTGGCGTCCGGCCTCACACCTAAGGCGCCGCTCAAAAAACTCATAGTCCTTCTCGTCACTCTTACGGCAGGCGTTTCACATAGACATAGTATGCTCCGCGGGAGGAGCCCTTCTCATCGGTGAACCATGTTTGGAGGCGCGTTTTGCCGGCTTTGAGTTCGACCCGGAACGTCGCCGCAGATGCGTCCTTCGCAACCGGCTGGGTAACATCCACGTCGGAGACTTTGAGCCTGGCCCTGGTCACGCTAATGGCCTTGCCGCCGGGAATCGCCGCGTTAATGGGCTTGTCCACTTCGGCCGGCCAACGCCGCAGGGCGAGCTCATATTTGCCCGCGCGGGTGACTTCGACTGCCCAGAAGCCGTTGGCGATAGGTTTGCCATTGCGGACGTGCCACTGGTCCCATGGGACTTCCGGTCCGTGCCAATCATGCGTGGTCAGCCGGGAGGAGCTCTCCTTCTCGGAGCCGATTATTATCTCGCAATATTCGTCGAAGCGCCCGGAAATGTCGGCCCACCAATCCTCGTACGCCTTCCGGAGTTTCTCTATGACCGCGGGATGTTCATCCGCGATGTTCTCCTTTTGCCCCGGGTCGGTGGACATGTCGTAAAGCTCCCGCCCGTTAATCAGCCGCCAGCGATCGGTCATCACGGCACATTTCCGCCACTTCTGGGGATGCTCGATGCGCTGGGAATGCACGAGCAGCGTGCGGTCGGGCCAGCCCTTGTCATTGCCTTTGAGCAGTGGCGCCAGACTTGTACCGTCCAACTTCACTTTTTCGGGTTTCTTCAGTCCGCACAGATCATTCAAGGTTGGCAAAACGTCAATGTGGGCGGTGATGCGCCGTACGTCGCGCCCTCCTGCCAGTTCGGCCGGCCAGCGTATGAAGAACGGCACACGGTGACCGCCGTCATACTCCGAGCCCTTTTGGCCTCGCATCCCGGCTCTGTCGCCAGCCGACGTGCCGTTGTCCGTCATGAATATCAGGACCGTGTTCTCGTCCAATCCGAGTGTCTTCAATCGCTTCATCAGCCGCCCCATGTTCTCGTCAATGTTGGTAATCATACCGTAGAATCTCGCCTGACCCTCCGGCACGCCTTTGTCCCGATATGGCTTGCTGTACTTCTCGGCGACATTGTAGGGGCCGTGCGGCGCGTTCGTAGTCACGTAAGCGAAGAAGGGCCGGTCCTTGTTCTGCTCGATAAATCTAATCGCCCCATCGAACCAAACGTTGGTGCAATATCCTTTGAACTTCTCCGGCCTGCCGTTGTGCCGGTAGGTGTCGTCGAAGTAGTCGTTGCCCCAGAAATCCGGAGCGTTGCCAACGGCTCCACCTCCGTGCACAAGCACTTCGTCGAACCCTCTATCCTGCGGCCGAAACGGATAATTGTCGCCCAAGTGCCATTTCCCGAAGATGCCCGTGCGATAGCCGCTGGCCGAGAAAACGTCCGCCATCGTAACCTCCTCGCGGCACAGGAGTGACCGACCCATGATCGTGTGCCACACCCCCGTCCGCGTCGAGTAGCGCCCGGTCATCAGAGCCGAGCGAGTGGGAGAGCAGGTCGGATCCACATGGAAGTTCGTCAGCCGGGCGCTCTGCGAGTGCAACCGATCGAGATTCGGGGTTTGAATGACCGGGTTGCCGTCGCAGCCGAGGTCGCCGTAGCCCTGATCATCGGTTATCACCAGCACGACGTTCGGACTTTTTTGAGCGGATGCGCCCCGCGCAAACAGCTCCCCCGGCAGCGCCGCCGCCGACACCGCGCTCAGGCTCATCGCTTTCAGAAAATCGCGACGCGTGTAATCGTGTGTGCTCATATTTCAGTGCTCCCTGTTAAGTAAGTGCTGTGGTTCATAAATTCGCTCACGTATTTTTTTTGACGGGATAACAGGATAGACGGGATTCTTGGAATCCTGTTTATCCCTGCGAAAGGTCCTTGACCTTTCCCTTTACCTCCACTTTCCGTTCTCCGAAATTCAGGAGTGGACCCCTACTCCGCATCCGGCGGGGTGGTCACGCCCTCGGCGTGATTGAGGAGGTGTATCTGATGAGCAAGAACAACCCGCCTCACGGACTTCAGCTCCGCGATGACCGTGTCTTCGACCACAATGTCGGCTATGAAGTCTCCAACAACCTGTCCGTCATAGAAGACGTGGATTGGATGTTGACATTCGGTCCGTTCCGCCTTCGGCGGGATTCAACGAGCAGGCATCTTCGGTATACCGACTTCAGGAATCCGTAACCCATTTTATTGTATACACGATAAGCGCATCCAATAATCTTCTCCGTCAATTCCCTGTCGCCCATGGTTTTTGGCCCCGCGGGCCCGGGGGGTTGTGATTCACTGGATACCTCACACGCCTCGAACGGTCTCCTTTATCCTGTTATCCTGTCGAGAAATTGCCCTTCACACAACAGCATACGTCACCGTATTTGCGAACTCATGTACTACGGTGTGATAACGGCTTCCCACCGCAATCGGGATACTATACCTTATGATGTTCTTACCTCATGGAATCCAGAACGGCCTGTAGTCGCTTCCTGGCCGCAGCGGCTTCCTTTCCGCCCTCACCCGGTACAATCGGATTTTCCTCAAGCGGGTCGGTTGATAGGTCGAAAAGATGGCCGTCGTGATAGAGTTTGTATCGTTTATCACGAGCGAAGATTTTCAGCGGCCACTTTCCGTTTTCCGTTTTCGGGTTGTAGTAGCAGAACACCCAATCCCTTGGGTTGCCCTTCTCACCGCGAAGTTGGGCAAGGAAACTGCGCCCGTCAACAACCCTCTCCCTCGGTAGCTCGGCGCCGACCGCCTCCGCGAGAGTCGGAAGGAAATCCGTGAAATCCACGAGGTCGTCGCACACTTTCCCCCTGGCGGTTGTGCCTTTCCAGCTTGCAACAAGAGGGACGTGTGTTCCTGCGTCCGTGGTAAGACCTTTACCTCCTTCCAGAACGCGGTCTGCCAGCTTCGAGGCGATGGAACGCGGTGTACCATTATCGCCCGTGAAGAGAAGAAGGGTATTCTCTCGCAGGCCGAGCTCGTCCAATTTTCGGATGATACGTCCAATGATCTTATCCATGTAGGCGACCATATCCGCGAAGTTCTTCTTGTTGTTCCGGTACACTTTTGTTTTCCACTCTTCGCTGTCCGGCGTGGGTTCAAAAGGAGCGTGCGTCAGAACCATCGGATAATAGACGAAGAATGGTTTGCTTTTGTGGCGTTCCATGAAGTCGGTTATGAAATCGCAAAAGACATCCGGACCGTATTTGCCCTCGATATCCCTGTGCAGCTTCCCGTTCACAAGCACCGTGGGGTTTGCGTAGCGACGTCGCCTCTCTTTCACCTGCCAGAGGCAATACTCGTCGAAGCCCGCCTTATCCGGATAAGTGCCGCTTTCGCTGGCCCCACCGTACAACTGCCACTTGCCCGCGACACACGTGGCGTAGCCGGACTTTTGCATGACGTGAGCAACCGTTTTTTCCTTGGGGTCAAGAGAACCGAAGACAGTGTAGTTGCGGAAATTGTATTTGCCGGTCATAATCTTGACACGTGATGGCGTGCAAAGCGGTTGTGCGTAGCAGCGCTCGAACCGCACGCCCGTTCTGGCTAACTCATCAAGGGCAGGCGTCTTATACGATGTGCCGCCGTTACACCCGAGGCACTCATAACCGAGATCGTCGGCCATTATCAGGATGATGTTTGGCCTGTTTTTGGATGCCTCGCCCGCCGACAACAACCGGGGCACAGCCAAAGCCGCCGCGCCTGTGCCTATAGCCCTTAAAAAATCTCGCCGCGTACCCGCGAATGTATCCATTTCTCCTACCCCGTTCTTCCAATGATTGGATTATTCATTTCGCCTGTCTTTCCCGCGAGCCAGCCAGTTGCCCGCCGGCCTGGCGTAAGAACATTCGGGCGGGACCGTTCCGTCGTTGCCCACCTCCGCTTAGCTGTCTCTCATTATACACGAAGCGCGTTCGTTGACAAATGCGGAGAGATGTAATGGCCGTGGCTGTATTCGCGGGGCATTGTGGGCCCGTTCTGCCGCGTTATTGGCGGCGCCAATGCCGTGGGTGGCGATGAACTGAAAGTGGGCATCTCCGTGCCGGTCGAATCGGCCAGAAATCATAGGTCGCGTATCGCGAGTGGGCCACGCAAAAGCAGATGAGAGCACGGAAGTCTTTCATCCACTTTCGGCATGCCGAGAGGCAATCCCAGCCGATTGCTCCTTCGGACTGCTCGCCCAATACATCTATCACCACCAATGATCCGCGAGCCTTATCGGTCTTGAACAACACAGACAACTCGGCTTTAAGGATGGAAGTCCAGAACTTCTCGTCGTTCACAATGACGTAGGATTAATCGGGAATGAGGAAAAGAGAAGTGCCGAAGGGGGGACTTGAACCCCCATGAGCCGAGGCTCACTGCGCCCTGAACGCAGCGCGTCTGCCAATTCCGCCACTTCGGCATCTTTTGCGCATAATATAAGAGCGAATGGCACTCACGTCAACGAAAAAGGTGATGCGGCAGTGACGCCGTGTGCGACGTGGCATCCCGCTGGGGGGCGGGACCCGTCGGGATCATGGGCAAGATGCCCATGCCACGGCAGGCGACGATGGAGTCCTTCTCATTTTCCTCTCTGCGCCCCTGCGCCTTTGCGTTACCGTTCTCTTCCCTTTTTCTCTCCACCGCCTCGGCGGGGTATCCGCCCGAGACTGAGGCCATACCTTGCTGGACTTTTTTTCAACCGAAACGATGTTTGACTGTGGTATCCTTTTTGGAGGGAGTATTTTCAACAAAGGGACGCAATGGGTCGGTGGAGACTTCTCCTACTGTACCCGTCCTCGGTGGAGACCCCGCATGAGGAAATGGTCATTCATCTTGATGTTCGTTAGTTTGATGGCCTCGCCCCGCTGCGGTGCGGTTGTCATCAACGAGATTATGTATCACCCCGGCGGGGAAGACGAATCGCTGGAATATGTGGAGCTGTACAACGAGGAGATTGTGCCTTTCGACCTGGGGGACTGGTATTTCTCGGACGGGATCGAGTTCATCTTCCCCGAGGGCACGATTATGGAGCCACACTCATATCTGGTGGTTTGCAAGGACGTGAAAGCGGTGCGGTCCGCGTACGGCATCAGCAACGTCATCGGGCCTTTTCAGGGGCGGCTGAACAACGTCGGGGAAAAGATAGAGCTGGCGAACTTTTACGGGGCGGTCGTCAGAAGGGTGATGTATAGCAATCGCTATCCGTGGCCCGCTGCTGCCGACGGGACGGGGCATTCCCTCTCACTCCTGGGTCACTATCTGGATAACGATAAGTGGGAAAGTTGGGGAATAAGTCCCGTTATGGGAGGGACGCCGGGCGGCCCGAATAGTTCCACTGAGTTCGTCGAGCGAACCTGCCTTCTCGGACTGGGCGACGAGTGGAGGTATTTGAAGGGGACGCGTGAAGCTTCCAAACCGGTTGAAGCCTGGAGAAAGCCCAGTTTCTACGACTTATCGTGGTCTTCCGGGGCGACGCCCATTGGATACGGCTTTTCCGATTCCGCGACCTCGCTCGATGACATGCGGGGTAACTACATTTCCGTCTTTATGAGGAAGGAGTTCTTTGTTGAGAACCCGGCGAGCCTGTCGGCGCTTCTGTTGAGCATAGATTATGACGATGGCTTCGTGGCGTACTTGAACGGTGTGGAGGTCTCGCGGAGGATGTTGGGAAACCCGGGGAGTACGGTGGGCTACGACGACGCGGCGATGGCTCACGCGGGCGGCTCGCCGGAAGCGATTGACATTTCGGTCTTCGTTCCGCTTCTGGTGCGGGGTTACAACGTTTTGGCAATCCAGGGACATAATGCCACTCTGAATAGCAACGATTTTCGTATCGCTCCGGAGTTGACCGGAGAGTCAATCGCCGAGGTAGCGGACGCGCTGCCCGTGGTCATCAACGAAATACGACCGGACGCCGCCGGTTGGGGATGGGTGGAGCTGTACAATCCCTCGGAAAAAGAAGTTGACATCGGCGGCAGTTTTCTCAGCGACGACCCGAACGACCTCCTCAAATATCGGATAGGCTCGGGGACGGTCATCCCGCCGCGTGATTTCACAGTGTTTTACTCGATGATGACCGGCATCTCCCTGCCGGCGGAGGGGGGATGTGTCTATTTCACCTCGTCGGACGGGAGGAGGGCTTTGGACGCCTTTGCGTTCGAGGCAGAGACCGAGGGCATCAGCCGCGGCCGCTATCCCGACGGGGGCCAGAGATGGTGGGCCATGGTGAAGCCGACACCCGGGCAGCCGAACGAAGTTTCACTCGAAGAAAACGTCGTGATTAACGAAATCATGTACCAACCCCCCTCCCGGAAGGAGGAGGACGAATATGTGGAGCTTTACAACAGGGGTTCCTATCCGGTGGCCTTGGAGGGGTGGTCTTTCGGGGAGAGCATCACCTACGTTTTCCCGAATGTTACGATACCAGCGGGGGGGCATCTTGTTGTGGCAAAGTCCCCGTCTGGGATTATGGAGAAATATGGCATCGGCGGGGTGCTCGGGCCATTTCTCGGTGTCCTGCAGAATGAAGGAGAGAATATCGAGCTGCGGGACGCCCTCGGGAACGTCGCGAATGAAGTTCACTATTACGACGGAGGGCGCTGGCCGATCTGGGCGGGAGGAGGAGGCTCGAGCCTGGAACTGACAGACCCCCGGCAGGATAACGGCGTTGCCTCCGCGTGGGAGGCGAGCGATGAGACGGGGAAAGCCGAGTGGAAGTATTACGAGTACACCGGTGTTCGCGGGTCGGGAGTTCACGGCACGTCACAATCGGAGTTTCACATGTTTTTGATGCACAAGGGCATCTGCTATATAGACGACATTCAATTGCGAGATACCAAAGGCAATCGCATCGGCAACGGCGGGTTCGACGCGGGTACAACGGGATGGGTCATCGAAGGAGACCATATCCAATCGGAGTGGAGCACGGAAGATTACCACAGTCCGCCCGGGTGTCTGAAGATAGTGGCGACCGGGCGAGGCGACACGGGCGTCAACCGAATAGAATGCGACACTATTTCCGCTCTGCGAACAGGCGCGACGTACACGGTTTCCTTCTGGGCTAAATGGCAGCGCGGCATAAGCCTTCTGATGACCCGAACGTGGAACCACACCCTCTCGCGGGCTAACCGCTTGGACATGCCGGACAAGCTGGGCACTCCGGGAAAAGTCAACAGCGTTTATACATCGAATATGGGGCCATTGATTTACGAGGTGAGGCAGTCGCCGATAGTGCCGAGGCCTCAACAAGCTGTCACCGTGCGGGCGAGGATAAAGGATACGGACGGCGTCTCTCTGGCGAAACTTTTCTACAAGCGGGATGGTTCGGGAGATTTCACATCGGTGGGTATGATGGACGATGGAAAGCACGGGGACGATGACGCGGGCGACGGGCTTTATGGCGGAGTGATACCGGGGCAGGGGAACTACACAATAATGTCCTTTTACATCAGGGCTGTTGACACGCGGAAAGCCCGTTCAACTTTTCCCTCGGATGCGCCAAAAAGGACGGCGCTTTATCGTGTGGAGGACAATCTCCCGGATACGAACCTGAACGTGTATCGGCTTCTGATGTCGTGGGAGCACCGGACGGAGCTGGATACGCGGCAACCTCTCAGCAACGAGCTTCTGGATGGCACATTCGTTTTCAACGACAGCGAGATATACTATAACGTCGGCGTACGATACCGAGGCAGCCCCTGGGGGCGACCGAGCCGTAGTCGCTACCGAATAACCTTCAACCGCGGCGAGCCTTTTCATGGCGTCCGGGAACTCAACCTCGACCCGAACGATGCAACAAGACAGCTGGAGCGGTTCGCATTCCATCTGGTCCGTAAGATGGGCGCCCCCGCCTCGTACCAGAAATACGTCTATTTCGGCTTCAACGCGAACAACCGAGGAGTTTACGAGGATGTCCAGAAGGTGGACAAGGATTACACAGCTTTCTGGTGGAATGGGGATGACGGGGGAACTCTTTACAAGGTGGATGACCATTTCGAATTCCAGGACAGCGGAGATTTTGCGATAGATACCGCTCGCTTGACCTATCAGGGGGAGGATAAGGAGTCCTACCGATGGTATTTCAAGCAGAGGACGAACGAGTACTTTGACGATTACAGCGATTTGATAGGTCTCACCAAGGCGTTCGAGCAGACGCCGGACTCGAACTTCGACACGGTCATTGAAGAGACAATAGACACTGACCAGTGGTTGCGGCTACTGGCGACGCGGACGCTCATAGGGGATTGGGACTCTCTCGGTTACAATCGGGGGAAGAACTGCTATTTGTACCGCCCCCCCGGAGTCGGCAAATGGATGATTATACCGTGGGACAGTGACCTGGTGTTTCAATCGAACTACGTTTCCGATTCGCTTTTCCACCCCGGTTTCCCCAACATATACAGGTTTGTGAACCGGCCCCGGTATAAAAGGCGCTATTACGGCTACTTACTGGAATTGGTCAACGGCCCTTTCAGCAGGGCGGAGGCCGATCCGGTCCTGGACAGGATATACGATCTGCTGCAACACGAAAGCGGCGTCAGCCCGCCCAGCGACATCAAGAATTTCTTGACCAGCAGGAGCAACTTCGTGCTCGGGCAAATCCCGGCGGCGTCGCTGCGCACAACAACCAATTCTGGGAGGCCTTTTCTTCACACCTTTCACTCCGTACAACTCGATGGAACCGCGCCCGTCAACGCGATGAGCTTCGAGGTAAACGGCGTTCCCTTTAAGCCGGACTGGCCCCAGTCATACGACTGCACGGTCTGGAGCGGTTCCGTTGAGCTCGAGCCGGGCGTTAACGACCTGGTGTTGACGGCTTACGATTACCGGGGGCGGCTTCTCGCTCAAGATAGCATAACTGTCATTTACAGTAAGAGTCCGGGCAGCGACCTCGATGGCGACGGGTTGACGGACATCGAGGAAGTGGCAACCTACAGGACCGACCCCTACAACCCCGATACGGACGGAGACCTCGTCACGGATTATGAGGAGGTCAAGGTAACGAAAACCAACCCCCGCGACGCCAGCTCCACTCCCCACTCGGTTCTGAAGACGACTTGTTTGCCGGACCGGCGGGTTTCTATATCGTGGCAGAGCGTTATCGGACGATACTATCAGGTGGTCTGGAGCGAGGACATGCTGAACTGGGTCGCGGGGTCCGACTACATCCTCGCCGCTGAAAGCACGACCACGTGGGTTGACAGCGGCCAGCCGGGGACGCCGATTTCGCCCGCGGAGCCCTCCCTGATGTGGAGGTTCTACCGGATCATGCTGCTGCCGTGGGACTTCATTCCGTAAGTCCGAGAGAGACCGTGGGAGACATTCACCGCCGAGGGCGCAGAAAACGCAGAGAGAGAAGGGAACGTCCCTGGGGCAGGTTTCTCCGCGCTCTCTGCGCCTTCTGCGGTAAAACAAGTTCTTCAATCAAAAGCCTTCACGGAAGCAAGCGCTGACAGCGAGGCAATCCGCTCAACGACGGAGGGAGAAGGGAAATGTTCGATGTCAAGATAGAAGGTGGGACAATATACAATGGGGAAGAGAGCGAGCCGTTTCAGGGAGACCTCGCCATCGAAGGGGAAAAGATTGTCGCAGTAGGCAAAATGTTACCGGAGGGCAAGAAGACGATTGACGCCTCGGGAAAAATCGTGTGTCCGGGGTTCATTGATATTCACTCACACTCCGACTTTTCGGCGGTGATCAACCCGAACCTCGACAGCAAGATTCGGCAGGGAGTTACAACCGAGCTCGTGGGTAACTGTGGGTTCTCCGCCTCCCCAATTCTCAGCGACCAACACAGAGCGAACCTCTCCCGGAAATACGCGGGCAGCGGAATGGATATTTCCTGGGAATGGCCGGACGAATATTTTGCTGTCCTGGAGCGCAGCGGGATTGCGCTCAACATCGGCATCCTTGTCGGGCACGGCAACATCAGGACGGCGGTCATGGGGCGGTCATCGGCGAGTCCGACGCAGGAGCACCTGGACAGGATGAAAAAAATCACCCGCCGATGCCTCGAGGAGGGAGCGTTCGGGATGTCGTCCGGATTGATCTATCCGCCGGGGACATTTTCCACCAGGGAAGAAATCATCGAGGTCCTGTCCGCGGTGAAAGAGCGCGGCGGGCTTTACGCCACCCACATGAGAAACGAAGGAGACGCGCTGGGAGAAGCCGTCAGGGAGGCAATCGAGTGCGCGAGTAAGGCCGGAGTAAGGCTGGAAATTTCGCACCTCAAGGCGTCAGGGAAAAATAATTGGGGTAAAATACAGGATGCGTTCGAAGCGATCGAGACCGCGAGAGAGAAGGGGTTGGACGTCACCTGCGACAGGTATCCGTACATCGCTTCCAGCACGAGCCTGGACTCGGTTTTGCCTACCTGGGCTTATGAAGGCGGCGATGATAGGGAGCTGGAGCGTCTCGCCGATGCGGAGACGCGGGCAACGATGGCGAGAGAGATTCTCGAAAACCACCCCGATAAGGACTTTTGGTCGAGGTTGACCGTGTCGTACGTTTGGTCTGAGGAGCTGAAACACTACGAGGGGAAAACGCTCGCCGAGATTGCTGAGGAGAAAGGGAAAAACTATTGCGAGACGCTCTTCGACATCCTTTTGAAGGATGAACTTCGGGCAGATATGGTTTACCTTTCGATGTGCGAAGAGAATCTGGAGAAGATCCTGCGAAAGCCGTACGTGATGGTCGGTTCCGACGGGGAGGCCAAAGCGGATTACGGGGTGCTTTCGGCTGGAAAGCCCCATCCCCGGACATACGGCACGTTCCCGCGTGTCATCGCGAGGTACGTAAGGAAAGGCGTGCTCGAGATGGGGGACGCAATCGCCAAAATGACGTCCATGCCCGCAAAGAAGCTCGGGCTGAAAGATCGAGGAACGATTTCGCAAGGAGCTTATGCGGACATCGTCGTCTTTGACCCGGAAAAAATCATGGACACCGCGACCTTCGCCGACCCGCATAGGTATCCGGAGGGGATTGAGCTTGTGATGGTCAACGGGAAGCTCGCAGTGGAAAACGGCAAGTTCCTCGGCGTTCTGGGCGGGAAAGTCCTGAGAAGGCGCACGCAGGATTGAATCGGCAGAGTCGAGTCGGTGACGGATTCGGGAATCCTCTTCGCCTCCGCGTTGAAGAATGCAAAACTATGGAACGCAGAGACGCAAAGTCGCAGGGGCGTTATTCGCCTGTGGCGGAGCAGTCGTGCCAATGCTCGGAGTTTTCTTCGCCGTCCTCCGGGCTCTCCCGATCGTCTGAAGGTGGAGACCCAGATTCGAGACCGGCCTGCTCCGGTTCCCCCTCATCCGGCGGTTCTTCCGTGCCGCTCTGCTCCTCGCCATGCTCTTCAGGCGGCGTACCTTGCCGCAAGGAAGGTCCGGTGGCAGGGAGCGACATATCTCTATCCGCTTGCACTCTTCGACGGTGTCGCCGAGGGCTCACTCCCGGATCTTGCGAACTGCCCTGGGGCGGGCGGTATGTGGGCTTCAAAGTCCGCCGTTAGCTGCTCTTCCGTATTGTGGTGTGGACATCTATTTTCGGCGGGTCGTACATGTGTTTGGTCACAACACAAAGTTTGGCCGACCTTATGACCGCCTCCCTGTATTTCTCAGGGAATTCCCTGGGGAGCTCTATTTCTATCTCAATTCTGCTGATCATCCTTTTTTGGCGGTCTTTTTCCGTTTTGAGAATCAGCTTTAAGCCCTCTGGGGCGATGTTGCGCTTTTGGCAAAAAGAAAGAACGTACATGCCGGCGCAGGTGCCGATGGATGCAAGGAACAAGTCGAAGCACGCCGGGGCTGATCCCTCCCCGCCGGCATAAGGCGCCTGGTCGGTCTTAATTGTGAATCCCTTATAAAGAGCGTCAACCTTTTTGCCGCCCGGGAAAACGATTTCCATGTCCATTTCTGCTTTTGTAATCTCCTAAAGTTCGTGGTGAAAAGTGGTCGTGGTATGGCTGCGGGGAAGACAAGCCGTTCATCCCTCAGTACCGCCTGACAGGCGAAAATTGAAATAGTTGCGCTTTCCGACCCTGACGATGCACGGGGCCGAGTTTTCGGAAGGGGAAAGAAGCTGCTCCATCGTGATGGGGACGTACTGGTCGCCTCTCAGGAGATAAATCCCCTTCTGCTGAACCAGCCTGCGAACCTGGCTTTTTGTCTGCCCCGTTTCTCTTGACAGGGCGTCTATCAGAGGCTTTTGCGGGTCAATCTCGACGACGCGAGTGCTGTCCGGGACGAGAACCGCCTGCTTTCCGAACTTCTCGTTGAAGTCGGCGTTGGCCTTGTCAATGGTCTGACGGTCGAAGTGATTAAACGTTCCCACAACGACCCGGGCGAGGAGCTGCTTGGCGTCTTTAGGGTGAGCCTCTCCGTTCTCGACCGCCCCTTTGAGCCGCTCAAGTTCTTCCGGAGTAATCTCGGTCAGTTCCCTGTACCATACCCACATCACTTCGTCGGGGATGGACATGACTTTCCCGAACATGTCCTCCGGCGAGGAAGTCACAGGGATATAGTTGCCGTAGCTTTTGCTCATTTTGAGGAGGCGGCCGGATACATCTCGGGCGCCGGTGGTTCCGGCGAGGAGGTTGTAGCTGATTATGATCTCCGGCTTTTGTCCCGCGTTCGACATCATCTGGCGGCAGACGTGCATGTTGAGATACTGGTCAACGCCTCCCACTTCTATATCCGGAACCAGAACCACCGAATCGTATCCCATGAACAGAGCGTACTCCAGCTCTGCCATTGAGAGACCTCGCCCTTCCTTGAGACGCGTGCGAATATCTTCTCTCTGGAGGAGTGTGCTGGCTGAGACCCCCTTGAGGATACGCACCCACTGCCTCATATCGAGCCTGTTCATCCACTCGCTATTGTAATGTCGCTCGATGTCCTGCGAACGGAGATCAATGATGCGAGCAGCCTGCTCCTCATAGGTGGACATGTTTTGCCGAATCTCCTCGTCGGTTAAAGCGGGTCTGGCATCAACTCGACCGCTCGGGTCGCCAATCATGCCTGTGAAATCTCCGATGACCAGTTGAATCTTGTGCCCCATTCGTTGAAAAAGACGGATGTTTAGGAGAGACACCGCGTGGCCGATGTGAATCTCGGGGCCGGTTGGGTCAATGCCGAATTTCACTTTGAGAGGGCGCCCCGTTTTCTTGCAGTGGCGGAGACGTTCGAGCAGGTCCTCCTGCGTGACCACAGGCTCGGGATGGTCGGCGACTTTCGACATGATTCTCTCGTACTGCTGCTCTGCCGTCAGCCCCCGCAGGTCGGGTTCGGGACTCAGGAGCTTTTCTTCGAGGGCCTTGAGGTCAAGGATGTCGGTTGTCACGCTCTCTCCTTCCGCTCGGGATTCAGCGCATGCCGGGTGCCCCTCCGGTCTCCCACCGGTGGCTTCTGCACGACGCTAATGAGATCGAGTTGAATCATGCTATCCGCAGTCCTACGAAAAGTCAAGACGGCGTTGCATCCGGGTGATTTTACGCACCCTTCTTGACATTACCTCCAGAAACGCTATACTATTGAAAAGCTTTTCGGAGAGCTTAGGCTTAGCGAAATTACGGGGCACGCAGTCATCGCAGTAGAAAGGAAGGGACGATGAGGAAATACCTCGTTCTTGTAGTTGCAGTGGTAGCCCTTGTGCTCGCTGCGGTTAATACATTCTTCTTAGGCGGCGAAGACACTGCTTCTCAGAGCAAAGCGGAAGATTCTGAGGTCCGGCTCAGCGAGCTTGAAAACCACCTCGGTCAGTTGGAGATGCGACTGAACGATGCGCAAGCCCAATTCGATGGTCTTTCCTCTGCGCCGGCCTCCAATGAGAGCACTGAAAACATTGAGGTCCCGAAAGAAGGGGCATCAGACCTGCCGGGCGAGATCTCAAGGCTGCACTCCCTGATGAGAGATCTCTTCTATCGAATCCAGGCGCTCGAGCAGGACCCCATCAACCGCGGCTATACATTCCTCAATTCGGAGAACGTCCGGCTGCGGCTCGAGGGTATCAACGCGTTGAGGCGGTTAGGCCAATTCGATCCCGCGACCCGGGAGGCGATCAGGAATATGCTGCAGGATCCGAGCGAGCGGGTCAGACGGGAAGCTGCGGACGCGCTGGGAGACCTGGGGGACAAGGACGCGGCCCCTCTCATGGCCCAAATGCTGAACGACCCGGACGCTGGTGTTCGGCGTGAAGCTATAGACTCGTTCGCAGACTGGGGACAAAAGGAGTCGGCCCCTCTCATCGCCCAAATGCTGAATGACCCCGACGCTAACGTTCGTCGGGAGGCCATGGTAGCTCTCGGCACACTCGGCGCCAGGCAGGCGAGCAGTGAAATCGCTCAACTGCTTTCAGATTCCTCCGATGGAGTCCGTGAGCAGGCCGCCGACGTTTTGGGACGGCTTAAGGCGACAGAGGGCACAGCGGCTCTGCTTCAAGCCCTTGATGACTCCAACGACCGGGTTCGAGGGGAAGCCATCGCCTCCCTCGGCGAGGTGGGCGCCGTCGAAGCCGTTCCTTACCTAAGAGACATGTACGAAAGAAGTCCCGGCGGACATACCATTCGTTTGGTAAGGGCGCTGCGAGCACTCGGCGACGAGGAACCGTTTCAGCGGGAGGTTCAGCGCCTTTCTGAAGTCGCCTTGTCAAGCGATGATGTGCGGACACGGGGCCGGGCCGTCCAAATGCTTTCCTCGTTTGCCCGCAACGAGGCAAAAGACGTGTTCACGAGGGCACTCGAGGATACCAGTGGTTCGGTCCGGCGAGAAGCGCAACGGGCGCTTCGCCGCCGTTAACAGGGCTGACGCACTCCTCTCGCCCCTATTCTGCCAGTTAGGGAGGTTTCTTGGGAGCGGGTCGGCGGTTTTGCTCGGTCCTCCGGGGCACAGCCACGCGACGATTCCGAGCCGGCGTTCGCTTCATTGAATGCACGACAATAACACTCACGTCGCGGTGAACTCACAAAGGCGCATGACGATTCGCCGAGGCGTTCGTGTCTTGACTGCGGCCAGAATCATCGGGCGACTCTTGAACCAAGGGGGCCTTTAAAATCGTCCTGAACTCAGCGTGCGTGGGTGCTGCGGGGCAATGAGTTAGTTGGGTTAACATGCGAACAGAAGAAGATCTCCCTTTTTTCGATTATTCGACGCGTCAATTTCGGAATCGCAAAATAGGCGGCGGAACGTAACGTCAAAGGCGGTTACGGGTGAGGCTCCATTTCAGTGGCGGAATTGTCCTTGGACCGAGCCCGTGCGCCAATCTCGACCCCAAAGCAATCTTCACCCCTGAAAGGGCGCAATATTCCAGCCCAGGGCAACGCCCTGGGAAAATGGCACGTGATGAAATACAAAAGCCCGGAAGGGGCGTAATAGGCTCATCCCCAATACACGGTTCGTTCCAGGCACATGAGAGCCGACGCCCGTGCCCACAGGCATTGGAGAAGGGCGAGGCGGTCACGCTCTCGGAGGGGATTGAAGAGCTGCATCTGGTGGGCGATACCCTGCCCAGCGGGTTTCAGCTCCCCTACATCACGCGAGAAACGATGCTGATGGCGCGGTCGGCTCTTTCCCTTGCAGTTTGCTCATTGTTGCTTTCGGCAATGACGCGGATCAACGGTTCGGTTGTGGAAGCGCGGACATGCAGCCAACTGTCCTCCCAATCCACTCGCACTCCGTCGGTGAGGTCAGGCTTTTCGGGGCGGTACTCGTGCCTGACCTCGTGCATGAGATTGTGTACTTTGTCCGGGGGACAATATACCTTTTCCTTGACGATATGGTATCGGGGAAGGTCGTTGAGCAGTTCGGAAATCCTTCTCCGGCGGATAGCCATCATCTCGAGAATCAAACCCATGGAGAGGAAAGCGTCGAACCCGGGGTGGAATTGCGGAACGGCGACGGTGCCGCAGCCCTCGCCGGCGATGAGGGCATCCTCCGTGAGGGCGGTGTGAAGGGAATATACTTGCCCCACCTCGCTCTTGATGAGAGGGCAATCGTATCGTCGCGCGATGTCATCCACCGTCCTGGTCGTGGACAAATTGGTGACGACGGGACCCTTTCCGCGGCCGAGGAAATGTTCCAGAACAATGGGAAAAGTGTATTCCTCGCTGACGGTCTCGCCGGTGTCGGTCACGATGGAGAGGCGAGCCGCGTCGCTGCTGAGGAGAAAACCGATGTCGGCCCGAACAGGTTTGACGATGGAGGCGATCTGGCGGGCGTTCCTCGGACGGGGCTCCGGGTCGTGGGGGAATATCCCGGTGCGCTCGTTGTTGATGGGAATGAGCTGGCAGCCGAGACGCTCGCAGAAAACGTCCACTATACCGGCGCCGGCCCCGTTGCACGGGTCCACGATGACCTTGAACCCGGCTGCACGAATAGCTTTCACGTCCAGAAAACCGCAAAGCCGGTCGAGGTACGTTGGAAGGTAATCGTCTTTCCGCTCGACTTTACCGAGGGAATTCCACTGCCGCTTCGTGAACTCCCCGGAGTGGTAGATGTCGAGAATCTCCTCCCCCTGGTACGGGTCGAGGAAGGTGCCCCCGGCGCTGAGAAAACCCAGCGCGTTCCATCTCGCGTCGTTGTGACCGGCAGTGATGGCGATGCCCCCGGCAGCCGAAACCTCCCGAACCGTGAACTGAATGACCGGAGTGGGGCAGATGCCGAGGTCCACAACCGGACAACCCGTCGAGAGCAAACCGGCAAACACCGACGACTTCACCATTTCCCCGGAAGTGCGGGTGTCCCGCCCCACGACGACCCTGCCCGATTGAACATACGTGCCGAAGGCGCAGGCGAAGTCCGTGATCAACTCCGGCGTGAGAGTTTGACCAACAATCCCTCTGACTCCGGAGGCGCTGAACCTCAATAGTCTCAGGTCTCGACGATCCATGTGCAGTTACCTCTCCCACTAAACTGCCGCAGCCGCTTGTCCAAACGGCCCGGCTTTCGCTAACCTATACGCAACGTGATTGCACTTCTGTTCGCGAACGTCTAAACATGCCGAAGTTTCGCCTCGTGCGACCAACCCACGCGCCTGTCTCGCTGCCCCTTGGTTCCTCTCAACCGCCGTCTTGGGAGCCCGTGCCTGCTCGAGCCGCCGGAGACCGCCCTCCTTCAAACTCCAAATCAGAAGTTTCCGTCTCTCGTCCAGAACTGTCAAGCCAAAACGCGCCACGGGCGACATTGTATCTTTCCGGCTATATCCTAACAGCAAACGAGGAAATGTCCAATTCCGCCTGAAGCAGAACACCAGTCGGCGCCCTTCATCCAGGGACTGACCGAATCCTTCGCTAAACGCTGACTTCTCGTTCCCGGGGACTTTTCGGCTTTGTCTGCGCGGGTTCAATGTTTGGTCTGGTTAACGAGTACTTCGAACCTCTTGGCATCATGCGTGGGCAGCCGGAATATGTCGTAATCGCCGTCGCCTTCCAGATCGCCGATTTGTCCGTTGTAGATGCCGTCCTCCGTAATGAGATATTGCTTCCAGACGCGGTTGTCGCCCTCATTCAGGTAAACGATGACCGGCCATTTCGTCATACCTAAAGCCCTCGCTCGACTCTTGTTCATCCCTGCCAGGACATCGAAATCCCCGTCAAGGTCCATATCGAACACTTGAAGCGTATGTGCTGCGGGCATTTCCTTGGCGATTATATGTTCGGTCCAGGGACCCTTTCGGGGATTGCGTGAATGATACCAGGCAACCGGATACCCCTTCCGCTCAGAATGCGAGATAAAGACTTCCGCTCGCCCGTCGCCGGTGATGTCGCGGCAGAACACCTTGGTGGCATTCTTGGACCAATCCCCGCCCTGATTGTGCCACTTGGCGGCGACCTCGTGAACCTTCCAGTTGCCGGTTAGGTCGCCCCCCGGATTCTCCACCCAGTAACCGACCGTGGCTACATCCGTGTCGCCGTCCCCGTCTATGTCGCCGACATCCATGCCCTCATGCAGGTTTTCGACCTTGAGCTCTTTCACCTTAACCCAGGATTTCGGAGAATCCTGCCGGAAAACCGCAAGCTTGTTCTCGACATAGGTGATGGCGACAAGGTCCAGTTTCTTGTCCTGGTTCAAATCGGCCAGGTTGACATCCTTGATGAAGTCAGCCGCCTCGCCGATGCGGTGATGCTTCCAGGCGGGATTCTCATACCAGAAAATCTCCGTCGGGTCACCGCCTCTGTCCCACTCTCCCGGATGTTTGAATCCGAGAACATCCACGTCTCCATCGTTATCAATGTCGCCGATGTCCATGTCCCCGCAGGCAAACGTGCCCCCGCCCGGCGCCGCTTTTGCGATGATGTGGCGTTTCCATGATTTCCCGCCGTTTCGGGCTTCATACCAACCCAGCCAGCCTCCGTGGCCATTGTCATTCTGCAATACTAAGTCCAATACGCCATCGCCGTTGACATCCCCCAGCGCCCGAGCCCACCATAAATTCGCATTATTTTCCACAGGTACGGCGCGGAAACCTAAGCCCGATTCCGCGAACACCCCCGGATGAGCACTCACAAACATAAAGCAAACGACAATGACCAAAAGACCCGCTTGATGAACCATTCGATTCGTCTTGATACCCTTTTTCCCTTGCATTGCTCTTCTCCTTTCGCCGACAAGTGCTTGCCCGTCACTTTGAGCGAGGCGCGAGGCCGCTCCTAAATCCATCGCCTTACCTGGCGCCTGTATTCCAACCAAACCTCACCGAATTTCTCCTCGAGCATTTGCTCTTCGGGTTTTATGAAAACAATGTCCATCACGACAGCAAACACAACGATGACTCCATACGGCGTCAGCGAACCCATGAATATCGCGACCCCTATAAGAATCAGAACGAATCCGAGGTACATGGGATTCCTGCTGAGCCGGAACACCCCGTTGGTGACCAAGGCCGTTGATTCCTCGAGGGGCTTGACTGTCGTTCCGAGCTTCTTGAAAGCACTGTCAGCAATGACGTTAATAACAATCCCTAAAGCGAATGGAATCATCCCCAAAAGCTTCCACGGAAAACCAATAACGTCCGCCAGTGGAAACAAGAGATCAACCGCCACTATAATGAGTATGAACACAAGTAAGTAAGTTGGAGGTAACACCCTTTCGGCCTTCATGCTTGCCCTGTTCCGATTCCGGTTTGTGACGACCTAAAGACCCTCAACACAATCTCAAAATCCGAATCAGGTGCGGAAGTTAGGCCAATAAGAGGAGAAGCCCAAGAGACAGCGACCCCGAAGCTATACCGTACAGAGCAACCATAAGGGGTGTGGCTACATTTGAGTGGGCGATCTTGCCAACTGTAACGCCGCCGTCCCGGCGGCAGTCTCGAGGGTGTCTCGCCCTCGATTCTTTCTTATATCCTTTGCGTCTTCGCGCCTTTGCGAGAGGTCCCTCCCCTCCCATCTGTCTCCCTAAGAGGCCAAGCGTCCTGTCCATCGTATTTTTCAGTTCCCGTTCTTCACTCGGAGTTCCGCAACGCCGCCCTGGTCAACCGCATAGCGTGGCAAAAGCCTCTTTGTTGGGCGATTCGCCGTCATTTCTTGACGGAGAAGCGGAGGATCATGGTGTGGCGATAGATTTCGCCGGGACGTAGAACCACCGAGGGGAAGTCCGGCTTATTCGGCGAGTCGGGGTAATGCTGGGTTTCCAGGCACAAGCCGGTGCGGAACTGGTACTTAACGCCGCCCTTGGCCTTGACCGTACCATCGAGAAAATTGCCGCTGTAGAACTGAATGCCCGGTTGGTCGGTGAGAAGGTCCATCGCCCGGCCGCTGGACGGGTCATAAAGCGTCGCGGCCAGGGCGACCTTGCCGGTCTGATTTCGCAAAACCCAGCAGTGGTCATAGCCGTTGCCGCGTTTGAGCTGCTCGTCCTCGGCGTTGATTCGGGCGCCGATTTTGGCTGGCTGCGTAAAATCAAAGGGGGTGCCCTTTACCGGACGCAGCTCGCCGGTAGGGATCAAGCCCTCGTCCACGGGCAACAAGTGGTCGGCGGCGAGCATCAGCTCATGATCGAGGATGGTGTTGTTCGGATCGCCGGTCAGGTTCCAGTAAGAGTGGTGAACGAGATTCACAATAGTAGGCTTATCGGTGGTCGCCTTAAACTCCACTCGCAGCTCGTCGTTGTCCGTCAGCAGGTAGGTGACGGCGGCCTTGAGCTTGCCCGGATAGCCTTCCTCGCCGTCGGGGCTTGTGCGGGTGAACCGGACGCCTGCGGCGCCGCCTCGCTTGACAAGCTTCGCGTCCCAGAACACCTTGTCGAAGCCCTTGACGCCGCCGTGCAGGTGGTTTTCCCCGTCGTTGGTTGCCAGGGTGAAGGTTTTACCGTCGAGGACAAACTTCCCCTTGGCGATGCGATTGCCGTAACGCCCGACCGTCGCACCGAAGTAGCTCGTGCTGGATAGCCAACCCTCAAGACTGTCATAGCCCAGCGTAACGTCGGCCAGCTTCCCCGCCCGATCGGGAACTTCCAGGGAGACGAGGATCGCCCCGTAGTTGGTAAGGGTGGCCTTGAGACCGTGGGCATTGGTGAGAGTGTAAAGTTTAGCGATGCGACCGTCCGGCATGGTTCCGTAACTTCGTTTCACAACTGGCCCGCTCGACGTGCATCCCGCAAGGAAAGGCAAAACTGCAAGACCCAGGTAGATCATGGTGTGTTGAGCAAGCATACGCATAGTAGTTATCCTCCGTATGATTGAATTGAGAAAGCATAATCCATCCACGCGGAACTGCTCCGCATTTTCAAAACGGGAGTATGCGACGATGCTCGCTACCTTGTCAATCAAAATCACCCACAATATCTGATGCCTCAGTTTCAGGGGGAGATGGCCCACGGCAGACAGCGCGGGGGGCAGCTCTGCGGTTTTCCAACAGGATTCTGCGGACGCCTCGGTTCCCTCTCCGGCTGAGTTTTCCTTCCGCGTAACGCGGCCGTCTCCGCAACTGGCGGGAACCTCGTTCTTCAAGGCCGAAGACGTCCAACCCAGCACGGCTCAACGGCAACCACAGGGTTGCCAACTTGATTGGCCAGCCCGTCCTTCAACGGGCGCGAGGCTTGCAAAACCACCAGCCGCCGGAGATTTCACACACCGCTACGTTCCTTCAGCCAGTTCACCCCCTTTCCACCTTGGGGGAAAAGGGGGTTTGTATTGTCGCTCTCGAAAACTTGACTCATTTGTTAAGAAGTCGGGCGTGATAGACGGCTAAACCGTCGTAAATGAACTTCTCCCTCTTCCCGTCCGGAAACCAGATCCGTAACAACTGATTCTTCGGGCGTGTATTCGTACGTGGTCGTGAACGAACCATTCACCGTTTTTGAGGTCATGTTCCCGTTGGCATCGTACGCATACGTCACGCTGGGAGTCTTATCAATGATAACCGTATGGTTGCTGGAGGTGGGGTAGTCCTTGTAGTTCCCGGCCCTGTCGGTGGCCCTGGCCGTAAAGTTGTTGCTCCCGTCGTCGAGAGGCAGCCCCCTGGTATCCGTCCGGCGAACCCATCTTGCGGGTGACGGGAGTCCGAGGGAAACTTCTCGCCAGCAGCGCGCCTTTGTAAATCCACTGGAAAGGGCGGGCGCGTTCCTGATTGTACTCCTTGATGTAATAGAGGATTCGCCGCAGCCATGCAACTGCGAGCTCCCCGCCGGTCATTTCAGCCAATAATCTACCCATTCGTAGGCGCGCTTTTGTGCCTCGGGTGGATAGGCGTGACCTTTTCTATGGTTGAAGAATGCTACGGCGTCGCTCGCTCCGAGAGCGTCGTAAATCGGCTTGACGCTGAGAATGTAAGGCAAACTCTCATCGCCGTCAGCAGAGTTACCCGCGAGAAGAAGGAACGGTCGAGGGGCAATGAGGGCAAGAACCTGGTTGTTCCTGAGCGGGAAATCGGGCTTGCGGATGTCCGGCCCGAGGTACCATTCCGCGTCCCAGTTCGAGAATTTCTGTCCGATCCCACCTTCGCTGCTCACGGCGACCTTTATCCGAGGGTCAAAGGCAGGGAGGAAAAGAGCCTCCTTCCCGCCGAGGGAATGTCCCATGCAGCCGATGCGGCTGCCGTCAACGCAATCGAGCGAGCACAGGTAATCCACGGCTCGAATTCCGTCCCAGACCATTTTCGTCATCCCCTTCCAGTCGGGATGATCTCGCTTGACCTTGCCCACTGCGTCCATCCATTTTAGCCCGGCGTAATCCCAGATGAAATTCCGCGGGCAAAGGGCGACGTAACCTCTTTCCGCAAGGTGGACACCGATGTGTTTGGCCTCGGGACCCTCAAGTCCCGAGGGTTGGCGAATTGTGTAGTCAACTGTAGAATGGAAGACCACCATTGCGGGAAAACGCCGGTTCTTTCCTTTCGGCACGAGGAGGTAAGCATCCACCGGAATGCCCCTCTCCACCTCGTACGTGACTTTACGCCGGATGAAGTTGCCTTTCTCCTCAACGCTGACGAGCTTCGGGTTGAGGGCTGGCTTCGTTTTTGGGAAACGTCCGAGGAAATCGAGCCAGCGGCGCTCGATGGGCCCTCGCTCCCTCGACCAGTCGGCGCGCGTCAGACTCCCCCGGCTTTCCATCGGCATGACCGCGGGGAGGTCCGCAATCTCCGCAGGCGCCGTTACCCCTCGCGCGACAGGCAAAACGTGGAGCTTTCCCGCCGGTGACGATGATGCCCTGACGGAATCTTCGCCGGCAATGCCCGCACGTCCGGCGGCAACGACCGATAGAAGAAAGAGAATCAGCAATGGACGACTTGTCGCCGTTCTTGTAACATCTCTGCTTGAAGGATCGGAAAACGTCCTTGCTGATGGTCGCAGTTTCTCAATGAAGCGCTCTCGATGGAACACCTAAGATGAGTCTCCTTGCTTTTGCCTGACGTCCCTGTGCTCACCGCTCACATCGCCGTGAATTCATAACATACTCAGTGTTGCAAGGACAAGCTCATCTTCTGGCGGGCGGGAACCTCCGTGCCCCCTCCAGAAGGCAAGCAGAAGCCTCCGCCGCTCCCGCGTGGGTTCTTGCAAATCATCTGTTTTTCTCGGAACTTTTATGTGGATGATGTGTCAGAATGGGCAGGGGATGCTGTTACGATTTTTTTACAATGATAGTGTTTAGTGTCGGGTAGAA
>CAZXGF010000052.1:0-33149 GCA_964640185.1 uncultured Verrucomicrobiota bacterium | reverse complement strand
TTGAGTTTCAACCTTGCGGCCGTACTCCCCAGGCGGGGCACTTAATGCGTTAGCTTCGGCACGGCAGGGGTCGATACCCGCCATACCCAGTGCCCATCGTTTACAGCCAGGACTACCGGGGTATCTAATCCCGTTCGCTCCCCTGGCTTTCGCAATTCAGCGTCAGGATGTGTCTAGCGAGCCGCCTTCGCCACTGGAGTTCTTCTCGATATCTACGCATTCCACCGCTACACCGAGAATTCCGCTCGCTTCTCCACTCCTCAAGCCCGTTAGTATCGGATGCCATTCCTCCGTTGAGCGGAGGGATTTCACATCTGACTTAGCGAGCCGCCTACTTGCCCTTTACGCCCAATAAATCCGAACAACGCTCGCTCCCCCCGTCTTACCGCGGCTGCTGGCACGGAGTTAGCCGGAGCTTCCTCTCACGGTACCGTCTCTCCTTTTCAGGTATTAGCTGAAAAGACATTCGTCCCGTGTGACAGAGCTTTACGACCCGAAGGCCTTCATCGCTCACGCGGCGTCGCATCGTCACCCTTTCGGGCATTGCGAATGATTCTCGACTGCAGCCTCCCGTAGGAGTCTGGGCAGTGTCTCAGTCCCAGTGTGGCCGGTCCGCCTCTCAGCGCGGCTACCCATCATAGCCTTGGTAGGCCTTTACCCTACCAACAAGCTAATAGGCCGCGGGCCTCTCCCCGATCGGAAGGCCTCCTCCCCGTTGCCGGGGTCTCTGGTCCCCTCCTTCAATTCAGTCCTGATGCCAGGGCTGAACCACATCCGGCATTAGCCCCACTTTCGCGGGGTTATTCCCAGGTCGGGGGTAAGTTACCCACGTGTTACTCACCCTTTCGCCACTGAAGCCCATCTGTTATTGCTAACGAATGGACCTGCGTTCGACTTGCATGCCTCATCCACGCCGCCAGCGTTCGTTCTGAGCCAGGATCAAACTCTCACGTTTGTAAAAGCTATCAGAGGTTCCTCCCCCGGAATCACTTCCGTTGGAGACGCCTCCTTTTGCTCGTTGTGTACGAACCCCGCCTTCAGCGGGATTCGTAGAAACCTGTCTTTTCGGACAGGCTTGGCGTTTGCACGCTCAAGCATGGCACGTTACTCTATTCAATTCTCAAAGAACGATCTTTCCGACCCGCCCTTCCGCTGCGGTCAAAAATGACGCTCGACAAGAGCGCCTTCAAAAGTCCAGCTTCTTTGACCGATAGTTTTCAGGGCCAGGCCAATTGCTTCCCCTTTAGTTGGAAAAAAGCGCTCTTTTCCAATACAATCAAGCTTCTGGTAATAGCTTAATACGTGATGTCCCCCGTGTCAAGACGTTTTTTGCACTTTTTTCAGATTTTTTGTCTCAGGCAACGTTTCCCGCCAAACTCTCGATGAAATCGCTGCTCTGCTCGCCGATGCCCTCGCACCGGATGCGATGAGGCTTTTCTTCGCCCTGCTCACACGTGCGCGTCGCATGGTTTTAGCGACTTCGCTGGGGCACGCGGAAATTACAGCAAGCGGTCGCACTTCGACAGGCTTCACGTCAATCCCATGCTTAGTACATGGACTCGCAAACACGGTGACGTGCAGTGGTCTCGTGAAAGGAGCTATTTTGACGCGATAATCACAACATCGGCGTGAACGGGATTGCTCCAAAGGCGTCAAGCATCCAGTAAATCACAGCCCGGTTGGCCGGCGGGCGAAAGACCACGAAGCGCAAAGAATTGGCCGAGAAGTTGTTCGAGACCTTCCTGCCCGAGGCGGCTTACCACGGGAGTCGCACTACCCGATAAAACCTGCTGGGGGTGGCGCCGAACCTTGTATCAGTCCACGAGGTCGTGTCGCCGGTTGCCACAATATCCGTGATCAGACCAGTCCAATACTGCTGCGTGAGATAGTCCTTCGCGAATATATTGTAGGTTCTTCCCTGCTCTGATCTCCACGTAATCCGCATGGAGGTTGCGCCTGAGGGGCTTATATCCAGAATCGTGAAGCCGACGGGGATGTCCGCGATCTTGGACACGAAGGCGTCCTCGGAGCCGCCAGAGGTGCCCTGGAAGGGACACGTGACGCCGACGATGCACCAACCTGACGGAAACGGGAAGTCATCGGACCCGGTCCATCCCGTGATGTAAGCGTTTCCCGAGGGGTCCAAGGCGATGCCCCGGCCCTCGTCGTGGCGGCTGCCCCCCATGTACGTCGAGTAGAGCGGCCAGGAGCCGGGGGGATTCAGCTTGGTAACAAAGGCATCAGAGGCATCGTACGCGATGACTGGTCCGCTTTTAACTGCCTGGATGGCATTCACCGTGGCGAAATCGGCGGAATCCGTCTCCCCGGTGACGTAGGCGCAGCCCCAGGTGTCAACTGCAATGGCGTAAGCGGAGTCTTCTTTGCTGCCGCCCAGGAAAGTGGAATAGTCAAGGTCCTTGCCGGTGGCGTTAAACTTCGTCACGAAAGCGTCGTATTCGCCGCCGTTATGGCTTCTGTCGAAGGCGCCGGGCGTGGTGGGAAAGAAACTCGATTCAGTCTCCCCCGTCACGTAGGGGTTGAGCGAGGAGTCCACGGCTATATCGAAAGCATGGTCATCGCCGCTCCCGCCGAGGTAGCTGGAGTAGATGAGCTGCGAGCCCAGAATGTATAGCTTTGTCACGAACACCTCATCTTTGCCGTGGTTGACGGGTTGGAAGGGATTCGCCATGGGGAAATCTGTGGACTCGGTCTCTCCCGTCACATAGGCAAAGCCCGAGGCGTCCACGGCGACGGCATGGGCGCCGTCATTGTCGCTGCCGCCCAGATAGGTGGAGTAACGGAGGCCGTCCCCCGCGGCGTTAAACTTGGTCACGAAGGCATCGGCGCCTCCATCCCCGACGGGCGGCCCGGCCTTATATCGCTGGAATGGACAAGTGACATACGGTATGCAAGAGCCGGGCCGAATCGGGAAATCGCCGGAGTAAGTTCTCCCCACGACATAGGCGCAGCCCGAGGGGTCCACGGCTACGGCGGCCCCTGTGTCAGAATCGCTGCCGCCCAGGTAAGTTGAATAGACCGGCGAAGAGCCAGCGACATTGAGCTTGGTCACAAAAGCATCCCACGTGCCGGCCATATAAAACTGGAATGGAGACGGATAGCCTACCCCGGGCGGAAATGGCGGCCAGCGGGGAAAATCAGAGGACGCGCTTGTGCCCGTAATGTAAACGTTGCCCGAATCGTCCACGGCGATGCCATGGGCGTTGTCCGTATTGCTGCCGCCCAGGTACGTCGAGTAAATCAGCCCGGAACCGTTGGCGTTGAGCTTCGTCACGAACACGTCAGTGCCGATCTTTGGGTCGCCCTGGTACGGACTCGCCGTCGGGAAGTCGTCGGAATCCGTGGAGCCTGTCAGGTAAACGTTGCCCGAACTGTCCACGGCTATCGCAAAGGCTCTGTCCGTGCGACTGCCGCCCAGGTACGTGGAGTAGCTAAGCTTTGGGTCAATTACGAGCTGTTTTGCCCGATCATACCTCGCGACCTGAAACCCCACTTCCTCCTTGCCCACCAGGACGTAATGCCCGGGGATTTTCCGTCTGGCGCCGTCGCTCTCCTGATAGACAATGGGGGCATGCTGGACGACCTTGCCCCCCTCCATCTGCAGGATGAGGTTGCCCTCATCATCAAGGGTAAGGCTTTCCGCACCATCGAAGGCGAGCCGGATAGCCCCGGGCTCCCCAGCAGGCGAGACCACCAAGTCGTACTCAAGTTGCCCCTGCCTGCCGTAGAATATCAGGTCAATGCCGGGATAGACTTCGCGGTAGCGCACCCGGGCATAATGAGGCACGTTCCTCCGCCACTTCTTTGGGTCGCTGCCGACGAGGTAGTGGCTCTTGCCGGGGAGGGGATCCAGCCCCCTCACCCTCGGCGAAGAAAGGCATCCCACAAGCCGCATCCTCAAAACGGCCCTCTTCATCCCTTCAGCCAGCTCCGCTCTCGCCGCAGACCCAGGGCTGACCGCCGGTTGCCGGGCGCGCGTTCGCCGTAAGCTCAACACAGTCTCAGTCGGGGTCAAGAACAGCGTGTAACCGCTGCCCCGTGACAGGAACTTCACCCGGGAATCGGTCTGCCCCTGGTTCGATTCGAAACTCATCGGCAGCCTGTCGTAAGCCGACTCTATTCCGTTCCTGTTCAGCGCAGCAAGCTCGCCACTTTTCCCCGGCGGGCTTGACCGGGGCTTGCTCGCGCGAATGTCGGCGTTGCTCTTTGCCCACACGCCGACGAGACCAAGCTGAACCACCAGCAACGCCCCAAACCAGCGTAGACTTCTCTTGCTCATCTCTTCACCTCACCTTTCCAAGTTAAAAGTTGGATCAAAAGACCTTTGGCCAAACGTCGCGTCGTTCCGCTCTATCAAGCCCACGGACGTTCCCACATCCCACGCGGCCAGCACACCCGCCTCATGCTGTCGGGCCTCGAAAAATGCCAATCTTTTCAGCAAGAAAACATTCCTGGCGACACAACCGCCGTTACGGGTATCGGCAATCCTTTTCCCCTCAAGAACAAAATCAAGCCAGAGGTAGTTCCTCAATCTCAGGCGCAGATGAACTGACCGCAGAGGGCGAGGGACACCGGTTTTCCAACCACTCTACAAGTGGATTCCCACAGTAATCCTGCTTTAGTTTCCGATCGGCGGTTTTGGAGATTGTCGCCGCGCCAAGTTTGAAAGCGGGAGCGACGGGACTCGAACCCGCAACACCCAGATCGACAGTCTGGTACTCTAACCAAATTGAGCTACGCCCCCGCGCGGCCGCAATCGCGGCACTAAAAGGCGGGTGTGAAATGATGTCGTTCTTCGGCACAACCCGAAGGGCAATGCGCTGCAAGGCTAATCTCTGACATAAAATGGGCGGTGCGGGATTTGAACCCACGACCTCATGCTTGTAAGGCATGCGCTCTCCCGACTGAGCTAACCGCCCCGCGCCGAATATCTCGCCAGCTTTTATACGCCAAAATAGCAAAGCCACCCCGCCAGTGTCAAGAACAAAAGCGTGCGGCCAGTAACGCCTCAGTTACGGGCGGATAGCCGGCCGAGGCGGAGGAGGCAAGGAGAGAACAGCAGATTAACGCAAAGGCGCAAAGGCGCAGAGGGGAGCATGAGAAGGACTGCGTTGTCGCCTGCCGTGGCATGGGCATCTTGCCCATGATCCCAACGGGAGTTCAGTGTTGCCATCTATGTAACGCCGCCCCGCCATGGCGGGGCAGTCCTGAGGGCGTCTCACCCTCCGCCGAGGGAGGGGACCCGCGAACAGTCATGGGCAAGATGCCCATGCTACGTCTCTCTGCGTGCTCTGCGCACTCTGCGGTTCCAACCTCAGCCGCCCGTAACTGAGGAATTACTTTAGGCGCGATTTCTCCATTGACAGACCTGTCCTCTTACTATATTCTGTCAGAAAGTATGCCTCAGAAAGAGGAAAGATTTCGCTCAAAGGTGTGTGATTTTTATGACGAAAATTGAAGTCCGCCCGGGTCAGGATATCGGCAGCGCCATAAAGGCTTTCAAGAAGAAGTGCGCTAAAGCTGGCATCTTGAAAGAGTTCAAGCGGGCGCAGAGGTTCGAGAAACCGTCGGACAAGAGAAGGAAACAAGCGAGGGAAAGCCTCAAACGAGCCCGAATGGCCGCCAAGGAGCAGCTCTGAGCCGGCCAATCGGTCAGCCGGAGCTACGTTCCTTCATTAAAGCGGGCCCTGACGCTCAGGTTTAACGGACTGAAAGACGGAGGTTAGGCTTTCGTCAGTTGTGCAAGTTTCGGCGAAAGGGGTCTGGGTAACTTCGCTCCGTGGAAGAGCGCCTCTGGGGAAAGTATCTCTGCGTCTCTCCTCAAGCGGTGTCGTTGTATTTCAGTGGTAGCCGCTGGCTTTCTTTGACCGTTGTTTCTCAGCGACGTGGTTCGGGTTCAACACGGCGGTAGAGCCTCGCTTCCGCATCCCCTTAGTGTTCTGCTTCATAAGTTCGGCGACGTATTCAGGCGCCGCTATTCGGGCGCCGCTATTCGGGCGCCGCAAAGAAGAATTCGCGGGATGGCATCCAGAATCCACTCCTCCGCGCAGGAGAGGTGTGGCTCTGGACGGCCTGATTTGAACGGCCGCCGCTGTCATGGCCGACCGGCCTTTCTGGCAAAAGATTACGATGGTTGTGAGGTGGAACTGATGTTGACGAATGTAAACATCGGTTTCCTCAAAGAGGCAATCCACCTAATGCGCTCCGGTTGGCGGAGTTACGTCTCGGAAGTTCTTGCCGGGCGATATTGACGTTGCATTTCGTCAACATGACCGCCTGGAAGCGACTCCAATGCCCCCCGACCTAATTCCCGGCTTCGCAACGTGTTACGTCAATCAACCACTCTTGGCACATTAGTTGAAATGCTCATTGCGCAAAGCTGTACCTCGAGTCTCCTCAGGAAGGAAGGATGAACGGTATCAAAACAATCAGCAATGTTCTCAGCATTGACGTTGAAGAGTATTTCCAGGCTACGGCGTTTAACGGCAATGCCCCGATTGCAGTGTGGGATAATTACGAGAGCCGAGTCGAGCGCCCCACTCGCAATCTTCTTGCCACCCTGGCGAAATACGACACCAAAGCCACGTTCTTTGTCGTGGGTTGGGTCGCGAAAAGGCATCCCGGGCTCGTGAAGGCTATCCAGGAGGAAGGGCATGAGATAGCCTGCCACAGCTACGCACATCGAGAGATTTCGGAGCAGGGACCGAGCGCTTTCCGCAAGGATCTTCGTCTTGCCAAAAGCATCCTTGAGGACATTACAGGCCGGCCGATAAGGGGATACAGGGCTCCCACGTTCTCCATCACGAATGAGACGCTTTGGGCGTTGGATATACTCATAGAGGAGGGATTCCAGTACGACTCCAGCATCTTTCCCATCCATCACGACCGATACGGCATTCCAAAAGCCGAGCGCTTTCCCGGAGTCATCGGACGCGGCAACGGGAGCGAAATCTGGGAGTTTCCGATGTCAACGATAAGAATCATGGGCGTGAACTTCCCGTTCTCAGGCGGCGGTTACATGCGGCTGCTGCCGCCGAGTTTCGTTTCCCGGGCAATCGAAACCGTAAACCGTCGAGGGCAACCCGTCATCGTTTACGTTCACCCCTGGGAGTTCGACCCTTATCAGCCTCGCATAGGAGCTTCCTTCGTAACCAAGTTCCGCCATTACCACAACATCGGCCGGATGGATGCGAGGTTCGAGCATCTTCTGGCCACGCACAGGTTCGCCCCTGTCTCAGACGTGCTTAGAAGTTACGAGGAACCATCGTGCCTCGCAACCGCCGCGCCCGACGCTCAGCAGAAAGCGGGCCTCGCTGCTCGTCGGCGAAGGTCTCTTGCCCCAAGTCTCATCACCTCGGACGTCGGCTGAACATTCTGAGACACCGAGGCGTCCCGCATCGGTCCACGGTTAGGAATCTTCAATCGGCTTGTCTCCATTCGATGAAATGCCGCACTTCAGTGATTGCAAGCTACCACCCTGGCACCGCAGAGCTTCTCGTCAGATGAGTCGGCTGGTGTACCTATACAACATCAACAAGGAGTGTGACAAAGCGATAGAGATTCTTCAGAAAGTCACAGAGGTGGGTCCGTCCGGCAACGAGAGCTGCCATTACCAGAACGCAAGCCGGATGTGCGTGCCGGCGGAGAAGAGGGAAGAACCAGGCCCCGCGCCGGGTAAATGAACGGCTTTCGCGGTCAGGGAGAGTCGCATTGCGCTGGTTGCTTCGCTCGAAGAGCGAGAACCGCAAAGAGTCAGGAGGTTGCCCTCGTGGAAAGGACTTCCCGTTTAGTCGCGTTCTTCGATTCTAATCAAAACCGTCTTATCCTTGACGACCTGGGAGGAATCAATCTCGCTTAGTGCCTTTCGGACGGATTGTTCTTTGGCGGCGTGGGTCAGGGCGACGACCGGCACAGCGTTTTTGGGATGATGTTCCTTCTGCGTCACGGCGGAGAGGCTGATGTCATTTTTTCCGAGGATGGTGGTTATCTGCGCGAGGACGCCCGGCCTGTCAACGACCGTGAAGCGGAGATAGTAGCGTGCGCGGACCTCGTCAATCGGCACAAGGCGTTTCGTGCCGACAGTTTCCGGGAGGGAGGAGATTCTCTTTTTTGCGGCGCTTTTAATGTTGCGGCTTATATCCACGATGTCGCTGACGACGGCGGAGGCTGCGGGTTTTTCGCCGGCGCCGGCGCCGTAGAACATCATCTCACCCGTGTAGTCTCCCACGTAATAGATGGCATTATGAACGCCGCTCACGTCTGCGAGAGGATGGTCTCCCGGCACCAGAGTCGGATGGACCCTTGCCTGCACCCAATCTGCGCCAAACTTCGCGATTGCCAGCAACTTCAACACATACCCGAGCTCCGCCGCGTAGGCGATGTCCTTTTGGGTGATGTGCGAGATGCCCTCGACGTAAATCCGGTCAACATCAACCCAGCTATCGGACGCCAGAGACGCCAGAATTGCGAGCTTTTGAGCGGAATCGGTGCCGTTGATGTCGAAGGAAGGGTCCGCTTCGGCGTATCCTTTCGCCCCGGCCTCCTCCAGCGCCGCGGAAAAGCTCATCTGGTCACGTTGCATTCTGGTGAGAATATAGTTGCAGGTCCCATTGACGATTCCATCTATGGAAAGGACATTGTTTGCCACCAGCGATTCTCTGAGCGACTTTATTATCGGTATGCAGCCGCCGACGCTCGCCTCGTAAAGAACATCCACGCCGTGGACGCGGGCCGTCTCGAAAATCTCGATGCCGTGCTTGGAGAGAAGCGCTTTGTTCGCGGTCACCACATGTTTCCCTTTCCGCAAGGCGCTGAGAACGTATTCCCTCGCGGGATGGATCCCGCCGATGAGTTCCACGACGATGTCGAGGGAATCATCGTGAAGCACCTCCCGAGCATCAGTGGTCAGAAGGGATGGATCAACCGCGACATCTCTGTCTCGTACCAGGTCAATATCGGCGATGCGAGCGATCTCCAATTTGATGCCGGTTCGACCGGCGATGAACTCGCCGTTAGAAATGATGTTTCTGACCACACCCTTTCCGACGGTCCCAAAACCAATTAAGCCGAGCTTTATTTTTTTCATCGAGCCTCTCTCTCCTCCAAAAAGCCGCGAGAGCAACGCTCCCTCTGACTAAAGTGGGCGAGCATCTGCCGGACTTTTCTTTCAGTCAGATAGTCACTTTTGTTGCCGGCGTTAGCCCCGCGCCTGTGCGTTTCACGGTCTCAATATCTTCCAACGCAGGGGCGCCCCGGCACAGGTCAGGTCGCGGTCTGCGGCTGCCCGACCGGTCTCCTTGCGGAGGGGAGGCCATTCGGCTGTGTGCTTCCGCTCCCTTTCCGCCAGTGGGGGTCATGCTCGCGACTTGCAACTCATAATGCGTTCCGAAGCCTTTTCTGTCAAGTAATGCCTCAGTCACCGGCGGCTGAGGGTGGAACCGCAGAGCGCGCAGAGCACGCGGAGAGGCACACGTATCGCCGGCGTCCCGCTGGCTGTATCGGGGGCATCCTGCCCCCGCCGAGGGCGAGACGCCCTCGGGACTGCCGTCCCGCCATGGCGGGGCAGCGTTACATAGACGGCAACACTGAACTCCCGTGGGGATCATGGGCAAGATGCCCATGCCACGGCTGGCGAGGACGGAGTCCTTCTCCTTCTCCTCTCTGCACTCTCTGCGCTCTCTGCGGTGAGTCATCTGTCCCCGATGCCATGCTACGGCAGGCGAGGACGGAGTCCCACTCATTCTCCTCTCTGCGACTTTGCGCCTTTGCGTTATTTTCTTCTTCCTCTTTTCTGTCCCCCGCCAAGGCGGGGTATTCACCCGAGACTGAGGGACTACTCTGTCAACGCCTTTGTGATTGACACCTCCAGGGGGCTATGTTAGCTTTCCGGTAAATTCTTGCAGTTTCCGCTCGCGCTAACCTTCCTGCTTTCATGGGTTGTAATGGTCGGCTTGCTGAAGATTACCGCCGCTTTCGCGGCAATTATTTTTATGGTGCGAAAGAAAATCAACCTCGGCACAGCCATGGTTCTGGGGGCGGTTATTCTCGCGGTGTTGTCCGGGGCGGGGAAACTATTTTTCAACTCCGGCACGGCTATCACGCCTCGCGGTTTCCTAACCATTATCGGCAAGTCGCTTTGGGACCCCTCGCAAAAAGACCCTTCCGCGGTGCTGAAGCTCTGCGGGGTTGTTACGCTGGTTCTAATCTTGAGCCATTGCCTGGAGAAAACGGGGCAGATGGCTGAAATCCTGCGGTTGTTTCAGGGCCTCGTTGGCAACACCAGGGTTGTGCTCGCGACGCTCCCGGCTCTAATCGGGCTGTTGCCTATGCCCGGCGGGGCGATATTTTCCGCGCCGATGGTCCAGGAAGCACAAAAAAACATCGGCCTCTCGCCAACAAACAAGACGCTCGTGAACTACTGGTTTCGGCACCTGTGGGAGTATTCCTGGCCGCTTTATCCGGGGCTTCTTTTCGCTTCCGAGCTGTCAGGGGTATCGGTTTTCAAGCTTGCCGCGACACAGTTCCCGCTGACGGTGGCGGCGCTTGTGGGAGGCGTGATATTCATCCTACGGAAGATTCCCCGGGCACTGCCGGGGCTGACCGTCAGGGAAAAGAAAAGCGGCGCCGGCGCATTGCTCAAGGAGCTATCACCCATCGCCGCTATGTTCCTGACGGTGGTTTCTCTGCACGCACTGATGGGCTTACACCCCAAGGAAAGCCTTCTGGTCGGCCTCGTTCTGGCGATCCTCATGACGCTCGGGATAAGCCGCCTAAAAAAGCGCATGCCGCCGATGGCCGTGCTGAAGAGCATCTCGCCGGCACGTATCCTCAGTTTGGTTTACGTGGTTATCGGGTTAATGATTTTCAGCGGCACGATTAAAGGGAGCGGCTCCATCGCCGAAATCTCGGCCATGATGAAAGCCTATCACGTTCCCCTTTTCCCGTTCATCGTGTTGCTGTCTTTCGTCTCCGGTCTGGTGACCGGGCTGGCGATGGCGTATGTGGGCATCGTCTTCCCAATTGTGGCGCCGCTGATTCTTCAGGTGACGCCGAACCCGCTTCCCTTTCTTGTGCTCGCTTTCGGATGCGGCTTCATCGGGGTGCTTTTCTCACCCGTTCACGTCTGCCTTATCCTGACACACCAGTACTTCCGCTCGGAATTCGCGGCCGTTTACCGGCGAATGGTCGGACCTGTTATGGTCGTTTTCGCAGCGGTTATCGCGCTGTTCCTCGCCCTTCTCTACCTTATTCCGGCCTCAGCCTGACAGAAGAACACTGTCTATGTACATGTCCAGCCCGGAAAAATCGCCTGCGGAGCGGAACCTCTTGATTTTCCTCCAGTCCAGCTTGTCGGCGATGGCGGATAGCCTCTTAAAGTTGGCTATTGACGCCTTGATGATGTTGTTTCTCTTCTGCTCGGAATCTGTCCGGAACGGATTCAAATCGAAGGACATCCACCCCTGATAGTTGTTGTTCCTCAGGCAGGCGAGTATCTCCAGGCCTCGCTTGGGATTGACGGAACCGAAAGCCAGATCCTGGTCGTATTTCGGCCCCTCCTGGTCGTTGAGGTGAACGTGGAACAGCTTGTTGTGGAAAAGCGCCGTCTCGAGATCCTTCGTATAGTTCAACCCGACCATGATGGAGTGCGCCACCTCCGGGTTAACGCCGACCATTGACTGGTATCTCGGATCGAGGGAGTAAGCGAAAGCAATCGCATCGCCAACCGTCGGGAGAAGCATCGAGCAGCGGGGCTCGTTCGGCTTCGGCTCGATGGCGACGGGAATGGCTTTCTCGCCATAGTTCGTTGCGTCGTACTCGAGCGCCTCGTTGAATGCGTCCCGCAGGTATCCAAGCGCCTCGACGCCATTTTTTCCAAAGGCGACGTCCTGTCCCTCCTGTCCGTTCCAGTAAACCAGGACGCTCGCTTCCAAGACGTGAGCCGTGTCAATAGCTTTTTTCAATTGCTCGACGGCGGCTTTTCTTACGGCGCGGTCGTGGGATGCCAGGGCGCCGTTGGCGTACTTCTTGTCCCAGAAGAAGTTTGCAGTGTAAAGCGACACGGACATGCGATTGGCGTCGAGGACTTTCTTGACTCTTTTCGCGATTTGCGCGGTGATCTCATTGTCGTGAGCTTCGATTCCGGACAATCCGAGCTTTTTGTACGCTTTGATTCTCTCCGTGATAGTCCTCGCGCTGCGGGTCGCCTCACCGAACCGGCTTGCGCCCGGATTATCACACCAAACTCCAGCCCCAAGTCTATAAGCCATGTTCATTCCCTTTCATCTGTGGAGGTTATGGTTTTACACAATTGACGTAATAAACCGTGTCGAAGCCGCGCCGTCAGTCGAGCAACACCGCTCGCACGCCGCTACTTCGGCTCGTAATCTTTCATCACACGGTAGAAACGACGTTTCAGGCCGGCGATGTCGCTTTCGCTCCAGAACTTTTCTGGGATAGGCCACAAGCCATCGAGTTCCGCTTCCCTCCAGATGCCCTCCGCGAGATTCTCGCAGTACTCGATCGTATAGGCGTACTTGAAATCGGGCTCGGTCTCCTGCCATGCGAGGCTGAACCTACCCTCAGCGGTGATGCTCACGTCCCGCAGCACGACGGGCAAATGACGTTGCCCGACGCGAGCCACGATCTGCGAGGAGCATTGGTTGCCCATCCTATCCGTCATCGTCGCTCTCAGCAAGTACAGCCCGGGCTTAAACTGCGTTGGGTCCCATTGGATGGTCAGTTCCTCACCGATAGGAATCCAGGGTATCCGTGCCATCTGTACCCTGATGGGGGACACAGTAGCCATAAGGGCGGCGTCCTGGACTCCATTCTTTCCCGGCCAATGAACGTCGCCGTTCGGCTCCATGGTGATATCCACGATTCCGCCGACCCAGGGGTCCATCACGTCAATGTCTGTCGTGCCGTCGGCATTCGTGAAGTTGGCGATGGAATTGGCGGTGACAATATGCCCCCCGCCAGTGTTCCAGAGGATTCCGAGAATAACGTCTTCCTTGCAGTTCTCGAGCTCGTTGCGAATGGTCGTAGGGTTAATCGTCGCGTGCTCGGTGACGGTAAGAAGCAACCCTCGGTCGGTAATCCACTGTCTAAGCCCGGCGAAGATGCCGGCGCCGGATGTCCCGCTGATGCTGCTTGTGCCCATGGCGTCGGCAAGCCCTTCGACGAGGCCGGTGTCAGTGAGTGGATTTCCGTCCAGGTCCTCCGTCAGCTTAGTGTAACCGTGGTCCGACCACCATTTCAGGCACGCAGCGCTGCCGGTCGGGGCGCAGTACATATTGCCATTGTTGGCCTGTCCGACGCCGTAGTCATGCTGGTCGAGGTGAGGGATTCCCTTCGTGTAGTAAAGAAGCTTGGGCTGCACTTCCCAAACCACGCTGGCGATATCCTCGTCCAGGGTGGCACAGGAGATCTCCCTCGGCCCCAGGAAAACAGTGTGGTCTTCGAGTCCCTCCAGTTGCGGGATAGGCGGTGTGGGGTCAAAGTAAACCTCGATGACGTCCTCGCCGATATTCTCCTCCCGGTCTATCATGGTCGCTCTGACGAGATACCAGCCTTCTTGATACTCCCATTTATAGGGCGAGAGGTCCCACTTCACGTGCCACCAGTTGTGTTGGTAGGTATTCTCAGTGGTGGAAAACGTGGTCGCCGTCCCATCGTCATCTTCGCCGATGAGATGCCAACATTGTCCGCCGTCGGTCGAGTAGTCGAAGCGAGCCAGCACAATCCGGTCGTCCCACAAACCGGTGGCTTCTGTGGCCCAGAGGTTAACTACTTCATAGACCATGTCCGGTCTCTCGCCAAGATAGTCCACCGGCTTGACAATCTGCGGACGGGGTCCCGGGTCGAGGACGATGCGTGCCTGGTTGGTGAAGACCGCTTCAACCTCGTGTGTGGAGTCGAGAGCCACGGTGTATTGAACCAGAACGGCCCCTTCCCCGTCCGAGGGCCAGGGGATGGTCATTTCCGAGGGCGGACTATCAGGCGTAAGGGTGTCAACGTGGAGCACATGAGACCATACGATCTCCTCCTGCGTGAGATTGTTCAAGGGGATAAGCGCTTCGGAGAACGCAACTCGTCGTTCCACGATGAGAGGATCGGGCTTCTCCGTCCCGGGAACCATAGGGAAGGCGCTTGGCGGAATAATGGTATTTACAACGCCTTCTGGATCCGCGTCCCAGTTTTGCCAGACGAATGCCACCGGGCCGCCGGGCTTAACATCAGAGCTCCACGTCGCTGCGGCCTGCGTAACAGGCGGCGCTCCGGCGCGCAGGGAAAGACCGAGGTGCAGCCACTTGCACGGCTTTAAATACGTTCCCCCCGGCGCCCTCCAGATGATAGTGACGAGTTCTTCGCCTCCTTCGGCAAGTGCCGGAGTCCACCCCCGGGCGCCGTCGCCGGCGTAGAGCCGCACTATATCATTGGCGCCAATTCCCGAAAGCGTTAGCTGTAGATTGTTGACCTCCATTTCGGTGAAATTGTGGAGGTCGAAATTGGAGGAAATGCCTCTTACCCAGGCCGCGCTGGCTTGAACGCCTATCAAGATGTAAGCGAAAAGAAGGGTGAGAGCAACGAAGAATGGTTTGATGGAACTTCGCCGGATAATCGTCATCCTCTCTCCCTCTTCGTTGTCGTTCCGAGAAGCCTTTGCTCCTGACAATCCTTAGATTGCGGCATACACGAAAAATGTTCAATGAAAATCTCTTCGGCGTATCCAACGGAAAGTGGGCTTTCGGGCGCCGCTGACCCCTCCGTCTCTTTCTTTCGGCATACTTCTGCTCTTTTGAAGTTTTCTGTGCGGGGGATGAAGACGAGGTTGAGGCTTTCGGGAGACACCAGCTTGGCTCTGGGAAAGGCAATCGTAGTCGGGCTCACGAACGGGCTGCGACTTCCACGCTTTCCCGAGGTCTCACCACTATCCGCGAGGTGAACAAGACGGACAGCAGCGCTGGCGGTGCTCTCCCTGTGGCATCCCGCCTCCAGCGGGACCCGTGAGCGACCATTGGCAAGATGCCCATGCCACCGAGCAAGGCAGGCGTCCTACCCACCTCCCGCGTTTCGGGAGCGAGGGAGCGCGACGGCACGGCCCGCGGCCGCGTTACTCCTGGGAAGCGTTGCCGTCAAAACTCAGCCACACACGCCCTGAACCTTAATTGTGCACGTCCACCGTCCAGTACACGGTCTGGGGACCGCTCTGGACGTAGTACCCCTTGATGCGTATCGTCCAGGTGCCCTCGGCAAGGTTGCCAGCGACCTCCGCCCGCTCGAAAACACTCGGGCCGGAGTAGCTCTTGGCTCGCTCGACACTGCCCGGGTCAATCAGGTGGACATCTACGTCGTCATGCGCCTCAGCCTGAGCCTCGGGCCACCACAAAGCGGCCTCGAGGTCGTGGCGACCGGCACCAACGCCGATCGGTATGTTGATAACCGTTCCATTGTTCACATTGACCTTACCCCACCAGGCATGGCCGTTGACGGGCATGTGCAACGGGCCTGCTCCCGTGGTGTTGTCGAAGTTGGGCCACGCTATCGGGCCGGAGATGATCATCCGTGAGTAAACCTGACCATTATCCCAGGTGTTGTGGCTTATAAGCCAGTTTCGCATCAAAGCCGCCGCGGCCGCGCCATAGGGCGTGGCGCCGCTGGTGCCGCCGAACGTCTTCAGGGCGTTATTGCTGGCGTTGCTGGCGGTCTCCGTCCTGTAGGGCGCCTGGATGTCGGGCTTGTAGCGGCCATCAGGGGCTGACCCCCGTGATTGGCCGTTGTACTGGGCCTCCGAGACGACATGGTAGGCGCCGACTCCGATGACCTTATGAGCAAGCCCTGGTGAAGCTACCGTGTGGGCGTCGGGTCCATAGTTGCCGTTGGCTGCTACTACGACGGCGCCGGCGTCATAGGCGCCATCCGCTGCGAGGGCGATGGCGCCGTTTTCCCCCTCTCCAGCCTGTATCTCGCCCACGATGACCCGGTCGAAGACGGCGATAGCCCGCTGGAACGCGCGCACCGTCGCGGCGGTGTTGAGGTATCCTTGACATGCAGCGCCGACCTTGGCGTGTCCGTAGATGTTCCAGGTATCGAGAGTGATGGCTGTCACGCCTCTGTAAGCGTTACCAAGACTGTTGTTTCCGACGATGATTGCCGCGCTGGACGTGCCATGGTTCCAGCAGTCGTCCTCCGGATTCCATCCGGGGGCACTGGTGTCGTTGCAATTCGGGCCGCCGTTGACGCAGTCGCGGATGAAATCAACGTTGGACGGACCGTTGAAAAGGACATGGGTGGTACGGATGCCCGTGTCCAGCAGGCCGATGTAGCCCGAGGTGAGGCCAAGGTTGAAATACGGGTCGGAGACGATACGGGCGCGCCCGTCGTCCACGTCGTTGTCAGGGTCGGCGTCCTGGGGCGGTTTCTCGCCCGCAAACTGAGGCTGGATGTAAGTGAGGTCTCGAGCTTGCAGCAAAGCTTTCACCTGCTTCAACTGCACCTTGGTCAGGAAGCCGTTAATCAGCCAGAACTGCTCGTTCACGGGGAGCTCCACGCCCAGTTTCGCCGCCACGTCCAGGAACCCTTCCGCGCTCCTGCGACGCTGCGCAAGCAGGCTGTTTATCAGTCCCTGGGCTTCTTCCGAAAGCATTTTTCCCTCCGTCGAATCTCGCCCGACGCTTTCCGGCAGGTCCGGGAACCGAGGAACTTGGACGTTACTGTGAAGCAGGATGATCACCGGCGCAACTTCATCCGGGTTCTCCTCAATCATTTGCACCAGCACCGGGTGGACACGCGCCGGCTCTTCGGGGATGACATCGTCCCTCTTGGGCTCCGGCTTGATGTCCTCTTTGGTAAAAGCTTCTCGGGGGATTTCCTCGGCTTGATAGTCGTGCCCTTGCCCCTCTTTATCCACTTCAACCTGGTGGATGAGGTTGAAGGGGTCCTCGTCAGGAGCGATCTCAGGTTTCTTCACGACGCGATAATAGCGACGACGAACAATGTCGGCGATTCTCTCTCCGGTCCAAGTAGTACCCAAGATGGGGATGCCCACCTGCCTCCAGATGCCGGAAACCAGGTCGTCGCAGTACTCTACGAGATACTTGAAGTCGCCAGGCTCGGTCTTCTGCCATTCGAGGCGGAATGCGTCTTCGGCGCTCACGGTTGGCCGACGCAGCACGACCGGCACGTGAGGTTTCCCCACCCGAGCCACGATCTGCGATGAGCATTGATTGCCCATCTTGTCAGTCATTGTTGCTCTCAAGAAATAGAGGCCGGGGTCGAACTCCCCCGGGTCCCAAAGGATGCTCAACCTCTCGCCGATGAGAATCCAGGGAATCTTCACGATTTGCAGTCCAATGGGAGACACGGTAGCCATAAGGGCGGCGTCCTGGACTCCATTCTTTCCCGGCCAATGAACGTCGCCGTTCGGCTCCATGGTGATATCCACGATTCCGCCGACCCAGGGGTCCATCACGTCAATGTCTGTCGTGCCGTCGGCATTCGTGAAGTTGGCGATGGAATTGGCGGTGACAATATGCCCCCCGCCCGTGTTCCAGAGGATTCCGAGAATAACGTCTTCCTTGCAGTTCTCGAGCTCGTTACGAATAGTCGTCGGATTGATAGTGGCGTGCTCGGTGACGGTTAGAAACAGCCCTCGGTCGTTCACCCACTGTCGGAGCCCGGTAAAGATGCCCGCGCCGGATGTCCCCGTAACGCTGCTCGTGCCCATGGCGTCGGCAAGGCCTTCGACGAGGTCGGTGTCGGTGAGTGGATTTCCGTCGAGGTCCTCTGTCAGCTTGTCGTAACCGCGGTCGGACCACCACTTCAGGCACGCAGCGCTGCCGGTCGGGGCGCAGTACATATTGCCATTGTTGGCCTGTCCGACACCATAGTCCCGCTGAGCGAGGTGAGGAATTCCCTTCGTGTAGTAAAGAAGCTTGGGCTGCACTTCCCAGACCACGCTGACGATATCCTCGTCCAGGGTGGCACAGGAAACCTCCGTCGGCTTCAGGAAGACCTGCTGGTCTTCCAGTTCTTTCAACACCGGGATAGGCGGCGTGGGGTCAATGTAAACCTGTATGATGTCCTCGCCGACATTCTCCTCCCGGTCCATCATTCTGGCTTTCACCAGATACCAGCCTTCTTCGAACTTGGAGACATCCCACGGCACGTGCCACCAGTTGCGCTGGTAGGTGCCCGGGAAAGTCGAAAAAGTCGGGACTGTGCCGGTCTCAGTCTCGCCGATTAACTTCCAACTTCGCCCGTCGTCGCCAGAGAACTCGAAGCCGGCCATCATAATCTGGTCGTCCCATAATCCGGTCGCCTCTGTCGCCCAGAGGTTGACCTCCCCATAGACCAGGTCCGGTCTCTCCTCGAGATTGTCCACGGGCTTGATGATACGCGGCTGCGGCGCCGGGTCGTGCACGATGTGAGCCTCATTAGTGAAAACCGCTGTCGGCCTATCCGAGGACCCCGGAGTGACGGTATATTGGACAACAACGGCCACAATATTGTTTTCGCTTGGGGGGATTATCATCTCCGCAGGACGGCTATTGCCTGTAAGCTTATCAGTCTGCATTTTATCCGACCATTTCAACGATTTGACCATAGGGTCATCTTGGGTGAGATTGTTCAAGGGGATAAGTTCCTCGGACAGAGCCCAACGTCTCTCCGCGGTCACAGTGTCCGGCTTTCCTGTTCCGGGGATTGTCGGGAAAACGAGTGGTGGGAGGATGATGTCTCCGACGCTGGAATCTTTGTAGCCGACCCAGTTCTGCCAGACGAATGCGACTGTTGCCACCGGCTCGCCATCCAGGGTCCAAGTCGCCTTGGCGTACGTGACCTGCGCTCCAGCGCGAAGAGAAAGCCCCAGGTGGAGCCACTCGCACGGCTTCAAATACGTTTCCTTCGGCGCCCTCCAGATAATCGTGATTTCGCCTTTTGCTTCCTCAACATGCGGAATCCACCTCAGCGAAGCCTTGCCCGCATAAAGCTTCAGTATGTCGTTGAGGACGATTCCGCCAAGCGTCACCTCCAGATCGTTGACTTCATATTCGGTGAAGTTGTGAAGGTCGAAGTTGGAGGAAGTGCCTCTGATCCACGCGGCGCCGGCTCGCTGGCCGACGAAGGCGCAAGCAAGAAGAATGACGAAGAGAACGATGAAGGGCTTGGCGGGGTGTTTCGTGGAGATGCTCATTTTGTGCTCCTTCCGGTTAGCCAGATTGCACACCCATCCCCACCGGCCACCAATTACATAACGAAACTGCGCGAAAAAGTCAATGAAATTCTTGGCCATTAGGTAATCCCTCAGTCTCGGGCGGATAGCCGGCCCAGGCGGGGAAGGGAAGAAGGGAAAAGGAGAACAACGCAAAGGCGCAGGGTCGCAGAAAGGAGCATGAGAAGGACTCCGTCGTCGTCTGCCGTGGCATGGGCATCTTGCCCATGATTCCCAGGGTCCCCCGCCAGAGGCGGGGGATGCCACGTGAGGGATGGCTTTTTTTGGCGTGAAGGGTACAGCCGGAGCCAGTCGAGGACTCCCTTGCCTGAGGCAGCCCGCGGCCCGCGGAAAGCAGCCAGACGTTCGATTCAGCGCTTGCGTGGGAGGTCGAACAGTTCGTCGAGAAAAATGGCGACAGCCATGACGACATTCGTCCAGATAAACAGATACAGAACCATCAAGTATATGTTGTGCCTGAAAACAAGCATGGGATAAAGGCAGATGACCGCCACGGGATACAATATGAGGTTGCGAAGGGATTTTTTGAAGAGCATGCCCGTGTTTTTGAAATGGGCGAGGTATTTGCTCAGAGTGCGCTTGTAACTTTTTGGTGGGCGGCTGGCTGCGCTTTCACCGCTTTTATGGGGTTTGCGTTTGGCGGGCCTTTTGAGGATACTCGCGGCGCTTGTGGCGCGAGGCGGAGAGACGTCTCGCTTTTTTGCTGATTGTTCACGTCGCCGGGAAGCCTTTTTCGACGACCCTGCGGATAGCCTCGCTCGGGACCCTCGCCGCCCGCCGCTCGGCTCTCGTCCTCGCTGGTGGGTACGCTGTGCGGCATCGCTACGGGTAACGTGCTCTGCGAGTGGGGAGTCCTTTCGGCTGTTACTTTTACCGTTCCGGGAAGTCGCCATGTTTGTGCTCGAGGAGGTTGAATATTTCATTGTACTTTTGCAGGGCATACCTGTCGGTCATGCCGGCGATGTAATCGCAAACGATTTTCTCAATAGGAATGTCCGGTGAACGCGGTGCGAAGGACTGATTGAAAAGGCTCGGTTCGGCGACATAGATGTGAAAGAGCTTGTGGATGATTTTCTTCGAGACTGTATTTCTTTTCATTACAACGGGATGGTTGTAAAGGTTGCCGTAGAGGAAATCCCGAAGCTCCTCCATGGCCTTGGCGACCTCCGGACTGAACCCGACGAGAGGAAAGGGGCTGTTTCTGGCCTCGTCGGCAGACTTAACGTCGTGCTGGGAAATGAGCTTTGAGCTATTGGAGGCAAGGTCGGATACGAGGAAATTGATGAGGTTCCGGACAGAATAAAATATGCGGACTTCGCTGTTCACGTCGGGGTAAGCTCGTCGGAAATCGAGATTGACCCGCCGCCAGAGTTGCGTTTCGAGGAGGTGGTCGTCCGAAAGTAAGTTGGAGGCGAGCCCGTCGTCAATGTCGTGTGTATTGCAGGCGATCTGGTCGGTGTAGTCAATAATCTGAGCCTCGAGGCTGGGGAGTTTTCCCAACCCCTCGATGTTGACCTGGGAGAGAGAGTGGCGGTCGCGGTGCTTGATGATTCCCTCGCGGAGCTCCCACGAGAGGTTGAGTCCGTCGAAGTCAGGGTACTTTTTCTCCAGGAAGTCCACCACGCGGAGGCTCTGGCGGTTATGCTCGAAACCTCCATAATCCGCCATCAGCTCGTTGAGCGCAGCTTCGCCGGTGTGCCCGAAAGGAGGATGCCCGACATCGTGAACCAGAGCGATGGCTTCGGTGAGGTCCTCGTTTAACCGCAGGATTCTGGCGACGGTTCGCCCGATGCTTGCGACCTCCATGGAATGGGTCAATCGGGTGCGATAATGATCCCCCTCATGATTGAGAAAGACCTGAGTTTTATATTCGAGGCGGCGGAATGCTCGGCAGTGGACGATTCTGTCCCTGTCCCTCTGATAGGCGGTTCGGAGGTCGTGCTCCTTTTCAGGATGGCGCCGACCCTTTGTCTCACTGCTTTTCTGGGCGTAAGGCGCCAGGTACTTCTCCTCGAATTCCTCATATTCCTTGCGAGTTCGCATAGTTCCGTATCAAGACCTTTGCGGTTCGTTTCACCTGCCGTGTCCGAGAAGGGTTTTCGCTTTCGCCCCCTCGGCGATTCTGATAGCCTTATTTGATGCTGTCCCGGGCTGACGAGTCCCCGACCGGCGTGCAAGGCTAAGATTGATTCTATCAGAGTCGAAGGAAAGTGCAAATGGAGATGTCAGCAAACCCGCTGCCCTGGCGTGCGAAGCTTGCGGACCGCGGACCGGAAGGGCTGCAATGAAGTACAGTGTACGTAAGGGAGATGGGGAGTGCCTATTCTATCCGCAGTGGGAGGAGGCGTTAGACCTCATCGAGGCGAATCATTCTTTGCTCGAAGGCGGCGATTTTGAAATGGCAGGAGCGCCGTTTCATTCGCTGCGGGCATCGGTGCGGCGGAAAGTCGCGGCCCAGGCTGGCCAACATGTCTCCGGAAAGCTGACAATCGTGGTCGGCGCGCATCAGCCCGGATTCCACGGCCCCGGAATCCTGTGCAAGCACGGAGTTCTCGAGGCGTTTTCTCGCCATAATCTCTCGGTGAACTTTGTGGTTGATAGCGATGTCTGCAAGGAGGTTTCGGTGAAGATTCCATGCCTCCACGGGGAACGCATCGGTCTGAAAGTTGTAGTCATCTTTCCGAACCGGGATGGGGTTGTCTTCGAAAAGCTATGTGTTCCGCCGAAACAGGCGGTGGACTTGCGCTACTCGGAGATTGAGAAACTGTTGGAAGCAGTGGCGGTCGAAGGAATAGTCCGTGCATTCAAGGACTTCCGGGCGGTACACGAGCGTGTGTACGTGGAAGGCGCATCGGCGGCAAAGGTGTTGACGGATTACCGGCAATCGCATTATCCCACGCCCGGTGTTCACGACAGCTTTATCTCGGACATCAGCCGCAGCGAGGAATTCCTGATTTACGCGTGCGATATAATAAGGAGGATTAAGGAGTTTCACGCCGCCTACAATTCAAGCCTGAACGAGCATCGGCGACTTCACCGAATAAGAAGTCCTGCGAATCCTTTCCCCGAGCTCGTTCGGGATGGAGAGTTGTGGGAGCTGCCGTTTTGGGGACTCAGCACGCAGGGCAGCAGGCACAAGCTATTTGCCGGGGGAACGACAGGCAAGCGGTTCGTCGTGGCGAACGACGGTTCCGGGAGGGTATCGCCCGTTGCCCCGGAGACGGTGCCATCACTGCGACTGCGCCCGCGGGCAGTTTGTCTGACGATGTTCCTGAGATTGTTTGTCGGCGACCTGTTTGTGCACGGGGTTGGGGGAGGAAATTACGACCGAGTCACCGACAGAATCATCGAAAGCTACTACGGTCCGTCGCCGCCCGGATATGTGGTTTGTAGTCGGACGAAATTCCTTTCGGATCGGTGGAGCGGGGTTTTGGAGCAAAAGGCAGAGGAGTTGCGCGAAAAACTGAGGCGAATGAGGCATGTTCCCGAAAGGTTCTCGCCGGACGGCGACGCTCTTGCCGCAGAGGCGTCGCGGATTCTCTCGGAGTGCGGGGGGAAGCCTTGCGCAAGAGAACACGCCCGGCTGGGGGTGATACGCCGGAAGCTCTTGGAACGAATCATGCCCCAAGTCGCGCCGGTAGAGAGGGAGGTTGCAGAGCTCAAGGAAGCATGGAAGCGTGAGTCGGCTCTTCATCGGAGGGACCTGCCGTTTTTTCTCTACCCGCGATCGGAGTTTTGATTGGCCCCCCTTGATGGCATCGTTCCGATACGCGGCGGCCAGCGAAACGAACGGAGAGTCTCGGAAAATGGCCTTTTTCCGAAAATGAAAAAGAGGCGACCACATACTTTTGGAAGACTGCTTAAGGAGGGAAACACGTAAGAATGAACTCTGTTGTCGTCGCGGTAATGGCGGGCGCGCTGTTTTTCCTCGGATACAGGTTCTACGCGAGGATTATCGGGAAGTTGTATGGCACAGACCCTTCAAGGAAAACACCCGCCCTCGAGAAATACGACGGGCTTGATTACGTGCCCGCAAAGCACTGGACGGTTCTGTTCGGGCACCATTTTTCCAGCATTGCCGGGGCCGCTCCCGTCATTGGTCCGATCCTGGCGCTGGCATATTGGGGATGGGTTCCCACGATCATCTGGATTGTTTTGGGGACAATCTTCTTCGGTGGAGTTCACGATTTCGGCGCGCTGATGACGTCGGTGAGACACGGCGGCAGCTCCATCGCTCAGGTCGCGGAGGAATTGGTTTCCAGGCGGGCCAGGATTGTCTTTTCGCTTTTCATCTGGCTGACGCTGGTGCTGATTATCGCGGTGTTCGCTTTTCTCTGCTCGAAGACATTGGTCGAGAAAAATGAGATCGTCATCCCCTCCTTTGGGCTGATTCCGGTGGCGCTTCTGACCGGCTACCTTCTCTACCGGCGAAAAACAAAGCAGGTTCCGACGACGATTCTCGGTCTGGGCCTGCTGGCGGGCGTCATGGTGCTGGGCAATTACGTGCCGGTGAACCTCGGAAAGTGGAGCCTACAAATCTGGATGCTGGTGCTGCTGGCTTACTCCATTGTGGCTTCGGTTACGCCCGTGCATATTCTGTTGCAGCCACGGGATTATCTTTCGGCGTTTCTGCTATTCATCGGGCTGGTGATTGGATACTCCGGATTAGTTGCGAGCCATCCGGCTGTGAAGCTACCTGCTTTTATGGCGTGGAAAGGGTCGGCGGGCCCGCTGTGGCCCTTCCTTTTTGTGACGGTCGCTTGCGGGGCGATCTCGGGCTTCCACTCCTTGATAGCCAGCGGCACAACCTCCAAACAGCTCGCCAGCGAGAAGTACGCCCGGCGAATCGGGTACGGCGGCATGGTCGCCGAGGGGCTGGTGGCGGCTCTGGCTCTCCTGGTGGTTGCCAGCGGCTTTACCAAACATTCCAGTTTGACCAAAATATTGAGCGAGGGGGGCGGGCCTATCGCCGCCTTCGGGCAGGGGTTCACCGTCGTGACGAAGCCGATTCTGGGTGCCGCCGGCGGGCTGGTCGCAATGACGGTCCTTAACGCGTTCATTTTAACAACATTGGATTCCGCGACCCGCATAACTCGTTACGTAACCCAGGAGCTTTTTGGAATTAAGAACCGCATAGCGGCGACCGTTCTGCCCGTGGTGTGTGCGGGTTGGCTCGCCTGGGGCGGAAAATGGAAGGCAATATGGCCGGTTTTCGGGGCATCCAATCAACTGATGGCGGCGTTGGCTTTGATGGTGATAACCATGTGGCTGCTGAGCCAGCGGAAACTCATCCGTTATACGTTGATTCCAGGGGTTTTCATGCTTGCGACCACTATCGGTTCCCTCGCTTACAGCATAGTCAAGTACTTCAAGGGGGGACACGTGCTGCTTGCGGTGATTTCTCTTGTGCTGATAGGCCTATCTCTGCTTTTGCTCGCCGAGAGCCTCGTCGCCGTCAGGAAAGCGATGCGAAAGGAGAAATCTTGACCTTCCGGGCGCCCAACCTTGTGGACGACAATTTCGTCTGGCAGACGGAGGGCATCGGCATCTATCAGCACGATTGCGACGAACTGACCGTCGCCCATAACTTGGTCGGGCGAAGCACGAAAGCGGCAATCAAAATGAGGGTCAATAGGGGACGGAACGTCGGAGGGTGGCTCGCAATTGCCAAAAGGTCTATGCGGGTCCGTTTGGAAGCATTCCGGTGACGCCGTTACGAGCAAGGTCTATCCCCGCGAAACTGCCAGACGGCCAAAAATAAGCCCCCGCTATCAAAGGTCGCAGTTAGGTTAACGTTCAGCAAAGTGTGAGCGGCGCGCTGCGCGAAGACTCTACAATGTCCATCCCTTCCGGTACTCGCGATTGAGATATTGATTGGCTTGGCTATTGTTCGTGAACTTCATCTCTTTGCTGCTCCAGTTCAATTTGCCTGGCACACGTGCAGCAATGCTGCCGAGAAGAACCATCTCGGCCAACGGGCCGGCGTAGCCGAAGTTCGAACATGGCGGGGGGCCGCCCTTACAAGCGCGGATCCAATTCTTCCAGTGGTCTTGGTCGGTCACGCGGGGGATGGTCTTCGGCGGCATCGTGTAGTCTCGCATTTTTCTCTTGGGGAGGAGGCGCGGGTTCTCACCATGATGCCCGACGGTCATTGCGCCTTTGTCGCCGATGAAAATCGCGCCCTGCCTGCCGCCGGGGTCGCCCAGCTCCTCGCCCCCCGGAACGCCTTCGGGCCGAGGGTACTCGTTCCCGCCATCGTACCAGTAAACGGAGACCGGGCACATATCGCCTCGCCGAGGGAACTCCCATCGGACAATCTCTTTCCTGGGCCCCGTCTCTTCGTTGCACCCCTCCTGGGAAACGGCCTCGACGCTTGCGGGGGAGCCGAGCTTCAATGCCCAGAAAGGGGGGTCCAGAATATGGCAGCTCATATCGCCGAGGGCGCCGCTGCCGAAGTCCCACCAGCCTCGCCACTTTACCGGCAAGTAAGCAGGATGATAGGGGCGATACGGCGCCGGACCGAGCCAGAGGTCCCAGTCCAACGTCGTGGGTACCGGCGGGGTTTCCGTGGGGCGAGAAATCCCCTGCGGCCAATGGGGAGAATCGGTCCAAGCATGAACTTCCCGCACGGGGCCGATGGCTCCGGACCAAATCATTTCGCAGCACTGGCGTATCCCTTCGATGGAATGCCCCTGGTTGCCCATTTGCGTTGCAACATTATACTTGCGCGCGGCTCCGGTCAGCATGCGCGCCTCGTAAACCGAGTGCGTCAACGGTTTCTCGCAGTACACGTGCTTGCCCATCTTCATCGCCATCATGGAGGCGAGAGCGTGCAAGTGGTCCGGCGTCGCTATCACGACGGCGTCAATGTCCTTGTGTTTTTCGAGCATCACGCGGAAGTCGCGGTATCTCTTAGCCGTTGGGAAACGGCTGAATGTCCCTGCTGCTTGCTTCTCATCCACATCGCACAGCGCGACAATGTTTTCGCTGCTGACATTTCTGATGTCGGTTGCCCCCCGGCCGCCCACGCCGATCCCGGCGATGTTGAGCTTGTCATTGGGCGACAAGCGCGGTGTTCTTGCCCGCCTGCCGCTCGCGCCTATCGCGAAGCTGGTCGCAGCAGCAGTGCCGACAAGGAAAGAGCGTCGTGAAATCTTCTTCTCATTCATACTTCCACCTTTCGGTTTTTCACCTTGGGCTTACTAAGGCCAATCTCTGTCGAAACGGCCCTGGTCGCTCAACGCCGCGCCTGAAACTTCTGGTTTGGTGCATCGCATCCCGGAGGAGGATTCTCTGGACACAAGTTCCTCTCAATCGCGACAGCCGCATTCTCGAACATTCGCACGACAATTGCAAGCACTGCGTCGGCGAGGGGTGCGGCTGTATCGAGTGGCTCCCTCGCCCTCGACGGGCTCGGGCTGTACCCTTCACGGCAAAAAAAGCCATCCCCCACGTGGCATCCCCCGCCTCTGGCGGGGGACCCGTGAGAATCATTGGCAAGATGCCCATGCCACGGCATCCGAGGACGGGGTCCCACTCATGCTCCTCTCTGCGACTCTGCCCCGCGTCTCGCGGGGTTACCCTTCTCTTCCTTTTTTCTCTCCACCGCCACGGCGGGCTATCCGCCCGAGACTGAGGACATACAGGCAATATATGTTTTGACAGGGAACCGGGCACAGACTATTGTGAAAAAGAGAGATTTTTTGATTCCGGTTGCGAAGGCGAACGCAATGACACGATTATGGATTCTCGGCAGCGGCAGCGGAGGAAATGCAATCTACCTTTCCTCCGGCAACGCTCGCATCCTGATTGACATAGGGTTTGGTCCGAGGCAACTATCTCAGCGCTTGCAACAGATAGGCGCTGACCCGACTCAAATCAACGCCGTGCTGATTAGCCACGAACACAGCGACCACGTCAAGGGACTCAGACTTTTGAATCGCAAGGGGTTTGAAAGCATTTTCTGCTACGCGAACCGACTCACCGCGGGGGCAATCCATGAGGCGTCTGGCTCGCTCCCCAACAATCTTCAACTCTTTTCCAACGGCGACCCTTTTTCCGTCGCGGACATAACCATCAATCCTTTCTCGGTGCTTCACGACGCGATTGATCCGGTGGGATTTGAGATATTGTGCAACGGTGTGAAGGTTACCGTCGCGACCGACCTGGGATTTGTTACGCGGCTCGTTCGGGAGAGGATGAAAGGCTCAGACTGCGTCATCATCGAGGCAAACCACGACGTGAACCTTCTCAAACAGGATACCCACCGGCCGTGGTCGTTGAAACAGCGCATCCTCGGGAAAACAGGACACCTCTCCAATGACAGCGCCGGACGACTCCTCGCGGAGATAGCTCACGAAAGGCTTGCGAAAGTCGTTCTGGCTCACATCAGCCGCGAGTGCAATACGCCCGCACTCGCGGAGAGCGCAGCCCGGAAGTATTTGGCAAAAGCGGGCATGAATCACATTGCCCTCACGGTGGCGAAGCAGCACGAAGTCAGCGAGATGATCGAGCTTTCGTGAGCTTTGCACGAAGGCTTTTCTGCAAGTCAACATTCCACCCCGCGGCGCAATGACCTTGAAAATCTTCCGCGGAAACCGACTCGCGATGTTCTGCGCGGCAATTCTCGTCGTACTTCTTTTCACGGCGATTGCCGCCCCGCTCATTTCTCCGCCGAAGACTCGCCAACTCTACTACGCGCCGCCGAAACTACAGCCGAGTTGGAGACATCCCTTCGGCACAGATCACATGGGACGCGACGTTTTTCGTCTGGTTGTCTATGGCAGCCGGATATCGCTCTTCGTAGGGGTAACCGCGACGGTCATCTCCCTTACCGTAGGCGTCTTTCTCGGGTCGGTTTCCGGCTATTTCGGGGGAATCGTTGACGCTGCAATCAGGGCATTGATTGACCTGACGCTCGCCTTTCCGAGCCTCCTTCTCGCGATTGCTATTAGCGTGGTCATCGGGCCGGGCATCACAACGGTTTTCCTCGCCCTTTCTCTTGTGGGCTGGGCGAGTTTCGCCCGGTTGGTCCGGGGGATGGTGCTTTCACAGAAGACCAAAGAATATGTGGTAGCCGCTGAATCGGTCGGCTCTCCGGCGAGGAGAATCATCCTCCGACATCTCCTCCCGAATTGCGTCCCGTTGGTCATCGTGGCGGCGAGCTTGAAAATCGGAGGCTTCATCCTCGCGGAATCAGCTCTGAGCTTTCTCGGCCTCGGCGCCAGCCCCACCAAGCTGCCGACGTGGGGCTCAATGGTAAATCTCGGCAGCGATTACCTCAGGTCGCAGCCGTGGATAAGCGTCTTTCCCGGCTTGGCTATCGCCGTAACCGTTGTCTCCTTCAACATCCTCGGCGATGCCCTCCGCGATAGGATAGACCCGAAGCTCCGACCGTAACGGCGCCAGCCCGACCAGGCGCTCCTCCAACCGAACTTCCGCTCAGGCCCATTGGAGAACGGCAGAGCTGCACGGTGCGTTTTCCTTCTTTTCCCTTCTTTCTTCCCACAACTCCGTACCAGCACGAGACTAACGGCTTACTCCTCGGCGTAACCCCTCCGCCTCGGCCGGCTATCCGCCCGAGGCGGAGGGATTACCTCAAGGCAACGCCCTGAGAAAAGGTCCTGGTTCAAGAATGATGAGCCCTGAAAGGGCGGGATATGCCCGTGACGGCTGCAAAGATTCATCGAGGCCAGTTCGAATAGCCCGGCGTTTTCTCCTTTTCCGAAAAGGGGGGGCGTAGAACCGGGATCGAGATTCGCGCACGGGCTGGGTCCAAGGACAATTCCGCCACCGAAATGGAGCCACACCCTTTGCTTTGCGACGGGAAAAGGGCGCAAATGGCGGGGATAAGAAAGTGAGCCGGGAAGGAATCGAACCTTCGACCCATGGCTTAAAAGGCCATTGCTCTACCGACTGAGCTACCGGCCCGACATTCTGGAATGGTAGCAAAAAAAACGTCTTGTTGTCAAGAGCCGAAAGCCCTCACAGATTCATTGCACTTCGCTTCTCGGGCAAGAACATTCTAACAACATCAGCCAAAACCCCCACTCTGGAAGGGTGCGGCTGCGTTCAAGCGGTGGAATTTGACTGAAGTCTGCAATCGAGAAGCCCGGCTGAAGCCCCGCCGAGGCGGGGCTAAAGCCCGGCAGAAATGTGGCTCTGCTGGCGTGTTGAACCCGAACCATGTGGTTGAGAAGCAACGCTGAAAGGAACTCCCGGTTGCCATTGAAATACAGCCACAGCCTTCTCGAATGTGGGCAGACCATCGGCCTCCCCGGGCCGCGGATGATGCGCTCACCGTAAAGGACGCCGAGGGCACGGAGGAGAAAGCATTCGCTGCGTCTTCGGCGGAGGGCGGGGATCAAACCTCCATGATTTCCTGCTCTTTGTGCTTCAAAAGCTCGTCAATCCTGTCGGTGTGCTCGTCGGTGAGCTTTTGAACCTCGTGTTCTTCGCGGAAGCTGTCGTCTTCGGGGAGAATACCTTCCTTGCGAAGGTGTTTGATTTCGTCGTTGGAGGCGCGGCGGATGTTGCGTATGGCAACTTTTCCGTCCTCGGCCATCTTTTTGACGAGTTTGATTAGGTCTTTTCTTCGCTCTTCACTTAGCTCGGGGATGGGGATGCGGACGAGTTTGCCGTCGCTGATGGGAGTGATGCCGAGGTTGGATTGCTCGATCGCTTTTATTACCCCGCCGACGGCGCCAGGGTCCCACGGGTGAATGACTATGAGTCTCGACTCCGGAGTGGAGATGTTTGCCAGTTCCCGCATCTTTGTCCTGGTTCCGTAGTAATCCACGGCGATGTTTTCGACGAGGGCGGGGGAGGCTTTTCCAGTTCTGATGGTGGCGAATTCGTTGTGAATGAACTCGACCGATTTGTCCATTTTGGCTTTTGTTTCTCTGAGAAGCTTGTCGAGAGGCATGATGTTAACCCCTGATGATGGTTCCGATCTTTTCCCCTAAGACGATTTTTCTGAGGTTTCCGGTCTTGGTCAGGTTGAAGACCACGATCGGAGTATTGTTGTCCATGCTGAGAGTGATGGCGGTGGTATCAATCACCTTCAGATGCTTTTCTATGACCTGAAGGTAGGTCAGCTCGTCAAATTTCTTGGCGCTCGGGACGACCTCCGGGTCCGCGGAGTAAACGCCGTCCACCTTCGTGGCTTTGAGGACGACCTGGGCGTTGATCTCGACGGCTCGCAGAGCCGCTGTGGTGTCGGTGGAGAAGAAAGGGTTTCCCGTTCCGCCCACGAAGATGACCACGATGCCGCTTTCGAGCTGCTTTACGGCCCTTCTGAGAATGAACGGCTCGGCAAGCTCCTTGATTTCGATGGCACTGTGAACACGGGTGGACACGGAGAGTTTCTCGAGGGCTCCCTGGAAGGCCATTCCGTTCATGATCGTGGCAAGCATTCCCACATAATCGGCAGTAGTCCTGTCCATGCCTTTGGCAGCCGCCGATACCCCGCGAAAGATGTTCCCCCCGCCGACGACAACCGCGACTTCCACGCCGAGGTCCCGCACCTGCTTGACCTCCCCCGCGATCCGCGAGCAGACGTCCGGGTCAATGCCGTAAGCCCTGTTTCCCTTCAGCGCCTCGCCGCTGAGTTTCAGAAGGATTCTCCCGTAAACGGGCCGGGGGGCGTCGGCGCCCTTTTTCGCCAGATTAGTCATCCTCCCCCATGCTGTAGCGGACAAACCTGCGGATGACGATGTTTTCCCGGAGCTCTGCGATCGTCTCTTTGAGGTACTGCCCGATGGTAATGTCCGGGTCTTTCACAAAAGGCTGGTCCAGGAGGCAGTTCTGCGAGAAGAAGAACTTGCTCATCTTCCCATCCACGATTTTATCGATGATGTGGGCGGGTTTGTCGGTAATTTCGGAACGATATTCTTCCTTTTCCTTCTCGATAACATCCGGCGAGACGTCTTCTCGGACCATGTACTTGGGGTTCATAGCCGCAATCTGCATGGTGATGTCCTTGACGAAACCCCGGAAAACGTCGTTGCGAGCGACGAAATCGGTCTCACAGTTCACCTCCACGAGGACACCGATCTTGCCTCCGAGATGGATGTAGGACGCAACCACGCCCTCGGGAACTTTGCGGTGAGCCTTTTTCTCTGCAATCGCCACCCCTTTCTTGCGCAGAATCTGCACGGCGGTTTCGATGTCGCCATTGGATTCCTGAAGGGCGTTTTTGCACTCCAAGATTCCAGCATTGGTTTTCTGCCTCAACTCCTTGACCAGCGATGCGCTTATTTCCATATTGTTAGTTGCCTTTCTCGCCGGACGCCGGTTCGGAGTCCGTCTGCGATTTTGCTTGCGGTTGGGGGTCTGCGGCTGCCTGAGGAGGGGGGTCCGGCTGAGAGGCGGGTAGTGTGGCCGTCTCTGTTTTGCCCTCGGTGTCCGGCGCGTCCTGCGGCGACGCAGCCGATGGCGCTGTGATCTTGTGAGCGACCCGCACATGGGCGGCCGGCGCTTTCTCCGGCTCGGTTTTGTACAGCTCGTTTTGCACCTCGACGACGTAGTCGGCGATGACGTTCGTTATCAAAGAAACTGACTTTATGGCGTCGTCATTGGCGGCAATTGGATGATCAATGGGGTCGGGGTCGCTATTGGAATCGAGCATCGCAACTACAGGGATGCCGATTTTCTTGGCTTCGGCAACGGCAATTTTCTCCCTGCGAGTGTCCACGACGAAAAGAACGGCAGGCAAGCCGTCCATCTCTTTGATGCCGTCGAGGTACTTGTGGAGTTTGGCCTTCTCTCGCAGAAGGCGAGCCACTTCCTTCTTGGACAGTTTCTCAAATGTGCCATCCTGAGACATGGCCTCCAACTCTCGGAGGCGTCCTATGGATTTGCGAATGGTTCTGTTGTTGGTGAGCGTTCCACCGAGCCATCTTTCGTTGACGTAGAACATACCGCAGCGGGTTGACGCTCTGTAGATGGTTTCCTTCGCTTGCCTTTTCGTGCCTACGAAAAGAACAGACCCGCCCTGGAGAACAATCTTCCTCAAGACTTGGCCTGCCTCGTGGAGCTGCGAAATAGTTTTCTGAAGGTCCAGAATATGAATCCCATTCCTCTCCTCGAATATAAACCTCTTCATTTTGGGATTCCACCTCCTGGTTTGGTGCCCGAAATGGACACCGGCTTCGAGGAGAGATTTAATTGTCACATCGGGCAAGCTTTTGACTCCTCCTTAGTTAGGTTTTACTGCAAGATGAACTTCTGCCCCCGCCTCTTCAATTACAGCGGGTGACCCGCTTACGCGGATTGCTCAACACGCTCCAAAGAATATACCATAGAGGCGCGCCGCGTCAACGGATTCCTTTTTAGGCAACACTGCAATGGCTGAAGCGCAGCGCCCCTTTATGCGAGGAATGGAGCGGGCGATGAGAATCGAACTCACATGACCAGCTTGGAAGGCTGGAGCTCTGCCATTGAGCTACGCCCGCTTGACTGCGCAATAAGGGTAAGCTATGCGGCCTTCAGCGGTTGGAATCGCCCGCCTCTCGCCCCTTCTCACTTGTAGCGCCGTCCTTAGCTACGATTCTCACTTATACCACAATCGTTCAAAAAAGCAAGCGAAAAAGTGCCACCGCGGTAACCCCTCAGTCTCGGGCGGATAGCCGGCCGAGGCGGAGGAGGCAAGAAGGGAACAGCAGATTAACGCAAAGGCGCAAAGGCGCAGAGAATAAGGTGAGAAGGATCCCGTCCTGGCCTGCCGTGGCATGGGCATCTTGCCCATGTTCCCGACGGGTCCCCCGCCAGAGGCGGGGGATGCCACGTGGGGGACGGCTTTTTTTGCCGTGAGGGTTACAGCCCGAGCCCGTCGAGGGCAAGGGGGCCCCTCGATATCCCCCGCGGAACGCGGGGCGGGACAGGACGCCGGCGATACGTG
>CAZXGF010000051.1:13171-33709 GCA_964640185.1 uncultured Verrucomicrobiota bacterium | reverse complement strand
TTCCCCGACATCCCCCGCGGAACGCGGGGCGGGACAGGATGCAGGCGATACGTAAGCCTCTCTGCGGTTTCACCCATAGCCACCCGTAAGTGACGCGTTACACGCGGTCACCGAATGGGGTTGACCATTGTAGTTCTTTGTGATAAGAAACGGTGGCTGGCGGAGGAAAGCGCTACCTCGCTCGCTTCTTCAACGACTTTTTTTCGGGAGGGGCGCGGCGCGTCATCGCTCACACTTGCCGGGGACGCATGGAGACAAAGGTCATCATAATAGATCGAGAGCGGCTGGATGATGATAGCATTCTGCCCGCGGCGAAGGCGATAAAAGAGGGCGAGATCGTCGTGTTCCCGACGGAGACGGTCTATGGGGTGGGCTGCCGGTACGACGATGAATCCGCTCGCGACAGGATTTTTGCTCTGAAGACAAGGCCCCGTTCCAGGCCGTTGGGGATTTACGTGCTGTCTGTCTCGGAAGTCGAAAAACATGCAGCTATCCCGCCTATGGCGGAGAAGCTCTCGCGGGCGTTTCTACCCGGGCCCCTGACGCTGGTGCTGCCCGGGCGGCGGGGAGGGAAATTGGGCTTTCGGATTCCGTCGGACCAGGTGACGCGGCGGCTGATTAGCCTGTGTGGGATTCCTCTTTCCGGGACAAGCGCCAACCTCAGCGGGAGGGAAAGCCCGACGACGGGGCAGGAAGCCATCGCGGCGATGCAAGGGAGAGCGGATTACATCATTGACGCAGGGAAGACCGAACTGGCGTGCTCCTCGACGGTCATTGACCTCTGCGTTGAGCCGCCTGTGGTTCTTCGAAAGGGCGTCATCCCCCTCGAGGCGCTTTCATACGTTCTGGGCTGCGAGGTGCAAAAGGCTTTCTAAGAAAGGGCGGCTTGTGCTATTGTAAGGAAGCTTTTCCTCGCAGGTGAGTTTGTTGTGGGGGCAAGGTCTCGAAGGTTTTCTCAGAGCCTTCCTTTGCATTGCGGATCGCGGATTGCAGATTGCGGAGTGCGGAACGCCAAATGCGAAATCGGGAATGGCAAATCCGAAGTGCGAGATCCGAGATCAGGCGTCAGTCCATGTGAAAGTCCTTGTTTCTCGAATGGGTACACAGAAAAAGAAAACAGTCCTTTTCGTCTGTACGGGCAATACGTGTCGAAGTCCGATGGCGGTGGGGCTCTTGAGAAAGATGGCTGGTCCGGACACATACAGACTTCTCTCGGCGGGCACGGCCGCCACCGAGGGCCTACAGCCGAGCCTCCACGCAAGGGAGGTCATGCAGGAGGAGGGCGTTGACATCTCCGGCCACCGGTCGAGGGTGCTGGACGCAGACCTCCTGGAGGAGGCGGACAACGTGCTGGTCATGGCGGAATCGCACCGCAGGCAGATCGCGGAATGGTTCAAAAGCTACGCCAGCAAGACCCGCTTACTGCGAGAGTTCGATGCCGTCCGCGAGGACGCCGACTATCCCGACGTGCCAGACCCCATCGGCCTCGGAAAGGACGCTTACATCATGTGCAAGGAAATGATCAAACGGTCTTTGGAAAGGGCGATAAAGGAACTATGAAGGTAGCGCTCGCATGCGACCACGGCGGTTTTCAGAAGAAATGTCTGATAATGGAGCACGTGCAGAGTAACGATTATACGGTCAGCGATTTCGGCTCGCACACACCTGATTCAGTTGATTACCCGGATTACGCCTTTGCGGCGTCCGAGTCGGTTGCCCGAGGCGAAAATGACCGCGCCATCCTGGTATGTACCACCGGAATCGGAATGTCCATCGCCGCAAACAAGGTCGAGGGCATTCGCGCGGCTGTATGCTTTAACGTGGAAGTAGCTCGCACGAGCCGCACCCATAACAACGCAAACGTTCTTTGCCTCCCGGGGAAGTTTCTCGACGACAAAACGGCTCTGCGGATGGTTGACGTGTGGCTAAACGAGAAATTTACAGCGGGCCGCCATAAGAGAAGGATGGATAAGATAGCTTCCTACGAGGCGCTCAAACGCACTTTCCGCAAATAGTATTCGAAGCGGAGTTCTCCCCGGCCCCGTCTCTCACGGCAAAAGGCTCATCAGAGGGAAGGCGCGTCGTGTGAGGTTTGATCGGGTGCGTCGAGCAAAACCTTGTGTAAAGTATTGGGAGCTCATCGTGAAAAAGCCCCTTGACATGTCGCCAGTGGCTGTGCTTAATTCTACCGTTTTTCTTGTATTGTGTTGCAAAAGGGCGCGGTGAGTAAAGAGGCGAACTGAGGAAGCTGCGCTCGGGAGAGCACGGCGGATAAGGTCATTGAAGTTTACAGAGGAGGTTACCGATGGAGAAATCGGGTCAGGATTTTTCTTCCGGGCTGTGTCGGGTATGCGTGGACCTCGCCGCCGCGGACAGCCGGCAGGAGGCGCTGGACGTTCTGGTCTCGGGCTGCGCGCGTGTGATGAACGCCAAGGGGTGCTCGGTGCGGTCTCTGGACGAGAAGTGGGAGCTTCTGGAGCTCGGAGCGGCGCACGGTCTAAGCGAGGAATATCTTCGCAAGGGGCCTGTGGAGCTGTCCAAGGCGCCTCTGGACGGGGATGTCATTCGAGGCAAGGTCGTGGACATCGCGGATTGCTCCAAAGAAAGCTGCATGCTTTACCCGGAACAAGCCGCCCGGGAAGGCATAATGTCCATGTTGTGCGTTCCGCTGCGGGTGAAGGAAAGGATTATTGGCGTTCTACGTGTATATGGCTCGGAGGTTCACCAGTTCACCCCCGAGGAAATCGGCACCGCGGAGATGCTCGCCGCACAGGGGGGAAATACGCTTGAGAAGTTCAGAATCCGCGAGGAGAGGCATGCTCTTGGGAAAGTGGCTCATGCCATCAGCTCAAGCCTTGACCTCGATAATGTCTTGGACAGCATCGTGAGGTGCGCAGCCGAGACCTTGAATTTCAAGGGGGCTTCCCTCCGATTGCTTGACGAAGAAGGAAAGCATCTGGAGGTCAAAGCAACATACGGATTGAGCGAAACATACGTCGAAAAAGGAAAGGTCGAGGTCGAGAAAAGCCCTCTCGGCCGCGAGACTCTATCCGGAAAGGCCGTGCGGGTGAGCGAGGAAGAAATGGGCTCGAAACTCCAGTATCCGGACGAGACCAAAAAAGAGGGTATCCGCTCCGTTTTCGGCCTACCTCTCCAAATCAAAGGGAAAGCTGTCGGTGTTCTTCATGTTTATGCCTCGGCGCCGTACCGGTTCACGGCGGATGACGAGGAATTCCTGACAGCGCTTGCCAACCAGGGCGCCATCGCCATAGAAAACGCACGGCTCTTCCAGCAGTTGAGGAAAACGTACGAGGACCTCACCCAGGACGTGTGGAAATGGTACGACTGGGGGAAAAGACCTCCACGGTTGTGAGAGGCGGCAGGTACGTATGGGCAATCAGGTATCCTCCAAAATCATAAGGAAAGAAGATATAGCCGCTTGGGTTGAGAGGCTTCAGGAGAACCATGCGGTCATTGCCCCCGTGACCTCGGGGAAGCTCACCTCCTTTCGCCAAATCGAAGGAGCAGAGCAGATAGATTGGGAGTATTCCAGCACGATGATCCCGCCCTCGAAGACCATCTATGCGCCCGAGCAGACAACGGGCCGGTTCGTCAGAACAGGGAAAGGATACCGCATCGAAGAGGTGCTTCCTCAGGCAGAAAAGCGTGTCCTTTTGGGCGTGCATCCTTGCGACCTGCACGGTCTCCTCGTTTTGGAGCGGACTCTTCTCGGGAAGACGAAGGATGCTTATTACGCAGCGGCCCGGGCGAATGTTGCCATCGTGGGCCTGAACTGCCAAAATGTGGCGGATAACTGCTTTTGCGCCTCGATGGGCACGGGCCCGTTCTTTGGCTACTGGATGGGCCAGGGGCCCCCTCAGGGTTGCGATGCCCTCTTGACCGACCTGGGAGACCGGTTTCTTGTGGAAACTTTCGGGGAGAAGGGCGAAAAGCTCATTGCCGAAGTGAAATCATCATCTCCCTCGCCGGACGACATCGGCGAGAAGTTGAGAAGGGAGGCTGCCGCCAAGGAGAGGTTTCACAAGAAACTGGACACCGGGGACCTGCCCGCGTTGTTGAGGCGAAATGCCCGCCACCCCGTATGGCGGCTGGTGGGCGAAGTAAAATGCCTTTCTTGCACCAACTGCACCGCGGTTTGCCCCACCTGCTTCTGCTATGACGTTCGGGATCGGGCGGTACCGGACCTGTCAGTGATCGAGAGAATTCGGCGGTGGGACTCCTGCCAGGACGAGAGGTTCGCCGAAGTCCACGGCGGAAACTTCCGCTCGACCCGGGAGGGGAGGCTGCGGCAGTTCGTATGCCACAAGTTAAGCTACTGGGTGGAGCAATTCGGCTGTTTCGGTTGCGTAGGATGTGGGCGGTGCATGAGCTGGTGTCCCACCGGAATAGACCTAACGGAGATCGCCGCCGAGATTCGGGCCGATGAGGAGAGAAAATGAACTTGCAGCTTCCCAGGGAAGCCGTCGTCATAGCGACTAAGGACCATGCGCCGGACACCAAGACGTTCAAACTCCGGTTGGGGGATGAGGGTCAAAAGCTCGCCTTTCTCGTTGGCCAGTTCAACATGTTGGGAATGCCGGGGTTCGGCGAGGCGCCTTTTACGTTCAGCTCTCCCCCACAGCCCGACGGCAGCTTCGAGCATACGATCCGGGCGGTGGGGCGGGTGACAAAGGGACTTTTCAAGCTGAAGGAAGGCGATGTGCTTCACGTTCGCGGCCCGTTCGGGTCGGCGTGGCCGCTGGAGGAGGTGAAAGGGAAAGACCTCCTCATTGTGGCGGGCGGAATAGGTATGGTTCCGCTGCGCCCGTTTCTCCTGGAGGTGTTCGGCAAGAGGCGAGAGTACGGGAAAATCGTAATCCTCTTCGGTGCTCGAACGCCCGACGAGCTGGTTTATCATGAGGAGTTTGATTCGTGGCGCAGCCAGCCCGACACGACGCTTCTGCTGACGGTTGATGAGGTTCCGCCCGCAAAAGAATGGAACGGGCATATCGGGGTGGTGACTGGTCTTTTCCCGGAAATGAACATAGACCCGGATAACGCAGCCGTGCTGACGTGCGGGCCGGAGATAATGATGAGGTTCGTCGCGAGGGGGCTGCTCCTGCGGCGCTTTTCCCCGTCGAGGATATACGTCTCTCTTGAGCGGAGGATGAGGTGTGGCACCGGCCACTGCGGGCACTGCCAGCTCGGGCCAAAGTTCGTCTGCAAAGATGGCCCGGTCTTCCGCTACGAGGAAGTGAGCGGCCTGCCGGATACGCTGCTGTAGGAGGACTCGATGCGAAAACCGAAAGTGGGGATTTTCAAATACACATGTTGTGCGGGATGCCAGTTTCAACTCATCTATTTCATCGAGCGCCTGAAAGAAGTATTGGGAGTAGTTGACATCGTCTATGGGAAAATGGAGACCGATTCCGGGTCAGAGGAAGGGCCGTTTGACGTCGCTCTCGTCGAAGGAGCGATAACCCAAGCCGAACAGGCAGATGAGTTGAAGAGGGTCCGCCGCAACAGCAAATACCTTGTCCCGATAGGGGCTTGCGCTGTCAACGGCGGCATCCCGGCAATAAAAAATATGACCCCGGAGCTGGAGGTCGAAGCGAGAGTTTATGAGGATGTCTCTACTCTGCACTCGATGCGAGCGCACCCCGTCAGTGAATATGTCATAGTTGATGCTGTCGTTCGGGGTTGCCCTGTCGGGGAGAGAGACCTCTACGAACTGATAACCTCTCTCCTGCTCGACAAGAAACCAAACATGGTCGAGCACTGCGTGTGCGTGGAGTGCAAAATGAAGGGCAACCCGTGCCTGCTGTTGACGCAGAATCTGCCCTGTATGGGGCCGGTTACCAACGGTGGCTGCGGAGCGATGTGTCCGAGCAATGGGCGGGCATGTTACGGATGCTGGGGGCCGATGGCCAACGCCAACTCCACCGCCCTCGCTCAGCGGTTTGAGGAAATGGGTTTGCCTCCTGATGAGATTGTGCGGCGGTTCAGCATGTTTGGCTATCCGACCGTCGAGTTTCATAGGGTCGCGGGAGGTCGGTAATACCGGTGTCTGAGGCGCCGGGGCCTTGTTCCGTCGCAACCAACGATGATGGCAAGATGCCCGCGGCGGGTGCACGGTCGCCGACATCCCATTGGGTTTCGTCATGTGAGCACAAAAATGAGCAAAAAGACTATCAAGGTAGATTACGTTGCAAGGGTCGAGGGCGAGGCTGCGATACGAGTAACCGTCGCCGGTCGGGAGACGGAATCGGTCGAGCTGCGAATCTGGGAGCCGCCCCGGTTCTTTGAAGGATTTCTCGCGGGACGAAGCTATAACGAAGTTCCCGACATCGTGGCTCGCATTTGCGGCATCTGCCCGGTTTCCCACATGACGACCTCGATTCGGGTCATCGAAAAGGCGATGGTCATAGAACCCAGCGCCCAAACAGTCCTGCTGCGAAGGCTTCTCGCTATGAGCCAGGTGGTTTCCAGCCACATCGTGCACCTGTACGCCCTCGTCTTGCCCGACTACCAGGGGTATCCGGGTCTTCCTTCAATGCTGGAGCGGTTTCCAGACGTTGTCGCACGCCTTCTCCGGATGCGCACTGCCATAAACAACCTCACCAAACTGGTGGGAGGCGGCCGAGGAATTCACCCGGTAGCGACCGTCGTCGGGGGATTTACTCGGATTCCATCCGCCCGAGAGTTTCGGGCCGCGAGGGATGCGCTGGTCAAAATCAAGCCGGATGCCGTTGAGACCCTCAAGATGGTGGCAGATTTCGAGGAGTTGGCGGGACTCGGCTCTGAGAGGGAGTTCGTTTCAATTCGCAACGAACAGAGTTACGCCATCGAAATCGGCGACATCATTTCGAACAAGGGATTGAGCATATCGGAGGACGATTACTACGAGCATTTCTCCGAGTATCAAATGCCGTACGCTATGACCAAGCAAACGCGGCGAGACGGGACCGAGCCTGTCATGGTCGGCGCCCTGGCCCGCGTCAATCTCAAATACGACCAGCTTTTCCCCGAGGCGAAGGAGCTTGCCGAAAAGGCTGGATTCACTGTCCCCGACTACAATCCCTTCCACAACAACCTTGCCCAGGCCATCGAAATCGTTCATGGCATCGAGGATTGCATTCAAATGATAGAATCGCTCGAACCCCAGGACGAGAAGCCGCACGTACAGGTGCGAGCGGGCAAGGCCGGAGCGATAACCGAGGCGCCGAGAGGACTCGACTACCACTGGTACGCCTTCAACCGCAGGGGGATCGTCGAGAAAGCGAACATCGTCACGCCCACCGCCCACAACTTCATGATGATCGAAAAAGATATGAAGGAAATGGTTGACCGCATTGCAGACCGGCCCATGAAAGAAATAAGACGATGGTGCGAGCTGCTCGTCCGAGCCTACGACCCCTGCTTCTCCTGCTCCGTCCATTGAGACCCAGGGTCCCCTTCCAGCGTTCGGATCAGCCCCAGGAATCGCTGCACCCCGGCATGACATCCGCCATTGAGCGACGGAGCCTTCTCAGTGCGCGGGCGTCCAAGTAGGGGGGAGCCGCAACGATGGGGCGAGACTAGGAGCCTACTCGAGGTCCTGAACCTGGTCGAGCATCTTCCTCAGGCGGCGACCCCGAGCGGGATTCAACATCTTGCAGTGGTTGATCCTCCCTTCAAGCTGAGCGCGCCCGACCGGGGCTTCAGCCCGGGGCTGGGGAGCAAAACGCTTGATCAGGCTTTCCGTCTCCTCAACGTACGAGTCGGGCACGTCTATACCAGTGTTGACTCTCACGCCGGTCACAACTTGCTCACTGCACTTCGCAAGTACCTGCGTCTTCTCCACCCTAACCGCGAAGCCAGCCTGGCGCACGATCTTACATGCAAGGGGCACAAGGCGAGCAATGTGCGCCGGGCCGGAAAGGGTATTATCGTCAACGAAATCGCTGTAGTCTCCCAGGTGTGCTCTGGCAAGACCATGAAGTCTGCGCGCGGTGGGTGCAAACACGAGGTTGGCCACCACCGGGCTTGTCGGAGCCCCCTGGGGAAGCTGGTACTTGTAGGTTGTCAGCCGGGTCAGCGTGCGTGCCACATCTGGGGAGGAGCCCAATCTTGCGAACATCTCATAAACGTGGTGCCGGCGAACAGACCCGAAAAAGTCCTTGACGTCAATCTTCACAACCATGGGTTTGCGCACGTGAGGCACCGCGTTGAGCACGATGGAGTGGCCCGGCCGGCACCCGTGCATGTAATCCGGCAACTCGACCCGTTGCAGCAGGAGGTTAATCGTTCGTTGGACATCCTTGAGGTGCCTGTTCGGCACATACAGGATTCGTGTAGCGCCGGACTTCTTTTTGATCTCGCGGCGAGCGTAGAGCCTATCAACGCGTCGGCAAAGCGCACTAAGCGTCTCAGGCGGTAGGCCAATCAGCCTGCCTAAGTGATCAACCTTCTTGATGTTCAGTGCTCGCAGCGTCCGCATCGGTCTTCGACTCCAGACCAAGCTTGAGTTTGAGGAAGTCTAAGCATAGTTCATTCAGCTTCTCAAACAGCTCCTTCTCCTCGGCACCCAGATTCTCCGGACTGCCTGAGCGGTACATCACCAGGAACGGCAGGGGAGCATTCAGAGCGCTGCTCAGACGCTCCAATATCTTGGTGCTCGGCTGTCTACGTCCATTCTCGATCATCGAGAGATAGTTCTGAGACATGCCGGCGCGCGAAGCCAGTTGCGACTGCTTCATGCCAGCTGCAAGCCTGAGAACCTTTATAAGACTGGCTATATCCATTATTCGCCTCTCGGCGTAATTTTCTAGGTGTAGGGAGCGAATAAGCTTATCACCTCGCATATGAGCTCGACAATGCGACCCATTACGGTCGTCACGCTTGAGAGCGAGTGCCGAGAATTGGGTTGGTTCATGATTCTCAGCTCCCGTCTCAGGCGCCGCATCTCGCGCAGGTGCCGAGCCATCCGCTCCCGGACGCCTCTCCCGCGAGCCGTCCTTTGCATTGTTTGGATCAACGCAATGGAGCCGTTTGCTCGCTTTAGCGCCTCCGAAATCGCTCTTCGTTTGCTAGAACTCATCTTGCCATCACCTCCTTTCCATCTTTGTCTGCTTGCCTTGGAGAGTTCACGGCTCCGCCCGACAGGCGAAAGCGCGCGAAACCCTAGCAGAAAGAAGACGGCACAAACATTGAACCGTCTTTCTGTATCTGTTGGCCTGGGGGCAAGATAGGTCAACCAGCGGGTTACGCACGCGCTTCAGGCGGCAAGACGATCAACGGGTCGGGTTTTGGTTGCCATCGTCTCCGCGCTCTTCGACGCATACGGCCTGCACTGCGCCAACAGAATCCCCACCGCTGTGGGTGGGTCAGAGGCAATGTTTAGCAACCTCTGTTTCAGCCTGCAAACCAGGTTTGCGGGCACTTGTCCGGACAACGGCCATCCGTTGGACAAGGGACAAACAGACCTCGGAGGTGAGCCTTCGCACCTCATCGGAGGCGCTTTTCAAAGAACACTCCTTAGACCTTAAGACCATTATGCCACAACATATTGTGCTGTCAAGCGCAAATATCACTATTTGTCAAAAATCCACCAAAATTAGTTATCTATTGCGATGGGCTCTGCCCTCCCTTCAGCTTAGCCGCGCGCATGCGGGCAGACGCTAATTCCTTCATTCCCAAGAGGATGCTCCCCCAGGCAAGTGGGAAAACGGGGTTGAGGCTATTCCTCTTTGGAAAGGCGGGGGAGTGACTCGCCGCAGTTGCTGCATTCTGTGGCGCCCGGGGGAAGGAGCTCGCCGCAGGTGGGGCAGGTCCTCACAAGCTCGGGGAAGGTAAGATCGGGTTTTCTCGGCATCAGTCTCAGAATGAGAAGAATTATAAGTGCAACGAGAAGGAAAAAGATGAAGTTGGCGAGGAAGTTGCCGATTTTGAGCTCGCTCGCTCCTATTCTTACGCAGAGCTTTCGCCAGTTCCCCTCAGGCGAGACAAGTCCCACAAAAGGCATGACAAGGTCGAACACGAAGGATTTGAGGAGGGAGCTGAGGGCGATACCCGCGACGATGGCCATGACGAAAAGGGCGATGATCTCGCGAGCCAGAACTTTGGAGAACTTTTTGACCTTATCGAGTTCTCCGCTTAGGAATTCCCGCGAACCCTTAGTGAGGCGTTGGATTGACTCTTTAGCACGCCCGAAGGCGTTGCGGATTTTGCCTTTCATGTCGGTCTATCCGGGAATCAGGGGGTATTGCCCCCGCCACAGATGTTCGCTGGGGGCGGCTGTATTTTGGTGGCATTTTTGCTTCTTTTTTCAAAAGAAGATTGGGGCCCATTGTCCGCGGTCCGCCGAAAGGGGATTCCTGGAACGTTCTTTTAGAAAAAGAACCAAAATGCCCATGTAACGCCTCCACGACGTTGACCACGGGCGAGACGCCCGTGCCACCGGTGGTCACCTCGCTGACGCTGACCGTGGTGAACCCTGCAAATCTGCGACCGGTTCGCAGTCACGCCCTGTTCGTCCGTCACGTCATATCCAGGAAATTCTTGAGTATGCGTTTCCCCTCCACGGTGAGGATGGATTCGGGGTGGAACTGAACTCCCCAAGTGCTATGCTCGCTGTGCGCCAGACCCATGATTTCATCCTTATCGGTCCAGGCGGTGACCCGAAGAACCTTCGGGAGACCGGAACGCGAAACTATCAGAGAATGGTATCTCGTCGCCTCGAAAGGGGTCGGGATGTCGCGGAAAATGCCGCTTTTGTCGTGGTAAATCATGGACGTTTTCCCGTGCATGAGCCGGCGGGCATGAACCACTTTTCCTCCGAAAGCTTCTCCGAGGCATTGATGCCCCAAGCACACGCCGAGAACGGGGACTTTACCGCTGAAATGTCGGATGACCTCCTTTGAGATTCCCGCTTCTTTGGGCGTGCAGGGGCCGGGTGAAACGACGATGCCCCTCGGCTTCAGTTCGTCAATTTCCCGAACGGCAACCTTATCGTTCCGAAAGACTTCAAGCTCCGCCCCCAGCTCGCCGAGATACTGCACGAGGTTGTAGGTGAACGAATCGTAGTTGTCAATGACGACTATCACGACGAAATCCTCCTCGCGCCTTTGCGTCTCTGCGTTTTGCACTCTTCTCTCCGTCAGGGAAGCCAGCAAAGACGCAGATTCGGCCTGCCACCTCTGTTCCCGGAAACGAGCTACCCGAACGATTGCGCGAGGGCGATGGCTTTTATCATCCCTTTGGCTTTGTTTTCGGTTTCCTGAAACTCTTTCTCCGGGTCGGAATCGGCGACGATGCCGGCGCCGGCTTGAACGCAGCACTTGCCGCCTTTCATGACGACGGTTCGTATGGTGATTGCGGAATCGAGGTTGCCGGAAAAGCTGAAATATCCGACGGCTCCACCATAGGGGCCGCGTCTGGTTTTCTCAAGCTCTTCGATGATTTCCATGGCGCGGATTTTCGGCGCGCCGGAGAGCGTGCCGGCAGGGAACGAGGCTTTCAAAACGTCGAAGGAAGTGTAGCCTTTTTTCAGTCTGCCGACGACGTCGGAAACGATGTGCATGACGTGCGAATATCTCTCCACGGCCATCAGCTCGGGAACTCTGACGCTGCCATATTCTGCGACTCTTCCGACATCGTTTCTGGCGAGGTCAACGAGCATGATGTGCTCGGCTCGTTCCTTAGGGTCGGAAAGCAATTCCTTTTCGAGAGCGAGGTCAGCTTCCGGCGTCTCGCCTCTGGGCCGCGTGCCGGCGATGGGGCGAATCTCGACGAGGCCGTCCTCGCATTTGACGAGGAGCTCCGGCGAGGAGCCGGCTATCGCCAGGTCGTCCAGTTTGAGATAATACATGTAAGGCGAGGGATTGACTGCTCGCAGCGACCGATAAACGTCGAAGGGGCGGGCTGAAGACGACATCTCCAGCCTCCGTGAGATAACGGCCTGGATGATGTCCCCTGCTCTAATGTATTTCTTGGATTGGCGAACCGCTTGCTTGAACTCTTGCTTGGTGAACGGACAGCGAACCTCGGGGTAACGCAGAGGACCGCGGATGCCGACGGTGGAAGGCTGAAGAGGACGCGAGAGCATCCCCACGGCGCGGTCTATCCTCCCGATGGCTTCTCGGTACGCCGCCTGAGGGGAGGAATCAACGATAGCGTTGGAGACGACTTTCAGAGTGCGGTTGACGTGGTCGAAGATGAGGACGGTGTCTGTGATAATGAAATAGAGCTCGGGCAGCAGCAGGTCATCCTCATTGCGCTGCGGGATGTCCTCGATGTACTGAATGACGTCGTAGGCGATGTAGCCGACGGCGCCGCCGGTGAAGCGATGAAGCTCCGGCAATTCGACGGGCCTGTTCTTGGAGATTAGGCGAGCCAGTTCGTCCAGCGGGTTGCCCTCGACGGAGTATTCCTTGACCTCGCCGTCCTGAATCAAGGTTATCTGTTTTCCCCTCGATTTGAAGATAACCCGCGGGTCGCTGCCCAGAAAGGAATATCTCCCGACGTTGCCGCCCCTTTCCACGCTCTCCAGAAGGAACCCGAAAGGACTGCTGTCAATCTTCCGAAAAGCGGACACCGGCGTCTCCATATCCGCCAGGAACTCCCGGTAAACCGGAATCAGGTTGCCCTTCTCGGCGAGTTTTAAAAACAGCTTTTCGTCCGGAAAATACATAGGCTTTGGTCCCAGAAGACGCTTATGAGAAGACAAATCACTGCGCAGTTTTAGACCGTTGCTCCTCCTCGCGCACGGCAATGAGCGTCAGCGTTGCTGAGGCAACGTAATCGCGCACACCGACCGCGCCGTTTTTGTTTTCCCACTCGTTGACACCGTGCTCATGCATGTGTTGGAGAAGATCGAAGAGCATCTGGCTCGCTCGCTGCGGGTTGACACGGCGAAGGGTATGGATAACCCATGCTCCGGGCACAGGCCAGTAACCCCCATTTTGATAATTGTTCGCGGGCAAGGGCCGCAGCAAGCTTTGCCACCCTTCTGGCTCGCGGATATGGCGAACCATACCCTGCCACACAATTTCGCGGTAGTGCTTGTCCAGCCACCGGGCAATAGCCCACCCCTGCTGTTTAGTGGCAGCCCCGGTGAACACAGCATAAGCGCTCCCCCAAACGTCGGGCTGGCGGCAGTCCTGTGTGGCCGCCAAAAAGATGCTCTCCTTCTCATCCCAGAGAGCGCGAAGAGCATCTCGCACCCGTTTCGCTTCGCGGCGCCACCGCTGCGCCTCTTCGCCGCGCCCCACTTTTTCGTAAAGCCGCGCCATGCAATGCGCCGATTCCCAATAGAGTAGCGAAGAAAAGAGTACGGCCCCCGTTTTGCGGATGCAATCGGTGAAACCATAGGGTGAGCGACCGGGGCCGTTCGGATCAATAAAAACGAGGCCATCATCTCGGCGGGGAATACTTCTCATCGCTTTCTCCAGCGTCGCTGCATGCTTTGTGAAAACTTCTACATTGCCCGTTCGGTTAACCGTGAACTCGACCAGTTTGACGAGGAACTGGGCATTATCGGTGGGGGCTTCTCCGACCGGATTCTCGGTGGAGCCTGCACTGTAAACCGCTTGCCCATCGGCTTGTACTCGGTCAGGGGCGACTCCATCCTGGCGAACGCCCCTCAGCAAGTAGCCCACGGCGTTTCGTAAGTCCGCATTGCTGATGCCTTCGGCATATCCTTCCACCATGTAGCAAAAGTCCCGGGTCCATAGGGCTCCGTACCGCCCAGCGCCGTCTGGGGTAAAACATTGGGTGACCCCATCACGGGCAAGGCGGCGGCACCCTTCGATCTGACGCTTAGCCTCGTTGCGGAGCCATCGAGCGAGGTCCCTAAGGGTTCTCGCTCCTTGATCTTCCTGAGGCCGCGCATCGCGTAACCCGGTCACCATTATTGCCGCAAGGAGAAAGCATATCGCTATGCTGCACATTCTCATTTGCCTGCTTCCAGCGCGGAAAGTTCGATCGTATTGAATTCTCCCCAACTCTTGCCAAAACTTTTCCGGGCCTCACCATTACCAACGACAAGAAGCGTTATTCTGCCAGAGTCAACGTACTTCTTCGCCAAGAATGAAGTTTATCACTGAAACCGCATAAAAGTCCGGGTTGAGCCTTTCCAATCCGAGATGCCTGAGGAGAACGTTCCATTGGTTTATATGCTTTTTTATGTGCACCGTCGAGTCAAGATCCTTCTCGAGGCAAAAGATGCTGGCGGTGCCTCTTTCCCTCCCGACATCCACGGTGACGGAAGCGGCGACGTATTCGAGGGCTTTATCTATCTCGTCGGCGGTCATCTTTTTCGCGTCGCCGCTTCTCATGACATAGCCTGCCAGGGAAGCGAGGCCAGCTTTCTCGGCGGCGGGGACGTATATCTCGCCAGTTCTGACCGCGGACGTTACGTTGATGAGGGGGAGAAGGTGGTCTTCGAGCATGTAAACGACCATTCCGTTCGGCAGGACCGTCCGGTCAACCTTGGGCGCCTGGAAGTTAAGTGGAGGAAACTTCATCGCCCGCGGATCAACCCCGCCGGGGCGGGGCTGCGCCGCTTCTTCAGACGCCTGCAAAACGCCAACCAGCGCGGGAAGGCATATTGAAACGGCCAGAGTGAGCGAAAGGATAAATCTCCGCACGTACGTTCGGCGCATCTCCCAATCCTGCGGGGCTCCTTTGCCTTTGTGATGTGCCACCTTCAGCGCACAGAAAGTAGCAAAGCGCGCGGCCTCGATTCAAGCACTAAGTGCTTTGCTTCATAAGTTCGGTCACGTATTCCATTCTTCAAAAAGGCAGAAACTCCCGCGAGTGACCAGATTTTGCACGAAAAACATGTAGTTGTATTCGCGAGCACCATTTAGCCACCGGCTTCAGTCGGTGGTCACTCGCATCGGGAATCAATCCCCATAATGGCACACAGACGCAGGGCTTAAGCGATGCATCAGCCTGAGCGGGCACGATCCGAGGCAGCAGTTTTCAGCCACCGGCTTCAGCCGGGCTTCTCGACTAAAAGGATTCATCCATGCCGCAACATGTTTTTCACGGCATCTGCTCTCAGGTCGTCTCGCATACGAAGAACGAGGAGTCGCTGGAAAGCGCGGCCAGAGATGACGTTTCCGGCCGGAAGGAGGAAAAACCGCCGGGGGCTGGTGAGAACGGCTAAAGTCCCTGGCCGAGAAGCCCGGCGGAAGCCGGCTTAAGGAGTCCGGGCCGCACGCCAAGCACGGGCTGAAGCCCGTGCCTAACAGGGGCCCCGGCAACCAACCGACAGCCGGTATGCCAGCGTTTTTGACTATAAATACGGCTGCATTCGTCCAACAAAGATCAAAGGTTCTCTATGCCTTTGGGCCATGCTCTTCTGCGAGAGCTTGCCCACATTTGCGCTATTTCATGGTCCGGCCTGCCCGCCTGCTAAGTCTTGTGGTTCGCAAGTTCAGCCACGTACTCAGGTGCTGCAAAGAGGAAAAAGCTATGAAATACATGAGATTTTGCATCCACAATATGTGGCCGTATTTACGAACACCTGTACTAAGGTCCCGTGGGGTGTGGGCCCCTTTTCAGTGGCACGGAGAGCCGCTGTCCTGTCTCTGGAGCGAACCCCACGGTACGCGGGCCTTATCACGCCCCTTCAGAGCTTTTGCATTTCGTCGCGTGCTATTCCCAGGGCGTTGCCCTGGGCTGGAATATTGCGCCCTTCAGGGCTGGAGGAAAAAGTTGGCAGGATTGCCATAGGCCGACAACGAAAACAAGTTACTTTCGGGTCGCCCTGTAAGGGCAGGCTTACCCCGAAGTTCCCCGGAAAAAACGCCTGATTTTCGTTGTAATCTGTTTGAGCTCAAGGGGATAGGATTGTACATGAATGGAAATATGTACCCATGTATTGATAAAATAATACTTGACATCGCAAATAATATCAGTATAATAATTAGTGTGTATATAGATAAAGTTCCCAACCGAAATTCTCGTCCGACTCTCCTGCTGCGTAAAGCGAGGCGGGCGGGGAAGACAATCAAGAAGACGACGCTGGACAATTTGACCAACTGGCCGCCGCAGAAGGTGGAGTTGCTGCGTCGAGTCCTTCGGGACGAGGCTCTTGTCCCCGTGGGAGAGGCTTTCGCCACGGAACGCTCCCTTCCTCATGGTCATGTGGAGGCGGTGCTGGGGACCATCCGAAAACTGGGATTGGACAAGTTGATTTCGTCGAAGCGCTGCAGGGAGCGTGACCTGACGGTTGCCATGGTTGCGGAGCAGTTGATTCACCCCTGCTAGAAACTGGCTACCACCCGGCTGTGGCACACCACGACTTTGGCGCAAGACTTGAAGGTGGAGGACGCCGATGAGGACGAGCTGTATGAGGCTATGGATTGGCTCCTTCGGCGTCAGGCGAGGATCGAGAAGAAGCTTGCTAAGCGTCACCTTTGCGATGGCTCGCTGGTGCTGTACGACCTTACGAGCAGTTACTATGGGGGGCGGACGTGCCCTTTGGTTCGCTTTGGGTGCGACCGCGATGGGAAAAAGGGGACGCCGATCATCGTGTACGGGGTGTTGACCGACGAGGATGGGCGACCGATAGCAGTGGAAGTGTATCCGGGGGATACAGGAGACCCGACGACGGTGTCGGACCAGGTGAAGAAGCTGCGGAGGCGGTTTGGACTATCACGGGTTGTGCTCGTAGGGGATCGCGAGATGCCTACGTAGGTGCAAATGGATAACTGCGTGCGGGCGCACGTCTTCATCTGTATGCTGAGCTATTACGTGAAGTGGCACATGCGAAAGGCTCTGGCGCCGCTGTTATTTGACGACGAGGAACTGGACGAACAGCGCAAAAAGCGAGACCGCGTGGCGCCGGCGAGACAATCAGCATCGGCAAAGAGGAAAAAACCTCGCGGCGGACACCGACCGGCTTACCTGTGCACAGCTTCGAGGCGCTGATGGAGGAGTTGGGGATCATCTACCGCAACCGCTGCAGGATAAAACCGGACCCCTCGTGTCCGACATTCCGGCAACTCACCGAACCGACTCCACTGCAAATGCGAGCGTTACAACTCCTCGGGCTGTACCCAGTCAGTGGAAACTGATTCTTGCGGCAACTAACGCCGCACCAATTAGATAACTTGCTTAAGCCGGGGGAACTTCTGCTTAATAAAGCTCAGGGGAACATTACTGTGGCTGAAGCCCCTTTTTGAGAACGATTCCCCACCGCAAGGGGTTGGCGGCGGAGGGACGGCGCTGCCTGCCGCTTTCGTATCTCACGTATTACGTGGCTATTACGGGCACGGGCAAGAATCTTGGCGGATGTGTCTTATTTCTGGCACACGTGTTGCTCAAGATGGTCACACCTTGCCAGGGGGAAATTGGCAATGGGGGGAGAAAGGCCTATGAAGTATGAAAATGAGGCTTATAACCCTGTTCGCGCCGGTTTTCGCCTGGCTGCTCGCAGCAGGTTTCCTTTCGCCCGATTCTGCCTGCGCCGAAGTCGGCTATGACGATGATACCGAGCTCGATTTCGTTTGGACGCCGCCGCAAGGCAGCTTCGCTTATTACAATGTGTACGTTTCCGTAGATGGCGGCGACTACCAACTGGAGCCCGAGCATCCCTCCGCCGAAGCGTGCGCAGTTTCGGGCCAGGATGGCCACACTTACCAGATTAAGGTCGCGGCGGCCACATCGGAAGGGGTCGAGGGGCCTTTTTCTCCGGAGTCGGATCCTGTCATCTGCGATACTCTTCCTCCCTTATCTCCCGTGATTTCCGAGACTTACGACGTTCTCGACCAAAACACGGTCGCTTTAAGCCTCGATGGCGGTCCGACCGATACAAACTTCAGCAACTATCAGGTTCTTGGCGGGCAGTATAGCGAATGGACTGATACCCCGGAGACCACCCAGTTTGTTTTCAGTGTCGATCCCGATTCGCAGAATGTGCTTCAGATCAGGGAGAAGGACCTGGCGGGCAACGTCGGTGCCGCCGCCTCGCTGACAGTGGAGAATCTCAACGGCGACGACGATTCTGACGGCATTCCCAACTATTGGGAATATATGTACAGAGAAATCCTTGACGCTGAAAACCCCAATGATGCCAACCTCGATAGCGATGGGGATGGTTGGAGTAACTACGAAGAATTCGTCGGCGGGACGGACCCGACGCGGAAGGACTCCTTCCCGCAGGACACCACTCCTCCTTCGGTCAGTTGTCTCACAGGGAACACGAGCGCAACCGGAGGGGAGAGCGTGACCATCAGCGCCACCCTGGAGGACAACGTGGGCGTGGCGGAAGCTTGGTTGTATTACAAGAGCGCCAGTGATCCGAGCTGGAGTTCACTCGATTTCCTCTCAGGCTCCGCCTCGCTCCCGATAGCCGTCGGCTCCACCGAGGACATCTACTATTTCATCACAGCCGATGACGCCGCCGGCAACGGGCCGGTGGGTGACCCTTCGGCTGACGGCAGTGTCCATTATACGATAACGGTGTTGCATGCTCCGCAGACGTTGAATCTCCACGCGGGTTCGAATCTGGTCGGTATCTCACACCAGCCGCTCGACCCGTCATGCGACTCGATCTTCGGTGACGCGGCTGTGGGAAGCGTATTGGGGTGGGACGGGTCAGAATCCGTTGAAGTGACATCGGTTGAGCCGCTGCGTGCCTACTGGGTTATCACCACCGCGCCGGTTTCCGTCCAGTACGATTATATTCCTATCTCCGACCCGACTCCGAACTTCACTGCCTCATGGAACGCGTTCGCTGTGGCGGAGGAGACACCTCTTCCTTTGCCCTATCCGGAGGTCGTCGGCTCGGTTTGGGGATGGGACGGGACAAAATACGTCCGCGCGGAAAGCGCATTGCAGCCGCACAAGGGTTATTGGGTTGCGGCGGAAGCCGCAGGAAAGGGAAGTACAACGGGTCCGGGGGAGAACATACGCGAAGCGGCGGAGTCGGCGTATTTCGCCGTTGATCTCGCCTCCACTCTCGATTCCCAGGCGAAGCATTCTCTGAAGATAGGTCTTCTGAGCTCTGGAGAATCGGAATCTAAAGATACCGTTCCACCACCGGAGGTCTCCGGTTTTGATTACTATATCTCGAGCGGCCTTGAGTGGCCATGGAACAAGCTTTCCATGTACCTGATTCCGCAGGTCTCTGGGCAGAGGTTGTATTCATGGACAGTCGTCATGGTGGTGCCGACGAGTGAGGAGGCGACCATATCCTGGGATGCATCAGGGGCTCCGGCAGATGTCAGCCCATATTTCGTGGAGGTTGATCTGGTGACCGGCGAGCCGACTGGAGACCCGCAGGACATGAAGACCACCACCTCTCTGGCCATTCAGGGGGGCGCCATCGCGCCGACGACGAAAGCATTTGAGTTTAGAATGTACGTCAACTTGCCGCCCGTTCTTGATTCCATAGGCGATAAGACCACAAGCGAAGATCAGGAGCTTTCCTTTCAACTAAGCGCTACTGACCCTGATAGAGACACGCTGACCTACTCAGCATCGCCGCTTCCCTCAGGGGTAAGCCTCAACTCCTCCACCGGAATCTTCTCGTGGACGCCCGCGTTTGGACAGTCTGGAGACTATTCCGTTACTTTCACTGTAACCGACGACGCTTTCCCCTCCGAGAGTGATTCTGAAACGATCAATATCGTTGTCCTCAGGGCCAATCGTCCCCCGTCAATTGAGTCGGTGTCGGTCTCTCCCGCGACCGCGTACACCAACACCACCCTCACCGCGACGCCCTGGGGCTGGTCGGACCCGGACGGCGACTCTCCCGGGTACAGGTATCAGTGGGGAAAGAACGGCGGCAACATATCCGGGGCGACGAGCCCAACCCTGGCGGGAACGAACTTCGTCAAAGGGGATGTGATAACCTGCCAGGTCGCGCCGTGGGACGGGACTGACACCGGCGCATCGAAGTTGAGTAATTCCGTTACAATTCGCAACGGCGCCCCCTCGGTTTCGTCGGTGTCGGTCTCTCCGACTACCGCATACACAAACACGACCCTCACTGCGACTCCTTCGGGTTGGTCGGACCCGGACGGCGACTCTCCGGGGTACAGGTATCAGTGGCAAAAGAACGGCGGCAACATATCCGGGGCGACGAGCCCAACCCTGGCGGGAACGAACTTCGTTAAAGGGGATGTGATAACCTGCCAGGTCGCGCCGTGGGATGGGACTGACATCGGCACATCAAAGTTGAGTAATTCCGTTACAATACGCAACGGCGCCCCCTCGATTTCGTCGGTGTCGGTCTCTCCCGCGACCGCATACACCAACACGAACCTCACCGCGACGCCTTGGGGCTGGTCGGACCCGGACGGCGACTCTCCCGGCTATAGGTATCAGTGGAAGAAGAACGGCGGCAACATCTCTGGGGCGACGAGCCCAACGCTGGCGGGAACGAACTTCGTCAAAGGGGATGCGATAACCTGCCAGGTCACGCCGTGGGATGGGACTGACGCCGGCACATCGAAGTTGAGTAATTCCGTTACAATTCGCAACGGCGCCCCCTCGATTTCGTCGGTGTCGGTCTCTCCCGCGGCCGCGTACACCAACACCACT
>CAZXGF010000051.1:0-13071 GCA_964640185.1 uncultured Verrucomicrobiota bacterium | reverse complement strand
GCCTTGGGGCTGGTCGGACCCGGACGGCGACTCTCCCGGCTACAGGTATCAGTGGAAGAAGAACGGCGGCAACATCTCCGGGGCGACGAGCCCAACCCTGGCGGGAACGAACTTCGTCAAAGGGGATGCGATAACCTGCCAGGTCACGCCGTGGGACGGCGACGACACCGGCACGCCCAAGTTGAGCAATGCGGTAACCATACTCGATGCCTGCCGGACGCTGAACCTTGTGGCGGGGTGGAATCTGGTTGGAATTTCTCGGCAAGCGATCAATCCGTCAACCTCGTCCGTTTTCGGCGGCGTAGCTGTCGGAACTGTATGGGGATGGGATGGCGCAAGGTATGTGCCAGCGGCAACCCTTGAGCCGCTACAGTCCTACTGGGTCCCCACCGTGGCGCCGGCTTCCGTGGAATACGATTGCTTGCCCGTTTCCGATCCTTCGCCGAACTTTTCCCACACCTGGAACATGTTCGCTGTCGCCGACGAAACACCGCTTCCTCTGGACTACGGCAATGTGGTCGGCTCCATTTGGGGATGGGACGGGACAAAGTACGTGCGAGAGAACTCCCCGTTGCACCCGGACAAAGGCTACTGGGTGGCAACACAGACTATGGGAACAACCGGCTCAGCCCGCCCTCCAGCAGAATCAGATGAGGGTATCGTGGGCTTGACGTTGAATATGAAGCTTTCCGGGGTTGAAAAGGGGTACTTGGAGCTTCGTCTGCTTGACGGCGATGGCTCGCAAGTCCTTGACCCGGCGCCGCCTGCCTCGCCGGATGGTTTCACCTGCTACATTCTCGGAGAGGGGCCAACGCCCTTCGACCGCCTCTCGAAAAAGGTCTCGATTCTTCGTGAGAACTCCGAGCGTTTCTCGTGGACCGTGGTGGCTCAGGTCCCGGCGGGAGAGGAGTTCTCGCTCTCATGGGATACCTCCAGTTTGCCCAAAAATGTAGTATTAACAATAGCCGAACTAAACCTCGAGGATGCCCTGCCCAAAAGCGGCTCGTTCTCCATGGCTGACAGGGAGAATGTTTCGTGTTCGGCGACCGTTCCCTCGACCTTCGCCTGGAGAGTCGAAGCAACCTGTCGGCTAAGGGCCTCCAACGATGCCGATGGAAACCTCATCGCTGACGATTGGGAACGCCAATATTTCGGGCAAGCAGGATGCGACCCCGAGGGCGATGAAGACCACGATGGCATGACTAACCTGGAAGAGTTTACCGCTGGAACTCGCCCCACCGACGACTCCCATCTGCTGGCTATTTGGATCATTCAGAAGACCGTTGACGGTAATGGGATGGTGGTGTCGTGGGAATCGGCGACCGACAGGAAATACCAGGTTCTTTACACTGATTCCTTGCTCGGAGAGTGGCGCTGCCTCGGTACCGAGATCGAAGGGACGGGCCGCATGATTATCATTCAACACGACACTGGCATCGCAGACACCCCTCACCGCTTCTATCGTCTTCGGGTGTGGTAGAACTCTCGCGATTTTGCCGCTGGAGTGCTCACCGTTAATGATGTCAGAGAAGGAAGAACGCCCGCCCGGTGCATTTCTTCGCTGCTGGAAACGCAGAGCACAAGATACGTTGAACTATTGACGGCCGACCTCGGCAACTGGCCGAAGGTCACAGGTCAGACGTATTCCCAATCCTTGAGCCATTGATATTCGGCCGGCAGTTTGGCCCACATGTCGCTGGCGGCATTGTCCAACTCTACTTTTTCTTTCAGGTCGAGCTCACGGCGCTCCATCACAGCCTTGGCTACATTATCCACCTCGCTGGCGTTGTTGAAACCGGGGATTGGCAGCACGGTGTTGGTGTACAGGATGTACCGAATGGCCAAACGCGCTCGTCGGTAGTTTTCCTCCCGGCCGCGTGTGAATAGCGAGCCGGCAGCAAAGGGCTTTATGCCGAAGGCGCCCACATCGCACTTTTTAAGAGCCGGGAAGAGACTGTCTTTCGGAGCGGCCTTGCTCATGGTCGTGAAAGGAAAGAGAATCACCTCCACCTCGGGGAAGTATTCGATGATGAACTTGAACCAGCGGCGGTCGTGCGAAGAGAACCCGATAAATCGCGCCTTGCCTTGCTTTTTGGCTCTCGTAAGCGCCTCAACGGACTCGTAGCTCGTGTTGAACGAGTGTCTGCCGCCCGGCTCGTACATGGTGATCCGCCACAGGTCGGTGTACTCCATCTTCGCCCTCCTCAGCATATCGTCCAAAACTCCTATCAGCTTCTTGGCGGTGCGGAACTCCGGGTTGCGCGGCTCCCGGCCGGTTTGCGAGATGCCGAAGTACACTTTATTGCGTCGCCCAGCAAGGGCTCTCAAATCCCTCTCCAGCTCGCCGCTGCCGGTACTGTCTATGAAATTGATGCCAGCGTCTAAGCAGTGGCTGACGATGTCGTGTCGCTCCTTGTCCCTGCTTCCCGAGTGCCCCCCCAGACCCACGGCCGAGACCATCAGATTGGTCTTGCCAAGCCTGCGGTACTCCATGTTCGGGTTGTAACTCAAAATCTTGGACGTATCAACGGCCCCGCCAGCGGCGGCCTTGGCGCTTTCGCCGCCCGCTACGCCGAGACCTGCGGCCACGCCCGCTGCAACTACTGCGCTATCGCGAATAAACTGGCGCCGAGTTATTCTTTTGTCCTCCATCCTTAATCTCCTTTCATAATTGTGCGGGTCCCACCCGGTTCCAATATTTTGCCTGAGTTCCGACAGAAACCCCGCTTGAGTATGGGCTCGTGTGGGGTTGCTATACTAACATTTCCCTGTCAATTGTTCCGCGGTTAATGTGCCTGAACTCTCCGACAAATCGGCGTGATGACACATCAGCCAAAACTCACTGTCTGCCCTGCCGCGTCTATTCATCCGGTTCTGCGGCTGCCGCCATCCAGTGGACAGTATTCTCAATGATCCTCAAGGGAATCGGCTGGAAGTACACTTTGAAAGTCTCGTGCCCCGGCCGAAAGTAGAACAACTTGCCCTTGCCAATGTTCCACACGGAACCGCTCGGGAAGCGTTCCCCTATCTCCCACCGCTCTTCAAAGACGACTCTGTCCGGGGCCGGGACGTGAAAAGGCTCGTCGTACATCTCGGCGTGCGGTATGGTGAACTTTCTCGGAATCCCCTTCGCGATCGGATGCTTGGGCAACAGCGTGGTGAAGTGACTGGGCTTGCCGTCGGCTCTGTAAGCGGGGAAACAACAGTTAGGCAGCTTAAGCGTGATCTCGGTGGCCCCGTCCGGCTTCTTGTTATAGGTCGCAGAGGGAGTCAGGGGCGTGTTCCGTTTCGGTGCTTCAAACCGCCTGCCATCAACAAACTTGAACGTCGCGGTCTTTCTTTCCGCTTCGGGCAACTTCTGGAGGGCGTCTTCCATCGCTCGTGCGTTCATCGCCTCGACAAATGGCGTGGACCAGTGTGCCGAATGCAACACAATCAGCGATAGCTTCCCATCCTTAATGCGTTGGACGATCTGCTTCCCCTTCTCCGAGGAAATCTCATCTTGTCGGACGTGCCCCCACCAAATTAGCACGTCGCAGTTGTCAAGCGCCTGTTCCGACAGACCCTGCTCGGGGTCCCCCAGACTCGCCGACTTGACCGATATTCCGGGACGGCTCTTGAGGTAAGCAGCGATCTGATTGCCCAAGAAGTTGGGGTAGGCCGTCTTCTGTTTCGCCTGCTGCTCGTCCCAGACAAGGACCTTCACTGGATCAGCCAAGGCCGTGCCGCACTCAAAAAGAACCCATGCCATCACCCCAATTCGACAAGCGACCTTCATCACAGACCGATTTCCCATGTTGCCCTCCTCGCAATCTCGTCTTGCTATTGATTATGCTGTTCCGTATAAGGGCCTGAGCTTTTTCGGTGAATCCACAATGAATGCGGTGGGCTCGCCACCCCTATCTCGCCCAGGCTGGCACATGCGTGCGAATCATTGTCGTTCCGACGCGCTTGTGTGAGACTTCCTCAAATCGGCGAATGCCATAACGCCTCCAGCAAGAAGGTGGCAAAGAAATGCCGGAAGCTGCGCCAACTCCCGGATGCTTCTCTTATCCGCACTTTTATGCCTCATGCCGAGGCGAAAGTCAAGCCCTTTTGGCTGCTGGTTGTGGCTGCGGAGTCGTGGCATATCCGGCTGGCTTCCTTCAATTAGGTCGCTGTCGTCATTCCGCCCTGCCGGGCTTTAGCCCCGCCTTGGCGGGGCTTCAGCCGGGCTTCTCGAACAACGGATTCATCCATACCTTGCCACGGAAATACAGCGGCATCCTGGTTGCTCGCATCGGGAGAGATAGTGGGAGCGAGGTCAGGCAGTGTTTGCCTCAGTCGCGCCGCACAGTCCAATATCTCGCGATGGTTGCGCGTGCGCACGTTTTGACCCGAAAATCCTCGATCATCACCCCGACAAAGATTATGTTCCAACTCGTCGTGTTCCCGCGGTCGTAGGTCTTGCCCGTTCAGCGTCCTGCCGGGTTTTCCTTTGGCTTCCGTCAACGCACGTTGACACGCCCGCTCATCCCAGGTATTCTCAGTACGCGATGCTCGTGTGAAATATGCCTATGATGTTTTGAGTGCGTCGCTGCCGATAGGGAAATCGCCTCAACAACACGGAGGAAGGAACGCCGGACAATACTTCTGAAATCGGCATCGAGGTGAGTGGGCTCACCGTAGTTCAGCTCGCTACATGCCGAACCAGCAATGGCTTGGTCCGTTAGACTTCTAACCGACAGAAGCGGGCTGCAAGTCTCAATCAGCATCAAGCTGAGCTTCGAGCATTGCCTCACCATTAACACCCGATAGAGAGGGGGAAAAATCATGAAGCAAACAAGCCTTTTGTTGACTGCTTTTTGTGTGGGCTTGTCCGCGATTTCCGCTGAGTTCGCAGGGGCGGCGGACGAGATGCTCACGGGTAGTCGTTTCGTAAACTCCATAGGCATGGAGTTTGTCCGCATCGAGCCAGGTACGTTCCTGATGGGACACGACAGAGAGCGTGAACTTCCTGATGAAGTCCTGGATGCGAAAGAAATGGGGGGCAGAAAGATCTGGCTTCCTCGAAATGGTGACTATGATGAGCATCCGACACATGAGGTCACAATCAGCAAGCCGTTCTATACGGGTTTGGCCGAAGTGACCAACCAGCAATACGAGCAGTTTGATCGGCTACACGCGCACTCTCGCGGAAAGAACGGATTTTCCATTGATAATGATGAGGCGGTTGTTTTCGTGAGCTGGCCAGAGGCAAGGGCCTTCTGCGTTTGGCTCTCGGAGAAGGAAGGATTGCCCTATCGCCTCCCAACCGAGGCGGAGTGGGAATATGCATGCCGTGCTGGGACAACCACGCCTTTTTGGACCGGCAACACGTTGCCCCAGGAGTTCATCAAGAACCCCGACAACAGTTGGTATCCCTCCCTGCCGCGCTCGCGAGGCCGGCAGGAAGTGGTAATGCTTCACGTGAAGAAAACGCACCCGAATCCCTGGGGCCTGTATGACATGCACGGGAACCTGGAAGAATGGTGCTATGACTGGTATGGCTCCTACGAAAAGGGGAAACAGACCGACCCGGTAGGACGAGCCGACGGCGATTTCAAGGTGACCCGCGGTGGTAGCCACGGAACCGTTGCTTATTATCTGCGCTCGGCCAACCGCCTCGGCACGCTCCCCGAGGACAAAAGCTGGTTTATCGGATTTCGTGTCGTTATCGGCGAGCTTCCCAAGACTCCGCCCCTGCCGCCGATGGTAAAGCCCAACTACCAGCAAAACGTCGAGCAGGAGATACCTTCCGACATTGCCAAAGGACCCGCTCCGACGAAACCCTACTTCCGCGGGCCGCGAAACTTCGTGAAGATTCCGGCGCCTTCTTATGGCCCGATTTTTCACAGTCACAACCATCATTCCGCCATCACCGAATGTCCCAATGGCGACCTTCTGGCGTTGTGGTACACGACCGTGACCGAACGGGGACGTGAAGTAGCAGTTGCGGCGAGCCGGATACGTTACGGGGAAGATGAGTGGCAGCCGGCTTCCCCGTTCTGGGACGCTCCGGACCGGAACGACCACGCCCCAGCTCTATGGTACGACGGCGATAGAACGATTTATCATTTCAACGCGCTTTCGACCGCGGCAACATGGGGGCCGCTTGCCATTATCATGCGAACCTCGACCGACAATGGCGTAACGTGGTCCAAAGCCCGCCCGATCGTCCCCGAGCATCAGAGCCGTAATCAGGTCGTAGAGTCGGTATTTCGGACAAAAGAAGGGTATCTGGTGCTGCCCGCTGACGCAACGCCAAGCGGGAGCGGTGGAACGGCTCTTCATATCAGCCGCGACAATGGCAAGACCTGGTTCGACCCGGGCGGGACGATAGCTGGTATCCACGCCGGTGTGGCCCAAACCCCGCCGTCGGGGGGGCTGATAGCTTTCGGTCGCGGCAACGAAATGTGGGAGGGCTCGACGCGGTTCTTCCCGAGCAGATGGGAGGGGAAAAATGACGGAGTCCGTTACATGCCCATGAGTGTTTCCGAAGACCTGGGCAAGTCTTGGACCTATATGCCGAGCGTTTTCCCGCCCATTGGCGGGGGACAACGATTGGTGCTCCTGAAGCTCAAGGAGGGCCCACTATTCTTCGCCTCGTTTGCGAACGAAAGCCGCCGGGGAATAACTCCGCGTGTCGTGGTTACCGACGTTTCCGGCAAACAGCGTCCGGTGACGGGGCTATTCGCGACGGTGTCATATGATAGCGGTAAAACATGGCCCAAGATTCGTTTGATCAGCGACGATGGGCCACCCCATGAGATGCTTGGCTCCGATGGAAGAACAAAATTCATCATGAGTCATAGCAGTGCGGAGCCGAAAGGTTACATGTCCGTATGCCAGGCCAGGAACGGCGTGATTCACTTGACTACCAGTTGGAATCATTACGAGTTCAATCTTAAGTGGATCCAGACCCCGCCGCCAGCCCCGCCAAGGCGGGGATCAATGATAGACCCGTTTTCGTTCTCAAAGAAGAGAGGGGCTGGGCGGCGCCCAGCCTGAGCCATCGCGACACAGACAACTGCGTCGTACAGGCACGTTCAATCTTTCCGGCAGAAAACTTATGGAGTCAAGACGTAACCCCTCACTTACGGGCGGCTATAGGTGAAACCGCAGAGTGCGTAAAGAGAAGTGCCTTGGGCATCTTGCCCCTGACTGCGCGCAGCTCAGGCGGGATTCCACGCCAAGTTCTCCGGATAAAGAACAGCCCCGCCGAAAAGACGGGGCCGTTTGACTCTACGCTCGCTGCGAGATCATTCCGAGCGGACGCGATAGTATGCGGTCTCTTCAGTACCAGGAGGGGGAACGATGGTCACGGATGAGCTGGTGTCCGTGATCGGACCGTTCAGTTCCTCCCAGGTAAGCAGGTCAATGCTGCGCTCGATGTAGTAGTCTCCGGTGGTGCCGAACTCGCTCCACGTCAGGGTCAACTGGCCGTCAGCGATGCTCACTGTCTTGATAACTCCCTTCGGAGGAGGCTCGGTCGGCTTCGGGTCGCCGGAGACCATGACGTTGTCAATCGCGAACCACCAGTCCCACGAAGCATCGTAGAAACGCCACCTGAGCTGGAATGTCTTTCCGTCGTAAGCCGACAGGTCCAGTTTCTCGGGGGTACTGTCAACCGCCGGATCGAGGTTGGGGTCAATTGAGTTCACGTTGTAGGACAGCAGCTTGACCCAGCCGCCGCCGACCTCCCGGATGTCCAGCTCCGCAATCTGGGTGTGATCCGCGTCGTCAGGATAGACCCTGAAGTTCTTGCTGAAGTCGAGCTTCAGTCTTATGTAGTCGGTGCAGTCTATGTCCGGCGTGACGAGTTCCTCGTCGAGGGCGGCTGTGCCAACGAGGTCGCTGTCGGAGATGACGTAGTTGCCGGTCATGCCCGCAATCGCGGGGTCTCGGTCTTCCGTCTCGTCGCCCAGGTAATCGCCCGCGGTGTTCCACAACCGCCACCCGACATCCGGCTCGCCGGAGCCATTGGTCACGTCCCAATTGCCCACAGTCTCCAGATCGTTCCAATCGTAGAGATTCGTATAACCCTCAAAATCGTCCTCGAAGATGGCGTCGCGACTTATTTTCTGGTTGAAGCCGACGCCGATGGTGTCAATGTTCAGGCCTCCGGAGACCAACTTCACCCTTAGCGTATGCTCTCCCGGAGTTGTGCGGAAGGCCTCCGCCAGGGGCGCCCAGACGAACGCTTCCCAATCGCCCGTGTTGAAGCTGACAGTCCCGAGGAGGCCTTCATCCCAGTACAGCTCAGCCGTCCCGCCGCTCGGCGAGGCTGCCTTGATTCCTATCATGGCCCAGCCGTCCGTGGGCTCCCCTGCTCCCGGCGCAGGAACATCAAAGGTGTACCGCAGCCAGTCGCCCACGGTCATCCCTCCAACGTTCGGGGTATCCACCCGAAGCTCCGTGAACACATCATCCTCCGGTCGGTAGGCGCGCGCCGGGTCGCCCACGGGCCAGGTGTTGTTGAAATAGAAGTCGTAATCCGCTGGCGTGCCCACTGTGTCGGAGTCCGGCGCCTCATTGGCGGCGGGGCAGTTTTCGGATCCAGGATAGAGCCCTCCGCCGTAGTTGTAGTTCTCTGCTTCCCTGATTATCGGCACGGTTACCGTCGCAGGTTCGGTCGCCTCGCAGAAGGGGCCTTCCACGCCGTTCTTGTTGACCGCCATGACCTTGTAACTGTAAGTGCTCCCCTCGGCAACGCCTTCCGAATAGGAGGTCTGTCTCGTAAAGGCTACCTCCGTCCAATCGCCGCCGTCCACGCTGCGATAGACCCGGTAGGCATCAGCGCCTTCTTCCGGCGGCGGACTCCAGCTCAGTTGCGCCCCGAACATCGTGTCCAGGGATACGTACTGAGGCGCAGAGGGAACGGCGTACATCTCGGTGTCGCCGAGAGTGTCCTCTCCATTGACGTCCCCTGCGAATGCCAGACCCGCGGTGCTGCCCGCCGGAACCGAGAGCGAGTAGGATATGACGGCAGAGGACACGCCATCGAAAGTCCAGGTGAGTGTGCCGGCGCCGGGTGTGCCGCCGCCATCATCCGCAACCGTCACGCCCTCCGGAAGGATTTCCCTGACCGCTATGGTCGTGGGAAGGTTATCGGGGTTTGCTCTTACCGAAACCTGGACATTGACGGTCCCCGGGGAAGCATACGACACGGGCAAAGCCCTCAGTCCGTACGCAGCGGCGATAGGAGTCCGAACAGAAAGGGCGTACGAAAGGTCGGCGAAAGGAACGTCGTTACGGTCGGTGAGCCTCGCGGCAATGTAGTTTCCTCCATCCCCTTCCTCGAACCTCAGCGTCATGGAGTTGACTCCCTCGTGCAGGTCGAAGTCCTGCGACTGCTCTCCGCCGCCGTCCCAGCCCTCCCTGGACACGGCCACCTCGCCGTTGCTCCAGATGCGAACCTCATCGTCGTGACGGAAATGGAATCGTGCCTGGCGAGGCTCCGGGGAGAAGATGTAGATGTGGTAAATCTGCCCGAAGTAGTCCAGAGCCTGGCCTGTGCGTCCGTCCGACATGAACCACCCATTGTCCCTGTGGACCGGCGTCCATACCATCGGGTTGGCGCTGGTGCTTATCCCGGTGTCGGTGAAGTCATAGGCTTCTCCCTCCACAGGGTTAACGTTCGCCTGCCCGCCCCAATCCGCGAGGTAGTCGTTGGTATCGAGGCTTATATCGAGCGGGCTGAGAAAACGCTCCTCCGGCGTATTGCCCAGGTGCAGGAGGTCCTGGAAGTAGTACGTCGCCAGAGGCTTGGTCTCGAAGACCGAGTTGGTCACGTTGACGTTCGCTACGTCGCTGCCCGTGCCGCCCTCGCCATCGTCCACAGCCAACTCGAACGTCAGCCGATGGACGTACGGCCATATCTCAGGCGCGGTGAAGGAGCATGTCGCGGCGGCTGGGTCGCTCAGGGTGACCTCCGGGCCCGCCGTTTGAGTCCAGGAATACGTGAGGGCGCCGGTGGCGGTCTGGGAGCCCGTACCGTCGAGATTCACAACCGTTCCCTCCGCGACCGTCTGGTCAACGCCGGCAACAGCGGTGGTGGTGACGTTCTTCACTGTGACGCGGACGTCCGCGTCGGTTCCCTCGTTTGTGCCGTCGCCCGCCGTCAGGGAGAAGACCAGAACCGTGTCCTCGTCCACAGGCGGAGCCGTGAACGTCGTAACGGCAGCGGTCGAGTCGGCGATGGCCACAGTCGGCCCGCTCGTCTGGCTCCACGAGTAGCTGGTAATGTCGCCTATCAGCGACATGCAATGGCTGCCGTCAAGAGTGGCGGTGCCTCTCTCAGGAACTTCAAGGTCAAGCCCCTGAACGACGAGGTCGCCCCGTGTCTTGTCACCATAGACCTCCAGCTCCGCTATGGATGTAAAGGTCACCATGCCGCCGGGCGTGCCGAAGATTCTGATGCCGGTGCCCCTGACTGTGCCGAATGTGATTGTGTATCTGCTGAAGTTGTCGCGACCACCGGGACCGTTAGCGAAGTCGTACTCGGGGGCGAAATTCACGTTCGGGGCATCCACCCAGGTCGTTCCATCCTCGGTATATTCGATCGTCAGGTCGGTAAACCAGCCGCCATCGAAGAAAACTCCACCAGTGTAATACGTTATCTCGTCGAACCACAGCGGGGTATCCCAGAGGTAGCCCCAGAAATCCTGCGCCTTAAACTCATTGTTGTACCAGCTATCGTTGTTGTCGCCATGAGCCCCATTGTTCGTGCCGTTGATGTCGTAATGGGAAACGGCGTATGTCACGCCCTGAAGGCCAGCCTGAGGAAGGGGAGGCGTAGCTCCGCCCGCCCCAGACGGCAAGGCGAGATTCTGCAGAATGGTGACAGATAGTGGCTCGGACGTGGCGCCCTGCCCATAGCTGTTCCTGGCTACTGCCCGCACGGAAAGCGTGTCGCCGGGAGTCTGCATCTTGAATTCATATTCAAGAGCGGTGACATTCGGCGCGATAGGCACCCAGATGTCCGGGAGATACTCTATCTCTACCGAGTAAGCATCGGCGTCGAGGACGCCGTCCCAGAACAGCCAGAACCCGCGGTCTGTGCGCAGAGTCCGCAGGTTGCTGGGGGCGATCTTAGGCGGGTTGGGGGCGGTGACCGTAACTGCGACCTCATCGCTAAGTGTACCTTCACTGAGGGAGACGACCGTCAGGCGGAAGGTCAGGATGTAACCTATCTCGCGGCTGGGCGGCGTAAAGATGGTTGTCGCGCTGTTGGGGTCGGAGAGCGCTACAACAGGCTCGTCGCTTACGATGATTTGCTCCCAGGAGAAGCTGGTTGCGTCCGCCGGTCCGGAGCCTTCGAGGGTTAAGGTCTGACCGGCCTCGACCCTCCGGTCGGGCCCCGCGGAAACCACCGAGCCTGTCCAATTATACGACTCCTCGATGTCCTCCGCGCTCAAGGCCCTGTTATAGATGCGGACGTCGTCCACCACGCCGTCGAAGTACTCATTGACACTCTTAGCCCCGCCGAACCACAAATCGCCGGCGCCGGTGGCGTTCTGTGCCGAGCCAGTGGCATCAACTTGCCCATCCAGATACAGAATACGGGTACCGGCCCCGTTATCCTGGACAATCGCGACGTGGTGCGGACCCAACGTCACAGCGCTACCGGAAGTATTCTCGGGCTCGGTGCCAGCGCACCATTGGTTGCTACCATCGATCCAGATGCCATACCAGGAACCTAAGTCTCGCGACTTGTTAACGACCGCCGCCCAAGCACCGGGCAACGACCTCACGTTCACCCACGTAGCGACCGTATAGCTGTCCGAAACGCTAAAAGTCAAGTCGTCCGAGTGCGGTATCTCGACGTGGTCGTCGGTACCGTCGAACGAGAGCGCCCCGCCATAGTCAAGGATGCTATCGGCCCAAACGGGGCCGTTCACCAAGGTGCCGTGGTGATCGCCGACACTGTCGGCGGCGATGGTAGTGCCGGGGTCAGCTACGCCATCGTCGAGCGTCCAATGGCCCAGGAGACCATCTTCAATGTCCGCTACGGCCGGGCGTGCGAAGAGAAGCAAGGAAAAGAACATTATTCCTAACAGGGAAAATGTTGTCCGCAACACTGTAATTCTCCTTTTTTAGAACAATTAAACCGTTTGTTTTCATTCAAGGCAAAACATTTGAGAAAGAACAAAGGCTGCAACGGGAGACCAAAACCGTTCGAGGAGCTTGGGAGAAGCCCCCCATGACATTTGAAACCGCAACCCTTACTTCTACATAACAAAAAATCACAGAACTCCCGCACCCCGTCAAGCTTTTTTTCGTGCTTTTTGCAATGGCTCGATTACGGGCGGCATAGGCCACTTCGTTGCAAAAGCGGTGCGAGGACATTGAGATAGGGATTTTTCGGCGCCGGGTCCGGCTGTGCCCTTCGGGGGAAAAGAAAAGCCGTCCCCCACGTGGCATCCCGCTGAGGGCGGGACCCGTGGGGGAATCATGGGCAAGATGCCCATGCCACGGGAGGCGAGGAGGGGGTCCTTCTCACCTTATTCTCTGCGCCTTTGCGCCTCTGCGTTACCTCTTCTTTCCTCCTTCCCTCCCCCGCCCTCGCGGGGTATCCGCCCAAGCCTGAGGCCATACCCCAACATCCCCATTTCATCCCCAAATCAGCGTCAAAAAAAGCTAAAAATGTCAATCAGGTGCGGAAGTCGAGTTAGGGGAAGCTTCGCTCCGGCGACTCAACACTATTTGCGCAATAAAGGGCAGCCCCGCCGGAAAGACGGGGCTGTTCGCTTGTGCGTTCGCTGACGAGTTATTCGGCGCGGACGCGATAGAATCCGGCGGAGCCGGAAATCACAACATCCGACGAGCTCGTGCCGGTCAGCGGACCGGCTACTTCACTCCACGCGCCGGTCAAATCGGCGGTGTAGTCAATGTAGTAGGTCTCGGTACCGAACACGCTCCACGTGACACTCAGGTTGCCCGCAGCGATACCGACCGACAGGACGACCCCTTTAGTTACCTCCGTCGGCTTCGGCTCGCCGGAGACCATGACGTTGTCAATGGCGAACCACCAGTCCCACGTGGCTTCGT
>CAZXGF010000050.1:9858-34484 GCA_964640185.1 uncultured Verrucomicrobiota bacterium | reverse complement strand
GGGGTGTCCTTCTCACCTTATTCTCTGCGCCTTTGCGTTAATCTGCTCTTCCCTTCTTGCCTCCTCCGCCTCGGCCGGCTATCCGCCCGAGACTGAGGGCTTACGCAATAATCTATCTTCCCGGGACGCGCCCTTCTGACCTGCGACCATTTTTAATCCCCGAGTTTCTGGCGGAAACCCCTCACCGCACAGAGCGCAGGCGTGAGGTTTTGTGATAGGCTTCTGCGAACGTGCCCGTCTCCAGGCGGGGCCCAGTTTTCCCTGTCTGCAACGCAGCCCCGCTGTGGCGGGACTGAGATTCGCGGGAGACCCGTGCCTCAAAGGGTCCCGTGTATCCTGTTCACCTGCGAAGGAAGTTCCTTTCGGGTAGTGTAGTGCGCCAGCGCAGTTGGGGCTCTCATACTTAGCGACCCACCAGAGACCGTACCTTGCCTCTCGCAAAACCCAGTACGCCCAACAGCCCGCTGCCGAACAGAATTATCGTCGAAGCCTCGGGTACCGGCGTGGTGACCCAGCCGCTATTATCGTCCTCACCACCAATCCCTTGAACATGGGCGGCGACATAGAAGGGGCCGTGTCCTCCTGCGGGTGCGCTCAGATACTCGAGGTCACTTGAATCAAAACCCTCTCCTCCCACGATCGTGAATTCAGCCTTATCACCGGCGCCAAGCCGGAGCTCCGGGTTCGAGTTACTAGTGCTGAAATTGATATGGATGTCATACTTCCCGTCACCGTCAGCCTTGAAAGCGTCCACTCCCTGCTCAATGGAGTCCACGGTATAAGGCCCCCCTAAGTCATTAATCTCGAGCGCGGTCGGGGTGAAGTCCGGGTTAACGTTCAGGTACAACTCACTAACGAACTCCGTCGCCACCAGATCCCCCGCGTCCACAATGAGCTTTACAGTATCCGCCGGCTGCCCGGTGTCATTAAGTATGACACTGAGCGTCCCCTCCGGCGCCCAGGCGCCGGAGAACTCGTAAGTGAGATCCCAGCTTATATCTGCGTGCAACGGCGTCGCCCCCAACAGCATAGCGGCGACAGTCGCAAACGCCACAAGGAGCGTGCGCCGGCCTTTGGTACGTAGGCTTGCTTCTCCCTGAGACGAAGGCGCGCACAAGTTTCCCCACCACGACAATAGCTTCACGAGGGTACGATTTCGCTTTTTGATTGGGTATCCTCCTTCCGGGTTGCTTGCCTGAGACGGCTGTTAAGCGGGACGCGCATCTTTTTCTCCACCCCGCCGCATTTATGACTGAGTTTGGCCACAACGAAACATCTTTGAGGCAAGGGGAAGCAAGTGGTATGCCAGCCCGTTCTAAACAGCGAAACTAACGCTATTCCAAGGTGTTCCGAGAACGTGCCACGGCAGCAGATAACGGTTTTGGTTTACCGGAACCTACATTTGTTTCTTTTTGGCAACATAAACACGGGCTATGCGCCTGTATTTTCCCTGGGCCGGCCTGCTCCTATCCTGCGAGCCCGGTCCGTGAGGCTGCACACGAATCAAGACGTCGCCCGGGTTGCAGCGTCAGAGCATTGTGCCAGGGCAGTCCACGCACTCTCTCGTTGTGATTTACACGCCGTAGTCCTCGTGCAGAGCAACACCTCACTTACGGGTGGCTATGGGTGAAACCGCAGAGTGCGCAGAGGAAGGTGGCATGGGCATCTCGGCCATCACGGTCACGGTTCAATGTGCGCGTACCAATAGTACGGCTGGCGGAAGGAAGCAAGTAGGATGCCATCTCGTCCTGAACGCTGCAAGCACCAATACCGCGCTGTGACGTCGGAAGGACATCGAGCAATGGAGATTTGGATTACCAAAGCCTCAAACGTCGCTTTTTCGCAACACAATCACTCGCTATGCACGCATGTTCGCACGGAGATTGTGGCTGCGCTTTTGTATCCTTGCCCGTCGCTCGGTATTTTGCATGGGAAGTGCCGATACCCCTTGCCCTTGTGCAAGGCACCCTATCCGCCCGGATAGCTATCTTCTCCTTCGACTTCAACCTCCCCGCCAGGGGCTAACCTTTGCACCCGCGCCCCCAACCTGAGGCGAGCCACGCAAAACACCGCTCCGTACGGACTGCTTATCTTCGGCAACGTGCGTACTTCGTAATCTGTCAAGGAGCGGTCTCGTTTCTTTGCTTCCTTGCTGTTTTGAGAATGCGTGGCATGAGGGGCACCAGCGACCTGATGAAATCCTTCGCGCGGCGTAGCGTTTCGCCTTGGCTGGTTGTTGCGAGGGGACTGGTCAATCGAATCATGGCGCCGATGGTGGGAGTTCTCCTTGCGCCGTTCAGGAAGAGAATGAGTTGTTGTAGCATACGATTGCCGGTGCTTCTTTTTCCGGCCATGTACCAGTAGAGCACAAGAGTGTCGGCACGGCCGCTCGTCCCTCTGATAAAAGCATTCAGTCTCAAACGACCCGTCTCGTTGGAGTTGATGTCAACGGGCTCCTCCCAGTGTTTCAGAACCTCGTTGCCGGCCCCTATCATACATATCTCGGGTGGATGAAAAGCCTGACGGTCCGTGTCGGACGCCACTACGAGAACCTGAACCTCTTTCCCTTCGGGGTCACGATAATCTCTCACAACGAGGCTTTTGGTGTTCAGCGTGGAGAAAACCTCTTCCCGCTCAACCGCGTCTGTCGCCGACACGGACCATTCGCCGATACGGTCCGGTAATTCCACCGGTTCCAAAGACGACATTGTTGTTCCCAACGTCAGGAAGTGCGGTGAGAGGATCACCAAAATAGCCGACACCGCAAACAACCCGAACGTGATTCTGAGCTTCTTGGTGGGGATTGATGTAAGAAACCGCGTTCTGCTCGGCGCCGCCTGAGCTTCACCCGCAGCATCGGATTGCAGCTTGTTCTCGCGGTCGCCGACGGAAAGCAGCTTGTACAACCCGAAAAGACCGATCAGCACCATAATAAATACGACCGGGCTGGATAGGTCGTGAAAAATCTTGAACTCCCTGCTCTTCACGGCCCATTGCTCGGCAGCGAAACAAAGAGAAGTGACCCGAATCGAGTTGGAAATAATCGCAAGCGGAAACGACGACAGAAACAGAAGAACCTTCCGGGGTCGCGAGAGCCTCACCAGATACGCAGTCGCCGCCCCAAGCGATGATAGTGCGATTACCGACTTCAGACCGCTGCATTCGTACCCCATCCAAAGGGGGTCGCCACGGCTGAAGCTGATCTTTGATCCCGTAAGAAGTGCAGTGCCTCCGAGGAAGTTGTAGAGCCGAACAGCAATCTTGCCGGAAAGCACTTTCATGTGGAACGCTATGGGAGCTATAAGCGTGCCGGGAAGCGGCACCATAAACAAAAGGAACAGTAGAGGAAACATTATCTCGTGGACGACCCGCCTTCCAAACAGATAAAGAGCCAATCCCCAAACTGTAACCACCAACGCGAATGCGGAGATGAACTCAATTCGAAACCACACCCCCAAAACGTGCACAAGGAGGCTTCCCGCCGTCAACGGAAGCCCCCACGCGCACCTCTCAACCGGAACTTCTCGCAGGCTATCCTTCTTCAGCCATATCAACAAGGCACTGACCGGCGGAATCAGGAACCAGTGCGCGTAATAAGACTCACCCCCAGTACAGGATACCACAAGAGAGTAAAAGGTGGGCAGGAACGTGACGAGCCCGCAGAGGGCGAGCGCTATGAGCCAGGTTCTCGCCCCTTTTTCACGGCCCTTTCCCAGTGGACGACACGGGGGCATTTCAGTAGTCACACTCATTGTGCTCGAGTTCCTATTTTGGATGAGAGATTCCGCGTCTCAGTAGCATCAGCTTTTGTGCAGCGTCCTCCGAGGGACAGCAAATAAGACCTTAGAGTCCTTCTTCCTAACTTCTTCGCGTTTTGCGTAGAACTGTGATGGCGCCGACGGCGCCACTATTTCTGCCACATCTTCTCTCGCCAAAACGTTAAGACGCGAAGCATTCTCCCCGTGTGATTCTCAGTCGTCTTTGCGTCTTTGCGACCCCGCGAAACGCGGGGCTCTTTCGAGTATTCAGCGCGCCGTCAACCCATAATTCTGTTTGGCTGCGGGTACGAGCCGCTTTAGGTGATCCTTTTCGCAAGATAAGTGCCAAACGGGCCACACCCGCGACACACGACGAGGGCAACGGCGAGGGTGAAAAGCCCGTCGTCTTGCCTCATTTCCCGCTGTTGATTCTTGTAAACATTTCTGCCCTGCGGCTGCTTCATGCCTCGGGGGACTCGCTTGGCGTGCGGCGACTGCGCCGGGCGTCCCGCCCTCACCTGCCAACACCTGCAGAAGCGAACAACTTGAGGAACAAATGGACACATCGGGCCTCTAAACATGACCTGCACTCGAACAAACATGAAAAACAGGTCAATTCAGAAAGAACTTGGTCGCTTTACCTTGAAATGAGCGCACGTACGTTTCGACAATAGAAGTCGAGCACCTGCTTAATAACACATTCCCGGTGCGTAAATAACAATAGCAAAGTCCTTCGGAACAACAAGGAAAAAATGGGTGCGGCCGTAAGCCCTCAGTCTTGGGCGGGTGCGGAGTTGTGGGAGGAAAGAAGGGAAAAGGAGGACAACGCAGAGGCGCAAAGGCGCAGAGAGGAAGATGAGAAGAACCCAGTCCTCGGCTGCCGTGGCATCGGCATCTCGCCCATGGTTGCCACGGGCGGGTCGCCCGCCTGCCGACGGCGGGCAGGCCCGTGCCACATCGGGGACAGTTGTTCTTTTCTGGCTGAAGGCCAGAGCCGGACCCGCTGCCAAAAATCGCGGTCTTGGTGCTTCCGCATTGCTTTCGCACGGCAGTCCCCCTATCCCGCCCCCAACCGGGACATTGCCGCCTCGCACAATACGAACTTGACATCTTGGTTTTCCCATCGTACATTAACAGGCGTTGTGAGCAGGCGGCGGCCTCGCTCATCCTATTGAGAAGAAATCGCCGGTTTCCGTGTTACACACAGACGAGCATCAAGTGCGCGGAGAGGTGACTGAGCGGACGAAAGTGGCACCCTGCTAAGGTGTTGCGGGGGAAACCCCGCCGTGGGTTCGAATCCCACCCTCTCCGCCATAGATTTTAGGCAGTGCGCAAGGTCTTCAATTGCAGTGGATTGCGACACGCCAGAAATCTTTGGAATGCCCGTTGCCCTGAAATTACCCTCAAAATAAGAATTTGACCTCTCCGACACATTGCCAGTTTGACACCCGGTAGCCAGCGCCGTCATAGCCTGCCTGCTCTCCCCATCGTGCAGACGACAATACAGGCCCGGCATCTCGAATGCCGAGAAACTGACCCCAGAAGACGACTATTCAGATACCTCTTGCTGGAGTGGCTATCCGGGCCGGAAAGTCTGTCGCAGTGGAGAAAGGCCTGTCAGTGTGTAGGGCTTTTATGGAGTGGTAGGCGGGTGTTTCTCGGTGGCGCCTTGTGGGCGAGGCGAATGAAGTGTGGGCGGAACCGGCTCACTTGTTGCGCGCACGGGTACGACAAGTAGAGCGATGCAGAGGACAAGCGACACAAGGCTTGTCGCCACGGAGACACCCCGGTCAGGAGCGTATCGAAGTTTGAGCGTATGTTTGCCCAGTAAGCTTCTCAGCTTGCCGTTCTGGTCTTTGGTCTCGAGCGGAATCTTCATCAGGCCGATGTCGTCGCTCTCGATTCGGACAGGCTCGCCACCAACGGAAGCCTTCCAGAAAGGATGATGACACACCGCGATGTGGAGATCAACCATCGTGCCGTAGTTGTCGAACGAGATGTCAATGCCGGAATTGTCGAACCGCGTGACCTCCACCTTATTGCCCGGGATGTGGGGTGTAGGCATGCTGAAGTAAGCCCAGCCGGGCTGGTGCATAATGTAGAGAAGGTCGGGCAGCTCAAAAATGTCGAACGCTCCGAAGGTTTCTTTGTGGGCGAAGTATCGCGAGCTCATCATCCGCGACCGCAGGCGAGGCTCGCAGGTGATGATGTAACGAATGTTCAGTCGCTGGAGAAGCCTTTTCTTGACGACGAGTTCCCGGTCGTCAAAATCTGCAACCCGCGAGCCAAAGAACCTCCCGGACTCCGAGAGCGAGATTTTCTCAATCGGGTAAAGGTTTCCGCCGATCCATGAGCCGATTTGGGACGTTCCGCTGTGCAACGGGCAGATGGCGGGGAGATGCGTGAAGTGCGTTGTTGTATCCTCGCTTGTCACCACGCTGAGAGAGGCTGCGGCGGCTGAATCTCGCCCGATTTCCCTCCACTTGAGGAGAGCGTTGCCGAGGGTATTCTGGAAGAAAACTCGGCGATTCCCCTCGTCCCCGTTTCGCCGAAGCCAATCGCACACGTTCATTAAATCCTTCGCCGTCGGAAGGGCAGAGGAGGTTTTCAGGAGAGCCGAATCCCTTGCCGGGAAGAGGGGATTACGCCTGATCTCGTCGAGGCTTCTGTCGTAGAAAAAGAAGGGGAGATTTGCCGCCAGAAAGACGCTACCGCAGAGCGGGACAAGCGCCGGCCAGCGGAACCTCCCGGTCAGGGAAAACCTCCCTATCCCCGCAATCGCCGGAAGCGCCCTATCTGAGATGAGGCGGCTGAGACCGTACGCGGCGAAATAGACCACCCCCGCCCGCGCCAAAACCATAAAGCGGTAGCCATGAATTTTGGTCGAACGAAGGAAGCCGAAGTTCCGCAGCCATTCTCCTTTCAGTCCGACCCCCGGAACAATTATCCCCGAAGCCACCGCCGAGGAAAGTCCCACGAAAAAGAGCATGGAGACGGCTCGGGCGTAGAACGCCCCCTCCTTTTTCTTGGCGTCGAAGGCGTAAGCGACGCCGAGAATCGCAAACAGAAGACCGACGATGATTGCCGCATTGCCCCAAAAGTTGACAAACGTCGCCGCTCCCGGCCCGTGGGAAAAGAAATCCCCTTTCCAATAAAGGTTCCGGAATATCGTGCCGAAAGAAACCAACGGAAGTTGCCCTTTGGCTGGCGTGAGCCACCGGGAGGCTTTCATGAGCTGGTAGGTGTAAAGGTAAGAGGTCAAAAAGCCGATGATCGGAACGAGCAGTAGGAAGAGCGATTTAATCCTCCGTTTTCCCTTAGAGAATATCAGAAACGCGGCGAACACCGCCGCCCAGAGGATTACTCCCCCGAGCATGATGTAGGCGTGGGTGATGGTCAGCAGGCCGAGAAGGAGTCCCGCCGCAATAGCCTTTCTGTGAGTGGGATTCTCGCCGAGCGCAAACAAGGCTGCTCCGAAAAGAAATAGCACCCCCGTGGCCAGAGCGTTGCTCCACATGCCGCTCAGCGCGTAATGAACAAGGTTGTTGTGGGCGAGAAAAAGGAGCGCGCAGAAAAGCGCCGCGACTCGGTTGCTATCCTTTCGCAAAAGAAAAAAAACGCCTATCAGCGGCAGAAGGATGGATAGAAACATGACGAGCTTGTACGCCAGGACCACAGAAAGCGATAGAAAGAAGTGGCACGCGGCGATCAGCCAGAAGCCGGTCTTGGGATAGTAAAGGAGCAGAGGATAGCCCGCGGAGTTGCTCATGGACCATCCGTCAAGGAGGCTGCCGCCCTGGCGGAGGTTCTCGATATAAGAATACGCTTTTGCGAGATGTGCCGGATTGTCTCGATATACTGGGAACCCGGGAAGAAAAATGCGATGCAGGAGAATGAGAAGCGCGGCGGTCAGGAGGAAAAGGCAGACGAGATTTTTACCGAGCGGCGAGAGGAACGCGCACACACGTTTCAGCTTGGGGTGCGAGAGTGCCATGTGTCAACATCGGCTCCAGACGACCGGACGCGTTTGGCAATCGGCATTTTTGGGCGCACTTCCCCCGCGCGCTGTCCGGACGTGCGATAAATCAAAGGCTCTTGCGAAAGAAGACTCAGGACTTCTTTTCGGTTTCCTGCGGCATGTCTTTCGAAGGGCTGACGCGGAATCGAATCTGGATGTCTTTCCCTCCAACGGTGAGATTGAGCTGGGTGTTAAGCCGCGTCAGAAGAAGGCGAAAAGGAATCCGCACCTGGTGGGAATAAACGTTAATGCCGACATTCGTCTCGCTGAGAATATCTTCGGCCTCATTGACCGCCCGGCAGAGCCTCTCGAACTTGTCGAGCTTTGCCACAAGCTCTTCGCCGAGAGTGTATTCCTTACCGCAAGCGGTGCATCGAAGGCCGTGGTTCTTGGTGACATCAAATACGGAGAACTTTACCAGCTCCCCACACCCATCCGTAATGCACTGGAACTCTAAGTTATTGCCTACCTGCACGTCAATCTCCTCTCCGCGGAGGACAGGTCGTTTTAGAGGCGAACTCACGTCCATTTCGCCGCCCAAAATGAGCAAACGCTGAACCATGACCTCAAGTACTGCGCGTGAGGGTATTACATGCTTGCTCGCCTGTCAACAAAAATCGCTTGTTCACTTTTGGCACGCGAATATAATGGGGGGGCAGGCGCCGGCGAAAAGTCTCATGATGCCCCAGCGCACTGCCGCGAGTTGTGCCACAGGGCGCTTACTCTTCGGGGGCGAGCCGGTCTTGCGGAAGTTCGGCCCCAGGGAGGCTTTCACGGAACGACACCACGACTGTTCCGAACATCTGACTTTTTCCGCAACTCGAACCGGGAAAGATGTTCAGTGCGTCAGAAAGGGGAAAACAGATGGACCCAATGGAAACTCTCCGAGAGACAGGGGCTGTGCTGAAAGGGCATTTTTTGCTCACCTCTGGACGCCACAGCGGCTGGTTTATACAATGCGCGCAGGTGCTGCAGTATCCGACCAAAGCGGAAGAGTTGTGCCGCCGTCTTGCGGAGCGGTTCCGGGAGCTCGAGGTCGAGACCGTCATCGGTCCGGCGGTTGGTGGAATCATCGTCGCCTATGAGGTCGCCAGGCACCTGAAAGCGAGGGCGATTTACGCCGACAAGAAGGAGGGCAAGTTGACGCTCGGGCGCGGGTTTCGCTTCCGCCCAGGTGAGAGAACCCTTGTTGTCGAGGACGTCACCACGACCGGCGGGTCGGTTAAAAAAGTGATAGAGATCGTCGAGAAATATGGGGGCAAGCCGGTGGGTGTGGGAGTTCTGGTCGATCGCACAGCGGGCAAGATCGAATACCCTGTCCCCAGTGCGAGCGTTGTGCAGCTCGAAGTGGAATCGTACCATAGAGATGAATGCCCTCTTTGCGAACAAGGTGTGCCTCTCATGGACCCGGACACACGTGAGATCATCGAGCCGCCGAAATAACCAGAAAAGTGAACAGTTCTTCCGAAAGGTCGCTTCCATGTGCCGGTTCAATAAACGGGAATTATCGCAGCTTAACCACAAGTACCTCTGGCATCCTTTCACGCAAATGCGGGATTGGCTCGCCGAAGAGCCGCTTTTCATCGTCGGCGGAAACGGGTGCGTTCTCACCGATATTGACGGTAAGGAGTACATTGACGGGACGTCGTCGCTCTGGGTCAACCTGCACGGGCACAACGTCGAGGAGATTAACGAAGCAATCCGAGAGCAGCTTGAGCGAATAGCTCATTCGACCTCGCTCGGTCTGGCGAACGTTCCGGCGGCAGTTCTCGCCGAGAAGCTCGTATCCATTTCGCCGCCCGGGCTGAGCCGGGTTTTCTATTCGGATGACGGGGCGACCGCTGTCGAGATTGCGCTGAAAATGGCCTTTGAGTACTGGCGGCACGTCGAGGGGAAAGAAACCGCCCGGCGGAAGTTCGTCTCCCTGGAGCTGGGCTATCATGGCGATACTCTCGGCGCCGTCTCCGTCGGAGGAATTGACCTCTTTCACGGAATCTTCGAGCCGCTTCTGTTCGAAGCGCTGCGTGTGCCCGCGCCTTACTGTTATCGCTGCCGGTTCGGGCGAGAGAGGACGAGCTGTGGAAGAGAATGCCTCGTCGCTCTGAGAAAGACCTTCGGCGAGCACCAGGGCGAGATCATAGCGCTGATTCTCGAGCCGATGGTTCAGTGCGCGGGGGGATTCATCGTTCATCCTGACGGATACCTCGCGGAGGCGAGACGGCTGTGCGATGAATATGGCGCGTTGCTTATCGCCGATGAGGTGGCGACTGGATTCGGGCGCACCGGAAAAATGTTCGCCTGCGAGCACGAGAACGTCACGCCTGACTTGATGGCTGTGGCGAAAGGGCTTTCCGGCGGATACCTCCCCCTCGCCGCGACCCTCACCACCGAGAAGGTTTTTGAAGCCTTCCTCGGAGATTACGCCGAGAACAAGACCTTCTTCCACGGGCATTCGTACACCGGGAATCAGCTCGCCTGCGCGGCGGCTCTCGCATCCCTCGACCTTTTCAGGAAACGTAACGTCCTGAACGAGCTCGAACCGAAAATCGAGCTCCTCCGCAAAGGGCTCGAGCGGTTCCAGCGGCTCCCTCATGTCGGCGACGTTCGCCGGTGCGGATTCATCGGGGCTGTGGAGCTTGTCAGCGATAGAGCGACCAAGCAACCTTTCCCATACGAAAAGAGAGTGGGCGCAAAAGTCTGTTATCGCGCACGGCGCAAAGGTGTTCTCCTCCGTCCCCTCGGCGACGTCATTTACTTCATCCCGCCGTATTGCATCAGCGAAACTCAACTCAACGGCCTGCTCGATGCTGCATTCGATTCGATTCGAGAAGAGACCGGGAGCGCTTGAGACGCTGCACGGGGCGCGGCTCTTTCTCTCAGTCGGCCAGCGCTCGCGGGGACCCACGCGCCTTTCCACTTCTCCCTGCGGAAAACGTCTTGACAGGCCGGGCAAGATTGACAGACGATTGAGTTGACACTGACTTGAGCTAATGAAACCAACATGGAGGTCCATGGGCCAACAAGAGGCCGCTTCCAAACAGTCCGGGGCAAAAGTGAACCTCGTCGTTCTGCTCCTCTTCGCCCTGTCGGGCGCGGCGGGACTGACCTATGAGGTGGTTTGGCGGAGAATGCTGTCGGTAGTGCTGGGAGGCTCCATCTACGCGACAGCGGCGGTTCTCTCGTCGTTCATGGGGGGGCTTTTTCTCGGTTCGATTGTAGTCGGTCGTTGGGCTGACCGGTGGAGGAACCTCCTCAGGGCATACGGCTTGTTCGAGCTTTTGATTGCTGCTTTCGCCCTTTTTTTCCCGGTGGCGTGCCGTGGCCTCATCTCATTGCAGCGTGCGCTCTATCCCTCGATTGGAGACAACGCTCTGCTTCTGACCGGCGTGAAATTCGGCGTCGCCTTCTCTGTGCTTCTGTTGCCGACTTTTCTGATGGGGGGCACGTTTCCGCTGCTGAGCAAATTCTATCTGCGCAGCCGCATCTCTGTCGGGAAAGGGATCGCACGGCTCTATTCGGTGAACACCGGCGGGGCTGTTGCGGGGACGGTGCTGGCTGGATTTTTCCTCATCAGGATGCTCGGAGCGCGAGGCGCGAACCTTGCATCAATTGCCCTGAGCGCAGCCGTGGGCGCGACGGCCCTCGCCCTTTCCGTTGGGATGAGCGCTGCCCCCTCGCCCGTTCCCTCCCCGCCGGTGCGCCCGCAAAGAAGCATCCCTTCCCCCTGGACGCGGCGAGCCGTCCTGGCGGCCTTCGGCATATCCGGATTCACTGCCCTCTGTTACGAGGTTCTATGGACACGCGTCCTTGTTTTTGTCGTCGGCAACACCATGTACTCCTTCACCATCATGCTTTCGACTTTCCTGACCGGGCTGGCGGCGGGGTCTTACCTTTTCGCGCGGCTTCTCGACCGGGGAAAGGATTTATTCGTCAAGGCGGCGGTCATCGAGGTTCTCATCGGCATTTTTGCTCTCGCTGGAATTGCCCTGACGCAATCCTTTCATCCTCTTTTCCGATGGCTGAAAGGGCTTTTTCCTTCTTGGAGTTATCTCCCCTTTACTCTGGTGCGATACGCCATCGCCTCGATTGCGCTCTTGCCCCCGGCGATTCTGTTTGGGATGTCCTTTCCGGTGATTGTTGCCATCTGCGCGGGGCGATACGAGAGGATCGGCGGCGACGTGGGGCGGGCTTACGGGAGCAACACTCTCGGCGCCATCTTCGGTTCAGTGGCGGCAGTTTTTTTCCTGGTGCCGATTTTCGGAATCGCCGTCGCCTTTCTGCTGACCGCTACCGGTAATCTCGTAGTCGGACTGCTATTTCTGCGCTTATCACCTATGCTCTCATCGAGGGCAAAAGTTCTCTCCGCGTCTTGTGCCGTTGCCGTTTTCGGATGTTTCGTGCTTGCAGTGCCGGCGAGAATTGACATCGGGAGCTCGAGCGAGGGACTCGAAGAAGAGCGACGCGAGCTTATCTTCTATCACGAAGGGAGCTCGGGCACCGTCGCGGTGTTTCGCGAGGGAGAACTGGGACTGAAAATGATGCAGATTGACGGCAATCCCCAAGTGCCCACCGATCTGGACGCGCTCCAGGCTTTTCGCCTCCTCGGGCATCTGCCGTTCTTCGTTCATCCGCACCCCAAGGAGGTTCTGGTCACCGCTTTCGGGGGAGGGATAACCACCGGGGCTATCCTGACCCATCCGGTCGAGCGGGTGGACGCTGTGGAAATATGCCCCTCCGTGTTCGAGGCGGCGAAGCTTTTTGAAAGGGAGAACGACAACGTTTTGACGGATGAGCGCCTTCGGCTGATCGTCGGCGACGCCAACAGCTACGTGAAGACCACTGACCGCACGTATGACGTGATTGCTTCGGATGCGACCCACCCCGCGGCGGCCGAGAGCTGGGTGCTCTACACGCGGGAGTTCTATGCAGCCTGCCGCAAACTACTGCGAGACGAGGGAGTGATGTGCCAGTGGGTTCCCCTTCACGCTCTGCCCACACGACACCTGAAAATCATCCTGCGGACTTTTCAAGACGTTTTCCCGCACGCCTCCCTTTGGTTCGCGAGGGGGTACACGGTTATGCTGGGCATCCCGCGAGATGCGGGACTGGTCATTGACGCGGAGAGCATTAACAAGTTTCTTCAGGGAGATGAGAAAACCTCCGCTCAACTGCGGGAAGTTCACCTTGAGAGCGTTCCCGCCATTCTCAAAAACCTTGTCCTTGACGAGGAGGACATTCGCGATTTCGCGGGGGCCTCACCCCTCTCGACTGAGGACAGCACTCCCCTGGCGTTCGCGGAAAACCGGGCCATCGGGAGGCGGTGGATTCCCGTCAACATCGGCGCCCTGGCTATGGCGACGGGTGAGGGTTTCTCGAAGGTCGTCGGTGCGACCGAACGCGAGGAGAAAGCTATCTCCGCCGCCGTGGCGATTCGACGGCCCTACCTGGAGGCGGTCCGCTGCTGGCAAGCAAGGAAACCGGTGGAGGGATTGCGGCATCTGGAGACGGTGCGCGCCCAGGCGAGGCTCCTCAATCCGCAATCCGAAATCATCAATCAGGATGCCGACCTCTCCTGGTATCTGAGGCGTATCACCATCCTCGCTTTCCAGCGTTACCGGAAGGAGCAACCGAACGAGAAAGCGGTGAGCGATTTTCGCCGTTGGGCCGCAATTTTTCCCCGGTCTCCCTGGACGAGGATTGCCCTCGGACACTTCCTCCTGGACAAGGGCCAAGACCAAAACGACCCAGACATCGTTGACCGGGGGCTTGCAGAGCTGAGGCGGGCGGTGGAGCTGGCGCCGGGCGACCCAATCGTTCTCGGGGAAGTCTCGCACGCTTTCCTCGCCATGGGGAAGGACGAGGAAGTCATCCCCTTGCTCGAAAAACACATCGAACAAATGCCTGCCGACATAGAGAATTGCAGGAACCTTGTGAGAGCCTATCTGCGAACGGAGCGCTATGCAAAAGCCATTCCACTTCTGCAAAGACTGGCTGCGCTCAATCCGGCTGACACTACGTCCTGGAGCACTCTGGCCGGAGCTTACATGGGCGCGGAGCGTTACGCGGAGGCGCGCAACGCAATTCTGAAAGCCCTTCGACTTGAGCCGAACGAGCCTGTCTTTCGCGCCACTCTGCTGCGGCTGGAGGAATTGCTGAAAGGCGCCTCGGCGCCGACACCTCCGGAAAGCCATCCTCATTGAGCCGCAAGATGAGCTTTCCCGAGGGGGCCACTCTACCTTCTCTTATAAATAAACCTCCTAAGGCGGCTTGTGGCCCAACCAAATAGAATTATGCGTTGACGGCGTGCTGAACACTTGAGGGAGGAGAGCTCTCGCAAAGACGCAAAGGACGCAAAGGATGACGGAAGGTCAGATAGGGAAAATGCTCACGTTTTGGCGAGAGAAGATGGCCCAGAAATAGCGGCTTCATACCGTCGGACTTCTGCGCAAAACGCAAAGAAATCACGAACAAACACTCTATCGCTTGGTCTTGGGATGCCCCATATTTCTCAGCAAGTAAACGCCGGATTTGCCCGGTACGACAATATCTACATCGCCGTCATTATCCATATCGCGGGCGACGATGTTCATTCCGGCGCCGACGCGAGCATTGTATGCGAGGACGTGCCGCTCGAAGTGCCCGGTTTTGCGGTCTATCTTGTACCAGTACAGTCCCTGGGGTTCATGGGCGCCGGGGTCGCCCCCGTTGTGTCCCCGGAGGCGCTTGCCGGTGATGAGGTCGGGCTGCCCGTCGCCATCAACATCAGCAACGGCGATGGTGTGGAACTGAGAGGCCGCGTCGTCAATGGCATGTCGCTTCCACGTGCGGCCGGCGGGGCCGACCTTCTGCTCGAACCACGCGAAGCCGTAATCGTGCCCGTGCCCGACAACGATGTCGCTGCGCCCGTCGCCGTTGACATCCATAACTACCATGGGGATGCACCCTTCGCCGCCTACGTCGTATTCGGGGAACCATTGCCATTTCCCTGTCCTCGGGTCCTCCGGCGCACGATACCAACCGTGGCTTGTAACGATGTCGCTTCGCCCGTCTCCATCCACGTCCCCCAAGCCCATGCCGTGCCTGTCGTGAGCTTTTCCGACAGGGTGCTTGATGAATTGCGAACCCTTTTTCTCCAGCCAGAAAACCGGCGTCTTGCTGTAGAAGCTCGGCAGAATATCGAAGTCCCCATCGCCGTCAACGTCCGCCGGCACAAATGATTCGCCTCCCTTCATCTGTACGATAACGTGCTTCGTCCATTCCTTTCCGAGCTTGCCGGGGTTCTCGTACCAGACGAGCGGATTGTTGTGCCACTGCCCGGTCACAATGTCCACAAGCCCGTCGCCGTTGACGTCCACGGCGAACTCGCCGAAATCAGCGTGATATTCGCCCTTTATCGCGCACTCGCGGAGGTGATGACGCTTCCACCTCGGCCACTCTCTCCGGTCCGGCCCGAGAACAGCACCCTTAGGCTCCTCGTACCAGTTCGGCCCACAAGCCACGTCCAGACGACCGTCTGCGTTGACATCAATAACGCAACACCCTTCTGCTCTGTGCCACTCCGTATCAATCGGCTCCAACCTGAACACAGGGTCCTCGGCAAAAGCTCCCGCCGGACCTATCGCCAAACAGAAAGCCATTAACGCAACGTTTTTCATAGCGACTCCTTTCGTAGCCAAGATTAGGCATCGCGCCAACCAACCATTGTTGCCTCAATGGTATCACCATCAATGTGGAAATTGCAATGGGGAGGTCTGGAAAAACGGTACACCGCCAGCACGGCGTATAGCTGAATTCACGTCGTGGGAAGGCAAAAAAGGCTTGACAAGTATTTGGCTTTATGACCAAATAAGAAGAAAAGTCAAAACTGGAGCAGAGATATGCCTGTGAAAGCCGATATCCGTGCACAGTATCAGCTCAGGGCGAGCATCATCAAAGGCCTGGCCCATCCCAGCCGATTGTTGATCGTTGACGAGCTGGCGAGGGGGGAACGCTGCGTCTGCGAGCTGACAGCGCTCGTGGGCGCGGACATTTCCACCGTCTCAAAACACCTTTCCGTTTTGAGGAAGGCTGGAATCGTCCAAGACGAGAAACGTGGGCTTCAGGTCTTCTACCGCCTCCGAGTCCCCTGCGTACTGCGGTTCGTGGATTGCATTGAGGCGGTCATCAAGGAAGGAGAGCGGGCGGGGGAAGAGTAGGGAACCGCTCGGATTTTTTGTGCGTTATATTTGGCAGAATGGCAAAATAGTTTGATTCGGAGGGTAGAATCCCCCGGTGGAGGACCACAAAGTTCCGGTTCTTATGCCCGCTGCTTTCGCCCCACACGAACAAGCCGCCACACGTTGAGCCCCTCCCAATCGCGAAATGGAAAGGAGGGAGTGCAGATGTCAAAAGAATGGTATCCGATAATTGACCAAGAAAAATGCACCGGCTGTTTCGAGTGCGTCAAGTTCTGCCCCCACGACGTCCTTGAAGAGGGAGACAATGTAGCCCTTGTGGCTTATCCGGAGAAGTGTGTGGATTTCTGCAGGGGATGCCAGAAAGGCGCCTGCGAGTTCGAAGCTATATCTTACCCGGGAGATAGAAAGGAGTGATGAAAATGGCAACGAAAGGATTGATCCTGTGTGTGTGTCAGGGCACATGCCCTTCCTTTGACAAGATGAACCTGTTCGAGATTCTCAACCGTGCCCGCCGCGAGAAGCTGGTGGACTGGGTCGCGCTTCACCCACAGCTCTGCGCCGATGACGGCGATACGTACCTCGTCACATCTCTGAAAGGAGCGGACATCGAAAAGCTCTATGTAGCGGGCTGCGACGCCACCATGCAGAGAAAGATGTTTCGCGACGCTTTTGGCCAGGTCGGATTTGACGGCGAGAAGCACGTCGGCATCGAGATAAGGAACATGGACACGGATCAGGCTTACGAGGCAATCAAGTCGGCGATCACCGGCAATGGAGGGAGCGCCGCCGATTGAAACCGGGGCCGCGGCCGTCAAGCGGCGATGCGCACGAGCCTGCCGTCGGCGGGCGAGAGGGGTTCTCCGAAAGAGCCCGGGAGTTCGATCAAACGAAGAAAAAAAGTAAATGCCGCACGGGGGGGCGAGCTTTTCCCTCGCCCCGGAGGGCGACCCAAACAAACATCTCGTAACCCCGATACTTCACAAGAAGGAGAAAATGTCTGACAAGCATCTACTGGAACTGGGGCTTCGCTTCCACGGGCACAAGTGCCCGGCTATGCCTTGCGGGCTTCGCGCCGGGTTCCGTTTTCCTGTTTGGCCAGCGCCCGTCACTATGTGCTCTGAAGGCACAATGATAGCACGGGGCTCGGATCTGACGAAGCGCCCTCGTGGCATCTCGGCGGAGGTCCCGCGGAACGCGGGATGAACACTCATGGGCAAGATGCCCATGCCACGTCCCTCTGCGTGCTCTGCGCACTCTGGGGTTTCAGCTTTAGCCACCCGTAACTGAGGAATTACCCAATATCCCCATTTCATCCCCGAATCAGGCCAAAACAAATCTCAAAGTCCCAATCAGGTGCGGAACTTGGGCTGGTGCCGTCCGTCAAGCTCACAACTCCGCAACCGTCTCCTTTTGCCACCGAAACTTAGCCACGTCCTTGACAAGAAAGCTTGGGAACCGGATAGTGAGCTCAATTGTGGGAAGGCGGGCGCCGCACGATTTAGGCAACGCCGCCGGTGCGAAACAAGTTGGACGCGCTCTCCGCAAGGACATGTTCCCGTCGAGCCATATTCGGTCAGCAGAAAGGCGGTTTGCGAGCGGGCTTGCCAAAGCGCTGGCATCTTTGTGGACTGCGGCCCGGGCATCTTTCGAGCGAATCGGTGAGCGAGACGCCCACTGCGCGACCCCGGCACAACATATCCCGCGACTGACCGCAAACAGACGTTCTTTCAGAATAGGGGTTGATGAATAGCGTACGAGCATATCCGGGATATAAAGCACCTAACGCAGGAGACCGTGCCATGAAAGTTACACGTAGAGACGCGCTAAAAATCGCGGCAATGTTTGCCGCAGGGGGAGCAGGGACATCGCCTGCCCGCGTGCTCGCTGGCGGACCGGGCGTCCGGAATCTTGGGTTGAAGGCCGACAGCGGGCCGAGGCGGTCCGAAAGCGGTGTCGGAGCGCTCATGGCCTGGGCAGACAAGCTTTGGGCGGTAACCTACCTCAGCGAGCCGAAGCATGGCTCGGGCGCCGGACTTTACGAAATCGCTGGCGACTTCTCAATACGCAAGCGTCATGAAAGCAATGGTGTGTACGCCAACCGATTGCTCCACAGGGAATCGAATCAGGTCAACATCGGGCCGTACATGATTGATAGCGAGGGCAGAGTCCGAGTTATCGAGCAACTCGTCAGCGAGAGGCTGACCGCGACGATGACGCATCTGAGTGACCCCTCAAACAAGCTCTACATCCTGACCATGGAAGGATTGCTGCACGAGCTCGACGTCCACACCCTGAAAGCGACGACGCTTTTCGACCTGACAAAAGAGCTGTCCATCAAGGGCGACCCTCATTTCAAGGGAGGCTACACGAGCCATTCCCGAGTCGTGGTCGCAAATAACACTTTCACGGGTCCGGGGGACACCGACGGCAGGTTGGCTCAATGGGACGGGAAGCGTTGGACGGTCCTGGAAAGGAAGCCGTTCATGGAGGTGGCGAGTCGCTCCGGTTTCGGGGAGGTGATTTTTGCCACGGGATGGGATGAAATGTCAGCCATTCTGAAAGTCTTTGCGGGAGGAAAATGGCTCACCTATCGTCTCCCCAAGGCAAGCCACACTTTTGACCACTATTGGCAGACCGAGTGGACGCGAATACGCGAGGTCGAAACGGAAAGGTATCTCATGGATTGCCACGGGATGTTCTACGAGCTTTCGCCCGTGGCATTTCATAACGCGGTCTGGGGCGTTCGGCCCATCTGCGCGCACCTCCGCGTTGTTCCCGACTTCTGTTCCTTTCGCGGACTGCTTGTCTTGGCAGGAAACGAGGCGGCAGCCGCCAGCGGAAACCTTTTGTCTCCCCAACCGCAGAGCGGTATCTGGTTTGGACACACGGATGACCTATGGCGATTCGGAAAACCGCAGGGGTGGGGCGGAGTTTGGCGCGACTCCAACGTCAAAGCGGGCGAGGCGTCCGATGCTTTCCTGATGACAGGTTTCGACAAAAAGGTCTTGCATCTGTATCAAGAAGGAGCGGCTTCCGCGGACTTCACGGTTGAAGTAGATTTCCTCGGCCACGGATTCTGGCAGAAATATACAACCGTTCGCCTCACCTCCGGGGAGTACAAGTATCATCTATTCCCGTCGGGCTTCAGCGTCCATTGGGTGCGCATTAAATCGAACAAGGACTGTAAGGCGACGGCCGAGCTCTTCTACACCTGATGTGCTGACAAAGGCCGCATCGTCGAGCCCGTTGACTATTCCGTCACATCGCGCTTGACATGGCTGCGGAGTTCGGCATAATGACAGGAGGATAGAAAGGTGTAGCGACCTTCTGACAGGCAGTTCAACGTTCGGGGTTTAGCCTTTGATTATCGGGAGATGAGGACGAAAATGGACGTAACATGGAAAGACCACATTGAAAGCAATCCGAATGTCCTGCGAGGCAAACCGCGCGTCAAAGGCACCCGGATCCCCGTTAGCCTGATTCTCGGTTATCTCGCGGCTGGCTATAACCCGAAGCAAATCATCGCCGAATTTCCGGGCCTCAATCACAAGCAAATTGCTGCCTGCCTGGATTATGCCCGTGAGCTGGCAGAATTCGAAGTGGCTGTCTGATGAGCCTGAGATTCTTTGTGGACCATTGCGTCCCCAACTCAGTGATCCAGGCACTTCGAGATGCAGGGCATGATGTTCTTGTCCTGAAGGAGCATATTCCACGGGATTCCCATGATGCCGTCGTCCTCGCAAAGGCCCAAGAGTTGGATGCCATTTTGGTGTCGTTAAACGGAGACTTTGCCGACATCGCGGCGTATCCACCGTCCCAATACAAGGGGATCATCTCGCTTCAGGTCAGAAATCACCCGGAGGTGATTGCAGCGCTAATGCGACGGCTGACGAGTTATCTGTCAGGTCATACTGAAATGCCCAGCTACGAAGGCCAACTGTTCTCGGTAGAGGCACACAGGATTAGAATTTGGAAGTAGCAATTGTGGACGGCGGGCGAATTTCCTTGACGGCCGGACAATGGCATGAAGCCGACGTCCTACAGCGTCCGCTCCTATGTCGCTCCAACGACGGTTTCGCCTATCAAGGATGTTCGGGCTCGGCCCGCTGAACACGGCGGTCAGTCTGTCCATACCTTCGGGCGACACCTGAATAGAAATGCCTCCACGAACGGGCAGGCGGCCATGCGGCCCTCCGCTCATAGAAAGGCGCACCGACATCGCTCGGACGCAAAACATATAGCTGTACTTAACGCTTCAGTCGTCAGAGACGGCCTCGTTGTACACACGGATTTCACAGACCTGGGGGCTATTGCGCTCGTTGTCTCGGGCAGGAGCCTTGAGGACCAACCGGATTCTGTGTGAGACGACCCTTTCAAAGGTATGGACGATTCTCCGCTTCCGGTTCTCCTTCACGCCCAGCACGGTGCGCCACCCACCGCCTTCAGCTAAGTCAATACTGTAGTCCGGGCAGGATAGGGGTGCCGTTTGAAATGTTACGTGGACGGTGTTGAATCGCTGTGGCTTATCAAACCGCAGCTCGACCCATTGCGGGAGTGGCTCCTCCGGGTCCGGGCCCCACGAGTGCGGCACACCATTGACTGCGCGGTTGAAGCCATCGTTGACATTCTCCGGAGAAAGCAGAATTGTCGCGGCGTCTGGCACTTTTGGCTGGTCGCCAGGCGACAGCCTGAACTTGTAACACTCCTCTCGCGGCGTCCAATTGGGCCCGCCATACGCTCGGCAGGTGTTCTCAACCAGAACCGGGAAAAGCTCCCATTGAACCCCTTTCGTGGGAGGAAGAACCACGTAGTAGTACTTCCCCGCGTCAACGGTTTGCCGCAGGCTGAAAGCGACCCACCCTTTGCTTTTCGCAGGAACGGTGGCTTCCGCGGTCGCCAGCTCCGTTCGTGAAGAGAAATCACCGAATGTCTCTGCAAACCGCAGCGCGAGGTTCACGGACGTTGCGCTCTCGTTCGAGGAGCTCAAATAAACTGCAATCCTGTCAATCCTGTCAAAAGCTGGCCTAAACATTACCGCGCGCTGCATATTGAGGTCGTGAATCAAGGGTGTCTGGGCACGCGGAAACGTGCGCCGTGGGTCGTCAATCGTTTTGACGCTCGAAGCCCTCACGGTCGCCCTCAAAGCGAGATCCGCCGCGTCCTCGTTTTTCCGGCCCATAACGTAGGCCCCCTCCTTGAGCAATCGCTGCTGGATGTTCTTGATGTGAAGCCTCCCTGCCGCGCGCGGAAGGACCCCCTTCTCGACGCAGAGGGCAGCAGCGGTCCCGGCGGCCTGCCCCATCAAGCATGTGGTTCTCATCACACGAACGCCTCCCAGGGCGATGTGCGAAACCGAAACGTCCCGCCCTGCCATGAGGAGGTTGGCAATGTTCTTCGAGTAGAGACATCGAAACGGAATGCTTACCTTATGTCCCCTGTACGCGTTGTAGTACATCGGACCTTTTTTCCAGAAGCCGTTGGGATGGTGGACATCAACGCCCCAGCCGCCGTAAGCGACATTATCGTCGTGGACGACCCGGTCCGCGTAATCCCATTGCGTCAGAATATAGTCTCCGATGATCCGCCTCGACTCTCTCTTCCCCGGCACATAATTTATCCACACCAGCCGCCGATTCTTGTTTGCTTCACTATATTTTGGAGAGTAATTCTTCACATAGTTCCACAGCCCCAGGTTCACCCGGAAGAGCTCGTCGCGAACATGTTCCGCATCGTAGATTGTATCCTCCGCACCGCCGAGCTCCACCCACCACTGGAAAAAGCCGCCGTCCTTGTTTCGTGGAAGGTATCCTTTTCCTTTCTCGAAGCTCTGATAGTGCGGCGGAGTGATTGGCATGGACCGGTGCGCCGCTCTCGCCTCCCCTTCGGCGGGACGCTTGCGGGCGAATTGCTTCCCGAAGAAGCCCCCGCCATGCGTGAAACGGAAAAGCGTTTCTTCGTTCGGAACCCCGGACGGGTACTGCATTTTCTGCAAAGGAAAGTGAAAGCCGCTCGAATTGAAATCCTGCGGCGATTTCCATTGGTACGCCCACTTCGGACAGTCAAAGGGCGCCGGCGATTCCTCCTCGAAGGACGCGACCATCAGAGTATTTCCCATTGTGTACACGTCAGCCTTTTCGGGCGCCAGCGATTCGCCGAGCTCCGACCGCGACTCCCTCCCTTTGCGAAACTCCGCTCCTGCCCAAAAGCCGATCCAGCCGTCCCCCGTGCAGTCAATGAAAATCTTCCCCGGAAAAAGCATTCGCTTTCCCGAGCGCACGTCCGTGGCGAGCACTCCTGCGATCATCGCGGCATCCCTCATGACGACGTTGATGGCGCGGGTATTCAGATGAACGTCAATGTTCGGCTCATCCCGCACAACTCCCTCGATGGCGCCCGACCAATCATGGTCAAAACCACGATCTGTCCCGAGGTAGAACTCTTCAATGATTCCGGTTTCAGACGGGTCGAGCGGTTCGTTCGAGCAATCACCTCCCGGCGCCACGTCTATCTCCGAAGAAGCGTTTCCTCCCAGAACCGGCCGGTCCTGAATAAGAACGACCGAACAGCCGTCTCGCGCTGCGGCGATAGCGGCGGCGCTGCCCGCAAGCCCTCCACCTATCACCACAACGTCACGGTGTCCCTTTACATCCGCGCTGCGGTAGGGTTTGAAGTACTCGCGTCGCTGCTCTTCGAGAACGTAAGGGTCATCCGCCGGCTTAAAGCTCTCATCGTCGGTCAACACAACTACATCGCAGCGACCCCACCACCCGCTTATATCTTGCAGCCGAACTTCCGCCTTCCCCGCCCCGAGCGAAAACAGCCCTCCGTCAACCCACCGCCATCGGTCATCGTCAGCTTTCCCGAAAACCGTTGGAGAGGCTTCTCCGTTGACGCGAACCCGAAACTGCCCCGGACTGTACTCTGGCAGCCAGTCTCTACAGCGCACCCATAGGCGATAATCGCCGGCGGTTGGTATCTCCGCATGAGTCACCGCATCCCCGACACGCTCGCCAACTCCCGTCGCGAGGAGGTACGGCGAACCCATAACGTCCACGAACTGCGGATCGTTTGACCATCCCCCCGGGTGCTCGAAACTCTCGGTCTCCAGCCAAACAACCCCCGGGCGCTCGCCCGCGCACAAGCTCCCCAGCATCGAAAGGCTCAACCAAAAAACAGACGCACAAATGAGAAGACACCTCATATCCTCATACCTCCGGAGTGACGTATGCCTTTCCTCCCGCATCGCGCGGCGCAGAAGAAGACGCTTAGCCCTCCCTGTCGGCCAGTAGGAACTCACGGGCTCGCGCGTTGACCTGGCCACAATCTGCCGGACAGAAGAGCACAAAAGGCGATTACGGCTCTTCGCCGTCTCCTCACTCCGCCATGACCCTATAGAATCGCTGGCGAACCCCCGTGATATTATCTCCTTCCCACGGGGAATCGGCGATGGTCCACTGAGTGCCACCAACCGGCAGCCACTCGCCGCTGGTTAGGTCATCCGTGTAGAGAACAGTGTACCGAATAGAGCAGAGGCCTTCCCAGCTCAGGCGGACTGCATCATCTTCCAAAATCGAGACTGTGGCTATTCTTCCTCGCCAATATGGCCCATCTGACCAGTCTGAGTAGTCAACGTAGTCGCTCACCGCGTCTCCGCTGCCTGGACCCGACCCAGAGGGACCGGAGGAATCATCCCACCAATTTTGCTGCGCCGCTACGGTGCTCGTGGTGTCGTTCCTGATGCCATAGTCTGTATTCTCGACGAAGTCATTATTGGACACAGATGGGTTACTGGTCCGGTAAACGAAGATGCCGATGGCATTGACCAAGAAACAATTGCCTGTGATAGCGGGAGACGATTCGTCCAGGTAAATCCCGCCTTTCCCGTTATCCCTGATGGTGTTGTCGGAAATTGTCGGCGAGGACTCGTCCAGATAGATGCCGTAGTTGTCGCACTCCCTGATGGTGTTGTGCGAAATCACCCCCGCAGTCATCTCATACCCTTTGATGCCATGGACAGTCGAGTACTCGATGACGTTGTCTCGCACCGTAGGGCTGCATTGATAGAGATATACCAACGCGTCTCGGGCTGAACCTCCGCCGTACCGCATCAGGCAGTGTTCCAGGACGTTGTCGCCGTTCTCGAACCTGATGCAGCCCCAGTCTCCCGCCTCACCGACGCTCGGACCATCTCCGTTGCTGTCTCCGCCGTGCTCGTCATCGCGATAGGAGGTGAACACGACAGGATTAGCCGCTGTCCCCTGAACATCCAGAGTCCCCCTCACCGTGATGTCAACATAACCCGCGCCACCCTTCACCACAGTCCCTGCCGGGACGGTCAAGGTTACGCCTTCGCTGACGCTAAGGTTAGACTCCAAAACGTAGGGCCAGCCCAATCCCTCGATGTCCAACAGGGTGCAGTCCATCTCCAGAATCCCTCCCAGCGCTGTCGCGTCGTACCCGTTACCCGAAAGCGTGTTGCCGCTAATCGCCGTGACCTTCGAGCTATACAGGTACAGGGCATACCCCGCATTCCCGGTAATCGTGTTGTTCGTCAGCTCGGGGACCGAGTTGTCAGCGATGTAAATGCCGTCTTTCCCGTTATCCCTGATGATGTTGTCGGAAATTGTTGGGCAGGACTCGTCCAGATAGATGCCGTAGTTGTCGCACTCTCTG
>CAZXGF010000050.1:0-9758 GCA_964640185.1 uncultured Verrucomicrobiota bacterium | reverse complement strand
TCCCCCTCACCGTGATGTCAACATAACCCGCGCCACCCTTCACCACAGTCCCTGCTTCGATAGTGAGCGCGAGCGAGGCTGTGTAGTGGCTGTCAGCATCGTAATCTTCGTAGGGCTCACCGGAATCCCAGGACCCGTTGTGGTTTTGGTCGGTGTAGGGCTCCTTTTCGGAGACCGTAATATTTTTCGAGATCAGATACGGACTGCCCGCGACTGTCCAATGGTAATTGGAATCCGGCTCGCTGAGAGATTCGATGATAGTGCTCGAGTACGATCCCGAACAGAAAAGCAGAACCGCAGTTGCGATAAGAAAAAGTCCACCGTGTGCCTTTCCGTTTTTCTTACTGACGTCCATCTTGTCCTCCTTTGATATTTTGGCCATCGCCGAGGGCGATTCAATTCTTTGTTTCTCACCGAGCATGCCCCTTTCGCGATAGCGTGAGGGGCACAGATTTTCACGGTGCACGCTAACAAAATCGTCTCCCATTTCCAAGCAGAATGTGTGGCGGGGGGTGTGGCTTCATTTGAGTGGCGGAATTGTCGTTGGAGCCAGCCCGTGCGAGAATCTCGAACCTGTCTCCACGCCCTCCTTAGGGAAAAGGAGAAAACGCCGCGCTATTCGAGCTGGCCTCGAGAAATGTTTCAAGTCCATCTCAAATATGCCGTTCGCTTTCGGAGCAAGAGAGCGGCCCCCGTTAGGCACAGGTTTCAGCCCGTGCTTGGCGTGCGGCCCGGGCTCTTAAACCCGGCTTCTGCTGGGCTTCTCGGCCACAGGATTCATCCGAATTCCGCAACGGAAATACGGCCGCACACCCGGGAGCGAGCCTGCCCCACCGACGAGGAACTCAGCGCACCGAAACCTTCACCCCTCGTTCCGAAAGGTATTTCTTGAGTTCGGGGATCGAGATCTCCCTGAAGTGAAAAACCGATGCCGCCAGCACCGCCGAGGCTTTCCCTTCGACGACCGCGAGATACATGTGCTCAAGAGTTCCTGCGCCGCCGGAGGCGATGACGGGCAATCCGGTAGTTTCCGCGATTGCCCGTGTGATGGCGAGGTCGTAACCCGCTTTTGTTCCGTCCGTCGCCTTGCTTGTCGGGAGGATTTGCCCTGCGCCGAGCTCCTTCGCGTTTCGGGCGAAGTCGAGGGCATCGGAGCCGGTGGGCGTTCGACCGCCATCAATGTACACCTCGTAGCCTGATGGAAGGGCTGCGTTTCGGTCAACGTCAATGGCAACGATAATCTTGTCCGACCCAAAGCGCTTTACTGCCTCGGAGACCAACGCGGGATTCCGAAAAGCGGCGCTGGAGATGGAGAGCGCGGAGACGCCGGCGTCCATTAGTCCGGCAATATCCTCCAGTGAGGAGATGCCTCCGCCGACCGTCACTGGAACGCTCACCGCCGACACGACCCTTCGCACAACTTCCATGTCGGTTTTTCGGCTTTCGACCGTCGCGGTTATGTCCAACATGGCGATCTCGTCGGCCCCTTGCTTTTCGTAAACACTGGCGTTCTCGACTGGGTCGCCCGCATCCCTGAGGTCAACGAAATGGACTCCCTTGACAATCCTGCCATCCTTGAGGTCGAGACACGGAATAATCCTGATGTAGTCAACCATCATTCTCGCTCCTGTAATCTAAAGTTAGCTCTTCGCAACACGAAGGAGCATTATAGGCAATACCGGCGCCGTTGTACACCATCGCTTCTGGTGGAGGCGAGGTTGGAGTTCCGCGACACGGGGGCGTTCTTGGGCAGGGCGTTTTTGAGCGGCGACGGCGCCGACGGGAGCAGGTTTATGACGTGCGGAGCGGCGGGATGCTTTTTCTAATGGCGCCCGCCGGAACTCTCTCCGCCGTCCCCGTCGTCTCGCGGGAGAGCAGCTTCGACAAAAGACCGAAACTGGCGAGGATAGAAAGGCCGGGTCAACACCTTGCAGCTTCCGAGTTTCGTGGCTTTGCGCTCAAGGGCGTCCGACGTTTCTGCGCTCAACAAAAGAACCGGCACATCCTTGTCCCTTTGCCTGATCTTTCTGACCATCTCGACGCCGTTCAAGCCTGGCATGCTGTGGGCCGAAATGACGAGGTGAGGTTCCTCCTCGACGAACTTTTCATAGCCTTGCTGGCCGTCGAGGGCTTCCAGGATGTGACAGCCGAGGGAGACAATGGCTGAGACGCAACTGCTGCGGGAATTTTTGTCGTGGTCAACGAGGAGAACTTTCTGGCGTGTAGTTTTCATCGGCAACGCTCACAGTCAAACAAGGTAGTTTCGGAGCCGAAGCAGCCCGCAAACAATTATGCTAACGTTGCGGGCGCTCGCCAGAGAGGGCGAAAGCTTCCTTCCCCCGTACCCAACTCTTGCAGGTAGAAGGCCCCATTCACAATTCTAATAGCAACGTAGAAGCCTTCACCGGCGATGTCAACAAAAACTTCGATAAAAATGTAAGCGCTCACTCTCCGGCGCATAACGAGTTGCGGGAACGAAGCAGGAGGAAGGTAACGCAGAGGCGCAGAGATGGAGATGAGAAGAACCCGGTCCTCGCCTGCCGTGACATGGGCATCTTGCCTATGATTCCCACGGGCGGGACGCCTGTGTGCCCCGCACGTAACTGAGGCATTTCAAATGCTCACCCCTCCCGCCTGAGCCTGAGCGATCGCGGTGCGGTGCAATCCGTCATTGAAAACCCCCTCTCGTCGGGATAGAATGAGCGAAGAATCACCGAAATCTCACTGAAAAACGATGCTCAAGAGCACCTCAATTGAAGGGCAGCTCGCAAATGGAGAATGAGAATCGGTCCCCACGGGAGCGGCAGAGGCGGAGGGAATTATCGTTTTTAGCCATTATTCTCGGTGTTGTCATAACGGTTGTCTTCGGCGCGGCGAATGCCTATCTGGGACTTCTCGTGGGAATGACGGTCAGCGCTTCTATACCGGCGGCGGTTATTTCCATGGCTATACTGCGCGCGCTTCGCAGACCGGATGCCCTTCTCGAGAATAATATGGTTCAGACCATCGGCTCGGCGGGGGAATCCCTCGCCGCCGGAGTGATCTTTACGATACCGGCATTTATCCTTCTGGGTCTGGATTTCAGTCTTTTTCAGATGTTTTTGCTGTCGGTCTTTGGCGGTTTTCTGGGCATCTTGATGATGATTCCTCTCCGCCACTTCCTCGTTGTGGAGGAGCATAAAACTCTCCCGTTCCCCGAGGGGACGGCTTGTGCGGAAGTTCTCAAAGCGGGCGAGCGCGGCGGTGTCCGTGCACGGACGGTATTTCGTGGGCTGGGTCTTGGCGCGGTTTACAAGTTCGTGGCGGATGGCCTGGAGGCTTTTCCATCGAGCATCGAATCAAAGGTTCCTGGCTACCCGGGCGCCATGGCGGGTATGTACGCTTATCCCGCTCTCCTGGGGGTTGGTTACATCATCGGGCTGCGAATCGCCTCGTTGATATTTGCGGGAGGAGTCCTCGGATGGTTCGTCTTCATGCCGCTGATTAGTACGCTCGGAAGCCATCTTTCACAGCCCATTTACCCCGCGACCGAACTTATCTCGGAGATGGGGCCGAAAGAAATATGGTCGAGCTACATTCGCTACATAGGGGCGGGGGGAGTTGCTTTCGGCGGGCTACTTAGCTTGCTGAGGTCGCTGCCGATGATCGGCCGGTCAGTTCGAGCGATGCTACCCCGGCGCTCGACAGCAGGTCGCGGCGAGAAGGTTCCCAGTGAGGAGCGTGACATCAGCTTGAAAATTGTCGCGGGTGGCGTCTTCCTGTTGATCGGAATCATGGCAGTTCTGCCGAGCATCCCTGTCGGAGTTCTTGGAGCTGGCCTCATTGCCGTCTTCGGGTTCTTTTTCGTGGCGGTAACCTCGAGGATCGTGGGGATTGTCGGTGGCTCGTCATGCCCCGTATCGGGTATGACCATCGCCACACTCCTGATATGTACTTTCATCCTGCGGGCGGCGGGATATGGCGGGAAGACCGGCATGGCGGCGGCTCTTTCGATAGGCGCCGTTGTCTGCATTGCCATGGCAATAGCCAGCGATACGTCCCAGGACCTCAAGACTGGCTTTCTGGTGCGGGCCACTCCCTCGCGGCAGCAGGTTGGCCAGATGATCGGGGTTCTTTCGAGCTGCTTTGTCATCGGGCTGGTGGTGATGATGTTGCACAAGGCCTACGTCATAGGAAGCGACAAGCTTTCCGCTCCCCAGGCTACGATCATGTCGCTTGTGGTCAAGGGTGTCATGGAGGCGAACCTTCCCTGGAACCTTGTTTTCATAGGAATGGGCGCCGCTCTTGTTGCGGAGCTTCTCGGTATCCGGTCTCTTCCCTTCGCCATCGGGCTTTATCTGAAAATACACCTCTCCTCCCCGATCATCATCGGAGGGATTCTTCACTGGCTTCTGGTCGAGCGCAGGAGTGAGAAGCCGATCGTGGGCATTAAGACGACACGCGGGACGCTTTTCGCCTCCGGGCTTATCGCAGGAGACGCGTTCCTCGGTGTAGCGCTGGCGGGGTTTGCCTACGCAAAAGTCTCCCTCGCTCTCAAGGGGCTGCCCTCAATTTCCCCAGCGATAACGCTCGTTCCATTCCTACTTCTCGTCCTTCTGCTGGCGCGGGTTGACCGGCGGAGAGAAGGCGCGCCAGAGGAGCCCGGAGAAAAGCCGTTGTGAGATGCCTTCTTCACGGGGACCCGCGGCAGGGAGAGCGCCCGGTCTGCTATATAGTTTTGTCGAGATTTCGGCGTAACGCGTCAATTACGGGTGGGACAGTGGGGGACCTCCTTGCGACACCAATGCGAAAGCATGTACTCCGGGATTTTTCCGGCCCGCTGCGGGCTGTGCGCTCCAGCGCGAAAGGAACAACACTCTCCCACGTGGCGCGGGCGTCCCGCCGGTGGCAATCATGGGCAAGATGCCCATGCCACGGCATGGCGACAACGGCGTCCTTCTCATCCTCCTCTGCGACTCTGCGCCTTTGCGCCTTCGGGTTACCCTCCTCTTTTTCCTTGCTTTTCTCCCGCACTTGCTATCCGCCCGAGGCTGAAGGATTACATTCTCGAGGATCATTTCGCAGGACGAGGTTCCGACCCACCGGTGTTCTACCGGAGAACAGAATACACCGCTTTTCCGGCGGAAACGAGGAGGAACAGGCCCGCGTACACGCAGACGATCGCGGGACCCGTGGGGACGTCCGCATGGAAAGAAAAGCTTATGCCCGCCGGAACCGAGAGGATCGCCACGACCACCGCTCCGAGAAGAATCAGCCACATCCGGCGGAAAAGGCTAAGCGAAATCATCGCGGGAATAACCAGCGAGGCAAAAACGAATAATATCCCTGCGATTTTCATAGCGAACGAGATGGAAAGTCCGAGGCACGCATAGAAGCCGAATTCGTACACCGAGGTTTTCAAACCCATGGAACGAGCTGTCTCCTTGTCGAAGGAGACGAAGAGAAAGAACCTGTGCAGGGAAATGAATGTGAGGAAAACCACCCCCGCCACCCCGACGAGCTGCCAGATTTCCTTCCACGAGGCGTATAGCAGCGTTCCGGACACGACGTCCAGCCCGTGGGCTTCCGCGGCGGGATTTTTGGCGATGAGAATGATTGACGCCCCTGCTGCTACGACATACGCCCAGCCGATCAAGCTCTCTTTGGAAAGGACGCGGTATCTCCCCGGCAGCGAGAAAAACAGTGCTGTCGCCAGGGTCAATCCGAACGCCGCTCCTTCGGGGTTCCATCCGAGGAATAGCCCAAGGGCTACGCCAAGAGCCGCCGCCTCCGAAAGGGCGACGCCAAGAAAGACTATCCTCCTGAGAACAACATAAACGCCCAGGAAAGCGCATACGCTGCCCGCAAGCAGCCCCGCAAATAACGCGTAGCGCAGAAAAGGCTCGGTGAACACAACTAATGAGAACGAGCTGTGCCATAGGAGCGGTTCACTCGGAACTGGCATTGTTATCTCCCTCCGGGACGATGACAAACCTGCCGTTCACTTTCCCGACGCCAACGCGGGTTGCGTATATCTCGCTCAAAAGCTGCGGGCGCAGCGCCTCCTCCCTGTCGTAAATGCGCATTGTTTTATCTTTCAGAAACATCACCCGCCGCACGTAGTTGAACAGCACGTTTAACAGATGGCTCACCAGAATGATTGTGATGCCCAGAGAGAGGCGTATGTCGCGGATCAACCGCATGACTTGCTCCTCTCCCTGGATGTCAAGGTCGTTCGTCGGCTCGTCAAGAAGCAGAATGTCTGGCTCGAAAGCGAGAGCACGGGCCACAAGGACACGCTGCTTCTGCCCCCCGGATAGGTCGCGGTAGCTTTTTCGCCGGAGGTCGGCGATGCCGGTGATGGAAAGGGCGTGGTCAATCTTGTCGAGGTCATCCCTTGAGAAGCGACGCAGAGCTCCCACCTTCCCAAGCCGGCCCATGGAGACCACGTCGGAGACCGTCAGCGGAAAAATCTCGTCGAGAGCCTGGCGTTGCATGACGTAGCCGAACTTGAGGCCGCGGCGGAGGTGTATTGTCCCGTGACCCGGCTTCACTACCCCGAGGATCGCGCGGAGAATGGTGGTTTTCCCCGAGCCGTTCGGCCCGATGATTCCGAGGAAATCCCCTTCTCTTATGGAAAAAGTGAGGTCTCTCAGCACGGTCAAGGGACCATAGCCCAGCGAGACCTTGCGAAACTCAATGGCTTTGTTTGGCGAATGCTCGCTGTCTTTCATTTCGATAGTGCTCGCACAATCTGGTCAACGACGTACGTCAGGTTGCCGAGGTAAGTGTTTATCCCTTTCTTGCCTCCCACGTAAACGGGTAGGCGAAGGATTTTGGCGCCGGTTTCCCGAGCGACGAACTGCACCGGCCGCTTCGGATAATAGGGCTCGATGAGCATGAGCTTGACGCCCTCCCGCCGCGCCGTCCTCACCACCTCCGCCAGGTGTGAAGCAGAAGGCGGGATGCCCGGCTTCGGCTCAAGGCTCGCCACAACCTCCAATCCGAACTCGGGGCAAAAATAGTCCCACGATTGGTGGTACTGGATAACTTTTGTCCCTTTGTATGGGGCAATTTTCTTTTTGAGCTTGGCGAAGACCTCATCAACTTTCTTGAGGTACGCCTCCTTGTTTCGCTCGAAGTAGTCGGCGTTTTCCGGCGAAACGCGAACAACCCCCTTCGTGATGTTCTCGACGGCGATGTGGACGTTCTCACGGGTGTACCAGTAATGGGGGTTTCCATAGGGGTGCACGTGCCCCATGGCCCCGTCAATCCTCCCTTTCGGGACCTGGATGGGTCGGATACCGTCAGAAGGGTCCACATAGCCCGTTGCGCCGAACTTGATTTTTCGGTTGCGGGAGGCGTCAATCAGGCTTTGAATCCAGACGTCCACGTCCAGCCCCCCCACGATTAACAGGTCAGCCGACCTGAGTTTCATCACCTGGCTCGGCCGGGGATCGAAGAAATGGAGGTCATATTTCCCCGTCGAAACCGCGTAAACGCTGACCTTGTCCCCGCCCACCTGGCGCGCAACATCAGCCATATCCAGAGTTGAGGCGACAACCTTCAGCTTCTTTGCCGCAGGGCATGCCACGCTCACCGTGAGGACAACGCCAATCAATGCTGTCTTTATCAAAACTCTCATCTGTAATTCACCTCCGTTTTAGAAGAATGTCAGTACTCAAGGCGATGTGCGTGCGGACCGAGTCCCCACACGAACTGCAGCAGGAACGAGTGTTCCTCCTCACCGTCCGCGAGCTCGCTGTAGCGATACGTGGGCCTCAGGTACATCGAATGCGTGAAGTAATAGGTGAGGAAAGCCGATGCGCTCCATTCGCTGTCCCGATAATCGGCACCCCACCAGTCCCAGTGCGCGCCGGTTTCCCAGTATTTGTTGACGGTAAGCTGGAGCAGGGAATACATGCCCCAGGCGTCGGCATCGTATTTCCCCTCGTGCAAATGTTCTTCGCCGGGCTCACCATAGGATCGACTTTGGAGTTCAAAATCCCCGACGAAGAACTCGTTTTGCCAGCGGAGCTTCCTGTAGGTCATTGGCCAGCGGTGAACGAGCGTCAGGTCTGCTCCGTGGAGAGCAGTTTCCCCCGGCTCGTCGGATGCGAAGCTGTAGCCTGCCATTAAATTGGTATCCTCGCTGAGAGGGAAATCGAGGCTTGCCCGCCCGGTGTACACGCGTCCATCCCATTCTACCGGGCCTCGGAAACCCATGGATTCGACCGCTTCTTCAGCTTCCTCGTCCTCACCACCGAGATACCTTCCGTTCCAAATGCCGGCTCCTACCTTGAAATAGACATCCCAGGGATTGGGAATCAGTGTACTTACCTGGAAGCCGTCGTCGTACCAGGAATGCTCACCGAAAAGACGCCGGAGCGGCAGTGGAGTATCCGCGATGGGCCAATGGGCAGAATGGACCGGATTGAGCCTGCCGAAGTCCAACAATTTGCGCCCTAACTGGAGCTGAAAATTCGCCGGTAGGTCCAGGAAAGACGCGTATGCCTCCCCGATTTCGACGTGTGTGTGGATGTGGCCGCCTTCCTCCGGATGCTGTCCGACTGCGCCGATGACATCCGCTCGAATCCCCGGCCAGAGGTATCCTTGAAGGGCAAGCTCCGAATGCTTGAGCATGATCTTTTCGTCAGCGGGGTCCGCGTCGTTGTCGGTGACAAGCCCCTGCATATTGAGGACGACGCTGACGTCCGGGTTCATGAGACCGCCGTAAGCACCCACCGGCGCCGCCTTATGGCGAAAGGCCTCCGACTTTTCCAGTTGCTCCACCTTCTCGCCGAGGGCTTTGACCTCCTCCCCCTTTTCCAGCTCGGCCAGCTTCTCGTTCAGGGCTTGAATCTCCTTCTGTTTGTCTTCAATCGTCGTTTTCAAAGTTTCTTGTTGAGCGACCTTCTCCTCGAGGGCGCGGATTCTCGCCTCGTAAGAGGTTTTGATTTGCTCGAACTCCCCCTTGAGTTTCTCGATCTCGGTTTTCAGACCGTTGCTCTCATCTTGGGCCTGAGCCGTGTATGCCACCATTGTCACAAGCAATGCGGCACAGACACCTGTGAGGAATTCCCTTTTGTGCCGATACATGAGCACTTTTACCTCCCAACGGTGGTGTATTTTTGCAGTATTAGGCAACTACATAGAGGAACTGTCTGTCAGCGCATTTGTATGGACGGTCGCCTAAGCGGAACGCCGCTCAGGCAATGGAGTGGGGAGGTGCTCGGATGGAGAACGGGCGGGGCTTGCGTGCGAGAACCGGCGATTGCGGGCGAAACTGCCGGAGAAACGCAATTGCAGAAATACAGAGGAGGATGATTTCCTCATGGAAGAGGAAAGAATTGGAAGCTTGCCATTGGCAAGCAGGGCAGTCGTTGTGTGATTGAAAGTCGGAGTGATTATGCTGAGGTCCCAGAAACAGAAAAAAAGAGAGAATCGCTATCCCGCTTGCGCACAGGAGAAAAGGTAGCAGACGCCTGCCTCGCCATGAGCCGTTTTTCATCATCCTCATCATTCCTGCTTCAAAGTACATTGAAATATACCATCCGTGTCCTTGCGCTGTCAAGATTTTTGCACGGCCAGGAGTAGTGCCTCAATCTTGGGCGGAAATGAGCTCACCGCAGAGAGCGCAGAGGGGGCGGAGAAAATCTTTAGGCATCTCCGCTGGACGCACAGGACAGCCCCACGGGCGGCTGAGGTTCGGAACTCATAGGATGCAGATTAGCCCTTGTGCCGGTGGCATCCTGCCCCCGCCGAGGGCGAGACGCCCT
>CAZXGF010000049.1:0-35118 GCA_964640185.1 uncultured Verrucomicrobiota bacterium | reverse complement strand
GAGGGCGTCTCGCCCTCGGCGGGGGCAGGATGCCACCGGCACAAGGGTTACTCTGCGTCCTATGAGATCCGAACCTCAGCCGCCGGTAACTGAGGCATTACCCTCAAATGCCCCACCCATAGGGCTCTCTTATCTGTCGCGTTACCCTCCTTCGCAATCGCCTCCCGGAGAGGGGACGACAGGTGAAGCTTTCGACCAAGCGGAACCTCCTGGGCGGATGTAAGAAGCGTACGCGGTGAGGCACCGATCGTCGAGTGTACCTCCGCATAGGCCCGTTTTAGCCAAAAAGGAAATTAAGCGGCGCGTGAAATTCGAAAACGCAAAAGGGGCAATCCAGCGCGGTTACTGTTCTTATCATACCTTCAAAGGCCGGGCCCGCTAATTAGGGCAACCTGTGAAAAGTCCATTTTTGCATGAAAGAGCACGACCACTCTGCTCATCTGTGTTATTCTTATCGCTGGCGGCTGGGCGAGAGTCAGCCCCACGAGAAGTAATCACCGGCGCATTTCTGCTGCTCATTTTGAGCGCGCGGAATTGGTGCCTGCGGAATTGGCGCCTGAGATTTTGCGCCTCTCCCCGCGAGCGTTAACAAAGGATTGAAAGGAGACCGAGCAGTGAGAACGGTGTGGCCCACGAAGCAATCGTTGTGTCAGTGCATAGCGGCTGTCCTGTTCTGTACGGCACTTCAGGCCGCAGGGGAGAAGACGGTCGGTTCGCGGCGTATCATATCTCTTGACGGCGCCTGGGAAATCGCCGAAGGTGCTCTGAATGCGATTCCGGACAGCTTCACCCACCACGTGCCCGTTCCAGGGCTCGTTGATATGGCCTCACCGGCCTTCCCCGACGTCGGCACGAAAAGTAGCCGCCGGGAAGCCTTCTGGTATCGCCGAACCTTCCGCGTTGAAGACCCCCTCCCTGAGATAGTCCGGCTGAAGATACGTAAGGCCAAATTCGGCACGAGCGTCTTTTTGAACGGGCGCCCGGTCGGAGACCATGTATCATGCTTCACACCTGTTGTGTTCGACATCCGCGATGTTCTTAAAAGCGCCGGCGCCGAGAACGAAATTCTGATTCGGGTCGGCGCCTTCCGTGATTGCGTTCCAGAGACCGTCCCTACGGGTCATGATTTCGAGAAGGTTCGGTACATTCCTGGGATTTACGATTCGGTTGAACTGATACTCTGCAATACCCCGCACATAGTGCGTATACAGACAGTGCCCGACGTTCCTGGAAGGGCGGTCCGCATCGAAGCCCTCATCGAAAATGGCGCTAAAGCACAGGATGTGGTCGTGACCTGCCAGGTTCGTGAGGGGTCTTCGGGCAAAATAGCAGCTTCCGGCGCAACTGAAGCCGTTCGGCTTGCGGCGAACCAGCAGCACGCGTTCGATCTCCCTTTGCCCATCGAGAACTGCCATCTCTGGAGTCCGGAAGACCCCTTCCTCTACGAGCTCGAAGCCACCACAGGAGGCGACGTGCTGCGTGTCCGCTTTGGGATGCGATCATTTCGATTCGACAAGGACTCAGGGCGAGCCATCCTGAACGGTAAGCCGTACATGATGCGCGGGACCAATGTCTGCATCTTTCGGTTCTTTGAGGATTCTTCCCGGGGCAACCTCCCCTGGCGCACGGAGTGGGTACGCGCACTGCACCGGAGATTCAAAAGCATGCACTGGAATGCGATTCGCTATTGCATCGGGTTTCCGCCTGAGATCTGGTATGACATAGCTGACGAGGTGGGCTTTCTTATTCAGGATGAATTTCCCTTATGGGGCAAGCCTGAAACACTCCGAAGCGAGCAGCTCGTCAAGGAGTACACGGCGTGGATGCAGGAGAGGTGGAACCACCCCTGCGTCGTCATCTGGGATGCCCAGAACGAAACGATCACACCGGAGACGGGCAAGGCGCTCAACGCCGTACGTCACCTCGATTCGTCGAACCGACCCTGGGATAACGGCTGGTCTGAGCCCCAGTCGGATACCGACGCCACGGAAACGCACCCCTACCTCTTTCCCCAATTCAGGAAACGGAAACCTGGCCCGGGGGGACCGCTGGCGGAGCTCTTGACGTCTCCGCGCATACCGCAGAACGGCCCGAACGAGCGTAGCCGATCAAAGAGGAAGTTTCCCAATGCGAACATTATCAACGAATATGCCTGGCTGTGGCTGAATCGCGACGGAACGCCGACCACACTCACGGAGGATATCTACAAGAACCTCCTGGGGACTGAGGCCTCCTTGTCTCAATTGCGGAAGACGTACGCGCGGTACCTTGCCGCCTTGACGGAGTACTGGCGCTGCCACCGCAAGGCTGCAGGGGTCCTGCATTTCTGCGGGCTTGGGTATTCACGTTCAGGCTCGCCTCGCGGGCAGACCAGCGACAACTTCATTGATATAGAAAAACTGACATTCGAACCACACTTTGAGCGTTACGTCCGTGATGCCTTTTCGCCGGTCGGCCTTATGATTGATGCGTGGGCAGAAGTGCTTCCCGCCGGTGTGGAACGCGAGTTTCCCGTCATAGTGATCAACGATCTCTACGAGGACTGGAAGGGCACCGTTCGATTGCGCCTCGTTCATGTCAACAAGACAATAGCCCATCAGTCGCAAGCCTGTGCCTGTCGCAGTCTTGGCCGCGCGGTCGTCACCTTCAAACTCACGGCGCCGATGCAGCCCGGCGCCTATCAGCTCGCGGCAGAGCTCATCACCGGAACGAAGCCGCCCGTCCGCAGTCTGAGAGATTTCAAGGTCGTTGCAGACGCTCCACGCGGAGATGAGTGAGTTCCCCTTTTTGGGCCCGTGCCATCCGCGCGTTTTTCCACTAAAGAAAGCTTCAGTCAACGATCGGGCGCTTTCGTAAGAGCACGTGCGCACTCTGGACGAGAGGCCAGAAACGCTCATACTCTGCGCGACAGGGGCAAATAGACGTTCACATGCATCTGTCGGGTCGTCTCCTGAAGATCCTATACGCTTCTCGTGATTCCTCCCGTCTCGTGGCAAAGGCTCAGTGAGTTAGGCGCTTAGCAAAACTTGCCAGAGAACCCTGCTGACCTGGGAGTTCATCGGAGAAGGGCTTTCTCTTGCTGGTTTGTGCATTCTGTGCATAATGACAGAAGGTCTGCCCCGGGAATCGAATGACCCGACTGTTCAAATAGAGCAATACTGACGGGATGTTGTTGTTCCCGGCGTCATTACGAGATCGGTCGAGCGGCGGGAGCGAGAAGTGAAGGAAGAAATCGAACCACTTCAAAAAGGGATAAGGAGCTGCAGGTGATTATGAGTACGCGTCGTGATTTTCTCAAGACTGTTGGTCTGGGTGCGGTTGTCGCAGCGATGCGGCCTGCGGATTGCACTGCCGGGACTGAGAAGCTCAAGGGTGAGCTTCCCAACATCAGGCTGGGAAAACTGGGGGTCTCGCGGCTGATTCTGGGGAGCAATCCGTTCTTCGGCTTCGACCACGGCAATCCCCAGGCCTCCAGTGACGAGATGCGGGAGTACTACACGGAGGAGCGTATCATGGCGGTGATGGACCAGGCCGCCGAGCACGGTATCACTGCGGTGTGGACGCCTTGCTACGAAAACTGGGTCCGCGTGTGGAATCGCTACCGCGAGAAGGGCGGCAAGCTGAAGGTCTGGATTGCCCAACCCGACCGGTTGCCCATGGAACGGGAAATCAAGATCGCCGTGAAGAACGGCTCGAAGGCGATCGCGATCCAGGGCATCCGCATCGACGACCAGGTCAGGGACGGGAACTGGGACGTGGTCCGTGGCTGGTTAGAATTGATCAAGAGCCACGGCCTGCCTGCTGGCATGGCCACGCACCGGGCCACGACGCACCTGGAGGCCGAGGAGCGCGGGCTGCCCGCCGACTTCTACCACCAGTGCCTCTACCGGCCAGACAATTACATCCGCGAAGGTCTCGAAGAGTCGCTGGCTACGATCGAGAAGCTTCCCAAGCCGGTCGTGGCGTACAAGGTCCTCGCGGCAGGTCGCGTCTTGCCCAAAGACAGACTGCCCTACGTCTTCAAACGGCTGAAGCCGAAAGATGGCATCTGCGTAGGTGTGTTTCCGAAGAAACGCGACGAGATCGCGGAGAACAGCTCACTGACGCTCAAGCTGTCAAGGAGGGCTCCCCGTCAATCTGACCTACAGACCGCTGGTTAGGTCAAGAGCGGATTAGTATAAACCAAAAGGGAATTACCTCATGTGCAATACTCGTCCAAGGATTCCGGGGGCTTTCTCTAATCAAAAGGCCAATCCATTCGTGGGCGCGGTTGTGGCGGCTGTGGAGTAGTCTGCCCTGAACGCCGCAGTTCAACCGACGTTTCAGGTTAGTGTTGCCCGCTTTCGTGCTTCTGGTGGTTTCCGGGGGGCGCGTAGGGGCCGAGCTATGCGGTGAAAGAAATGTTGCCTTTAAGATCAATCGTCCGAAGCATCATGAGATGCACTCTTTCGTTCCTTCTTGTTGAGAGCCTTGTCATTCCAATCGCCTTTGCCGACATGATGAAGGATTCGCCTGTCACATTCCCGGAGCACGGCGCGCTCCCCGCGAAGTATCCGCCCGACCAGCCGTCCAAGGAGCATGAAAGACCTGAAGAAGGTTACTACATCTTCAGTTCTCCGGAGCGTTCGCTGGCCCAGATTGAGAAAATCCAGGCGGAGATGCCGAAGGGGGAATTCAGCCGGCCGAAGCCGGACTGGAGGCACCTCTCGCGAACGCGGCGCATTCTGACCGAGGGCGGAGATCTGCACCTGCTGGCTATGGGCGACAGCATTGTCAACGATACCATGCGCTCCGGGTGGGTGGCCAAACTGCGCGAAGCTTACCCGAAAGCCAATATCCGGGCGACGGTCTATGTCCGTGGGGGTGGGGGTTGCCAGCACTACAAGGAGGAAGGCCGCCTCGCAAAGTACGTTATCCCGCGCAGGCCGGACCTTGTCTTCATCGGCGGCATCAGCCAGAGGGACATCGAGAGCATCCGCGTGGTCATCCGGGAGCTAAGGGCGGCCCTGCCGGAAGTGGAGATATTGCTTGCCACCGGGACGTTCGGGACAGCGGATCCACGTGTACCCGAGGAATTGGCCAAGGCGGCTCACTCCGGCACCAGCACCTACGGCGCTGCGCTGAAGCAGCTCGCCACCGAGGGGCGATGCGCTTACCTGGATATGACCACACCCTGGGCGGAATACATCCGCTCCGCCAAGGTGCATCCGCACCGGTTTTATCGCGACGCGGTTCACGCCAACGAATTCGGGGAACAGATTCTGTCGAAGATCCTCATGGCGTTCTCGGGGCCCGCCGAACGCGCCGCGGTCCCCACTTTGACCGCGGGGGCGGACGGCCTGAAACGAGGATGCTTTTTCGCCTACCTCCCGGACGATAATCTGTTTTGTGTCCGGATCGACTTCAACCAACAGAGCGTTCGACTGCCGTCCGCAGTGGCGCTGGGCAAGCAGTGCCGGTCCGTCACTGTGCGTGTCACCCAACAAGGAAGTGAGACTTCCCTACTGGAAACCGTATTACCGGTCAAAGACGGCGTCAGCGATGAAGTGCGCCTGGCCCTTCCGCCGCTCGCCGGCCGTTACGAGGCGCAGTTCACACTGAAGGGTCGGCCGGAACCGCTCGTGTTGACGAAGCCGTTCGTGCGCGAATCGTTCCCCTGGGAAGGCAACAACCTGGGAATTTCCGGCGAAATCTATCCACCCTATGAGAGCGAGTCAAGGTTGACGGCCACAACGTGTCCGTGGTGTTGCGGCGCTATACCGTGAACGGATTCGGGCTCTGGGACAAGTTGGTGACGCAAGGCCGCGGCGCCTTCGAGAAATGAAGCCGTAGCCCACGGATTTGCCCTGCAAACGAACAGTGATCAGAGTATCCAATTGGAGCTTGCATATGAATACGCGACTATTCCAAAAGGCACTGAAGAGTATGGCTGCTTCTTCATGTCTGGCCATATGTTTCTGCATAGGCGCTGCGCACACGGCGGTCGCTGCTACCTACCATGTTGCAACAAACGGCAACGACAGCAACACCGGCGCCCAAGCGCAGCCGTGGCGGACGATCCAGCACGCCACGGAAACCATGGTGGCGGGGGACACGGTGATCGTGCACGAGGGAACGTACGATGAAGACGTATCCCTGGTCCGAAGCGGTTCGAAAGGCAAACGCATCACCTTCCGCACGTCCGGCAAGGCCGTGACGAAGAGATTCCGGCTCGGTGACTTCGATTACATCACCATTGACGGATTTGAAATGACGAACAGTAACGACACCGGTTTGTTCATGCGCTTTAGCGGCGATCATATTGAAATCCTCAACAACAGGATACACGACACGCGCGCGAGGTGGGGTGTCATCCTTGCCGAGGGTGACCATGTCCTCATCAAGGACAACCGATACTACACCTCCCAACCCACCGATGGGTCCGACCGAACTGTGTTTACACTGAGCGGCACCAACGGCATCGTGGAAGGCAACGAGATCGGACCGGCGATCGACATTGATGCCTTCCGGATGTTTGGTCATAACCACGTTGTTCGGAGAAACTACGTTCATAACGTCACGTGTTCCGGCAGTGGTGCGCACGTGGACGTTTTCCAGACGTTTGGGGTCAACGGGGGAGAGTCATACGACATCGTCTTCGAGAATAACGTTGTCGTTGATTTCGAGGGGCAGTTGTGCATGACGGAAAATAACCAGGACCCCGATTTTCACGACTGGGACATCCGCAACAACGTTTTTGTCAACGTGCCGGTCCAAGCGAACCTCGGCATATCGAACTTGCGATGGCACAACAACACGTTCTATAACGTTGGTTCAGGCAATCGGTTGGTCTTCTCCGGCAGCGACAATCGCCCGAAAGGCATTTGTAACGGCCTTCAGATCGTTAACAATATCATCATCCCGGCAGACAACGTTGCCACCTATGGGCAGGTCATGGGGATCAACCGAAATGGTTTATCATCTGTCATCATTGACCACAATTATGTCGCCCGGATGCGTGCCTTTGGCCCACTGAGCGGATTCAACGAAACACATGGCGTCAATGGCGGCGATCCGCGGTTTGTCAGTGCGGCCCGCAACGATTTTCACTTGCGCTCAGCCAGTCCCGCGATCGATAAAGGGGCGACCTTGACAGGGTTCAATGGGGACTATGATGGGACCATCCGACCGCAAGGCGCTGCCTGGGATATCGGGGCATTCGAGTATGTGGGTGGCCGTGCACAGCCCGACCACCAGTCTCTCAAGGAAGGCGATGTGTTCAATCTTAGCGGCCGGAAGGTGACGCTTAAGAAGCTGGACACGCTACTCTATGTGGAGAGCGAGTACACGAAGCGTTTCGAGTTCGATTCGTACGAGAATCCCAAGCTCAAGGAGCTTCGCGAGCGTTACAAGCTCGAAAAGGTTATCGCCCAGGGCAAAGAGGAGTTCGACCAGCAGGTCCTCTTGATGGATTGGACACACCGCCAGTTCAGGAAGTTCGGCCGGCCTTCCGCGAATCCCAGAGGAGCTCTGGAAATCCTGAGGGACATCGAGCAGGGACATACCTTTTTTTGCACACACTACGCCAAGGTGTTCGTGTCCGCCGCCGCCAGTCTGGGATGGGTGGACCGTGCTCTCGCGCTCCGGCGGCACCAAGGGGTCGCGGAAGGGGGATCGACGGAGCACACCTCGACGGAAATCTGGTCAAACCAATACCGCAAGTGGATCATGCTCGATCCTACGAGCAACATGTACCTGGAGAAGGAGGGCGTGCCTCTCAACGCTTTTGAGATCCGACAGGAATGGTTCTATCACGAAGGCAAAGACCTTGTTTTCGTGATCGGGAAGGAGCGTCAGAGATACAGGAAGACTGACCTGCCGGTCTTCCTGGGGCACTTCGCTGGCTTCGGCGACCTGAAGGTCAGCCCCGACGAACTCGACAAGTACGGCTTCATCGGCTACATCCCCAATACCAATCTCATGGATGCCGGAGAGGATTACGGCAACATGTTCATCGTGAAGGACAAGTTGTGCGAAGGGACGCGATGGCATGAGCGGACTGTCCCTTCTAACCCGGCCGTGGACCCTTACTTCCCGGTGGGTCAGGCAGCGCTCAGCCTTCGCACGGAACGGGAGAATATCAACGTCTCACTCAAGACGCTGACCCCGAACTTCAAGCAGTACGAAATCCAGATCGATGCCGGCGGGTGGAAACCATCCGCAGACAATTTCCTTTGGACCCTCCATCCGGGGCCGAACCGACTCGAAGTGAGGACAATCAACCAGTTCGGGATTAATGGTCCCATCTCGACGGCGGAAATGGAGTTATCGGAATAGAGCAAGCTAACGACCCAAGCGGTGGGCAAAGTGAAGCTCGTGTGGCGAAAGTGGGTCACATCTGTTCATCTTGCACTGTGCACTTTGATCAATTTGCGGGCGGTCGGACAGGGATTACGATTGAGCCATGGAAACGGGCGCCACACTGCCGATTTCCCTGATCTTCATGGTTGTACTGAGTTGCGTTGTTTGAGAAAAGGCTGAGAAACCGAAGAGGAGCTGGAACCATTTCCTGACTCTCTTGCTTGCCGGGGCCGGTATGTCGCATTATGCCGAACCGACGCCCCGCGTCGTGTTGCGCGACGCGCCGATGCTCAAATTTCCCGGCGCCTCACCACGCGAGAATGTCGGGGCCAAGGCCAATGGCCCAACGCGTGCACGCGGTTGCCTTGAACGGTCTATTCCCTGACAACCAACGTGTGCGTTGTTCATGTCTGGGTGAGGAATCGCTCGAACCGAATGTTGTGCTATCATAGAGGCATTAACGTGCAGATGTAGCGTTTAAGAAGCTATATGGGAAATCCCAGCTAACACAGCAAACAATTATCGCTGTCTTTTGCGTAAAAGGAGTAAACAAATGAGGAGAAATGTGATCGTCATTCTGTTGACCGTCGCCGTATCAGTGGCTTCGGCCCGAGAGTATCATGTTACCGTAAGCGGCAACGACCTGCACGGGGGCGCCGCCGCGAAGCCTCTGCGGACCATTTCGGCGGCGGCACGGTCGGCCCAGCCCGGCGATGCGATCACGGTGCATGAGGGCGTCTATCGCGAACGGATCAACCCGCCGCGCGGCGGCGAGTCCGACCAGAAGCGCATCGTCTTCCAGGCTGCACCCGGCGAAAAGGTCACCATCAAGGGCTCCGAAGTCATCAAGGGCTGGCGGAAGGTACAAAACGACACCTGGAAGGTCGCCATCCCTAATAGCTTCTTCGGTGACTTCAACCCGTACAGCGACCTGATTCACGGCGACTGGTTCAATCCCAAGGGGCGGGACCATCACACGGGCGCGGTTTATTTGAAGGGCCACTGGCTCACCGAAGCGGCCAAGCTGGACGATGTGCTAAAACCCATCGGGAACACCCCGCTTTGGTTCGGACAGGTGGACGCGAGGAACACCACGATCTGGGCGCAGTTCAAGGGGATCAATCCCGACGAGGCCGAGGTGGAGATGAATGTCCGCCAGACGGTGTTTTACCCGGATAAGCCGGGCATCAATTACATCACCGTCCGCGGCTTTACGATGATGCACGCCGCCACGCCCTGGGCGCCGCCCACCGCCGAGCAGATCGGCCTGCTCGGCACCCATTGGAGCAAGGGATGGACCATCGAAAACAACCACATCTGCTACTCGACCTGCGTGGGGATCACCCTCGGCAAATACGGTGATAAATGGGATAACACATCGCAAAACACTGCCCAGGGCTACGTCAAAACGATCGAGCGCGCCTTGGAGAACGGCTGGTCCCGGGAGAACATCGGCCACCACATCGTGCGGAACAATCACATCGCGCATTGCGAGCAGGCGGGCATCGTCGGCAGTTTGGGGGCGGTGTTCAGCACCATCACCGGCAATGTCATCCACGACATCCATGTCCGGCGACTGTTCACGGGCGCCGAGATGGCCGGCATCAAGATTCACGCCGCCATTGATACCGAGATCAGCCACAACCACATCTACCGCACGTGCCGAGGGATTTGGCTGGACTGGATGGCGCAGGGCACGCGGGTCACTCGAAACTTGCTCCACGATAACCGTGGCGCCGAGGACCTTTTCGTTGAGGTGAATCACGGGCCGTTTTTGGTGGACCACAATCTCTTCCTCTCGCCGAATGCCCTGTTCGATATGTCGGAAGGCGGAGCATACGTGCACAACCTGTTCGCGGGTCGCATCGTGCGCCGTCCTGAGTTGGGGCGCGAGACCCCGTTCCATAAAGCCCACTCCACTGAAGTCGCGGGACTGAGGAATATCCAAGGCGGCGATGATCGGTTCTACAACAACATCTTCGTGAACTACGATGGTTTGGCTCCATACGACAAGGCGGCGCAGCCCGGGCAGATGGCTGGCAACGTGTTTCTCAAGGGCGCGCACCCCTCCAGGCATGAGCGGGGCCCGCTCGTGCGGCTGGAGTTCGACCCCGGGATTAAACCGGTCGAAGAGAAGGATGCCGTCTATCTCCATATCACGCTCGACAAGACATGGGCCGAAAAGCAGTCGCGTCAGCTCGTAACGACCGAACTGCTCGGACGGGCGAAGATTCCGGATCTGCCCTATGAACAACCCGACGGCTCGCCGTACCGCATTGACACCGATTGCTTCGGAAAAAAAAGAAATACCGCCAATCCCTTCCCGGGCCCCTTTGAGCTTCCTGGGGGCGGAAGGCAGGTACTGAAAGTCTGGCCTATGCTCGCCCTGCAATAGGCCAAGCCGTTATTCACAAGTCATGGGTCGAAAACGATGCCCAAGGCGATGTTCAAAGCCATCGCAACAATAAATGACATCAAGGAGTGTTCACGATGCGCACCAAAACCTCTACACAATTCTACAGGTTTTGAGCGTGACGCTTTTCGAGAAAACCCCCATTTTACAGGCGTTTTCTGAAGACATTTACAAAACCAAAACAGGTGATTCTTGTAAGCAGTTGATGTTGTGCTACTTATAGCCGGACAGTAGCGGTCTCTTTTGGCGGTTATCGCTCCGCGAAAATCGCTGTTTAGTTTTAATCTGAGAGGAGATGAAGAGGTGAGACGAATGCGTTATTTCTTTTGTTGCACGGCGATTCTGGCGTTGATAGTCCCAGTCGCAAATGTGGAGGCAGCCGAAGGAGTCATCTTAAAGAAAGAGTTTTCTGCGTGGCGCGCTCAATTGACTCAGTGGCGAAAGGCCAAACTCGCAGAGCCGAATCTGCCGAATGAAATGACCTTCGACAATATCATGCCCGCTCCGGATGAGCCAGCACTATGGCCGCTGTGGCGTGATTGGTTGACTCAGTGGCGCGAGGACCAGCGCAAAGCCTTGAATTATGATGACAAGTATTACCGGGCAAAGGAGTTTGCCTGGGTTCCTTCGAACCTGGTGAGCACCCCAATCATGTCGTGGGAAATGTTATTCATTGACCCTGAAACAGGCAAATACACGCTCGATAAGTTTCTTGAGTATGGGGAGAAGGAATACGGGGGATTTGACAACGTATTGCTGTGGCAAGCCTACCCGCGCATTGGATTCGATGAAAGAAATCAATTCGACTTTTACCGTGACTTGCCCGGCGGTTTGGAAGAGTTGCGTGAGGTGACCAAGGCCTGCCACGAAAAAGGGGTAAAGGTCTTCATTAGTTACAATCCATGGGATACTGGAACACGACGTGAAGGTAAGTCCGATGCGGACCTGTTGATGGAGACGGTGAAGTCCATTGATGCTGACGGCATCTATCTTGATACCTGGTTTGGTAGTGCGAAGCTGCGGGCTGAATTGGACGATATAGGACCTGGCCTGGCGTTGCAGACGGAACTGGCCGTGGCCATGGAGGATGTTGCTACCCACCATATGTCGTGGGGACAAAGTAAGCCGTGGAAGACATGGTTCTTCAAAGATAGTCACGCGCCAGGCGTTGTGAGAAACAAATGGTTCGAGCGAAGACACGTGGTCTATCCGACGAACCGATGGATTTCTGACCGTACAGGCAATCTTCAGACCTCCTGGATGAATGGTACTGGGACGCTGGTATGGGAGAATCGGTTTGGGTGCTGGGATGGGTGGAGCCCGCGAGATCGTTCCATGCTTCGTTCAATGATCCCGATTCAGCGCCGCTATATTGCCTTATTTGCTGGAGAGGGGTGGAGCCCACTGGTTGAGAGCCAAGGCGATGACGTGTTTGCCAGTCTGTGGGAGGGCAGCGGATTGAGACTGTGGACGCTTGTCAACCGAGCCGACAAGCCCTATGTCGGGGAGCTGCTTACTGTGTCTCACGCGCAGGGAACGAGCTACTTCGATCTTATAAGGGGGACAGAAGCTCAGGTAGAAATCAAAGGCGGCCTTGCCCGCCTTAACGGAAGTATAGACGCCAGGGGGGTTGGTGGTCTTATTGCGGTCCCTGAAAAAGCAGTAACCGAGGACTTTGAGCGATTCCTACAAAAGCAAGCCGAAGTTTTCAGCCACAGAGACGGGGATACGAGCTACCCTCAGGGGAATGGATTTGCCACGCCCATTACCAGAACATCGAAGTACGATAGGGACAGTATTCCCCGGGCCATGGCTGCCATCGCTGCCGCCAGGGTGAAAATCGAAGTCAACTTTCAAACGGATGGCCGCCCAGATAGATTTCACTGGAAGACCCCAACGGAGCGAGAGTTGGAACTATCGGCATATGCCATTGATTTGACTCCGGTGACGAACTCGCAGTACGCGGAGTTCCTCAAAGATTCGGGCTATAAGCCTCGTCATGATGAGAACTTCCTGAAACACTGGGCTAATGGAAAGGCGCCGGCAGGCAAAGAAGACCACCCCGTTGTGTACGTTGATTTGGATGACGCTCGAGCGTACGCCAGGTGGGCGGGAAAAAGGCTGCCTACGGAAGAGGAATGGCAGTATGCGGCCCAGGGGCCGAAACGCCTGAAGTATCCGTGGGGCCGCAAGATGAAGTCGAACGTCTGCAATAACGGGAAAAGCAAGGGCACGACGAGTGTTTATGCGTTTCCTGAGGGACGTTCGCCTTTTGGATGCTACGACATGTGCGGCAACACCTGGGAGTGGACGGAGAGTGAGCGTAGTAACGAAGGGCGATCGCGTTTTTGCTATATACGTGGCGGGTCCTTCTATAAGGCCAAGGGCTCTGGCTGGTACGCCGATGGCGGCCCCCAACCGTGCGGGCGCGCGGCGAAGTTCTTGCTCGTATGGCCAGGACTGGACCGTTGCTCAACCATCGGGTTCCGATGCGTTGTGGACTTGGTGGAATAAGTACCGGGTCACCCACATAAGTATTCAAAGTGGCGGTAGTCATTTAATTGGCGAACACGGGAAATGAATGAGCGAAATGTTGTGTTAATTCTGATGCTCACATTCGCGGTGATTGCGGGCGTCGCCAGCGGCCAACACCCTTGTGAAGTTGTGAAAATCAACTTCGAGCAGGAAGCATCCCCTACTCCTGCAGGTTATATCAAGGACTACGGCCTGGCGTTTTCCGCCCGGAATGGATTCGAATACGGATTCGATATAGAGGGTACGATTGTGCCGGATATCGAGGAGGATAATTATTCTGATGAGTACACGCTACGGAATCTGGAAGTCACCGACGGTCGCCTGACCATTGCGCCGGCTGAGGGCGCCTTCAACGGCAAGTTATGTTTCGTAGAAACTTACGTTGCCGACACACGGTTCAATCCTCCTCCGGTTGTTGATGCCGGACCGGCTCAGGCGGTCCGGTCGGACATGACGATTCCGGCTTTTCCTGGAGCGGAGGGTTTCGGGGCTTATGCGCGAGGCGGACGCGGGGGACGGGTGATCCAAGTCACGAACCTAAAGGACGCGGGGCCGGGGAGTTTTCGCGAGGCCGTCGAGGCCGAGGGGCCAAGGATCGTCGTGTTCCGAGTTTCAGGCAACATCGAGTTGAAAAGTGGGGTGTTCATCCAGAATCCCTTTATAACCATCGCCGGACAGACGGCGCCGGGAGACGGGATTTGCCTGAAGAACTATCTGGGCATAAGAACGCACGATGTGGTGTTGCGCTACATACGGATTCGACCCGGGGACGTGTCGGGCGGCGCGATTGATGCTTTAGGCGGGATCGGGTGTACGAACATTATTGTCGATCACTGCTCGGCGAGCTGGAGCGTGGACGAGTGTGTTTCTTTCTATAGGGACAATAAAAATACGACCATCCAGTGGTGCATGATCGCCGAAAGTCTCGCGCACTCGGTTCACCCCAAGGGGCGACACGGCTACGGCGGCATCTGGGGCGGGACGAACGCATCGTTTCACCACAACCTGCTCGCTCATCACACGAGCCGGACTCCGCGATTCGATGGTGCGGAGAGCGACACGGTCGACCATCGCAACAACGTGATCTACAACTGGGGGTTCAACAGCTCTTATGGCAACGAAGCGGGCCGCGTCAACATGATCGCGAACTACTACAAGTCCGGTCCGGCGACATTGAAAAAGGTTCGCGGAAGAATAGTGGAAGCTTACAAGGAGAACGACTCTTGGGCCGGCCGGTTTTATATCGCGCGGAATCATGTCGAACGTTTTCCCGAAGTCACCACCGACAACAGGAAAGGCGTTCACGGCAAGGCCCCGCTTGATGAGATCATGCTGAAAAAGCCAATCCCGGCAGCGCCCGTGACGCCGCAGTCGGCCGATAAGGCTTACGAGTTGGTTCTCGCTGGGGTCGGCGCGAATTTCCCCAAGCGCGATGCGCTCGATACCCGCATTGTCGAGGAAACGCGCACCGGCACGGCGAAATACGGGAAAATCTGGAACGGCGGCGGTACAGGCATCATTGATTCGCAGAAGGACGTGGGCGGGTGGCCGGAACTGAAGTCCGCTCCCGCGCCCGCCGACTCCGACCGCGATGGTATGCCGGACGCCTGGGAAAAGAAGCGCGGCCTGGACCCGAACGACGCGAGTGACGGAGCGAAGGATCGCGATAAGGACGGCTACACGAATGTAGAGGAATACATCAACGGTCTTGTGGCAACGAGGAAGTGAATGAGAAATTAGAGATGGATAAGAACGGAAGCAGGCATTGTGATGCTTTCATCCAGGGACGATTTGAATTTATACGAGTCCCTCGATAAGCAGTTGTAAGTCGTTTCCGGCTTCTCCTAACCTGTTACAGTGCCATACAACTAACGCATATTGCGGAACTTTCGGTGAGTTCTTCTCATCAGAAATCCTCTGGGAATTGTCCAATAAAATGTTATATGGGAAATATCAGCCAATACTATTCAAGAGAGAACGAGGCGGCATTATGAGAACAGAAAAGTACGCACTTCGAGCGGCAATCTTCTCAGCCGCATGTCTGTGCATGGTCTGCGCCGCCGCAGGCGAACTCGCATTTCCCGGCGCAGCAGGCTTTGGAGTGCAGACGCCCGGCGGTCATGACGGCCGCATAATCAAGGTTACGAATCTAAACTCCGATGGACCGGGATCGTTGCGAGCGGCACTGGCCGTCAAGGGACGGCGGATAGTAGTCTTCGAGGTCGGCGGAATCATCGATCTCGACAGTACGATCCTGAAGATATCCGAGCCGTTTATCACCATCGCCGGGCAGACCGCGCCATCGCCGGGCATCAGCATCATACGCGGCGGCATGATCATCGAAGACACCCACGACGTAGTGATCGCCACATACGCATCCGCACCGGCGACGCCGGCCGCGAACGCGTATCGGGACCTGGTGTTCAACAGATGGTGGACCAGTACAAGCACCAAGGCCGATTCCGATGGCGTATGCCGGGTACGGGCGTTTTACGGCAAGCATCGTGTCGAGTCTCTGGGCCAAGAGAAGGTCATAATGCTGCTGAAAGACGAAGGCCGCAAAACAGTAACGTTCTGACCGAAGCGGTCTTCTTGCATCTCCGTGATCCTGTGACAAGAGTGTATGCACGTTCTTCCGGCCAAAGAGAGAATGGGGGTTGAATAGTAGAGTCTGTCGCCTATAATCAAGAACTGGCTGACCGGGTCCGACTCTACTTTCATCCGGCCGTGGCCTTTGCCCGGCAATGATGATCCAACCTGAGACAAGGAGCACTGGGGCAATGAAGAAAAACCAAGCAGACGAGAAACCGAGCAAAGTGATGGTGGTACGTACTTCGACGGTTCTTTGCGCGGTGATCCTTTTCACCCTCATCAACTTTGTACTTCTCTTCCTCATGTCCACGCACATCGTGAGTGATCCCCCAACCATAGCCGTGGAGTACATCCCCAAGGAACATCTCACGTTCAAGGATACTTTTGTCACCGTTGACGGCTATATGAGGCGATACAATGAGGCTACCTCCCGTGAAAAGAGGCGGCTCAGGAACACCGACTTTCACCGGGCATTAGTCGAGAAGCGGCTCATCGAACCGACGGACTAACCGTTCTGGGCGTAAGAAGCGAAACGGAAAAGCTCGCCTGGGTCCTGCAGGGCGTGCTGCAAACAGGTCAAGTCTCGACGAAATCACAGCACCCATGGGGGCCCAAGGCCACTGCTATAGGCTTCCGCCGATATGCGCAGAGATGCTCCTGTTCACGCGCATTGTTCGGCACTGGGTGGAACGCCTGGGGTGAAACCGCGTAACCAGGTCCCAGGCGTCGCGGAAAAATGAATTCGCGCTCGGATGTGAGCCAACGACTGCCGCATTTCCGATTACCGTCGGCTGCCCCCACAACTCCTTTGGGCCCTGACGAGGACAATCCCATCACCTTCGGTGGATTCAGGTGTGTATAGAGCAAACAGTAATCACAGACTGGTCACAAGAGAATTATCTCGACCAGTCTAAGATCGCAGATTAGCGCAGCATCCCCCTCTGCCTTCTTGATCGCGAGCCTTGCCCCGTAGCAGCATCACCCTCAGAAACGAAACGCAGGCTCTAAGGCACAAAAAGGCCAGATACTCGAGTTCGGCGTGGACACGATATCTCTAATATGTCGGGATCTTGTTGATTACCAGATCACGGCTGGCGGCGCCGTGCTGGCAACTCGAACTTCTCGCCCTTCATTTTCTCGAACGCTTTCTTCTGCTCGGCAGTCAACAGTGCAAGGGCTTTCTTCTCCGTCTCCTCGCGTAGCTTGGTGATCTTTTCGCGCAGCTCGGCCATCTTCTCACGCCGCTCCTCCCGGCTCAGATCGCGCAGCGGGGCGTAGGCCTTGGTGACCTTGTCCTGCGTCGCTTTGTCCAGCGCCGCCGCCTTCTTCTTTTGCTCGTCGGTGAGTTCCAGGCGACCGGCGATCCACCTATTGTTCAGAGCATACAGGGTGTCTCTGACCTGGAGGCGGATCTGGAAGAACCGCATCATCTGCTCTCTGGAAAGGACTTCGCGGAGCTCCCCGCGGGCCTTTCCATCGAACTGGTTGCTCAGCTCGGTCATCTTCGCTCGCCGTTCCTGCATGTCCTCGATGTCCCGCAGGCCGGCATACTGCTCCCTCATTTCTGCCCGTAGCTTCTCGCTAATCTGATTCACCTTGCCGATCTGTTCCTCGTTGAGCTTCAACTCTTTCTGGACCTGTTCCACTCTCAGCAGACCCAGCAAGCTGCCGCGCGTCCCACCAAAGCCGCGTCCCCGGCCAGGAGCTTGCGCCGCAGTGGCGGCAAATGCTGCGGTCACGAACGCGAACACTAAGACCAATACCAGATAACTGCGCACTCGGTTCATCTCACCCTCCTTTTCATTGAAGTCTCAGAACCGTTAGCCATTGACGGCTCGCCAGGACCCTCGGGACCGTCCCAAGGAAATAGGCCCCGCGCCTATGGTCTGGATTGTCGTGGGCCCGGTCACGCTTGTCAAGCGTTTTCCTACTCTCCAAAAGAGTCACTGAGTGAACCGAGAGTGCGAACCGCCACCGATCTGCTCGGCATTATGCCGTGCACAGGCCTGGCGCCACCTTCAATGGGGAAAGCGTGCGGTTTTCTCTTATCGGGCGATTATCAAGCAAACGTGAGAGAAACGCTTTTCAAGGAAGCGACGGAGGCAGATCCCCCCTTTCCACTACTATCGAGGGCGTGAATCCCGCATCGGCCAGATTCTCAGGACAGCGGCGAGACAGAGGCACATCGAGGGATTGGAAGCCTTACGCAGGGAAAATCTTAAAACATGTGGGGAGGGGACAAAGTTGAAGACCGGCGTGAATGGGCACCCGACAGGAGATGGCATGAGGCCAGAAAGGATCAAGGATATATCTTGATTCTTGGCGCCTGCCGAGTAAGAATTGCGATGTCTTACACGAACCACGCCCTCGGCGTGGTTGGGCAGTGGTCATTCTGAAGGGATAAAAGAACCTGCAATCAAGAAGGGAACACGAAGATGAAACGGAGAACGTTTTTGAAGCTTTCCGCCGGAGCGATTGTTTCGGGTATCGTCTCTCCCAACGTAGTCGTCGCTCGGGCTAAGGATCCGATGAAGCGGATCGGAGTGAGCAGCGTGACATTCCGTGCCCGCTTCAGGCAGACGAAAATCAAGAACCATCCCCCAATAAACGAGCTCAAATTGGTGGATGTACCGGAGTACTTCGCAGACCGGTTCAAAGTCCACAATGTAGAATTCTGGAGCAAGCACTTTGAGTCGCAATCCCCGGCCTATCTCCAGAAATTAAAGAAACGAGTCGCCGAGACCAAATCCATACTAATCAACGTGCAAATTGATGAACGATATAATCTGGCCGATTCCAGTGAAGAAAGTCGCCAGAAGAGTGTAGCCTTCTTCAAAACCTGGATTGATTCGGCCGTCGCGTTGGGCTCCAAATCCATCCGAGCCAATACGGGAGGCGGGGCCGCCGATTCCTGCATTCGCTCTTTCAGGGAAATTGAGAAATACGCGAAGCAAAAGGGAATCCTTCTCCTTGTAGAGAACCATGGTGGGTTATCTTCCGATCCCGAGGCGCTAATTCAGGTAGTAAAAGCAATCGGCAGTAAGAATCTGGAAATCCTTCCGGACTATGGAAACTTCCCACCGGGGATTCGCTACGAGGGCCTTAAGGCGATACTGCCCTACGCCAGACATCTGATCTCCGCTAAGACCCATCAGTTTGATGAAAACGGAAAGCACACCGATTTTGATTTCGATCGTTGTATGCGAATGGCTCAGGCCAGTGGCTTTCCTGGTTATTACTCGGCGGAATACTACGACGGTCACGGCAAGCCTGTGGATTACGAAAAGGTCACCGACTGGATGATCGAACACATCAAAGCAAACCTATGAGATTCGTAGAGACTTCGCGGTCTCGACAAACGACGCATAGCGCGTACGACTGGGAATGAGAAAGTGCTATGAAGGTGACACACATCTGGAATTCGAGTCAAAGACCGACGGTTTCTTTTGAACTGTTTCCCGCGCCATCCGAAAAAGCAGTTGAAAACCTGCGAAAATGAATCGCTGTGCTGGCTGCCGTGAAACCGGATTTTGCTTCAGTTACCGTCGGGGCTGTGGATCCACGCGGGAAGGTTCCCGTGAACTTGTAGAGAAACTGAAAAGCGAAAAGGGGAAGGAGATCAATTATGAAACTGAAATCAGGTTGGGTTGACGCAATTCTCATCGCTGTCGGGTTGTCCACGATGCTGGCCGTCATGGGTTTTCCGTCTCAGGCTGCAGCACAAGAGAGAAAAGTCTCTGTCTCGCCGTCGGAGCTGCGGGCTGTCATAAGAAAGGCTATCGAGGAAGCCTTTCCGAAGGGGCAGATCCTGAGAATTGAAAAGGAGGTTGAAGGGGAGGATCCTGGCCAATATGATGTGGACATACGTTCCGGCGCAAAAGAGTACGAAGTTGAAATTTCCCCGGAAGGCAAGGTCATTGAGATCAAGGAGAGGATGCCTGAAACAACAGCCCCGGACCGCAAGCAAGGCAAGAAATGGACGAAGTTTTTCGATCAGGAGAACCGCACCTTCTCTTCGGTTGGCAGGAATCGGTTCTTTATTCTGGAACCGGGTTATCAACTGGTGCTGGAAAGCCTCAAAGAAAAAGTGGTGATTACCGTCCTGGATGAAACAAAGAAGATCGGCGGTGTAGAAACGAGAGTTGTGGAAGAACGGGAAGAAAAGAACGGAGAACTGGTGGAGGTCTCGAGGAACTTCTTCGCCATTTGTAAAGAGCACGGCGATGTATTCTATTTCGGAGAGGATGTGGACGATTACGAGGGAGGTAAGATAGTCCGCCATTCGGGAGCGTGGAGAGCGGACGAGAAGAATTCGAGGGCTGGCATAATAATGCCCGGGACGATTCTCCTTGGGGCCAGACACTACCAGGAGATGGCGCCGAGCGCCATGGACAGGGCTGAGATCATAAGCGATGACGTGACTATGAAAACGCCGGCGGGGACATTCAAGAACTGCCTGAGAGTAGAAGAGACGTCCGGATTACACCCCGACGAAAAATGCTACAAAACATACGCACGAGGTGTGGGCCTGATTCAAGATGAAGATCTGCTTCTGACCAAATACGGATTTATCAAGAAATGAGTGGTAGGAATTGCTGAACCAGCGCGTGCAGCGCACACGCGGTTGTTCTGCCGCCGTAGTTTGTGCCACTCTTTGAGTTAGTCTTCCCTAAAGAGCTGTTGCCGGGACGCGGAGCCAAGCGCCAACGGCATCTGAATCGGTTAAGTTGTCGCGGCGAGGGGGGGACTCACCCGAAGGAGGTCGGTGGGAAGTCCGCGCCTTCGAGCCGCGCATAGTCTCGGAAAGCTCAAAAACGAAAGATAGCGTGCGGCTTTTCGAGGATCGCTTAGAACCGAAGAGATGCACCGGGAAGGAGACGAGCGCTAAATCAGTTGCGTCAAGAGAATGAGCTGTGCAGAATTACGGGCGATAGCAGCGCCACGCAGATGACAACTCAGCAAAAGCAAAGGCACGGGATATTAGGATAATAGGGTCCTCGTATGACGAGTATGGATACACTATGAAAAAGGGATTGAATCCATGAAACGTCGAGAGTTCATAAAGGACACAGCCTTCGCACTCGCGGGTGCGGTAGTGGTGGACCCACATCGTGCCGGCGCGAAGGGCTCCCAATATCGAGTTGCGGTGATCGGCAGAACAGGCAAAGGATATTACGGTCATGGGCTGGACGTGGTCTGGAACGACATAGACCAAGCTGAGGTAGTGGCTGTGGCGGATGAAGATACTAAGGGCCGTGCAGCAGCCGCTAAAAGGCTCAAGGCTCCCAGAGCCTACGCCGATTACCGTCGGATGTTGGAGAAGGAGCACCCGCAAATCGTAAGTGTGGCGCCGCGTTGGTCGGATTGCCACCGTGATATGGTACTGGCCTGCGCGGAGTTCGGTTGTCACATTTTCCTTGAAAAGCCGATGTGCCAGAGCCTTGAGCAGGCAGACGAGATGGTCGCTGCTCTTGAAAAGCGTGGTCTGAAACTGGCGATTGCTCATCAGACCCGGTACAGTCCAGCGTTGCGACATGTACAGGAGGTCATCGCAGAGGGCAGACTTGGGGACATGCTTGAGTTGCGGGGCCGGGGCAAGGAGGACCGCCGCGGAGGCGGGGAGGACCTGATGGTACTCGGAACCCATATCATGGATCTGATGCGGTACTTCGCTGGTGATCCACAATGGTGTTTCGCGCGCGTGAGAGACGGTGGCAAGCCAGTCACTAAAAGCGAAGTCCGCGACGGAGCCGAAGGCATTGGCCAACTCGCAGGCGATGAGATCCATGCTACGTATCGGTTCGAGGGAACAACGATGGGCTATTTCTCGACACACCGCGCCAAGCATGGAGCATCAAAACGCTTCGGCCTTCAGATTTACGGAACAAAGGGGATTCTCACCATGACGACCGGCGCCGTGCCCGAGATATGGTTTGTGGAAGATGCCTCCTGGCAACCTGGACGGAGCAAAGCCCGATGGAAACAGATCTCCAGCGGCGGCATCGACAGGCCGGAGACCCTTAGTGACCCTCACCACCGTCTTGGCAATCGTCTGGTCGCGCTCGACCTCATACGCGCTATTGAGAAAGATACCCAGCCGAAATGCAGCATGTACGACGGGCGAGCGGCTCTGGAGATGATATTGGCCGTGTACGAGTCACACCGACAAAACTCGCCAGTCGCACTGCCATTGAAGAATCGCACGCACCCGTTGAGCTTACTGTGAGTCGTTCTCCCGAATCGCGAGGTGTGAATGCGTTGGTATCATAGCTACAGTGGCATAGTCACGGGGCCCGCCATTATGCGCCGCGTGAATTCGAAAAGGGGCGGTAGCCGTTCTGAGACGGCGTCAGCCGGGGTACGTTACGGGATTCAGGTCGAGTTATATTGCATATTTGGTTGGTGCTGGATTGTAGATACCGACCATGCGGGCAGTTGCGGAGAGGTAAGTTGAGCAAAACCGTATATTTCGTTTTTGGCATAAGAAGCCGTCTCTTTCGGTTTGAAAAACGTCTGCTTCCGGGGCACGGCCAACATGAGTCGGTTCTTCACGCCTCGCGCTTGACTCTGGCAGGCCCCTCAGAGTATCTAAGACAGTAGTCGAAAAACAAACCCTCGTGGTCTATAGGTCCGAAACTGAAAAAGGGGATTATGTCATGAATCCGCAGAAAATAGTTGTTGTACTTCTACTGCCTCTTGTTCTCTCCGGCATGCAGGCCACTCATCTGGAAGCCCAGGGACGAGAAGCGAACGCATTGGATTTGCCCGAAGGATATCTTACTCTGTGGTATCCGAAAGAAGCGGACAGGTGGGTCGAAGCTTTGCCTATCGGCAACGGCCGCTTGGGGGCAATGGTTTTCGGAGGGTGCAGTGAGGAACGACTCCAACTGAATGAGGATACGTTCTGGTCCGGTAGCCCTCACGACTACACGAATTCCCAGGCTCGTGAGTATCTGCAGCGGGTGCGGAGCCTGATCTTCGCGGGCAAGCACGAACAAGCCCAGCAGATCGTGGATGAGCACATGATGGGCAATCCCCGCTTCCTCCAGGCATACCAGCCTTTGGGTGATCTGCGACTGACCTTTCCCGGACACAACGAGGTTTCTGACTATCGAAGACAACTGAATCTGGGGTCCGGGATAGTCACGGTGGCATATCGCTCGGGCCAGGCCACATACACAAGGGAGGTCTTCAGTTCGTCTCCGGATCAGGCGATTGTGGTGCGCCTGAGTTGTGACAAGCCAGGCAGAATCCACTTTTCCTCCACTCTTGACAGTCCACACAAACATCAAATCCATACTGGACAACCCGGCCAACTAATCATGTCGGGACAGTGGATTGGGACGGGTAAGAAGGCCAGCCTGATTGCCCCGCTCACAGGTTCGGGATTGCGGTTCCAAGCTCGGCTCCTTGTTCAGGCCCAGGGGGGCAAGCTCATCGTAGAGGGCGACTCATTGGCTGTGACGGATGCCGACTCGGCTACGCTGATGATTGTGGCGGCCACGAGCCATAAGAACTATCGAGACATTTCCGCTGATCCGGGCAAGCGTTGCGAGAGGTATTTGCGCTCTGTGATCGGGAAAGAATACAGGCAACTGCGGTCTGCCCATGTGAGTGACTACCGCCGACTATTTGACCGGGTGAAGCTTAATCTGGGGAAGAGCGCGGCGATGAAGCTGCCCACCAACGTACGTTTGCAGAAAATGGCGGAGCAAGGAGGGGATCCGGCGCTGGCGGCATTGTACTTTCAGTTCGGACGGTACTTGCTCATTTCAAGCAGTCGGCCCGGCACCCAACCGGCCAACCTGCAGGGGATTTGGAACGAACATCTTACACCGCCATGGGGCAGCAAATACACGGTCAACATCAATACGGAGATGAACTACTGGCCGGCCGAAATATGCAATCTGGCGGAATGTCATGAACCTCTATTTGGGCTGCTTGAAGACCTTACCATCACAGGAAACCGAGTCGCGACGGAGCATTACGACTGCAACGGCTGGGTCCTGCATCATAACACGGATTTGTGGCGGGCGGCCGGACCGGTAGATTATGCATTCTATGGCATGTGGCCCAGCGGGGGAGGATGGCTGTGTCAACACTTGTCTCTGCATTACGAATTCGGGCAAGATAAGAAGTTTCTCGCCAAGAAGGCCTATCCGATTATGAAGGGAGCTGCACAATTCTACCTTGACTACCTGATCAAACACCCGCAAAAAGGATGGCTCGTTACCTGTCCTTCCAATTCGCCGGAGAACGCCCATCGGGCTCGACAGGGTGGAGTCAGTGTTTGTGCTTGCCCGACCATGGATATTCAAATCATCACGGATTTGTTCAAGAATTGCATCCAAGCTTCGACGACTTTAGGAATCGATCGCGAGTTTCGAGCAAAGCTGAAAGAGGCAGTGGAGCAGCTTCCTCCCATGCAAGTCGGTCAACACGGTCAGTTGCAGGAGTGGTTGATGGACGTGGATGAGCCGGAACCGACTCACCGCCATCTGTCCCATCTCTTTGGTTTGCATCCCGGAAATCAGATTACACCTGAGCACACGCCGAAACTGGCTCAGGCCTGTCGGAAGACGCTTGAGCGTCGCGGCGACGGTGGTACGGGATGGAGCCTGGCGTGGAAGATCAATCTCTGGGCACGCCTGAATGACGGCGAGCATGCGCATAACGTTCTCATGAATCTGCTCAGGCCCGGCCATACATTGCCGAACCTGTTCGACAGTTGTCCACCCTTCCAGATCGATGGAAACTTCGGAGCAACCGCAGGGATTGCCGAGATGCTGATGCAAAGTCATGCCGGACGAATTCACCTGCTTCCTGCCTTGCCCAAGGCCTGGGCGAGCGGACAAGTCCACGGCCTGCGAGCCCGAGGCGGGTTCGAAGTGGACATGGTCTGGGAACAAGGCAGGCTACAGAAAGCGATCATCAGGTCGGCCCTGGGAAACCCGTGCAGGATACGCTACGGCAATGAAGAAGTTGAATTTCCAACTCGCGAGGGACGTACTTACACATTGGGGCCGGACCTAAAATTGGGGGAAGCTGGCTGCCTCAGTCCGGAGACTCCGAAAAAGTCGAAAGCGAAGAAGAAATAGCCTGCCGGCTATCAGTCGGTTTGGGCACGGTGTTGCCGGGGCAAAGATCCTCGGTTGCGATAGGCGAGGGAGCCAGCTTCAGCGTCACGACCAGATCTGCGCCTGTCCGTCCCGCAAAACACAGCACTACCCTTACCTTTCGCCGAAAGAAGAGTGTGCGAATTAGGTCACGCCTTGGTCGGGAGGATCGCGTCCTTGGCAGCTTTAGCCATGCGGAATTTCAAAACCTTCTTGGCCTTAATCCTGATCTTCTCGCCCGTCGCCGGGTTACGGCCCCAACGAGCCTTTCGCCTCACGACCACAAGCTTGCCCAAGCCGGGAATGGTGAATCCATCCTTGGTGCCTTTGTAGGCCATAACCACAAGTGCCTCAAGAGCAGCCTTCGCTTGCTTCTTGTTGATCCCAGCGGCCTTTGCCATGCCATCTACGATTTGCGTCTTCGTCTTTGGTTTTGCCATGCGCACTGCTCCTTTCGTTGGGTTGTTGATTGAAACACTGCCGGTTCACCTTCCAGCTTTCGTAGCTGCGATCGCGCCCTCCGGCTTTTACTCCGGGATGGAGGGCAGCCAGTCGCTTGTACTTCCCCGCCCTCTGGCTGCTGCCTCACGAAATAGAGGAAGGACGTAAAACTGTACCTGCTCCAAGGTGATTGCTCCCTGCTTCCAGAGCTCGACAATGCGCGGATTGATGTCCATCAAGATCTCGGCAAGTCGTTCAGGATTGAACAGAACGGGCCCGGTCGCATCCCAGCCGTCGCCAAAGCTTCTTGGTCTCCCATCTCCGGGAGACCCTGACACCATCTCATATGCTCTGTCTTCATCGGCTGGGAGAGAATGAACTGATGCCAAGAATTGGTTGAGCGTGTCTTCCCAGTCTGCCTCCGCCCACAAGGGAGCAAGGGGACGAGCGGTGACTTCCTGCTCCAGTCTGTGTTTCGTTCGAACAGACATACGACCCACCCCTCCGTTTGACCACAACAAGTCAATAGCAAACCCATAGGGGCGTTCTCATCTTTGGGATTTTCTGTCAAGCCGGTTTCGGACGAAAAGCGATGAGAGCATCGGCGGCTGTCCCGAACTGAAACAGGGCACGGAGGTTGCAGCGAATCAGATTCCCAGAACGGCAGACAAGATATGCTGAGAAGCGATTCTTATGCTTCCGCCGTTCAATCGCCCTCCTCTGAACGAAAGGGAAGAAACGCCTCAAGTTCGATGGCGAGACACAGGAGAATTCGATGTCCGGCAGCCGCGTCCGCAAGTCCAAATCGGCAGAGACGTCACGGATGTACTGGGAGCAACCGCCCCCCCCACAGGTGGAGAACGTGAAAGGATTGCGGTCAGCCGACAGCCTCGTCAGGAAACCGTCGCCGTACACGCTCCGTTCCTGCCTGGAGCCACCGAAGTACGTGGACGCAACGAAGCGTTTGCCATCCCTACTGAAGCGAGTCAGAAACATGTCCCCACTGTACAGCCCCCCGTGTCCGGTACCCGCGGGCTCCCCACAATACTTCGGCTGCACCACGCCGTCTGTTACCGGGAAGTCTTCCGAAGAGGTCTGGCCGCCCACCAGAATGCTCCTGTCTGCAAGCACGATGACCTCGCGGGCCTCCTCCCACTCGGACCCGCCCAAGAAGATCGCAAACTCGATTCGGTATCCATACACTTTTCGATGTTCGTTGGCACCGCGCACGTCGCTGGACGGAACGGCGAGCAGCCATCCAACACTCACTACAAATAAGAAGCGAATCCAAGGCGGCAATGTGCCATGCTAACTCAGCTCGATACTCTTTCCGGCCGCAATTTCGCGGCGATAACGAAACACCGCGTTTTTGTGGGTTATACAGTCAACCGTTACGGGAGACAAAAAGTGTGAACGTCATCTGACAAGGATGTTTTCCCGGCATTCGGGTCTGCGCTGAACAACTGACATCGGGAAGCAGTCATAGCTGAGTATATGGGTGTACTGTGAACGAAATGAGAAAAACGCCATTGTTCGTGCGCACTCTGCCGGGATGCTCTAAAATGTTCGTCGTCAGTGCCACTATTCACAGGCTCCGAGTCGAGGTAAAGATGGCAACTTGCTTGCCCCCATCTCTTCCGTTTGTTTTGCAGGTCGCCACCGCTCGATAGATCGCACTTGTGTTGTACCATCTCATGGATATAATAGCCCGAGGCATTAATGCGTCAGGCATGGCGCCTGGGTTGTGGGGGCGCCCGACTGAATCTGGAGCACTACAATAAAGGCAAGAAAGAGGCTTTGTGATGAAACGATTACTCCTGGCAATTATCCTTGTTGGCTTGTTCTGCGCGAGGGCTTCAGCCACCAAGATACCCGGATGGATCACCTTGTCATCTGATTATCAAGGAGAGGGCAGCGAGCTCGTTATCTCGTGGGACTCCATACCGGGGAAATCTTACAGTATCATGGTCACGGACGAGCTGGACGGCGATTGGACGGAGCTCAACCCGGAGCCGGTTGTTGTCCCATCGCAGCTCGGCACCTACAAGGACCAGACCACCAGCGGCATCAGGTTCTACCGCGTGCGGAAGCTCGATACTGACCCGCCAGAGGTGGTGTATCTCTATCCCGAGAGTAACGCGATCGCAGTGAGCCGTGAGGAAGCGCTGACTATTCATCTTGCCGACGAGACAGGAATTGATTCGGCTTCCATAGCTTTTTCGGTTGGTTCCGGTCCAACGGTGGGGGTTGGCGACCCCAGACTAAGCTACTCCGACGGCGCTCTGACTTACACGCCTGATGCGGGTGAGTTCCTCGGTGATTACGGAGAAACGGTGACCGCTTCGCTTTCCGTGTCCGACACGCTCGGACACCGTCTGGAAAACTACAGTTGGCCTCTGAACCTGGAGCTCGAAGCGATCATCGCTGAGAATGTGAAGATTATTGACGATACCTCTCCCCTTACTTTTCTTTCGGCGGAGGATGACACGTACACGTTCAGTTATACAGGGGACTCGCCGGGGACCTCGGTGGGGGATATTCTCGCGAGCACAGACCCGGAGAACCCTTACAAGATAAAAGTGTTGACGGTCACAGATGATCCGGGTTCGCATACTGTGGATTTCCAGGCCGATCCGGTTTCGCTGGCGGAGCTTCTTGAACAGGGAAGCGTGCGAATGAGGCACACCATTGCTGAAGAGTCTCCGCTTGCACCGCTGTCCGCGGGAACAGGCTCGACGCCCCTGAATCCAGCGAAAATAGAACTGGACGGGATAACCATATACGATGATGAGCACATCACGGTGGAGATAACTTCCGGGTTCATCGAATTTGAGCCGGATTGCAGCGTTGCCGCGGATTGGGGCGACGGTGGGCTGAAATCGTTCGATACGGAGGTCACCGGAAAAATCAAGTTCAAGGCGATTGCCAGGGCCACCGCGAAGGCCGCTGTAACTTACGAAAAGAAGAAGAATCTAAAGACAATCAGAAAGTTCTTTGTGCAACTTGTTGGCTGGGTCCCCGTTTGGGAAGAAGTTGTGCTGGAGTTCAATGTCGGGTTCACCGCCGAGGCAGAAGTGGAAGGTTGGGTTGAGGCAGGGTTCGAGTCATCCAAGACCATAACGGTCGGTGCGAGTTTGCGTGATGGCGAGTGGAGAACCTATCGAAGACAAAAGGGCGATTTCACTCCGATTGAACCCACGTGGCAGGTCGGGGGGGGAGTCAACCTTCAGGTTTATGTCGAGCCTAAGCTGACTGTTTACCTCGAGAGCTTAGTCGGGCCTTCCGTCAATCTCAAGCCTTACCTCGAATTCGATGGGAAAGTTCAAGTCAATCCACCCTCTTACGAGTTAGCACTCTACGCGGGTTTGACGAGCGAGCTGGCGGTGGAGTTTCGCGGATGGGACGATAGCTGGGGAGAGCTTCCGTCGTGGACGCTACTCGACCTGAGAAAGATGCTCTGGCACAAAAGTTCTGCGTCGGGAAGCTCTGAGCCTGGCGAGACCTCCAAGCAGGCCCGGCTCACCCCAAGCGATGGAAAGACTCAAATGCACAACTTCGACACAGCAATGAACGAGACCCATTGGGTGAGGTTCGATGCCGAGGCGGATATGGGATACAGCATGCAGGTCTTGAACCCTCCTTCTGCTACGCACGGGCTCGAGCTTCGCCTTTTCGACAGTGCTGTCGACTACATAACTTACAAGGATACTCGAGCCCCATTTCTTGACTGGGTTTGCCCCGAATCGGGAACGTACTACCTGAGCCTGACACCCAGTTCCGGCGAGACGGGCACCTATGAGCTGACTATTCTCGCAGACGACCTCAACCCGACGGTGGACGCATTCGAGACGGATGATGAGGCACGTCTTGCCAAAAGCATCGCCTGCGACGGGACCGTTCAGAGCCGCAACTTTCACATACCTCCTGACGTAGACTGGGTGAACTTCTACGCTAAGAGGGACATGGGCTACCACATCGAGGTCTTGAACGTTTCTTCCAGTTTGCCCTCGGTCTACCTCTTCTTGTGCGACGCGGAGTTGAACGACGTAACCTCGAGTTCCTCCCGCCTTTCCGACTGGGTTTGCCCAAAATCCGGGACGTACTACTTGAGAGCGGACCACTCCTCGACGACCGGCAGCTACGAACTGAGAGTGCTGGCGGACGAATTCAACCCTGCCACGGACGACTTTGAGACGGATGATGAGGCAGGTCTTGCCAAAACCATCCCGTGCGACGGGACCGTTCAGAGCCGCAACTTTCACATAGTTTCTGACGTAGACTGGGCGAAATTCTACGCTGAGAAGGACATGGGCTACGACATCAAGGGCTTCAACGCTTCTTCCAGTTTGTCCAGGCTCACCGTCTTCCCGTGCGACGCGGAGTTCAACCGCGTGGCCTGGAACTCCGGCTCCTCAATCAGCCCCCTTTTTGACTGGGTTTGCCCGGCATCCGGAACCTACTACCTACAAATGAAAGGGAATGGCAAGGAGACGGGCACCTATGAGCTGACAATTCTCGCAGACGATGTCAACCCGGCAGTGGACACCTTCGAAACCGATGACGACGCAAGTCTTGCCAAAACCATTCCCAACGACGGGACCGTTCAGAGCCGCAACTTCCAGACACCCGATGACGTTGACTGGGTCAAATTCGATGCTGAAGCGGACATGGGCTACGACATCCAGGTCTTGAACGTTTCCCCGGATCCCAGCGGTCATGTTTACTTCGATCTCTACGATGCGGACATGGAGTACATAGCCCCCGGAACGCAGCGGCCTCCGGAAATGGATTGGCTCTGCCCTGCTTCCGGGACGTACTACCTGAAGGTCCGGCTGATTGGCGGCGACACGGGAAGTTATGAGCTGAGAGTCTTCGCGGATGAACTCAACCCGGACGCGGACGCTTTCGAAACAGATGACGAAGCCCGTCTGGCAAAAACCACAGCCACCGACGGCACCGTTCAGAACCGCACCTTCCACATGCGTTCTGACATAGACTGGGTGAAATTCGACGCTGTGAAAGACGCAAGCTATGAGATTAAGGTCTTCAACCTCTCCCCCAGTCTCATCCATAACGCCTTTTTCTTTCTCTACGACGCGGACATGCAATATATAGATGGCGGAACGAGTGGGCATCCGGAAATTGATTGGCTCTGCCCTGCTTCCGGGACCTACTACCTGAAGGTGGACTCGGGTTGGGCCACGGGAAGTTATGACCTGAAGGTTTCTGCCCAATAACTTAACCCATAGGCCGAAGGGCAAATTGACAGGGAGCCGTGGGCGTAGCGAAGCACATCGAATATGCCCACATAAACTCCTTGTTCCCAGTCAGACTATCGTCTCCGTCTCCATGGAATTTTAAGGGTAGATAGGTTGAAGCAGTGTGTGTTGCTGGTGTAAGCGTGTCCTGGGCGAACTCCGCATTCAACACCTCTGTCCCAACCCAGCGCAATTCGCTGAGGCGTTCACGCGCTAAACACCGAAAAGGGGCCGGGCCTCGCAGGCCGCAGACCCCGGCCGGAGCCTGCGAGCGATTTTGACGGTTTCTTTGACGTCCGGCCAGGCACGTGGCGGAAATCGCATGTCAAATGAGATCATGTCAATTTTGCCGTAGTTAGTGGACAGTCCCCGAATCTGCTCGCGGTGCCGACTGCTGCGACCCCGTTCCCAGCCCTAAGAGAGTAGGCAGACAGAACCAAGACAATCATAGTGGGGAGTAAATAGAAATACGTTGAAACCCTATGTCACATAGGGTAAGTAGACCCGAGGCGCCACGGTTTTAGCCCGTCACCCGCCACAGTTTCCTACCGCCCTTCACACAATGCGGAGCTGGCCAACGCCGTCAACAGGATTAGCCTCGGGTGAGGCATGGAAAGGGAGACGCAACAACCAAAGTCAACATAAACCGCGGCCGCGTGGGGGGGGCACAACGTCAGCGCGGTGTTATTGCTCAGCGTTCCGGTCAACGGCAAAAGAGCAAGGATGAAACAGGGAACTCCGGCTTCGGACATAGGCTTGAGGTAGTCACGGTTAGAGGGGGGCAATAGAGGGGCTGTCTTTCAGTCTGACTGTTTGGCTTTTCCACTGCCATTGCTCGGCCCTGAATCGACAATGGATATTGACCGAGCGACCAGGAAATGCTACCCTTTTGAACAGACGTGGAGGGAGAGACTGAGGCCTTCGTCCTCACGAACGGGCAAAAAGCGGCTCTGGCGCCGGGTCCGCGGCTCTCAGGACGCCATGACGGTTTATAGATGGGCAAGTCACTTACTGATCTCCCGAGAGAGAAGATCGCAGACTTCTGTAGCAGAAATCACATCCACAAAATCTCACTTTTTGGATCGGTTCATCGAGGGGAATCTCGGCCAGAGAGCGATGTGGACCTGCTGGTTGAATTCGACCCGAACCATATCCCTGGGCTCATCAGGCTGGCTGGTATGGAGCTTGAGCTAACTGACCTCTTGGGGCGAAAGGTGGACCTGAGAACACCGGAAGACCTCAGCCGGTATTTCCGTAAAGAGGTCATGAATTCAGCACGGGTGCTGTATGCGGAAGGATGATCTTATCCGTCTTCGTCATATGTTGGACGCCGCAAGAGAGGCGATGCGTTTCGCTCAAAGCCAGACCAGAGGCTCACTCGACACCGACCGAATGCTGACACTTGCCATTGTCAAATCTCTGGAAATCCTCGGCGAGGCGGCTTCGAAGGTATCCAGAAAACCCGCAACGCCTTGCCCGAGCTGCCCTGGCCCAGTATCATCAGCATGAGAAACCGTCTCATTCATGCGTACTTTGACATCAACCTTGACGTTGTCTGGAAAACCATAACCGAGGATCTACCCCACCTAATCCCTGACCTTGAGCAGGTCATTCCGACTGAAGAATAACCTCTTGGACGGCACTTCTCATCTCAAAGGCTTTCCCCCCCGACCAAGAAAGCACAGACACCTATTGTTGACTGTACCTTTCTACAGTTGACAATCGCGCACTTCCGCCACAGTACGTGCGAACGATGAAAAAACGCCGAGAGCGGGCTCTCAGAGAGGAGCCTTTGTCCAGGGGAGTCGAGATATGTGGCGAAAACGCCTTTCGCATGTTCGTAATCAACGATTTGACCACCTGTTGCGAACGCACATGCTGTTACGGATACGGGGATCCGATTTTGGGTCGTTAGGAGACGCCTTCTATCACCCACGGATTCTTACTCCTCGGGCGTGAAAAGGATTGTCATTTTATCTGATTTTGGGCAAACTGCCTGCGGCATCCATGCCTCTTCTTCGAACGCGGATGTACGGCGCTACACGGGACGATACCGGCGTCTCATTGTGCATGAATCGCGTTACGAAAGGTTCACTGTTGTGAAAAGTGCCTTACATTTGAGGAGCTTATGTTGAAAGGAACATCGTGGCTCGCCGCCATCCTGAGTGTTGTTGCTGCATGCGTGGTTCTGGTCTTCGTCAACCTGAGAACCGGGAAGAAATTGTCAACCGCCAGAGCCGAGCTGGTGTGCTACAGAAACGTAGTAGCTGACCTCGAGAGTCGTGCTCAGGACGCGGAATCGGGACAAGATTCCACAAATCGAGTGATCCGAGAATTGCGGCGAGAGGTTGCCGCGCACCTGGAGCGGCGAAAAGAGGACAGTCTTGTTATCGAGCAACTTTGGCGCGCGCTACAACCGGATGTTCGCGGGGCAGAGAAAGGCGTTCGATTCGACGGCGAAGCGATCAGGAAATTGCTTGCGTCTTCGGAAGGCAACCTGGAAGCCGTTATCGGTCAGATTCTGACCGCTGAGGGGATCGGGGCCACGCTGGAAGAACACAGCGGAGACGCGACCTACTGGGTCGCCGCGGCCTCTCTCGTACAGGACAAGGATGCGGCTCTCAAATATCTCGAGGAGGCCGCCAGACTCTATCCGAAATCGGCGGTGGTTCTTTCGTCACTCGTGGAGGCGCTCATGGCGAAAGGACAATTTGATGAAACCACGATGGCGCACATAGCGCAGTTGAAGCAAGTTGATCCGACGAATTCTCTTCCAGATTACTATGAGGCCAATTGCCGGTTTCAGAGCGGGGACATCCAGGGAGCGCTGCAATCTCTGGCCGAAGCCAGCCTCAAGGACAGGTTCGCTGACAACGGCATCGGTCTCCTGATGGCACGATGCGACTACCTGTTGGACGAAGGATGTTCCGACCCAGTCGCCAAGGGATTGGCTGCATTCACTCTGCCTTTGAGGGACATGGCGATGCTCCGCGCCGTAGCACGAAGTTCCATGGAGCAAGCACGCGCTTCCATCTCAACAGGAAAATACGAGGACGCTCTCCGGATTGCCGACTCCGTCGTGAGGATGGGAAGGAATGTTTCCTCTTCCGGGCGTTTCCTCGTTTACGACCTTGTAGGGATGGCGTTGCAGGAATCCGCGCTCAACGAACAAAGAAGAATCTATGAAGGGACCGGGAATGCTTTCCAGATTGAAGACATTGACTCACAGTTGCGGGCTATCAAAGATCGCCTTTCCGTCATCAAGGTGATGGCAGGCTCCTTCGGAGACGTTCTCCAAAACATGACCGAGCAAGAGATCGCCAACTATGTTGAGGGGACGATACGGAACGGAGAGTTCTCTACGCTCCGCGATATGCCAGGTGTAACCGAGGCGTTGGAACGAGCACGGAACTAAGCCCCATAAGTTCCCTGAGCCGCCTGACGGAAGGTCGGCCCATAGCCTTCTTACGCGTAGGAGCGTCTGCGGAATTCGTTGAGCGCTGTGAGGAAGACGCCTACCCGCTCTTTTGCTGTGCTCCAAGCACAGGCATGCGAATAGGGGAACCAATTGGGATGATAAAGGGAACAACTCACGGCACATTCTAAACGTGGTCGGATTCGTCCCTGTATGAATCCGACCGGGCCCGAGTTCTTCCAGTGTGGTCGAGATATGTGGCGAAAATGCCTTTGGTGCGACCGTAACTTCCGAAGGAGCTGGCAATTACGAGCAAACAATCTGCGCAAAATCACGGAAACGGATTTTGCCGGTCAGAACGCACTTCTTTTCGCGTAGGAGTACTCGCTTCTTGAGCACGGATCCAAGTTGCTGTGATTGCTTTCTGGTAACAGTCCACTCCCCCCAAAGCCGAAGTTACGTCTGCTGCTTGAACCCCGGCTTTTCAACCGCAGAGGCACGGTACCAGACCCGGATGCCAATCACTGGATTTCGATTCTGTAGAACTTCCACTTCGGCGCTGTGTCGGGGTCGACCCAGGTGGTCAAGGAACCCTCCGAGGGGACTATTGCTTCCTCGTTCCAACTTTTAACAAGCAGGTCGAGACAGGACTGGAGAGTATATCTTTCCCCTGGCTGGGTGATTCGAATGATCCGGAGCTCACCCGATTCCTCCTTTCTGATAGCTGCGGCGGTCAGAGTTGCGGGCATGTACTCGTAAGCCCCCATGTCCACTTCCCATGCGACAGGTCCGGGCAGGATTCGCGGATTCCCCTTTATATCGTACGCTTTCCACATCCACTCGTCGGTTTTGCCTTTGTCAACACACGGGGATTCCGCTGGAAGTCGATAATCGTTATCCTCGTACGTCGAAGGATCGTCATCCGGCCCGTCCGGGTCAACGAACCGGGGGGACTCACCGGTGTTTCCATCCCCGGCCCAGCCCCCTTGCACGCAGCAGTACGTGACA
>CAZXGF010000048.1:0-36517 GCA_964640185.1 uncultured Verrucomicrobiota bacterium | reverse complement strand
GAAAAATCGGGGTTCTCCTATATTCCTCACTACAAAGTGCGGAAGTTAGGTTAGGATTGTTGTACAGGCGATGCCAGTTTGCTGGTTTCCACACCGTAAACGTCCAGTCCACCGTCTCCTTTTCTTCCCGCTTATCTCTCCCGCCGCCGAACCAGGTACTGTATTCCGGCCCGTCGTGCACAACCACCGGAAGCCCATCGGATTCCGGGCGATAGGTCACCTCGAGGTCCTTCGACGTCGCGGACCTGTGCGAAAACTTGGGGACCTGGATCGCGGCAAACGTCTTCAGGGCCTCGTTGAACTCGCCGGTGTCCTTGCAGCGGTACAAAAAGTGGTACTCGCCCCCCCCCGAACGGCGGGCCCTCCCAGTACCCGAGGCGGCTGGGAAGATTCGCCACCTTTTCGCAGCCCAACGGCCAGCCCATGTTTTTGACGGGACGGTTGCCGGGGCTTACCATAATGAGGGCGAGCAACGAAGTGGACGTGACCCAGAGAACAGAAACGGCTGTTAAGCACATGGCTACGGCGAGGGACTTTGATTGTTTCATTTTGGATAAACCTCCTTCATTAAACTACCCTTCCTTTCTCGATCCTTCTATGTGCCATGACGCGCCTTGGGCATTATTATAATAGACATCTTTTCGCTCAAGAAGTTCCGCAGAATCCTCGCCACATGGCCGTCAAACGAGCAGGTGGTCGGCGCTCCTCAAGCCCTTCTCAATGGGTCCTATGACTTCCCTCACAACGCCCGCATGTTCTATGCCCTCCGCGTTTGCCCGGACACTGATGCTCTTGTCGGTGTTGGAGGTAATGACGAACCGGAGCATTGGCTCGGTGTTTGGATTCACGAAAAGAAGGGACAAGGCGCCGGCTTGCCACGATCCTGCGCTATCCCGGGAGTGGTCCTGAGTGTTACCTCGTCGTATGTCGCGTCAGCGGGCCATTGGCCGGAGCGAAAAGGGTTGCCGAGGAGGTGCGGAGCATCGGTTATATTGCCTTCGCGTCCTCCGGTCACGTCCTGGATGCACGAGTACGTGGGCGCGGTCGTACATTACGCCAATTTCCACAGGCAAATTGTAACGCACCCTTCAAGCCAGTCACTTCCCCGTGAGCTACTTGGCTCTTCGGGTCAGGGCCCTGTAATGACGACCCAGGCGCCGCGACCTTTGGTAGCAGCATAGAGCATTTTGTCGGGTCCGACCTTCAGGTCTACGACGGTGGTCAGCGGGAACCCGTCGTTGTAGGGTTGCCAGCTCTCATACATTGGCTTGGTGCTGTCCCAACGATAGACTCCGTGATCGGTGCCGACGTGGGCTACGTCGGACCTGTGGGCGTCCCCGCAAATGACCCGGGGGCCCGTTTTCATGTCGAGGTTATCGCTGATCCACGAACCAACCCATGCGCTGCCAGAGACCCACAGCCGTTGGATTCGCCTGTACGCGTCGCCGCCGGAATACAGTACGTACAAAACGTTGTGATCCTTGGGCGAAAACGTCATGCTTCGAACCGAAGCTTTATCCGGATGGCTGTCGAGCAAGCTCCACGTTCCTTGCATTTTCGCCGAACTGTGCCAGATCTGCCCCTTGCTGGTGCCTGCAAACCAGTGTGTGGTACTGGGCTGGATAACCACGCGGGTCACACCGCCGTTGACGTTGGTACCGAAAGGGCCCCTCCCCGTCCAGGTGCAGTTCTTTCCAAGGTCAGCATCGGTCGTGGCAAAGACCTGCCCCCCTTTCGTCTTGTCGCCAGAGGAACAAGCAGCCAGGAGAGTGTTGGGATAGTTCGGGTCAACGGTAATGTACGCATTCGCGTCGGGCAACCCTTTGTTCTTGGCGATATCCTGTTGCCAGTTCTTGCCGGTATCGCCCGACCGCCAGGTGCTAACCAGTCCCTGGTGTTGGGAGTACAGGATGCTGTTGTTGGAGGGCGCGATCAGCGAAGAGTAGCCGTCGCCACCTCTGATGATTTTCCACGTCGGACTCCCCTCGTATAGGTGGGTGCCGGTATCCTGGGTACCCCCAATGACCATGGGGGGAACGGAGGTGCCGACATCGAAGTCGTAATACTCGGTGACCCTCAGATTGTTGTTGCGAGTGATGCTTGTGTCACCTGCCAGCCCGAACGGCTTGTTGAGATCGTTGTTTTTGTAATGCTCTTGAGGCTTCGTCTCTGCCGTGCAGCGGATCATCCCCTGGTCACACGCCACGTAGTACGTTGAGGGATAGCCCGGAGAAGAGGATGGAAGGAACTTCATATCCTTCATGTCACACCGCCACAAGTCGACTATGTAGGTCCACGATGACTTGTTTGGCGGGGGGCTGTAAGCACTCCATTGCCAGAAGTCAACGCCGCCGAAATACACCATATTGAGGAGAGTCGGATGGACGCGGATAAAGGCGTTGTAAATCTGCCACACCTCATCGTCTTTGTATTCCTTCACCGGCGCGAACGTATCGCCCTCGTCTTTCGAACGGTAGATGCCAAAATGGTAACCGGTTTTGGGGAACCTGACTCCTGCGTAGATGTACTTGGGATTCGATTTGTAGATGTCAATGACCAGCCCCCTCCAGCCACTAATCGGGGGCAGGTTTGATCCTATTTTGTACCAACCGCTGGCAGTGACGCCGTCGTCCGTGCGATACAGACCAGAGTTCTCGACGCTCGCATAGACCGTGTCTCTATCGGTGGGATGCACCGCGAGGTCTGTGATGACACCGGTTTTGATCTGTTTCCAATCCGAGAGGGTGCTGTTTTTTGCGTAGTAAGTATCGCTTGTATAGCGCCAGACACCCCCATTCGTCGCGGCGTAGATCACCACCAACGGCGTCGTTGGGGCAGATTCGGAACGAACGATCAATTCGCTCACATAATTCCCTGTGATTGTTGGGCTGGCGAAGAGGTCCCATGAGTTGCCGCTATCTCTGGATTTGAAGATCCCGTTGTAAGGAGTTCCCGCGTAAACATTGATCGGGGATTGAGGATCAACCGCGATGGACGAGATCATCATGGAGGGTAGCTTATCCCCCAGAGGGAACCAATTGAGACCACCGTTCGTGGTCTTCCATACACCAGTCGCCGCATGGACAGACCCATCCAGGCCCCAGCCGCCCGCGTACATAATCGAAGGATTGGTGGGGTGGAAGTCGAAACAGGTAATCCGCCCGGTATCGCCGTTATCCAAGAGCTGCGGCCCCAAGGACGCCCATTTATCCTTGGCAGCGACATCATATGTAGCGGTCACGCCAGGGACTATCACCTGCCAGCCTTTCACACCCTGTGAAATTGCATCCGGGAAATCGTCTGGCAGGTCCATCTGGAGCGAGATCGTGTGCTCTCCGGGAGTGACCACGTCCCAACGAATCTCCAACTGCTGTTGTTCTCCCGGAGGGACATGCTCGACCAGTCCATCGCCGACGTGCTCGCCGTCTATGTAAAAGTGCACCGGAATATTGTGCAGAGTGGCAAAGCTCGGATTTCGGAACAGTACGGGAATCTCTGCCGGCTCGCCAGCGACCAGTCCCGAGCTTAAGACATCAGATGCAATGTCCACCTCGAGTTCTGGGGTGGGTGGCTCCTCCCCGGAAACCCGCGCGGTGGCGTGCCGAGCGTTATTTTCAAAGCCGAGATCAAAGGTCTCCGCTCCCAGTTCCAATTCAGCGATCACCAGGAACTGACCGGGCACGTCTGTTCTCCACTCCACGGTCAACTCAGTCCATCCAAGTGGCGGGAGAGGATTGATGACTTCTCTTGCAATTTCCTCCCCCTCCACTTGGAAAACGAGCTCGGCGCGACCTGCGGTTCCCCTGCCAACGTTGGAAACAGTAGCGTGAAACTCCATCACCTCATCGGGGTTCACTCTTTCCGGCTCCACGATCAGATCGGTCACCGCCAATTCCGGCATCATCCATCCGGGAACTTCCTCAGAGAACTCTCCCTCCCCCCTAATTCTGTAGAAACGCGTGGAGGGGTCGGCAGCCGAAAGGTCGGTACAGTGCCGTGCCGGAGTGGGCCACTGATCAACCGGGGCGAGAGGGGTCCACTCCCCCTCAGTTAACGAGTCGCGGAATTCCACAGTGAAAATGCTATCCTTCTCGAAAAGGGCGCGAGACCATTCCAGAGAGACACCGCCTGGAGCCGGACGAAGGTCGATTCCGAAAAACGCCGCTAATCCGGGAGAGATGACAGAGACAGTCAGGTTTCCGAACTTCGAGGCGCCAGCCCAGTTTCCGACGCCAACATTCCCGTCTCCCAGGGGTTCGCCGTTGGCCCAGGGCTGGTCGTGTAGGAGGACGCCGGCCAGCCGCACCTGTACGCCTTCAAAGCCCACGTCAATTCTGACGTGATAAGTCTCCGTGTAGCTGTACTCAATCTCATCCACCCTCCAGTTCCGGGTGTCCCATGGGTTACCCCATGCCGGCATGCACAGCCTGCAGCTGCCCGACCCAAAGTCCACCCTGTAGTCCTCCGAGCCGTCACCATGGGCGTATATGATCTTCGTCTCCTCGCCGGAGAGAGGAGTGAAGTCAACCTCGACCGTGTAAGCCGTGAACTCGCCAGCATGGACCCACGAGCGATATGGCCCCTCCGGCTCCGACATGGACTGGAAGTACTCGCCGTCAACAACTTCCCATGTCCCACCCACTTCGACGAAACCGTCCGCGACACCGTCCGTGAAGTCCTCAGAAAAGAACGTTTCAGGCGCTGGAGGACCTGCGCGAACGGCGAGATTGTCGAAGCTCGACGCGGCGGCGTAGGTTCCGACACCCACTTTCCCGTCGCCCAGAGGTTCGGCATCGGCCCACGGCTGTTCATGGCGAAGGATGTCGTTCACCCGTACGAACACGCCCTCCGGGCCCACATCGATCCTCACATGATAGGATTCCTCGTAGGAGAGATCGAGACCCCCAACCGTGAAGGTCCGCGTGTCCCACGGTTCTCCCCACGCGGGCATGCAGAGCCTGCACTCCTCGAGCCAGAAGTCCACGCGGTAGTCCTCGCTACTATCCCCGTGAGCGTAGATGATCTTGGTCTCGTCTCCGGCAATCTGGGTGCAGTCAACCTCGATGCTGTATTCAGCCAGATCGCCCGCATCCACCCACGAGCGGTACGGCCCCCCCGGCTCCTGCTGGGACTGGACGTACCTGCCCTCCATAATCTCCCATACGCCGCCGACTTCGGCAAAACCATCCGCTACGCCATCATCGAAATCCTCAAATAGCGCAATCCCCTGCCCGAAAGCATCCTCGCCCACTCCTCCCATGAGTGCCAACGACAACGCGAATAATGCCGCTAACCCTTTAGCCATTTTTCGCCTCCCCTCCTGTTCGGTTCTGCGTTTGACTGCCGAGTGTAACATTGTTTTGGATTTCGGGGGACCCGCTCAAGACGCCATCGCTTCACTTGAACCAAGCGTGAAGCTTTCCCTTGCAGACCAATAGCAGACCAGCCAATGCACGTCAAGCAATTTCCCAAAACAAGGGGTGTGTCCGCGTAATCCTGGCACGGCATTATTCCGCTCTTTCAGAGCTTCCATAATTGTGTTATCTCTGGTCCCTGGTCGTTGTCCCGCCTTCGGCGGGTTATGGCGCCCCTTCGGTGCTTGGCGATGGGAACTCTGTAAGCCCCAACGGGGCGATATAGGATAGCCCAGGGCTTCGCCCTGGGAACAGTGCACGCAAAGATTATGAAGCCCTGTAAGGGCGTCATAGAACCGGACGAGCCGTTCGCTCAGTCGCCGCTGCAAGCGCCAAGTCAACGCCGCTCAGCTGGTCGGCTGTGCTCGCCAAAACATACCACATCGAGTGCAGCGAAGTTTGATCACATGGAATTGGCTTCACAGCCAAACGGGAACCGATACCATTGAGACTTGGACAGACACAGCACTGCGAACCGTTGCGAGGCGCTTTTATCGGCTTCAGATGCCATAGTTAGGCCGGCTTAGGTATAATGGGAGAGATTATGTCCGTCACTCTTGGCGCACGGGATGACGACGGCTTCAGCCCGTTCTGACAGGAGGCCCGACACACCGCGAACCCCCGGGGACTTCCATTGAATTTTGCCGGAGTAAAACGGGAGCATTTGAGGAGAAACCTCTGATAAATTGTGCGTAATTCTGATAAACTCTGAGACTCGCTAAGGGATTTTCCGGCAAAGGCTTAAGTCACATATGCCGGTTTCAGAACAACTTGCAGAAATGGCCAGACGCGGGTTCGATTCCCGCCGCCTCCAATTTTGTTGCAACATGCGGTTTCGCAATGGATTAAGTTTGGGTAAGGCATCGAGGAGCGACAGCCAATCAGGCGCACGATCTCGGGAACCTCAACCCTCTTGATCCCCTCCTGTGGGTCTTCACCCCTCTACCCTCATGGGAAATCCGAGCAAAAAGACCCTGGCCTCTCTTAGCCATTCTTGACCCTGTCTTTGCCGTCGGTTTGGCTACCCCCAATTCGTAACAGGCGTAGTCCAAGTTTCACTGCTCGCCCGGAATCGCAACACCGACCTAAACTGACACGTTTTCTTTTCACGCGCCGCATAGTAGCGTTTTTGGCATTTCGTTTAGTATGCGCACCTTTACTCGATCTTCTGCATCTGAATTATCGCGTTTCTTTCTGCGCTGTTGAGAGAAATTCTCGCCTCAGATTCTCCAGGCGCAGGGCTACCTTGTCCCCCCGAGATTTAGCGCGCCCTCACGGCGGAGCTTCCATATATCAATATACTGCGAGCCTTTCTTCCCTCTTTTGCGAGCTGCCCGGTCGCACTCCACGAGCGTCCACTTTCCATCGGGGAGAATCCCCTCCGGCTCGTCGTACTGGTCCGGCGCCTCCGAGTAGTTCACGACCTTCCCCGTTCCACAACATGCACCGACAACGAACATGGCAAGCAGAATGCCGACGAATAACGATTTCTGTATGAGTTTGCTTGTCATTATTTCTCCATCACTTATGTGTGTCAGTGCTCTTCTTTCGCACCTCTTCCCTTACCCAGCAGTTTCTGCAGACACGACGACTTCTTGCGCAGTTGCCGTGGACGTCCTTGTACTGAAACGGCGTGATGGATTATTCGCCCTTTAGAATTTTACGTTCCAGTTGAGAGCGGCTGATTTGCGCGCGATGATGAGAACGCGAATGCCTGCTTTATCCTTGCTTTCAACGATTTTGATGGTTGCTCCTTTGGCATCGCCGACAAGCTGGACGGCTTTCGGTTTTTCGCCATTCGGAGTGCAGACGCGAAGCTCGTACGGGTCGCCGGCCACGACTCGGCTTTCACCGCTGAGGACACGATTCCACGCATCCCACTCCTCTTTCACGATATCGCCGATGCCCTGCGTGATATGGCGGGATGTCGAGACGACCATCGGGTGATCCGTCTTCTCTCGCAGGCTCCAGATCCGGCATTCGTTGTGCGGCAGGACGACCTGTATCCGGTCACGGACCTCGGGCAGGAACTCGTTCCGCCAGAAGTCGAAGCCGACATATATCTTCGCGTTGTCCAGGCCGCACGCCGCAAGGGAACGGTCTATCTTGACGGCTTCCGCGTTCTCGACTTCCCAGTTGAAGAACCCGATTGCGTGACGGACAGGGGATGCGCGGTCGTCGCTGACGATCCAGACCCTTGCGATTCGCTGCTCGAGGTAGTCAACGGGTCTCACTTTGAGCCCTTGGGCAGGGAGAGTCCGCTTGAGTAGGTCCAGACGTTCGGCGGGCAGTTTGTCGTACTGCTCGCTTGACGTGTTCAGGAATCCGGTCAGGCCGACCCAGCTCGAAAGCGTGCGAGCCTGCGATATCGGCACGGTCTCGCGCAAATAATGCGGGTCCGGATCGTTGTACCAGACGCGTCCGTGCAAGAAGTAACGGTTGGCGCAGTTGAAGACACCGCGGACAAGGCTACCCCAACTGTTCGCGTTGTTGTCCGGGCCTACTCGCATGGCATCGAACAGGCCGTAGCTCGCGCCCAGGGTGCGCATGTTCTGTGCCAGATTGCAGCCCAGGATGAACACGTCACCGCCCGCGCCGTCACGGACGGCCTTCATCCCCATGCGGTAGGCTTCGACAGGTGTGAGCGAGGCGTCGAAGCGTTTCTGCAAGCCGTAGTCGTCTTCTCTAAAAGCGTCATTGATGTAGAGAATCTTCGGGGCGATGCCGGTCCAGAGCCCGTCCAGCTTGAAGTACTTGTAGTTCCATTCCTTCGCTATCCGCCTCGCGTTTTCTCTGACGTAGGCCAGTGCCTCGGGATTTGTCATGTCGAGGCACGTGCCTCCCCACCTGACCTCACGCGGCCTGCCGTCAGCCTCCTTGACGAAAAGGTCCTGCTTGTCGGCGTAATGCGGATCCGCCGCCGTCCCGGCAAACGGCATCCACCAGATCCCGGGGAGCATGCCGGCATCAAGAACATAGTCGGCCGTCTTCTTCATGCCGGAAGGGTAAGGACCTTTCGGATCGTGGGCCGTGAAGTTCTTCTTGGGTCCGTTCTTCCTCACGCCCAGTTGCCATCCGTCGTCAATCTGCATGACATCGAGTCCGAAGTCTTTCAGTCCCTTGGCGGCAAAGTCGGTATTCCGGGCGAACCTCGTCTCGTTCGACGCGCCTCCATTATACCAGGTGCAATACACGCTCTTATGCGGCGGGAGTTTGATATCATAATGTTTCGCGACCTCGTCGGCATACGACTCGAGTCCGTGAAGCGTGTCTTCAAAGTAGCCGACCAGCAGGCTGTCTGTCATCTCGGCTTTGCCAGGGGCAACATGGAACGCTCCGTAATCCATTCTCGCCGTGACCCGTCCATCCTTGCCGGTGAGCACAACGCCGCTGCCCCGCTCCGACGTCAGCCACGCGCTGACCAGGCCGCGCCGCGTTTCTGTCGCGGCATTGACAAGAAACATGTAACTGCCTTCACCCGGTTTGCAGATGCCACCCGTGCCGACGGTCACGGATTTAGCCCCGAACATGGAAGGGATGAAAGTCAACAGCTCGATATTCCCGAGATCACGACCGGCATCTTTCGGCGTGTGGAACGTCCAGGTGAATTGGAGAAAACCGCTCCCGGCCCGCGGGGCAATCACGAGTTCATCATCATTCTTGAATTTGACCGCGACTCTCCCGTCGCCAAGCGCCACGTCTGCGACCCGGTCATGAAACGTACCTTTCTCCAGTACGTTCTTTCCCGTCGGTTTGTGAGAAATACTGAGGCCTTTGTCAGAATCGTAGTCAGTAGAGTATTCCGCCAATTCCATGACATCTCCCTTCACTGTGATACTGCTCATCATCATCATAAGAACCAGTCCTGTCCTCACTGCTGATTGTCTCAACATGTTCTAACCGCCTTTCGCTCTCTTGTTCTGTCGTTTTCAATCGCAGTTTGCGAAAAGGCCTCCACCGACCTCGCCTCGGTGGAGTCTTTCTCTGCATGACCTCGGCTGTTTGCGGACGAAGACTTAGGCATCGAGTTGGAGGGGGCGATCTACGCGCTCGACTTCACGACCATCAACCTGTGCCTTTCCCTCGAACCAAAGCACTCTACGGCGCCTCCGAGAACGCTGTAAAGACGCAAATCTGGATTGCCGTAGGCGTGTACCTGTTTGTCGCCATCATCAAGAAGCGGCTCGGCCTGAAGCAAAGCCTCTACACAATTCTACACATTTTGAGCGTGACGCTTTTCGAGAAAACCCGCATTTTACAGGCGGTTTTTGAAGAGATCTACAAAAGCGAAACAGGTGATTCTTGCAACCAGTTGCTGTTGCTCGACTTATAACCGGACAGTAACGTCAAGATGAATAAAAAAGGGAGGACCGCTCCGAAAAAGAGGTAACGGGGATCTTTTTATAGGTGGGATTGGAGCGATCCTCCGATAAGCCATTGTTATTCTCGCCCGGAAGCCGTTGTGTGTCAAGATGCAAAAAGCAGAATCTGCCCAGAACTCCCTATCGTGCCGGCAACAGTTGGCGCTCAGGAGGGCTTGGAGGCGGAACTGACAGACACAGGTTACCGGAGTCCATTTTGCTGCATAGGGCAGGGCGTGGTATCGCGAATCGCCAATCAGAAACAGGGGCTGCGGAGCTCTCCCCGGCGCCAGTCCCTGCCGACGCCCGGGGAGAGGCGTTCATCCGAAGTCAACGATCCTGGGAGCCAGCTTCTTCTGCCGTTTGGAGTTTCGGGACCGAAGATAGATTACCAGGAAAGTCAGCCCCAGCAGCACGCCCCCAACCAAGATAGATGCCAGGTCTCCCGGTATCGGGATGCCGACGGCTCGCACCAGCTCCGGAGCGGCAGCAGCCCCCACAATGAAAGCGATCAGCGGCAGGATGAAAACCATCCATCCGCCCTTCAGCATCTGCCGTGAATCAATCTCAATTGTGACTCCCTGCCCGGACTGCAATCCTTCCACCGCCTCCACCTCTAACGACATTTTCCCTCCGGGCCGGACGCGAGAGCACAACCCGCACTCCGCGCATTTCTCACTGGGCGCGAGCATCACCAGCGCCCGACCCTCGCGTATGGAAACGACTTTTCCCTTCTCAATCATCACTCGGTTTCCCTTCATAACCGCGTAGAGGCGACGCGCAAATCGGAAACGGCCCGCTCTGAGTCAATCTGCGTTCCCCTGCGGTTGATTGTCAATTCCCTCTACTCATTATATACCGCACATCGCGGCAGCACAATTGCCTTGCCATTGCAGCAACACTCTCCTATGATTCTTCTGAAAAGTTCGACAGCAAGCGTTCGTGAGCAGTAGCGACTGGAAGCCAAGTATCTTACGGAGGTTCGATCCTATGGCATGGCGAGGAGTCATTGACAGATATCGCGATTATCTTCCTATTGGGCCAGAGGCGGAGATTATTACTCTTAACGAGGGGAACACTCCCCTCATCCACGCCCGGCGGTTGAGCAAGGAGGTCGGCAGCGATCTCGATGTCTATCTGAAGTACGAAGGCGCACACCCGACCGGCTCCTTCAAGGACCGGGGCATGACTGTCGCCGTGACCAAGGCAGTTGAAGAGGGCTGCAAAGCCACCATTTGCGCCTCCACCGGCAACACGTCGGCATCCGCCGCCGCCTATTCCGCAAGGGCGGGAATCAAAAGCATCGTCATTATTCCAAAAGGGCGCATCGCCCTTGGAAAGCGTGCTCAGGCGATGATTTACGGCGCCGTGGTCATCGAGATCGAGGGGAATTTTGACGACGCTTTGAAGATCGTCCGCGTCATCGGCGAGAAATATCCCGTGACCATCGTGAACTCCATCAATCCGTATCGCCTCGAGGGCCAGAAGACCGCCGCCTTCGAGATATGCGACTACCTCAGCGGAAAAGCTCCCGATTATCACGCCCTCCCCGTCGGGAACGCAGGCAACATCACCGCCTACTGGATGGGGTATCCCGAGTACAGAAATGCGGGGAAGATTTCCTCCGTGCCGCGAATGCTCGGATTCCAGGCGGAAGGCGCCGCCCCTATCGTCAAGGGACATGTAATCGAAAATCCCGAGACCGCCGCCACTGCCATTCGCATCGGCAATCCCGCCAGTTGGGACCGAGCCGTCAACGCCGCGAAGGAGTCCGGCGGCCTGATTACGTCCGTCACCGACGAGGAAATCCTTTCCGCGCAGCGGATGATCGCGTCGCTCGAAGGAGTCTTCTGCGAGCCTGCATCCGCCGCTTCCGTCGCGGGCATCCGCAAGCTCTCCAAGAACGGCTACTTCGACTCCGGCGAGAAAAAGACTGTCGTCTGCACCCTCACCGGCAACGGCCTGAAAGACCCCAACATCGTCACCCAACAGGTCCCCGAACCGGTCGTCCTCCCGGCCGACGTGAACAGCATCGTCGAATTCATCGGTTTCTAAACGGGAGACGGGCATTCCACCCCGCGCCCGGGGTCAACGCATTACTCAAGACAGGCGGCGCGGGTGCGGCTGTATTTCCATGGCAAGGTATGGATGAATCCCTTGTTCGAGAAGCCCGGCTGAAGCCGGCTCGCACGACAGAGACGGCGTATGCGATGACCACCAGCTGAAGCAGGTGGCTAAGGGGGCGCCGGCTAAAGCCCGGCAGGGCGGAATGACGAGAGCGACCTAATTGAAGGAAGCCTGCCCGATACGCCACGATTTCGCAGCCACACCAGGCGCCGTTTTGCTGTTGCACACAAGCGGCGCCGCGCGTATGATTACCTGGGACGCGGCGGCGACATGACAGGAACAGTGATGCCGCCCCGAAGGGGCAGCGATAACGTAGCCCAGGGCAATGCCCTGGGTAACCGTCGCGGTTGCCCGGGCAGCAGCAGACCGGCAGTACACAGATTGGGAGGGCCGAATCATGCGTAGGACGTTTACTACGGTCAGCATCTTTATTACCTGCACGCTTTTGCTTGCAAACCTCTTCGCGGCGACGACGGCAGAGGAAAAGCAGGCCACGAGTTACGTGACTTTCTGGTTCGATACGGAGGATTATATTCTTCCGGCAGCGGATGATGCCGCGAAACGCCTCGCCGACATTTTCACCGAGCAGGGCGTGAGAGCCACTTTCAAGATCGTCGGCGAGAAGGCGAGAGTTCTCCGAGACCGCGGACGCGACGATGTGATTCGCGCGTTGTCCCGGCACGACATCGGCTACCATGCCGAATACCACAGCGTCCATCCGACGCCCGCCGAGTACGAGCAGCAGCTCGGCTGGGACGAGGGCGTCAAGGAGTTCATGCGACGCGAGGGACGCGGAGTAACCGACCTGCGGAAAATCTTCGGCGTTGTGCCGGCGTGCTACGGGCAGGCGGGCGGCTCGTGGGCGCCGCAGAGCTACGCCGCATTGCGAAACTGGGGCATCCTCCTGTACCTCGACGAGACCTCTCACGTCGGGCTGGACGGCAAGCCCTTCTGGTACTGCGGCGTTCTCGACGCCCTCCACCTCAGCGGCAGAGTCACCCGCATGGGCCTCGGCGGAGAGGAGGATTTCAAGAAAGGCTGCCAGCGGTTCGACGAAGTCCGCAACCGAGTCCTCGAAGAGGGTGGCGGCTTAATCAGCATCTATTATCATCCCTGCGAGTGGGTGCACCGGCAGTTCTGGGATGGCGTCAACTTCGCCCGAGGAGCAAACCCGCCCCGCGAGGAGTGGAAGCTTCCGCCTCAGAAATCGCCGGAGGAGACGGAGCGCGCCTTCAAGTACTTCGCGAAATATCTGGAATACGTGCGCACCCGCCGGAACGTCGAGTTCGTCACCGCAAGGGAAATCGGTGCGCTCTATCCCGACCGAGCTTATCAGCGCCCCTTCACGCCAGACGAGCTTCTTGAGATGGCGAAGCACATTCAGAAGGAGGTCACCTTCCTGCGCATGGGCGACCGGACAGTCTCCGCCGCCGAGATTCTGTACCTGCTGGCGAAAGCCGTGGTTCTATTTGATGAAGACCGCCGCATCGGATTCGAGGACCCCGTTGAGATAGCAGCTACCATCACGGCCGGCGGGTTAACCGTAAGATTCAGCCTGTTTCGGAAAGAGATCCAGCTGAAGTTCCTCTACGGTCCTTCCGGGACATGGAGCGAGACGCTTCAGGAGGGCACGTTCACATGGAAACGGTGGGTGGAAGCCGGCCGCGACTTTCTCGAGGATGCCAAGGACCTCGGTCGAATTCCGGCGGTGGTGTGGGTTGCGGGCAAAGCGGTCGCCCCGGAGGATTTCGCCGCCAGTCTTGGAGGAATAGTCGAGAAGCTCGCCAACGTAAGCCTGTTCCCGGAGCGAAGCTTTGTTTGCAAGAAGGAGTTTCCCCTAAAGCAGGGCAACTTCACCGCCGAAAAGTACGTCTCCGAGGACAGGCCGGGGCTGTGGGGCTGGGTGATTTTCCCGCCGAACTTCCGCGCCCCGAAAATTATGGAGCTCGCCAAACTCCAGGCCTGGACACTCAAACCAGCTATTCTGGTGAACTCCCACGAGCAAAAGACGGAGTGACACCGGCCTCACAATCGTTTTATGGTCTCGGGATACTGCGCGGTACGGTTCAGCCAACGTGCTTCAGGAACTTCCCAAAGCCCTTGTGTCCTATCTGGCTTAGGCGATGAGACAAATGTTATACCGCCGTGGGCATTGGAATGCTTACCGTGTGCTCAGTTTGGGCGATGACTTCCAGCGGAATCCATCGCTTTGTCGCCCGTGATACCTTTCGCCAACCGCATTGCGCGAGAACTTCATCGAGGGCGCCCACTCTGCTCAACTCGTTCGGGAGTATTGCACGGCTTCGGTGAACATCTTCCCTGCGTCGCCCCGAACTGGAATATTGCGCCCTTTGCGGGTTAAAGGTTGCTTTCGGGTCGCCTCGTAAGAGCAGACTTGATGAAGCTCAGCGCGACGCCGGTGGCATTGATTCCGAGGGGCCGTCCTGTGGCCCCATCTCCCTCAACTGTTTCCGGAAAACCGTGGTTTGCCGCCCTGCACGGAGTAGCTGTTTCTCGCTCCGTCCGTGTGTTCAATCGTCAACTTTCCATCCGAGACCACCGCGCGCGAAATGCGGCTTTTTCCTTTCACCGGCTCGATGACCACCCAGAAATCGGCTGCTTTGCCCCGCTTTCGCCAAACGACCATCGGCATCTCCACGAGCGAAGGATTCCCCGGAGCTGTCGCGGAAATGACCTCGTTTCTCCCCTCCGCACGCGGAATCCGCACAAAAACACGCCTCCCGTCATCGAGCTTCCACGTGCCAATGACTTCCTTCCCGCTGTTTCCGACGCGAAGCTCCTTTGGCACGTCGTAGCCTGCCCGTGTCCCGAAATCCTCCCTGCTCATTGGCCGCATCTTGTTCCCGGCAAGGTCCATTTCCCCGAGACCGTGGTAAACCCAGTCGAAAAGATGCTCCTTCTCGCTCCGCAGCGAGTCCGCAATGACCACGTAGCCCTCGTCGGAGAGAAAAACCGTCCTCTGCCACCGAACGCCCGGATAGGCTTGATCGGCTGTGGCGCTGACCCATTTCACATCTCCCGTCCCTCGGAAATCAACGAATTTCCCCGTGCAGGGTTTCTGCGAACTCCTATCCACCACGACCGCGTTATGGCTGAGGCTTTGCCTGTACCACGCCCGGTGAACCTTGAGCCCGTACCCCGCGCTGCCGAGGTCCGGCGAGAACATCTGCCCCAAGCCGGAAAAAATCACGTTCAACTTATCCGGATGTCCGTGCCCACCGCCGGGAGGGCCGTAGTCCATTGCCGCATACGTGCAATCATCGGCCAGCCACGAGCGAAGAATCGCCAGCCCCGAGTTCGGAAGGTTCACACTCGCCCTCTCCGGCGCCAGACTTTTCTCCGGGAGCTTCTCGACCCCGTAGAACAACGTATCCCTTCCCCACGCCAGAGGCGGGCGTTGCTGCATTCCTTCGGACGACGAGCCGTACACTTTTCTGAGGAGGCGACCGAATCTCTTCTCCCCCGGAAAAAGAAAATACGCCACCTCGTAAGCCGACCTGTGCCACGTCAGCACGCCTCCCCTTCCGTCGTTCGGCGATGGCAGCTCGAACTGCCCGTCCGCGCAGAGGATGGGAGCGATGAACATCTTCTTCACCTTCGCCAGCTCCCTGGAAATGTCAATTCCGTTGTTCAGCGCCGGAATAATTGTGTTCTCGAGCGCGCTGAGCGTGTAAAAGTGGTAGCCGAACGAGCACTCGTACCACAATCCGTCATCGAGTACTCCCTCCGCAATCTGCCGTCGAAAGCCGGACCGGGGATTCTCTATCGCAAAATCCACCAGCGACTTGTCTCGCAGAACCAGCCCTATGCACAGAACGGCCGAGTTCTGCCAGCAGTGAATGTTGTGTATGACGCGAGTCTGCTTTTTGATGAACTCCCCCGTCGGCCTGAGCCATTTCTCCTCGATCTCCCTGCGATCCGCCTCCGAAAGCACGCCCGAGTCATATATCAACTCGTAGGCGGCAACCGCCCGGATGATGTACGTCGCCTCGTCAAGCGTCTGCCACATCAGCCGCGCCGGCAGGCGTGGTTTTCGCCCGCGAACGTACTTATCGTAATACTCCGCGAACGAGACCAGCGTCTTCCCCGCCGCCTCTGCAAACCGCCGGTCGCTCTCAATGGCGTAAACCGTAGCCATGTCCCTCGCCGCGTCCACCAACCGCCCTAACGTAACGGCCCGCCAGTAGGCATCGAACTTCTCTCCTCGAACGTAGTGCTTGCCTGCGGGGCAGTAATGCTCGTGCGGTTTCTTCTCGTCGTACCTCAAGCGAACGCCGTGCTCCGGGCAGAAATAATCGTGATACCATCCTGTCGGCCCCTCCGGAAAATCCAGACGCTCGTTCAGCCAACGAGTCGCGGAAGTCTTTATCGGCTCGTAACTCCTCTTAGCCCAATCGTATTGTCTGATTCTCTTGCGCGCTTCCCCTAACTGGCCTTTCGTCAAAAAGACAACCGGTCGAGAGCCGTAAGCCCCGACCATCAAGCCAAGAAGAAACGTTCCCACAACAACTTTCCGCAACAATCTCTGAGCACACAGCATGATTCCCTCTCCTTCCTGTCAAAGGCGTGGTTGCGCGGCTCCCTGCGAGTGGAGCAATTCTCGCACGTCAGACGCATCTTCGCATACAGAAAAATCGTCGCTTGTCCTGGGTTTCCCGAGTGGGTGACCGGATTCTCGGACGTGTTTCCGGGAGGTGGTCAGGGGAGAAGGCCGGCGGATTTCATCTCCTTGAGCTTCGCGTACAAGGTGCTTTCCGCTATGCCGAGGAGGCGTGCGGCCTGCCTGCGGTTGCCGCTTGTCTCGCGGAGGGCGGCGATGATTGCCTCGAACTGGAGCTGTCGGAGAGGCTTGGCCTTCCGCAGTTCCTCGCCGCGGCGCTCGGCTGCGGCCACGGTTTCTCTTCGGGTGACCCTCACAGGAAGGTCCTCAACCTTTATCACCGGCGAGGAGGTGAGAGCGACAACTTGTTCGATGCAGTTTTCGAGTTCTCGCACGTTGCCCGGCCAGTCGTACGCGGTGAGGACCGCGAGAGCCTTATCGGAGATCCCTCGAGGGGGTTCCATGCCCGCGCTGAAAGTGTGAATGAAATGTCGAGCCAGCACAGGGATGTCCTCCTTGCGGTAGCGAAGGGGCGGGATGGTTATCGGAATGACGTTGAGCCGATAAAAGAGGTCTTCTCTAAAGGTTCCTTTTTTCGTCTCCGCCTCGAGGTCTCGCTGAGTCGCGGCGACAATTCTGGCCTGGAACTTGAGGGTCATGGTGCTGCCGACCGGCTTCATTTCCCTCTCCTGGATAGCCCTCAGCAGCTTGGTCTGAATTTCCAGAGGGATGTCGGAGATTTCATCGAGAAAAACCGTTCCCTTTCCTGCAACCTTGAACAAGCCGTCTCGATTCCTGGTGGCGCCTGTGAACGCTCCCTTAACGTGTCCGAACAACTCACTCTCGATTACGTTCTCGTTCAAGATGTTACAGTCTATGGGTATGAATGGCGTCCGGGCGCTGGGCCGGCACCCATGAATTGCCCTCGCTACCAGCTCCTTACCGGTGCCGCTCTCACCCTGGATCAACACGGTGCTGTCAACGTCGGCGATCTTGAGGATAAGCTTGTAGATCTTTTGCATGCTGGACGATGCGCCGATGATCCCGTGGAAACCCTCGCTCTTCAGTGACGCCGGCGAGAGCGGCCCACCTTCCTTTTCCAGCCCGGCCGAGTCGAGAGGCTGTGAGCGTGCGGCTCTCTCAGCCGCCGCTTCCTCCAACAGCAACATCATGCTGCGGGTGCTGAACGGCTTTGTGATGTAATCATAGGCGCCGTGCCTCATCGCAGCTACCGCCGACCGGATTGTCCCATAGGCGGTAACGATGATGACCTGCGTTTCCGGACAGGTTTTCTTGGTCTCCTCGAGGACCTCCGCCCCATCCCCGTCGGGGAGACGCAGATCGAGGAGGACGAGATCGGGCTTCCGCTGTCCGAGGATTTTGCGCGCCTCTTCCACGGTGGAGGCGGCCAGCGGAACGTATCCGAGATGGGAAACAATGTCAACGCACAGCCTCCGAACGGCGTCATCGTCGTCAACGACTAATACATAAGTTGGAGTTTCCACAATCATCTCCTGTATCGCGTATGTGTCGTAAAGGGGCCCCTACCTCAGCCAGCCGCGGGACCAGCTTTTGGCTCAGGGGCGTAGGGAAAGCGCGCTTTCAGGAGCGGCCCAAACAGGAAGGAGCATCAACTCGCCCACAGGACATCACTTAACCGCCGCCGGCGCGGGGTCAAGCGCTGCCCCAAGGCTCGTCAAGGCTGGCAAACAAACTGGCGTGCGGAACGTGATTGGCAGGACTTCCGTCCGCAAACTTATAATAATATGCCACAGAGTTCTCGCAATGTCAAGACTATAATTCTGGCGGGCGCTTGGAGTGCCGAGCAGGCGTCAGAATCCCCGCAAATCACGCCCAAAACCCACGAAAATTGCTGCCAATAGCCGCAAATGAACCCGTTCGGCACCCCGAAATAACCTCAATTTCGGAAAGCGGAACACGTTCAGGGGTTGGGTTGGTGCGTCTTCGGCTTTTGCATTACGACGTTGCCGCAGTTCTTGCAGACCCACTTACGCTTCTTGTGGAAGCTTCTCTTCTGCTCAACCATCGGTTTTCCGCATCTCTTACATATCATGGTTTGCTGTGCTTCGACATGCTGCAACTAATGCCTCAGCCACCCGTAAGTCAGGTATTACCTCCCCGGCGTAATTTTCCTTGACCAGCCCGCCGCCTGATGGTACGTTACCATTGTATTGAAGTTCAGAGGAGGACATCTGCGGCTTACTAAGCGTTTCGAGAAAAATCTTGCACGGGTGGCGATGAGCATCCAACTCTTCAGGGAGGATAACATGAGAGGAAAAGTATGTCTGGTGGCACTTGCCGGCATGATAGCATTAGGTCTTTTCGGGTGCGGAGGGTACGACATATCCTCCGGCTTTCCGACGGGCATGTCGGTCAACCTTTCCGGGCAGTACCAGGTTATGTCGAAGAGCCCCGAAATCTTGCCCAACTTCTACTCCCTCCAGTTGACGCAGAGCGGAAAATCCCTTCAGGGGATTGACAACCTCGGCCGAACCTGGACAGGACAAATGGGCGATATAACCATCGCTGGAATCAGCGCGGAACAACAACAGGACCAATCGGCCCAGCAACAGGCCGCGCAGCAGCAACAGCAGCAACCGCAGCAACAATCCTACCATGCGGAGGTTTACCTTACGACCGGGACCCCGGCGGGCGTGATAAGCATCACCGGCGTTCTGGACACCCTTATAGCTGTAGCTATCACGACAGGCCAGACCGGGCAGCAACAACAGCAGACCACCAACGTGACCACGGTCATCTCCGGCACAGCCATTGACGAAACCGGACAGTCCGGATATGTCAACCTCTACAACACCGTTGCAGATCAGTCAGGCCAGACCCAGACCACGACACCATAGCTTGCGTCCGATGACATCGCCGCTATCACGGTTGTCTCGCATGGCAGTTACGACCCGCGAAAAGGCCGCGGGATCGAGCGTCGGTCCCGCGGCCTTTAAGTTTTCGCCCCATTTTCCTCAGTCGGCGAGCATCTCTCCAATCAATCCGCCGCCTCAACCCGGTTCCGCAGCGTCCCCAGCTTTTCTATTTCAATAGAAATGGTGTCCCCCTCCTTTAGAAAAAGCGGCGGTTTGCGGAAAACCCCCACGCCCCCGGGCGTCCCCGTGGAGATGATGTCGCCCGGAAGAAGAGTGCAGACTCTCGAGATGTACGAAACGAGGAAAGCGACCGAGAAAACCATATTCGCTGTGCTGGAGTTCTGTCGCAACTCCTCGTTCACTGTCAGGCGGATGCTCAGGTTCTGCGGATCGGGCACCTCGTCCCTTGTCACCAGGTAAGGCCCCGTCGGAGCGAAGGTGTCGAAACTCTTTCCGCGAACCCATTGCGCGTCTGAAAACTGGATGTCGCGCGCCGTCACGTCGTTCATGATGGTGTAGCCTGCGACGTTAGAGAGCGCCTCCCCCTCGGGAATATTCTTCGCCTTTTTTCCGATGATGACCGCCAGCTCCGCCTCATAATCAACCTGCTCGCTGAGGGACGGTTTGACGATGGGCTCGTCGTGTCCGACCAATGCCGTCGGGAACTTAGCAAAGATAATCGGCTTCTCGGGCAAAGGCATCTTCTGCTCCTCGCAGTGGTCCCTGTAGTTCATTCCGATGCAGATGATTTTCTGCGGGTCGGGAATCGGGGCAGCGAGCTTCACCTCCTGCAATGGAAAGCAATACCGCCTCGGACACTCCTCCACCGGGACGCCGGCAAAATACGACTCCATCCGAGAACATTGATTCAGCGCCTCTTCCCCTTCCTCCAGAAGTTGTTTGAGGCTCGCAGGCAGTCGCTTCGCTTCCCCCGCCGCATACCGCGCTTCCGAAGATGCCCGTTCAAGGTCAATTACCAGTTCCTTCACGACCAGCCCGGCTCTTCCTTCGCAACCTCCCATATAGGTTACCAATTTCATGTCCTGCTCTCCTCTTCTGACCACATTAACTGCCACTGCGCTCGCCGACACCGACGAAAGTGCCCTCAGTAGCCAGCCTTGCGCATCGCCCGGAAGTATCCCCCTTCACTTACCGCCGTTCAAGACATTTCCGGCCCGCACGGCCAGCCAGAGCTCTTTTTGGGGGACCTGATTGCTCCCTCACGGACACTGACCATTACGGGACAGCGAGCGAAAAGCGACTGCCTTGACAGCCACAAGTTGGACATGCGGTCGGCCAAGAATCTGTTGCAGCCGGCTCACATTCCCACCGAGGAAGAGCAAGCTGAGCGGCAGGTTCTTCGCATCCGCGAACAGGTCGTCGTCAACCGCCGCCGGTACGGAGGCGTTACCCTAAGGAACCTTACCCACTGAAACGTAGCCGCATCCTGTGTTATCGTGTCGAAACGAATATGTCGCCGGACTCACGAATCACAACACTGAGGAGATGCGCTCGCAAATACGGTGACGTATAGTACTGCTGTGTGAAAGGAGCTTTCTTGACGGGATAATCACGCCATCGGCGTGAATGGGATTGTTTCAGAGACGTGAAGCATTCAGTAAATCACAGGCCGGCTGGCCGCCGGGTGAAAGACCAGGAAGCGCAAGGAATTGGCGGAGAAGTTGTTCGAGACCTTACTGCCGACTCATGGCGGGGTCGAAAGAGATACGGTCATCGTCGAGCAGAAGTGTGCCAAGAGATTGTTGTGGCGGCTCAAGAGATACAACTCGTCCATTGCAGATTGCGGATTGCGGAATGTGGAATCCGAAATCCAAAATAGCAGAACCAGAATCCGCAGTTCGAAATCTCAAATCCGAAATCCCAGCCATCCTGTTATCCGGTCGGAGGGAATACGTCGCCGAACTCACGAATCAAAACACTAAGAGAGGGCCAACGCACGAGCGAGTGGAGTTTTACTTGGGCTGGTTGTCCACAGCCTCCCAGAACCTGTCGGCGCTCTCGATCAATCTCCTGAAATCGGGAGTTTTGTCCTCGTTGTAAGCTTCGAAGGCCCTGATATACCAGTCAATAACCCGATGGAAGACAGGGGCAGCCGTTTTCCTGAATTGCTTTAACTGGACGATCTTGTTCTCGACATAGAACTGGATGGCGGCGTCCCTCTGGAAGTGCGACAAGACGAGCGTCATGGCTGGCCTTCCCTTGCCGTCGAGCCTGAGCTTCATTTCGACCTTGCCCACCTTCGCCCAGTCGTGGCCGAAAGGCCTGTCTGGGGTAAAACCGCCTCCTCTCGAACTCTTATAGTCAACTCCTATACGTACGAGCTGGCGGAGCTGCTGGCTTGTCTCCTCGACGGAGAGGATCTTCGGACCCGTTTCCGCTTTTTTCTCCGGCGGGGGTTTATTCGGCAGATCAAGGTCCTGTTTCCGTATCCAGCCGACGAAACGCGTGCCGCCTTTTGTATATTGAACCTTACACCATTCGCCCGATTCGCCGAGGACTTCCACCTCCGCGTCTTTGTCCACAATCCCGATCCATACCCGAGGCGGGATGTACACCCGAACATTGTTCCTGACGGGTTTCACGACTTGCTTTTTCGGCTTCGCACCCTCCTCGGCGGTCAAACCCTCCGTGGCGGGAAGCCAGGCGAACAAAAACGCCGAAACGAACACACACCAACGCATCTTAACTTGGATGTCCCTTTTCACAAATCACAACTCCAAATTGTCTTCGCTTCTCCGGGCGAAAAGGGGCTTTTACCCTTCTTTAAGAATGTTATCAAATCCGATCTTCGTCGTCAATGGAAAAGAAGGGAAAGCGGTAATGCCTCAGTTACCGGCGGCTGAGGTTCGGATCTCATAGGACGCAGAGTAGCCCTTGTGCCGGTGGCATCCTGCCCCCCGCCTTGGCAGGGCATCCGCCCGAGACTGTGGGATTACGGAAACCGAATCTTCCTTTCCTAATCGCTGCAAGACGTTCAGCGAACTCCTCGCCCTCGACCATCCGTCGCGGTCCGGGTCGCCCCCAGTCCGCTTTGAGTTATTCTATTCCTTGCTTACGACACAACAAAAGCTGAGCAACCCTCCCTACCGCCGCCCAGCTTTCAGCCTTTCTCAGTATTGCCGTTCGGCGCCGAGCGTTCCACCCGCCGTGAGCGCCATCAAAAACCGACGTCAATTCCCGGTATTCTCTTCCAGAACCTCTCCGCCGAGTTAATCAACCTGAGGAAATTGTTCTTTCTCTCGAGGTAAGCTTCGAGTGCTCTGATGTAATAGTCAATGACCCTGTGGAAGGCGGGATGCGCCTCCTCCCAAAGCCCCTCGAGCTTAGCAATTTTCTCATCCTCGATATAAGCCTCGATCACCTCGTCCGGAGGAAAAAGCTCCATAACCTCCATCTTAGCCTTGTACCCGCCGAAGAGGCTCATGCCCGTGCTGCCCCTTACCGTTATGCTATCCTTCATGCCCTCGAGATTATAACTCTTGGTGTACTTGGGGGCCTCGCTGACGGGAATCTGCACCAAGGCGAGGAGCTTCTTGTGAGTCTCCTCAATGGAGAGGGTCTTCTTTTCCGGCTCGGTTTTCTCCGGTTTTTCAGGTTTTGGCCGTGGCTCCGGCTTCGGCGTTCGCTTCGGCGGGTTAGCCGGAGTTCCCTCGACAGCCATTTCCGCCTTCAGCACCCAGCCCACGAATTCTGCATTCTCCGTGGTGAACTTTACCTGATACCAGTCGGGGTCTTGTGCCAGAACCTGAACGATTGTGTCTTCGGTCAGAACAGCGATTCTCTCGACCTTCGCGCCGGTGTGCGTATAGACCACCACAGTTTCCTTAATTGGTCTGACCCATATAGGACCGCTCGGCGCACCCGGCGCAGTTTGCGCCGCGGCGGAAGCTATCAGAAGAAGGGTCGCGACCAGAGAAAGCAACATCGCTGGCCGTAGTTTAATACTCATGACGTGCCATAGCCTTCCCAGCCTCCTCGGTGTCGGGAGACGGACGATATTCTTCGCTTCTCTGGCAAAGAGGAAACCCACCTTTTTTAATAATAACATCCCTCCTCCGAAGAGGCAAGAGAAAAAACCTGTTTGTTGTAGTGCCTCACTTATGGGCGGCTGAAGCTCGAACCCTACAATGCGCAGAGAGGGCCCGTAACGCCGGCATCTTGCCGGCTGTCTCGGGGGCATCCTGCCCCCGCCGAGCGCGGATACCAGTTGCGCGAGGAAAGAAGAGAACAGTAACGCAAAGTCGCAGAGTCGCAGGCAGGAGGATAATAGGGACTCCGCCGTTGCTCGCCGTGGCATGGGCATCTTGCCCATGATTCCCACGCGTTCTGCCACCGACTAAGTGAGGCATTACAATTTGTTCTTCCTTTCTTCTCGCCGCAAGCCGTGCTGGACGGTGACCGATTCCTACATCCCCATTATCAATTACGCTCAATTCGACGAGAAATTTTCAAGAATATTCAAAAAGCGCCTCCATAGGGGTACCGTGTTTCTTCCCATACTCTGTCTGGATTCCGGCGCTTTAGCGAGACACTCTCCGGCGACATATTGACAAGCGGTAAAGCAATCTCCGTGCCAGGAGTACATCAGGTCGGAGTCGAGTGGAAGACGCCGCGGCATTTCTCCGGCGAATTGTGCCTCATATCAACTCGAGGTCCCTGGAGTTAATCCAGCAGCGCAGCCCGTTGTCCAGCTCCACTTGCAGCCACCTCGCCTGACGGTCCGTGAGGCGAAACTCCGTCCCCTCGTGGAGCGGTTCTTTGAAGCTCGGGCCGTAGCTTTCTCCGGGGCCCTTTCTGGGGACGCTCGTTTCCGCCAGGATTACACCCAATTGCACCGAACGCTCCTTGTAGGACTCCAGGCCCACGGAGACGCCGAAAGCCACTGCAAAAAAAATGCAAAGGCTCGCGGCCCACCTGACCAACCCCTTATCGGTGAACAGTTTCACCAGAAGAAACATCCAAATCATGGAGAACAGGATGGAAAACACTACGATTTTCGTTCGCAGGCTCATCAGATAGTGCCAGAAGAACAGCGTCCGCGTGATAGACCGTATCTGGCTTTTCTGGATGTTATCCTTTCGGCGAGCTCGCGCTGACTTCAGGTTTCGTTTCAGGTCGGAGTAATTCGGGACGAGCTTCTCTGCCCGACGGTAGTTCAGGATTGCTTTGCCGATTTCCCCGAGCTGGAAATAACAATTTCCCAGGTTGTAGTAAAGGTAGCCGCTGCGGATTCCCTTCTCTTTGACGATTTGTTCGTAAAGGGAGGCAGCCCGTCCAATTTTGTCGGCCCTGTCGCTCCCCGAGGAATTGAAGCCTTTCTGGAAAAATCCGTTGGCTTTCAAAAACAAAGACTCCGCGGACTCCGATGCCCCCACACTCGTGAGAGGGAAAATCACATAGCAAACAAGAAATAGAAAAACCGCACGCCTCATAGCGTCTTTTCCAACGTCTTAATCAATTCCTCCGCCCGGTGGAGGAGTTCTTTTCGACCCTCAGCCGATTGAGCTGACGCAGCGAACCTTCCAGCATCGCACTGCGAAAGAATGTCGCTGATTCTTTCAGAGATTTCCTTATTCATCTTATTCTGCTTATTCTGCTCCGCCAGCGACTCCACGTCGTAAGCCGTCAGCTCGCCCGTTCCGAGGTTCAGCTTATCGGAGGTGAACCGGCTGATGCCTCTGGCAAGAGAATCGTAGAACCGCCGGTCATCTTCGCCGACGTGACTTCTCGCCTCCGCGAGATGTTTCTTGAGAACCTTCCGTGCGGACTTCGACCTGACGAGGGCGACGTTCCCCGCCAGCTTTCTTCGCCGGCTGACGAACACCAGTGTTATGAAATAGACCACCGGAGGCAGCCCGAGGAACGACAAAAGTGACCACCGAACTGCCTGGTTGTGAAGCGCGTCGAGGTGATTGTAGTTCGCGAGGATTCCTCCCGGCTGCTCCTCCAGGCGCGTGGTTGGCGCCGAGGGCAGCGTTGGCCCGAACCTGACCACGTCATCTGCCGTAACCTGCGTCGTCGGAAGCACTTTCACCGGAATCGGTTTGCTCTTCGCCACCTCGTAGGCGCCGCGGTCCGTGTCGAAGTAGGCGAAAGCCACGCTCGGTATCTCCTTGACATCTGCCGACTTCGCTCGGACCGTCTGCTCGAAAGTAACCTTCTTGCCGGAGACGTCCCCCGGGGCGAGGCTCTCGTTTGCCAAAAAGTCCTTTGCAAAGCCGGGGTCCTGGGAGAGGATGGGCCTTTTAATTTTCTCAAGCAGACCGTCGCCGGAGACGATTATCTTCAGGAGGATGGGGTCGCCAACCCTGACGAGACTATCGTCCGTCTCGAGGGAAACGCTGTATTTCCCGACCGCTCCGGCGAATCCGACAGGTTTTCCCTCGGCGGGCAGGTCTTTCACCACTAACTCGATCGGGTCAGAAGCCGCAAAAACTCTCTGGCCGGTGGGCACCCTTCGGCGGAAACCCAGCCAATCAGCGTCCGTTCTGTATCCGGTTTGAACCACGGTCGCAGCGGTTGAGCGCCGGATGGCATAAGCTCCAGGCTGCGGCAGGAATATCCGAAAGGTGAAGGAGCACACCGTATAATCCACTCCATCGAGCCGTTCTGAGGAGCGCCCCGCCTGCAACTCATACCTGTTAGCCACGATCGGCTCGATAGGGCGGGAAGGAGGCGCCAGCTTCAGCGACAGCTTGTCCTTGTCATCGAGCAGAGGGATGTTCATCTCGATGTTGTTTCGCCGAACACCGGAAGTGATATACACCTTGAACGTCACATCAACCGGCTCAAGGACGTAGCATTCTCTCTTCGAGACGGAGGCTATCAGTCGCATTTTGGCGCCCGTTTCGGGGGAACGCCCCACGACGAGGACGACTTGATTGGTCCTCAAGGTCTGCTGGCCCACGCGAACTGTGATGGCGGGAATGACAAACCTTCCCTCACGGGCTGGCACGACAACGTAGTTGAGAATATCGCTTCGGCGCCCATTCTCGAACCGCCAACCCGACCCGGAGCGGCGAATTTCCAGCCCATCAACTCTCGGAACCCCCGCCGAGATCGCCCCTCCGCTGGAGTTGGAGACAATTATTTGCATCGCGACAGAATCCCCCAGGATGATGTTGCCTCGCTCGAGCTGGGCGCGGACCGTCACCCCCATTGCCGCATGAGCCTGAGCCAGCGCGACGAGTGCGACGAGATAGGGCAATAGCCGCTCGCCTCCTTTGTAACGCCGCCCCGAGGGAACGCGGGGCTGTCGCGGGGACGTCCGGCCCCCGTCGAGGGCAAGATGCCCTCGGTACAGCCGACAGGATGCCGGTGCTACGATGCCCGAACACGCCTTTTTCTCACCAATCCCTATCAACAGGCTCGTACTCCCTCTTGCGATAACGGTAATCAGGGCGCTGCCGGAGGACTTGTTGGAGGTTGCGCTTCCTCTTTTCGCTCGCCTCTTTTCTCAATTTGGCGAGTTCCTCCTGCGCCTCCTGCGGCGTCATTTTCTTCTTCTCGCCTTTTTTCTCCTGCTTCTTATCGGCCTCCGGTCGTTTCTGCTCTTGTTGCTTTTTCTTGGCTTGGTCGTTCTGCTGCTTGCCGGGCTGCTGTTGACGCGGCTGAGGCTTCGTCAGCTTCGCGAGGGCGTCCTGTAGATTTCTAAGGGCCGCCTCCTCGCTGCCCTTCGCTTCCGGCAGGTCCTCCCTGTCGAGGTGCTGGAGAGCTGTCCCCTGTTCTATCTCCGCCTCCTTCAAAGAGCTTTGCGCCGAAAGCACTTTCCCATCGAGAGGGGGTGGCGAGCTTTTGCTCTGGCCAGCCTGAGCTTTGGCGGCGTCTATCTGCTTCTGAAGTTCCTGCACCAGCTCATTTGTTCTGCCCTTGTTTTCGGCCTGCTTTTTCGTCACGTCATCCACCGACTGAGAAACGTCCTCCCTCTGTTGTTTGCGTTCCTGCGTGTCGCCGGTATCCTTAGCGATTTCGCCCTCCTTCTCGATCGCCTCCTTGAGCTTCTTAATGAACTCCTCCTGCTTCTTCTTCTGCTCCTTTTTCTTCTCTTCCTGCTGTTTGAGCTTATCGAGTATATCCTTGATGCGGAGGCGAGCCACCTCGATGTTGTATTTCGCGTCCTTGTCCCCCTCAAAGCCTTTCCCTCGGCTGCGGCTTCTGTCGAATTCCTCCTTCGCCAGCACGTCGTGATAGCGAAGAATGCTCAGCTTGAAGCTATCAAGAGCCTTCTGCAAATCGGAATCAATCAGCTTCTCTCCGATCCGAAACGCACAATTTCCCAGGTTGTACAGGGCCTTCTTGCGCAATTCGTTGCCAGCGTTCGCCGATTCAGCAACCTCCAAGAAACTCCCCTCGGCGGCATCGTAATCCCCTTTTCGGTAGGCGACATTTCCGAGGTTGAAACTTATCTCCGCCGACTCCGGGAGCGCCTTTTTCGCGTCCCTGTAAAGCAAGTCCGCCTTCGCGTACTTTCGTGCTGCGTACAGGCGATTGCCTTTGGCAACCAGCTCAGAGGGACTTTCAGCGCCGTCAGCACGCCCCACGTTCCAGTCGCACAAAAACGCGCATACGCAAACAGAACTTACGACCGCGAGACCCACTACGTTGCTTTGTTGTCTCCAGATCGCCAAACCCGAAACACGCACTTGAAACCTCCCATGCGCGGAGCCGTCACGTCTATCCTGTTATCTTGTCGAAGAAACCCCTTTCCCACAGCACTGTTGGTCAGCGCATCTGCGGATGCGTGCACTTCGCTACGGATTCTGTGCCGATGACTCGGCCCCCTTCCTCACCTCGCCGATCGTGCTCTCCACCGCCAAGAGGACGAGAGCAACGAGAAGGAAGGATTGAAACCACTCGCTCCAAACCGTGGCTCTCTCCGACTGTTCCTCCTTTTTCTCGGCCGTGGCGATGACCTGCTTGTAGAGCTGCCCCAGGTCCATGTTTCCCGTTCGGACGGGCACGTAATTGCCCCTTGTCGCTGCGGCGATCTCCCGCAGGCTTTTCTCGTTGAGCTTCGACCTGACGTATTCATTCTCGTAACGGACGTATCGTCCGGCCGCTCCCGCCAGGGGGATTCGTGTCCCGTCGGGACTACCCAACCCGACCGTGTGAATGCGAATGCCATGCTTCGCCGCTTCCTCGGCGGCTTTCTCCGGCAGGCTGTCGTGGTCTTCGCCATCCGTGATTAGGATGATGTCGCGGTACTTACCCTCCTTCTGCCCGAAAACTCGCCTCGCGGCTGTCCTTATGGCGTCGCCGATATTTGTGCCTCCCCTGCTCAAGTCGCTCGGCGAAACCTTCTCCAACGCCGTAAGAAAGAAGTCGTAGTCATGCGTCAGGGGGCACTTCAGGGCGTTGTTGCCGGCGAAGACGATAAGCCCCACGCGGTCGCCCTTCATGATTTTCAACACGTCCTGAATCGCCATTTTTGCCCTTTCGAGGCGATTTGGCTTGAGGTCCCGCGAGAGCATGCTCTTCGAGACATCCAGAAGAAAAACCACGTCCCGGCCCCTTTTGTGGACCGTCTCCCGCCGAGGGTCGCCCCACGGACGCATGAGCGTCAACACCAGAAAGACAATCGAAAGCAGCAGCAGCCCCGCCTTGACGATTTGCTTGCTGCGGCTGACGGAAAAGGATATGAACTTCAGCGTCGAGAGCGACGCGAAGGCTCTCAGGGCACGGCTCTTCTGGTAGAAGGCGTAAGCGTACAGGAGGGCGAGGGCGGGCACAAGAAATATCAGCCAGAGCCACCGCATATCGCCGAATTTGAATTGCTCAACCGCAAACATCATTCGCTTTATCCTGCCATATCGGACGAAGACGGTTGATGACAGCATGAACGGGACCGGGAACTCTCGGCCATCCTGTTATCCTGTCAACTCTCTCACGGGGTCCTCCTCAACCACGTCGCCCCCAGAAAAATCTCCATCAGTAGGAACGAAAGACCCGCGAAGACCGGGTACTGAAACCGCTCCTTGTAGCGGAGGAATTTCTGCTTGAACTTTGTTCTCTCGAGCCGGTCAATCGTTCGATAAATGTTTTCCAGCGAGTCGCCGCTGGTGGTTTCCTCGAACCTTCCTCCGGTGATATTGGCCACTTCCTTCATGTCCTCGACAGCCTGTTCATGTTCGAGGTCCCCAAAGGGCAACTGGACTCTCCCAAAAAGCATGTCGTTGACCGTGCGATAGGCCCCGGAGGAAATGAGAATCGTATAGATTTTTATTCCGTTTCCCTTTGCGAACCGAGCCGCCTCCGGTGGCGTTTTTTCGCCGGCGTTGTTCTCGCCATCGGTCAGGAGAATCATGATTTTCGATTTGATGGAATACTCCTTCTGCTCCTGACCTGCCTTTTTAAGCATGCCCTCCGCGCTTATCAGGCTGAGCGCCGCGTGATACACCGCGTCGCCGATAGCCGTCCCGTCCTCGTGGCGAGCCGCGAAATCAATCGTATCAACGAAATTGAGCAGATTGTCGTGATCCAGCGTCAAAGGGCAGTTTTCTTCCACGAACGCCGCGAAGGAGGTCAGCCCTATCATGTCGTTTTTTCTGCCCTTCAGCTCGCCTTTGCCCAATACGAAATCCTTGAAGACCTCTCTGACGGCGGCAAGCCGACTGATGGAGCGCCCCTCGTAGTTCATCTCCTGCCGCATGCTCCCGGAATGGTCAACGACCATCTGAATGCCGATGCCGCTGGTGGACACGGGGGTCGTCTCATCACCTTTTCGGGGCATCGCAAAAGCCACCAGAAGGCAGGTGACGGCCAGCACCCTCAACAGCGCGGGGAGGTTCCGCAGCCGGTGGCGTCTGCTTGGCCGAACCTTTTTGACATTCCCCAGCGAAGAAAACTTCACGGCGGCGGTTTTTCTCTCCCGCGAAAAGCTCAGCGCAAAAAGCGGGATAACGGCGAGAAAGAGGCAAAGCGCAATGATTGCGGAGGTGCGGCTGAAATCCAGTTTTGTCACATAAGCCACCACGCCGAACGGCGCCAAAAGAACCAGTCCCGCGATGAACGCCCGCACCAACCATCTCACGAACCGCGTCATCTGCCCCCTCATCCAACACTCCTTCCTGACCCCCGACCCCTGACCCCCGACCCCTGCACTTTGGTCTGTTCAATGAAATCGCGAGTTATGTCCACGCTCTTTTGGATTTCCTTTGTCTCCGGCTGATACTCGGCGAACTTCACCATGTCGCAGTGCGAGAGAAATTGCTTCAGCGTATTCCTCGTCGCGGCCTCGAAGAGATGGTCCTGCGACACCGCCTCCAGAAACTCCTCTGTGGTCTGCTCGGGCGCGTGCACGCCGAACCGCCGCTCGATGTAAAACCGCATGATGTTCGATATGGCAATGTAGAACTCCTTGATTTTCCCCTGCTCGAGGAGGTTCATTTCCCGAAGCCTTCTCAGCTCTTCAAAGGCGAGGATGTGCGCAGGGATTCTTTTCTCCGGCGGGATTGCCTTCCTCCTCCTCCGCAGGATGACGAAAGCGATGGTGCCGCCCGCCAGAAGAAGTCCTCCTGCCCCGGCAAGCCAGAGTATTCCCCGCCGTCGGCGGGGCTCAAGAAGAGCCACCGGTGGCTTGATGTCCCGCAGCTTCGCGGTTTGGAGGTCTTTCGCTCCTAAGGACTTGACCCTAATCTTGACCGGCTCGGTCTTGACCTCGTGAAGGCTCGGTTTTCCCTTGCTATCGGGGAGTTCTCCCTCCACAGCGTACGATACAGCGAAAGGAGCTATCGTGTACTCGCCGGAAAGCTGCGGCTCGAGTGTGAACTCAACCCCACGAACCTCCGAGCCTCTTTTTCCCTCTGCCGGTGGGAGACGATAATGGTCCTTTATGAGGAACTGGCCGAAATTGAAGTCTTTCAATTCGGGCATCTCGACCCGGCATCCCTTTTCGGATTCCACTTCAACGACCAGTATCAGGAAATCCGCAATCGTGATCTCCTTCTTCGAGGCCTTGACCGTAACGGTTACGGGGGCGCCCACTTCCGTGAAGGGCTTGACCAGCTCGAACTTCCCCGCGCGCTTTTCGGCGGTTTTCTCCCTCCCGCACCCGCCCAGGAGGACAATCAGCCCTAAAGAGATAACACATATTCGGGGAATTCGGCTCATATCGTTCCCGTCGAAGGAGTCGCGCCTCGCCGTTTCTTTTCGTCCTTCCCTGCCCCCTGAACCCCGACCCCCGACCCCTTAACCCTCTCAGCTTCCTCCGGCAGGAATTTTGACCTATGGATGATGACGTTGTGCTCTGTTTCCAATCGCTTGATAAGCGCCTCCCGCACCTCCCGAACTTTTTCCTGGTTCTTTGTTCTCTCGACTTCAGTCTTCACCTCCTCGAAAGGCTTAATTCTTTCCGGGACGAGCTTCCTGACCTTGAATATGTAAAACTTATCATCTACCTTGACCGGCTTTGAGCTGACTTCGTTCTCCTTCATGGCGAAAAGGTGAGCGTGCACATCAACGTTGTCGCCGAACCCCGGAATGTTTCCTCCTTTTTCGATCTCCTCCGTGACTTCCCCCCCGTTCTCTTTAGTTGCCTCATCGGTCGAGAACTCTTTCGCGCACTCCTCGAAGCTCTTTCCCTTTTTCAGCTCCCCGAGGACCTTTTCGGCATCCTCCTGCTTTTTCGTGACAATCTGGCTGATGCTGACCTTTGCTTTCGCCCTGAAATCGTTCTTATGTGCGGTGTAGTAGTCCCTCAAATCCGATTCGGTGATATTGACTTTCTGCTTCGTCTCGGCATCCATAACCTGATTGGCGAGAAAGGAACTGCGAAAAGCCTCCATCGCCCGCTCATTTTCCGGCTGTTTATCGAGTCCCCGCTTCACTGCCTCTCGAAGAAGCACCTTCTGGGCCATCATCTCCTGAAGAATTCGGAACTTCCGCTCTGGGCTCTGAAATTGGTCAGTAATGCTCTCCTTTAGCCTAATCATGCTTTCCTTGCTGTCGAAGCCGCCGAATTGCTTGAACTGAAGCTCCACCATTTCATCTATCCGGCGGTTGACATCTTCCATCGTGATTTTTTCCGGGCCGATCTCGGCGACCACATCTTCACCGGCTTCCTTCACAGCTTTTTCCGGGGCGAGAGAGGTCATCGCCTCCAACTCCCGGTTCAGCCCTGCGATATTCCCGAGCCGCCGAAAACATTCCCGCTTCCGCCGGCTCAGCTCGAGCGCCAGCTCATCCACTTCAGCTACCGCTTCCGACCGATAGTAGTTGACGAGAGCACGCTCGAAATCGCCCGCCTCCTGATATAGCTTGCCCACATCGTAGTACCTTGCGGCTTCCTCCTTCGGGTCGAGCTTCGCCACCGCAAGATACCTCAACCACGCCTCCGCGGAGCTGACGTTCAATCCCCTATCCTGTAGCTTGGAGGCGAGCGCTCGCTCACTTTCCGGGCCCAACCCTTCCCGCCGTGAACTCGGAGCATTCCTCCGCAGCAGCGTCACGACTGCGAAGCCTACCACTGCAATCAATATGACAAGCAAAAAGAAGCTGTTCAGACCCCGCCCCTTTTGCGGCTGCCTCGGACGCGAACCTTCATCGGGAAGAGAAAAATCCAGTTGCTCGCTCATAGTCGCCTTTCCCTCATTCTGAAGAACCTGAGAATCTCGTGCACATAGGGCTTATCCGTCACCACGTCAATTGAATCTATCCCCACGGAACGGAACAGCTCCTTCCGCGAGCGAAAATCACCCTCCGCCCGCCTCGAATACTCCGAGCGAGCACGCAGACTTCGGAAATCCACCACCATCCGCTCGCCCGTCTCCGCGTCTTCCAGTTCCATTAGACCGATTTTCGGAAACGCCCGTTCCCTCGGGTCAGCGATGGTAATGGGAATGAGATCGTGCCGCTTGCTGGAGAGCTGAAGGTCTCGCTCATAACCCTCGCTGAGGAAATCCGACACCAAAAAAACCACCGCCTTCCTCCGGGTTATCTTATTGAGATATTCGAGAGCCTGCGCTATATCCGTCCCGGCGCCCTTCGGTTCGTGGTAAAGCAGCTCTCTTATCACCCGCAGCACGTGCCGCGACCCCTTTTTCGGCGGGATGAACTTCTCTATCGCGTCGGTGAACAGAATCACTCCGACCTTATCGTTGTGGCTCACCGCCGAGAACGCCAACACAGCGCACAACTCCGCCGTGACTTCTCGCTTGAGCCGGTCGGTCGTGCCGAACTTCCCCGAAGAGCTCATATCCACAAGGAGCATCACCGTCAGCTCCCTCTCCTCGACGTACCTTTTTACGTACGGGCGGCCCATGCGGGCGGTGACGTTCCAGTCAATACTTCGCACCTCGTCGCCGGGCTGATACTCCCGCACCTCCTCGAACTCCATCCCACGCCCCCGAAAAGCGCTCTGGTAGTCCCCCGCCAGCACGTCGTTGACCATGTGGCGTGTCGTTATCTGTATCTGCCGAACCTTTTTGAGAATTTCCTTCGGAATCATCGCTTAGCGCTTTCGCCCATGCCCTCGGTCTCATGCCCGTTTTGACAGGATAACGGCATAGAACGGATACGTTCCTCGCTTTTCTTCACCATCCTGCCTATCCTGTTATCCCGTCAAAAACTTCCCTCCTCATGGCGCCTCACATCACGGCACCTGAATCTCGTCGAACACCTTCTGAATAATATCCTCCGACGCCATGTCCTCCGCTTCCGCCTCGTAGGAAATGATGACCCTGTGCCTCAAGACATCCATTCCGATGGACTTTACGTCCTGCGGCGTCACGTATCCCCTCCCCTGCAGAAACGCATACGCCTTTGACACCACCGTCAGATAGAGAGTCGCCCTCGGCGAGGCACCGTATTCGATGTACTGCTCTAAATCCAGACCGTACTTCTTCGGCTCTCTCGTCGCGAAAACGATGTCAACGATGTATTCCTTGATTTTGTCATCAATGTAGATTTCGTCCACAACGCTCCTTGCCCGAAGAATGTCCTCCGGGGAGACCACCGCGTCAACCTCTATCAGCTTTTCTGTGAAAGCCATCCGATTGAGAATCTGAAGTTCCTCTGCGCGATTCGGATAAACTATCTTCAGCTTCAGCATGAACCTGTCCACCTGCGCCTCCGGCAGAGGATACGTCCCTTCCTGCTCTATCGGATTCTGCGTCGCTAAGACGAGGAAAGGCCTATCCAGCGGGAAAGTCTCCTCGCCTATCGTAACCTGCTTTTCCTGCATGGATTCCAGAAGCGCGCTTTGAACCTTCGCAGGCGCCCTGTTGACCTCGTCCGCGAGGATGACATTCGCAAAGATGGGCCCCTTCTTCACAGTGAAATCGCCGCTTCTCGGATTATAAACAAGCGTGCCGATGAGGTCCGCCGGAAGAAGGTCCGGCGTGAACTGAATTCGCTGGAACTTCATCTCGAGCGTCCGGGCGAGCGTCGTCACCGCCAGGGATTTCGCCAATCCCGGCACACCCTCGAGCAGAATATGCCCATTCGCGAGCATCCCGAGCAGCAGCCGCTCCACGACGTACTTCTGCCCGACGATGACCTTTCCTATCTCGTCCATCACCCTCTGGACGAAACTGCTTTCCTCCCTGACCTTCTCTCCGATTGCCTTAATATCCAGATGCTGCATAGATTCCCTTTCTTCTCTCTGAGTCCTCTGCGCTCTCTGCGGCTCTCTCGTGGCACGGGCGTCCCGCCCGTGAGCCCGTGAACAATCACTCTCCTCCTGGGCACAACTTTCTCGCCCGTGCCTAATCATGGACAAAATGCCCATGCCACCAAGCTGCCGCTCTGCGTCCTCTGCGTCCTCTGCCGTTCCTCCTGATACGAAATACTATACGTCAGCTCCTCAACGATGGTTCCCATTATCAACGCCATCGTTCAGCCCGCTTTTCCGCCGCAACCGACCGACCACAAGCACGATACGTTTACCATATACAGCCCCCCATTGTCAAACCGCTGCGTCCCGTGGATGCGGCTCTATTGGGGTGGCAGAATCTGGATGAATCCCTTGATCGAGGAGCCCGGCTGAAGCCGGCTCCCGAGGGATGGCGAGTTATATCCGATACCACCGACTGAAGCCGGTGGCTAAGGTTGGCGCCGGCTAAAGCCCGGCTAAAATGCTATCCTCCTGTCCTCAGTTGTGCGACAGAGACGGAGACTCGACATAGGGACGGCGTGAATGCCGCCTGCGAGAAGGACGAAAGAAGGCGTCATGGCATGCCACCGAAACGCAGCCACACCCCCCCCGTCACGCTGTGGCTGTGTTTCAGTGGTAACCCGGACCTCCTTTCATCTTGTTTCTCGCCGATGCGGTTCAAGCCCAACACCACATCACAGCCTCAGTCCTGTCAGGCTTTAGCTGGCATCCCGATTAGCCGCCGGCTTCAGCCGGTGGTGGTCATCGGACGTGCTAGATATCTCTGTCGGAGCCGGCTTTAGCCGGGCTTCTCGACCAAAAGGATTCATCCATGCCGTAACATGTTTTTCACGACATCTGTCTTCACATCGTCTGGCATACGAAGAACGACGAGCGGCTCGAAAGGGCGCCGAGAGATGACGTTTCCGCCGGGAAGGACGAAAAGCCGCCAGGGGCTGGGGAGAATGGCTAAAGCCCCTGACCCCGCTGAAGCGGGGCTGAAGTCGGCTTACAGATGCCGGGCCCCACGCCAAGCACGGGCTGAAGCCTGTGCCTAACGGGAGCGCCGACAGCGAATCGAGAGGCCGGTATCCTGGCGTTTTTGACTACAAATACAGGCCTGCGACGAGTATCAACTCCGCGTACCGCGGAGCTCTGGGCCATGATTCTCTACGAGAGATTGCTCACATTTCTGCTGTTTTATGATGCGACCTGCCCGTGCACATCCCTGGGCAACATGCCCATGCCAGCGCAGGCGAGGACGGGGTCCTTCTCATTTTTCTCTCTGCGACTCTGGGCCTTTGCGTTACCCTTCTCTTCCCTTTTTCCCTCCGCCGCCTTGGCGGGGTATTCGCCCGAGACTGAGCCCATAGCGCCTAAAGCATAATCGCCTCGATACGAGAAGATTATAAAGCCATGCGCTTTTGCCAGTAGAGATATTGTCAAAAGTTGTGGATGAGTCGAGAGAAGAGCGTATCCTCTAAGCA
>CAZXGF010000047.1:0-38312 GCA_964640185.1 uncultured Verrucomicrobiota bacterium | reverse complement strand
GCTGTTCCCTTCTTGCCTCCTCCGCCTCGGCCGGCTATCCGCCCGAGACGGAGGGGTTACACACGAAGTTGCTGCTGGCTTGACAAACAGCTCTGGGAAAGGTAAGATAATAATTCAAAACATGCGGCGTGGCGCCCGAGAAGAAAATAACCACTATGAAGGGAATGAAGATAATTGGTCAAGAGGACTTACCAACCGTCGAACGTCAGCAGGCAACGGACCCACGGGTTCCGAAAAAGGATGAAGACTCGCTGGGGGCGAGAGATACTGAGACGAAGAAGGCGGAAAGGAAGAAAACGCCTGGCGGTGTAGTGGCGCGGGAATTCACATTCTCCCGCTCGGAAAAGCTTCGCAGGACTGCGGATTTCGACCGCGCCTATTCTGAGGGGAAGAGGATCGTAAGCTCATCGCTTGTCCTGTTTTTTTTCCATTCTCCTTCGGAAAAGACGAGGTTGGGTGTCAGCGTCAGCAAGAAGATCGGGAAGGCAGTGGTGCGAAACCGGGTCAAGAGGCTGCTGAGGGAGACTTTCCGCCTCAATAAACACGAGTTGAGAAAGGGATACGACATCCTCCTTGTAGCCAGGCGAGGGGTCGAAAGGCTGAAGTTCCGCGAGGTGGAGGCTGCGGTTGTGGACCTTTTCAGGAGGGGCGGGCTGCTTGTGGAGCGGCGCCGGAGCCGCGCGGGGGACGAACCGTCTGTTGGCGAAGGTCAGTTGGTTGAGTGAGCAGGAATGTTGCCCGTGTGACTTGCCCTGAAGGACAACTCGCGGGAACGACGTGAAAAAGGAAAAGGTGTTAGACAAGGGGACAATTCGGTGCCGTGGAAAGGTGCAACATTGTGAGTGGTCCGGGCGAGCGCGTGGCGCGGCCACCGCTTTTTTGTACCTTCTTGGTGGGCGGATGAAAACGATAGTGATTCTCCTGATAAAGGCTTATCAAAAACTGTTATCTCCGTTTCTACGGCCGGCGTGCCGCTTTGTGCCGACGTGCTCGGAATACATGATTGAGTCCATCCGAAAGAAGGGGCTATTCATCGGGCTTGTGAGGGGAATCTGGCGAATTCTTCGGTGCAACCCGCTCTTTCCCGGTGGATATGACCCAGTGGAATAAGGGAGCGAGAGGGAGCGAGATGGTAAAGCGATACATCCTGTTCATTGTTGTGAGTTTTCTTGTCTTCTGGCTGTATGCCATTTTGTTTCCGCCCCGCCCGCCGGTGAAGGAGCCGCTCTCGGAGGAGGCGCCCGAGGAAAGCACGTCTCCCGCCACCGTGGAGGTGGTGAAGCCGTCCTCGGGGGAGGCGCCCCAGGAAAGCACGCCTCCCGCCACCGTGGAGGTGGTGAAGCCGTCGTCAGAGACCCCTCCCCGGACGCAAGAAGTCAAACCCGCCGCCCGCTTCGAGAAGCCCGAGGTGACGAAGGAACAGCGCCAGAACGAGAAGAAAGTTTGGCTTGAGAACGATTACTGTCGGATGAGGTTAACCAAGTTCGGCGGCGCCGTCGGCGAGGTAGTCCTCTATACTACCCGCACCAATAAGAAAGTGGTCATCCACGGAAAAGAGCCGGTCAGTATGCCTCGCAGGGCTGTGGAGGAGACGTTGAATCCCCTGGTCATCACCTCGAGCAACGGAGCGGGTCTGGATCTTTCCACCCATTCCTTCGACCTCAAGGAGAAGACCCAGCGAAAAGCGGTCTATGAGGTAAGTCTGGATACGGGGCTGAAGGTCACGAAGTCGTTTGAACTTGCGAAGGACAATTACTATTTGACGATGGATGTCACGTTCGAGAATCTATCGGAAGAGACTATCCCGGTTGGGAAACACCAGGTGAAGGTCGGGACAGTTTTCGGTTCGGATTCGCGGGCGCGATACCGGGACATCGAGTTCAGGGCACTCGGCGGAGGGAAGGTCCGGAAGCTCTCGGCGAAGCCTTTGAAAATCAATGTCACGGAGGAGGAGATAAAAGCCGAGTACAATGAGAACCGGTCGAGGTATCGGGACGAGAAGGGGGAAGTGAAGTCGTTTCCGGATGTCAGGGCAGAGATAGAACAAGCCTTGAAGGCCAAAAAGGCCGAGGAGGAATACAAAAGGCGGACCCTCGCACTGCCCTTTCTGCGCTGGGCCTCGGCAGGAAACAAGTATTTCGCCCTGATCCTCTCGCCGGAGCAAGCAAAAAGAAGGTACGAGATTATACCAGAGCTTTCCGAGAAGTCCTCTTCAAAAAAGCCGGAAGATGGTTGGTACTCGCTCGGTGTGGCACAGGAGGGGTTCAGCCTGAAGCCCGGCGGGAAAATCGTGCGGAGCTATTCCCTCTATGCGGGGCCGAAGGAGTACGACCGGCTCAAACGGCTCAAAATGAACCGCAAGTTATCCGGCGACCGTGAATATGAGAAAGTTATGCACTTCGGCTGGTTTGGTTTCGTTGCCGTACCCCTGCTGAAGATACTCAAGGGCTGTTACAAAGTCGTCGCCAATTACGGGCTGGGGATCATATTCCTAACGATTCTGATAAAGGTCATCCTCTATCCTCTGGATCAGAAAAGCTATAAGTCAATGAAAGAAATGCAAAAACTCCAGCCGCTTATCGCCGAGTTGAAGAAGAAGTATAAGGACGATCCCAAGCGGGCTCAGGCGGAACAGATGAAGCTGTTCAAGGAGCACAAGGTCAACCCTCTGGGGGGATGCCTTCCGATGCTTTTTCAGATGCCTGTGCTTATCGCGATGTTCCAAATGCTTCGCTCGGCGATCGAGCTGAGGGGGGCGCCTTTCGTCCTGTGGATAAAGGACCTCTCCAAGCCGGACATTGTGGTGGACTTTCATACCGAATTGCCCTTTCTGGGGAATCTCACTCTCAACATTCTCCCGTTGCTCCTGGTTGTGACGTTCATGTTCCAGACGAGAATCTCCAGGCTCGGCTCGGCATCCGGTCAACAGGACCCTCAGCAGAAAATCATGGGAAACATGATGACCATCGTTTTCGGCATCATTTTCTATAACATGCCTTCGGGGCTGAACCTTTACTTTGTCATCAGCACGATTCTCAGGTTAATCCAACAATATTCTGTGCAGAAAAAGGGTTGAGTGGGGAGATGTCTATGGTTGGGTCTCAGGAAGAGGATAGCAAGGAGTTGCTCGCGGAGGAGTTATTGAGGCGGATTCTGGATGGTATGGGAGTCTCCGCACAGATTGAGATTCGCAGGAAAGAAGGCGCGCTCATCCTCTGCATAGAAGGGTGCTCGGAGGCGGGAAGGATCATCGGCAGAGGAGGAAATGTCCTCCACCAAATTCAGTTTCTTCTCAACCTCATGATAATGAAGAAACTGAAGTGCCGGATGAACGTCGTTGTGGACGTGGGGGGATATCGCGAGAGGCGACGAAATAAGCTCATCGGTCAGGCGCACGACGCCGCAGAAAAGGTCAAACGGAAGGGGAGACCGGTGGTCCTGGAGCCGATGCACTCCGCGGACAGGAGAATCGTGCACGTGGTTTTGCGAGATGACCCCCTCGTTGAGACCACCAGCGTCAACGATGACAGGGAAACCGGGATGAAATGCGTGCGGGTCTTTTTCAGGCGGAAACCTCCTCCATCTCCCTCGGAGTGAACCTCGCCGCCCCTTTTCGCCACGGAAAGGTGGGGAGCTGCGGCGCCGGGCGCGGCTGGACATTGACGGCAAAGTTTCCGAGCGGCGGCCCCGCAACGGCATGACTATGCTTCTCCCGATTCTTGGCGTGAACGAGAGAAGAGAAGGAAGTTGCCTGACATGCCTCGGAGACGCAGCCCCATCTGACGGCGCCGATATCTCGAGTGACCGCGTCTTCAGGGGAGATGTGGGGATGAAAGGAAGCAACTGACGGCGGCAATGGAAGCTACAGCCGCCGTTTCCGTGCGCAAGATGTTCTCCCCCAGAGAAGCGAACCGCACGCCAGCCTCTCTGGCGATTTCAGTTTCTTCCCGGCTGAACCCCCCTTCCGGCCCGATGTAAAGCCTTACTTCGGTATGAGCGGGCTTCATCTCGCGAAGAACGTCATAGATGGGAGTGCTTTCGCCCGGGGCCCGTGCCAGGACCGGGAAAACCGATTCTGACAGCCCCTCCGTCGCCGTCGAAAAATCCACGGGCGAGTTGATGCGAGGCAACGTTGACCTGCGGGACTGTTTCGCCCCCGCCACGGATATTCGCCGCCAGCGGGCGAGTTTCGTGGAAATCTTGCGGTCGTCAAGCTTGACCACGGTTCTGGCGGTGACCATCGGCGTTATGCAATCGGCGCCCAGCTCGGTCGCTTCCTCGACGACGAGGTCGAACCTTCTCCCCTTCGGCACGGCGACGTACAACGCTATTGTCGGGCGGCTCGGCCGTTCACGAACCTTTTTGCTTTCAACCCTCGCGACAACGAGGTCACGCTCAATCCGAACGATTGTGGCGGTGCACTCCATTCCCTCCCCATCGAAGAGAACGATGCCATCTCCCTGCTTCTTCCTGAGGACTGAGATCAGGTGGCGCGCTTGGTCTCCCTCGATTACGGCGCGGTCTCCGGAAATGGCTTCAGGAGGAACGTAAAGTCTTGCCTCACCCACGATGGCTCTCCCTCTGGCGGACTGAAAAGACGACTTCAACTTCTCCGCCGCCAGCCCGACAGGCTCACTTTTTGCTCAGCTTGTTCATCCTGGAGATGAACGCGGCCCTTTTCGGATATTCTCTGTCGCCGGTCGAGTCGGCAAGTTCTTCGAGGAGATGTCGCTGTCGCTTGCCGAGTTTTTTCGGAGTTTCAACGATGACCCTCAGGTGTTGGTCGCCGCGACCATACCCTCTTCTATTGACGATGCCTTTACCCTTGAGGCGGAAGATTTGTCCGCTGGGGGTGCCCGGAGGGATTTTCAGTCTGGCTTTTCCATCAAGCGTGGGGACTTCGATGTCGCCGCCGAGGGCGGCCGCTGTGAAGGTGATGGGCGCCTCGCACAAGATGTCGTCGCCGTACCTGTCGAAAATGGGATGCGGCTCAACGTGCACTACGACGTAAAGGTTGCCGGCGGGGCCGCCTCTCTCACCGGCTTCACCCTCGCCGGGGACCCGCAAGGTCGTGCCCTCCTCAGCCCCCGCAGGAATCTTGACGGAGATGGTCTTCCTCTTTCGCACCCTGCCGGCGCCTGCGCATTCGGTGCAGGGGTAGGAGACGATGGTGCCCATTCCGTGGCAGCGGTCGCACGGCCTCTGGATGCTGAAAAAGCCCTGAACGGCTCTTATCTGGCCCGTTCCTCCGCAACGCGTGCAAGTCTTTCTCTTTGTTCCGGGTTTGGCGCCAGTCCCCCCGCAGGTCCCGCATATCTCGGACTTGGGGATGGTTATCTTCTTCTTCGTGCCGAACGCAGCCTCGTTGAAAGCTATCGTCAGGTCATACCGCAGGTCAGACCCTCGCGCGCCGCCGCCTCGCCGCGTCCTTCTTCCGCCGAAAACATCGCCAAAAAATGTATCGAAAATGCTGTCGCCGAAAACCCCGCCGAAAGTCCGCAGCGCCTCCTCCATGTCGAAATGGCGGAAGCCACGAAATCCGGCCCCGGCCCCCTCGAGACCGGCGTGCCCGAACTGGTCGTAGGTTTGACGCTTCTTGGCGTCGGAGAGAACCTCATAGGCTTCCGAAACCTCCTTGAACTTCTCCTCGGCATTCTTGTTGTCGGGGTTTTTGTCAGGGTGGTACTTCATCGCCAGCTTCCGGTAGGATTTTTTTATATCCTCCGCGCCGGCGTCCTTCGCCACTTCCAATGTTTCGTAGTAATCTCTTTTCTGCTTTGCCACTGTTGTCTCGGTTTAGGTTTTTAGGTGTCCGCTCGCAAACGCGTCGCTCAAAATGCTCGACAGTCACCTCCGCCTCTGGAGCGAGAGCTTTGCAGGCTTTGGCGGCGAAACTGATTGGCAGAAGGACCCCTTGCGGACGGAAGCGAGGGGACTCTCCCCTGGAAATCCGTCGTGGCACGGGCGTCCCGCCCGTGAGAAATCATGGGCAAGATGCCCATGCCACCGCAGCACCACCTTTGCTGGCCATCTCGGCCCCTGAAAATCAGCGTTAAACCGCGAGCGAAGGTTCGATGAGTATAAGAGGTCCCCCGAGGGCACCTTCATCGCCTCCGGGTGAACGAAGCTCATGATGGGCCGCCCCCATCGAAAGTATCGCCCCGGCCCGCACGGGCGAAACCACGTGGGCCGCGGCCTATTTCTCCTTTGTATCTTTATCCTCGTCAACGACTTCGAAGTCGGCGTCAACGATGTCCTGTTCTTCTTTCTTTGGTTCGGATTTTTCCTTTTTAGGTTCGGCGGATTCAGCGGAGGGTCCGGCGCCGGCGCCCGCCTGCTGAGCTGCCGCCTGAGCCGCCTGCTGCTCTTTGGCAGCCTGCTGGTACATCGTTTCGGCGATCCTGTGGGAGGACTTCTGGAGCTCCTCCATCCCTTTCTTCATCTCCTCGACGGAGCCGGATTCCATCGCTTTCTTAAGCTTTTCGATAGCGGTTTCGACTTTTGACTTCTCAGCGGAGTCAATCTTCTCGCCGTGCTCCTTGAGGGTTTTCTCGACGGTGTAGATGAGCATATCCGCCTGGTTGCGGACTTCAGCTTGTTCTCGCTTTGTTTTATCCTCGCCTTCGTGAGCTTCGGCGTCTCTGACCATCCGCTGTATGTCCTCCTCGACCAAACCGCTGGAGGATTCGATACGGATTTTCTGCTCCTTTCCGGTGCCGAGGTCCTTGGCGGAGACGTGAACGATGCCGTTGGCGTCTATGTCAAAAGTGACTTCTATCTGGGGCATGCCTCGCGGCGCGAGGGGAATGCCGACCAGGTCGAATCGCCCGAGAGTCCTATTGTAAGCCGCCATCTGTCGCTCGCCTTGAAGGACGTGGATGTTGACCGCAGGCTGATTATCCTCGGCGGTGGAGAATATCTGGCTTTTGCGGGTGGGGATGGTCGTGTTCTTTTCGATAAGCCGTGTAAAGACGCCGCCGAGGGTCTCGATTCCGAGAGAGAGGGGGGTTACGTCGAGGAGAAGGACGTCCTTGACTTCCCCTTTCAAGACACCGCCCTGAATCGCCGCCCCGATAGCGACGACCTCATCGGGGTTTACGCCCTTGTGCGGGTCTTTTCCGAAAAGCTCTTTGACCAGGGCCTGCACCGCGGGCATTCTGGTTTGGCCGCCGACGAGGATGACTTCGTCAATATCCTCCGGGTTGAGCTTGGCGTCCTCCAATGCCTGGAGGCATGGGCCTCTGGTTTTCTCGACAAGGTCCGCGACAAGCTGCTCCATTTTCGAGCGAGTGAGAGTTTTGACGAAGTGGAGGGGGCCGGAGTCATCCATAGAGACGAAGGGGAGGTTTATCTCCGTCTGAGCAGCGGACGAAAGCTCGCACTTCGCTTTTTCCGCGGCTTCCTTGAGCCTCTGGAGCGTCCGCCGGTCTCTGCCGAGGTCAATTCCGTGCTCCTTCTTGAATTCGGCGACGAGCCACTCAATGATCCTCTGGTCGAAATCGTCGCCTCCGAGGTGAGTGTTTCCATTGGTGGACTTGACCTCAAAAACTCCCTCACCTATCTCCAGGATGGAGACATCGAAGGTGCCCCCGCCGAGGTCATAGACGGCGATCTTCTCGTCCTTCTTCTTATCGAGACCGTAAGCGAGGGATGCTGCCGTCGGCTCGTTGATGATTCTCAACACATTGAGGCCGGCGATTCTCCCGGCATCCTTGGTGGCCTGCCGCTGGCTATCGTTGAAGTAGGCGGGAACCGTGATGACAGCCTCCGGCGCCTTCTCGCCGAGGTAATCCTCCGCGGTCTGCCTCATCTTCTGGAGGACCATGGCGGATATTTCGGGGGGCGTGTACTGTTTTCCACCGGCCTCGACAACGACATCACTGTCCTTGCCCTGAGTCACCTTGAAAGGAACCAACCTGATTTCCTCGCTTATCTCGCCGAACCTCCGGCCCATGAACCTCTTGATGGAAAAAACGGTGTTTTCGGGGTTCATGACCGCCTGATTCTTCGCGGCGATTCCCAGCAGCCGCTCCCCTGTCTTGGTGAACGCCACTACCGACGGGGTAGTCCGCCCCCCCTCAGCGTTGGCGATGACTTTCGGCTCACCGCCCTCCATGACGGCGACGCAGGAATTGGTTGTGCCGAGGTCTATTCCAATCACTTTACCCATTTTCTCTTCCCTCCTCTATTCCATCTTGAGATATTTTGATTTTGATTTCCTCCCCCGGCTGCTCTGCTCCCTCTTTTGCGACTGGGGAAGGAGATACTTTCTCCGCGGTCTCCGGTTCGGACGAAGGCGGGGCCGCCGCGACCTTGACGGCAGCGGGCTGAAGCACTCTATCGTTGAGGACATATCCCTTCTGAAAAACCTCGACAACGTGCCCCTCGGGATGCTCGTCCGTGACAACCTTCTCAACCACCTCGTGCCTATAAGGGTCCAGAGGAGCGTTCAGAGGAGAAATCTCCTCCAACCCGTGCTCCTCCAAGACCTTCTTCAACTGCTTGAAAATGATGTCAACTCCTTCGACGAACCCTTTGGCGTGAGTGGCTTTTTCAGCCGCCGCGAGGGCCCTCTCGAAGTTGCTCAAGACCGGCACCAGCTCGCAAACCAGGCTTTCGGTTGCGTATTTTATCAGGTCAAGCCTTTCTTTCTCCTTCCTCTTACGGAAGTTCTCAAAATCCGCTTGGAGACGAGCCAGCCGGTCGAAATACTCGTCGGCCAGGGCCGCTTTTTCCGTCAGCTCCCCCAGCTCTTTATCTGAAATCCGCACGTCTTTCGGTTTCTTGCGCTTTTTGCCGGCGGGTGCCTCCGAATGTTTCTTGGCGTCCTTTCCTTTTATCCCGAAGACGTCGGCCGCCCGTTCAGCCTTTTCTTCTTTTTGATTTGTCGCTTCTGGCATCAACTATCTCCTCCAACTTCTCTTCCGGCGTTTCTACGTTCACTGCTCTGAGCTATACCCCCCCGACACCCCGTTCTTTTTTGACGAGATAACAGGATAGACTGGATTCTGTCAATCCTGTCAATCCTGTCGAAGAAGCTCTTTTCACATGGCGCCATACTTCACCGTATTTGGGGTTTCACATGCTGAGCCAAGGCGGCTCGCCCGGGCCGCGAAGCTCCTCAGCGATCAGCCCCATGCCACACTCTCGGTCGCAACACCATCTGGTGAGGTCGGCGGGCGTGGAAGGAAATTCTGGCCCGCCCATACATCTCCGAGAGCCTTCTGCTGACGAAGAAAGCGGCATGCTCCACGAGAGGAATGACCTTGGAATAGCTCATTCTCATTGACCCTATGACTCCGAGCACGCCGACGGCTATGGCGTTGACCTTGTAAGGAGCGACCACCAATCCGAGCTCTAACCCAAGCCCCATGCACGGCTGTATCTCATCGCCGATGAGGATGGTGACGCCTCCCTTTCGCTGGGCTGACGCGAGCAGTTCAATCAGCCCGGACCTCTCCTCGAAAAACTTCACCGCCAGACATGCGACTTCAGGATTCTGCATCTCTTTCTTCTCGAAAATCCGGGAGAAGCCCTCGAGGTAAAGGTGACGTTTGCCGCTGCTTCCCCCGCCTATCAGGTATTTAAGGACAACTTCGTTGTAGAGCCTCTCGCCAGTCTCCGTTTCCGTGTGGTCCAGATAGTCCGGCGAAAAAAGCCCGGCGAAATCAGCACCTCTCAGTTTGGCGTTGAGGTACTGCTCAATTCGCTTCAGGTTGAAGTAACTCAACTTGTGTCCGACATGAACGGTGCTGCTGGTGACAATCCCCAGGTCGGAGATGACCACGGCGAGGATTCTGCCGGAGTCAATCTCGACGAGCTTTATCTCCCGAATAATATCGTTGACGAAAGCGGGTGAGAGAACGATTCCCGCCTCGCCGGAAGCCTCGGAGAGCAAAGCGGAACACCTTTCCAAAAGAGCGGCTATGCTCCCCTCCCGGTCTCCAAAAACATCGTAGTCTCTCTCCACATTCGACCAGAATTCCCGTGCAGGCGAGGGATCAAAACTCAACGATTCGACGAACGCCCTGAAGCCCTTCTTCGTCGGGATTCTCCCCGAGGAAGTGTGGGGCTGAACCGTGAAACCGAGATTGTCGAGCTGCGCGATGACGCTGCGAACCGTCGCAGGGCTCAGGTCCAGCCGCGACCTCGCCAGAACGCGAGACGAAGGCACAGGGGAACCGGTCGAAATGTACGTCTTGACCAGCGCGACGAGGACTTTCATCCTCCTTCGTTCCGCAAGTCTTTTCTCAAGGACTCTCATCACTATTTCTTCCCATCTGTCTTCTCGGCGCCTTATGATGTTTCGGGCTTAGTGCTCTGATTCGTTAATTCGGTCACATACTCTTCTTTGACGGGATAACCCCGCGTTCCGCGGGGTTTATTCCTGCGAAAGCTCAAAAGCTTTCGCTTTGCCTCAAGTTTCCGTTCACCGAGGTTGGGGACCAGACCTACCAGGCGAATGGGGCATTGGTCACGCCCTCGGCATGATTTACCAGGTGTATCTCACGAGCCACTACACTCGCTTCACGGACTTCACCTCCACGATGACCCCGCCGAATGCGGGGCAGGACGGGAGTGCGAACTCTGCCACAACTTGTCTGCCAATTCCTTGTTCGTCCTGGTTTTTGAGCCAGCCCCAGGCGGGGCTGCGATTTACTGGCTACCTCCCATTCCTCGAACCATCCCGTCCATCCTGTTATCCTGACGAAGGATCCCCTTCCACACAGCACTATACGTTAGCGTACTTGCGAACGCGTGTAGTTAGCGACTCGCCTCCAATGCTCTTAGGCCCGCGAGCTGGATAATCACGACGCGGGAGGCGTATTCTGGCACTCTCGGCGGAGGATTGCCAAAAATCAGCCATAATCTACCATATTTTCGTGGATTGTCAACAAGAAAAATTCGAGAAAAGTTCCGTTTTTCGTTTATTGTTGGCAATCAAGAAGTTGGAGTGCTAATTTTGAGCGGGGCGAACAAGAGACTTTTGGCACTTGTGACCCAGAAAGCGGAAAGCTGGAATCGCGCCCGAATAAACTGGTCTGGAGTTGCCAGGCGGACCCTATCCGGGGTGAGGCCCCAAAAGTCCCCGGTGCCGGAGGTCAGGGAGCTGATATTCGGTAGAAACGTCTGGCAAAGGCGCCAGCATCGGGGTCAACCCATGAAGTGGACTCGGCTCGGGAGGGAATCTTAGAGCCGCCCAAAGTCCAGGTCAGCACGTCCGGCGAGAAGTAGATGGAATAGGTTTTGCCGGGGAGGAGCTGGCTGTTCCAGGTGATCTTCATATATCCAGCGTCAGCGGTGGGTTCAACTGCCGACACCTGCAATCGGCGGGAATTGTACTCGTAAGCTCCCATATCTACCCGCCATTCGTCTTTTCCGCGGTATATCCGAAATTTTCCGGCTTTGTCTTCATCGGGAAGATACTCTGCCTCGCTGTTCCCCGAATCAATGCAGGGGGAATCCTCGCTGAGCGAAAAGTCGGTAATCTCAAGCGTTTCGCCAACAAGGTCTTGAGATACCCGACCGTAGCATAGAAGCTCGTTGCCGCTGTGCCCGGCGATCAGGGAGGTTGGGCCGTAAGGAGTCCTCTGGACAAACATGTGCCGGTACAGGCTGTCGTCACCTATTGTCTCCTTACATACGATGGCGGTCGTTGCCTGGCGGTCATCGTAGGAGCCGACCGACTCGACCTCGCATGTGGCATACACGCGAAGCTGAGGATCCTCCTGTGTATTTCCCTCGCCCTCTACCTCGTCTTGGGACCTTGTCGCCGAGTATGTCGCCCGGCAGCGGTATAGGTCGGCGTAGTTCCCAAAGAAAACGCAGTTGGTGATGTTCTCGTAAGTGCCGTAGATTTCCGCCGGGTAGCCGACGCGGAGACCCGTGGAACCCTTGGTCTCACCAGAGTGATACACGATGGTGCAATTGACTACGTTGGCGTTAGCCTCCCAGAATACTCCGTCCGCCTGTCTCGCGGCAGACGAGTTGCCTGCAATAACGCAATTGATTATGGCTCCTGCGTGGCCTGCGCGATAATAGATTCCCCCTCCCTTCCCCTCCGTCAGGAATGACACCTCAGCTCGGTTATTGCAGATGATACAACGCTGGATACGCATTGTATCCCCGCACCATATCCCTCCGCCGTCGCCGTGTGCCTGGTTAGCCGCGATGATGCAGTCGGTTATCTCGCCCAGGCAGTAGCAGGCGATTCCGCCCCCAGAGCCTTCCGTGGCTTCGTTCGCTATGATTTCGCAGCCAGTTATGCTGCACACTTTCCCCGGGCATGCCAGAAAGATGCCTCCGCCTCCGCTCCCTGCGGTATTCCCCTTGATCACGCAGTTTTCAACCACGATCTCTGAGCCCATGGCGTAAATGCCGGCTCCCGAAGCGCCGGAAGGCTCGGCCTTCCCCGCCGCAGCGCCGGTTCCCCGAATTTTCCACACCCTACACTCATTTGCCTCGATCACGCAGTCTTGAATTATCAGTCGAGACTCGACGGCGTGGATCCCGGGTCCTCCTTCCCCGTCAGCATCGTTTCCCTTGATCGTGCAATGGCGAACCGCCACGTCCGTGCAATCCTCGATGTGAATTCCCCTCCCGTGACGACGGCCCCCGTACTGCTCGGGCCCAGCGATGGTGACGCGCTCGATTGATGCCCGGCTGACACCCACAGCGATGACCGCAGTCTCGTAGCTCGCGCCTATGGTCGTAGCACCTGATGGTGACCCTTCGACCGCGAGGCCGCCTTTGAGCACGATGTTTTCTTCGAAGTAACCGGGGCCGACCAGAACGGTGTCGCCTTCCGAGGCGGCGTCAATGGCGGTCTGGATGGATCTCGCGGCGGTTTCCCAGGAGGTGTGAGGCGGGACGTCGGAGCCGGTCGTGGAGGCGTAATGAGTGTCGGCGTGAGCGAAGCCGTAGGCAGTCAGAAGGGAAAGCAAGAAAGGGACACAACCCCAGCGAACAGAGAACGATTTCATTTCGTATTCTCCACTGAGCCTTCCGTCCCTAATAAAGTGTTATCACAAGATGCCCGATTTGTCCATGCCGATTTCGTGCTCGAGCAAATTGACGCTTGGACAGCAAGGCCTCACTTATGGGCGGCTGAGGTTGGAACCGCACAGTCCGCAGACCACGCCGAGGCGCCATTGTAACGCCAGCATCTTGCCCCGCGTTCCGCGGGAGGGCATCCTGCCCCCGCCGAGGGCGAGACGCCCTCAGGACTGCCGGCGAGACGGCGGCGTTACATAGGTAGCAACACCGAACTCCCGAGGGAATCATGGGCAAGATGCCCGTGCCACGGCAGGCGAGGACGGTGTCCTTCTCACCTTAATTCTCTGCGACTTTGCGCCTTTGCGTTAGCCTTCTCTTCCCTTTTTCCCTCCCCCGCCTTGGCGTGGTATCCGCTCGTAACCGAGAGATTACCTTCGACAGCATATTTGTCTTGACGGCGTTTCGGCTCGGATGGTAAGGTTGCCGTGGTATGGTGGAAGCGGGTAGTCGCACGCGCTGGCGGGGTGCGTGTCGTTTCCCTGGGTGCGAAGGAGTTTCAAAAGGAGAGAGGCGTGGAGGAGTTCGCGGCAGGACGTCCACCGCGCAAGTGTTCACTATCACGTCAAGTAACGAGGAGAAAAACATGAAAAAGGTGGTCAGTTTGATTGTCGGGCTCGCTGTCGCGCTGTGCGTAACGGTTGTGGCCCCGCCGGTAGCGGTGGCTCAGGAGGGCCTTGCGCGGCTTGTCCCGCAAGACGCGGTGTTCTTCAAGACCAGCGTGGGTTTCGAGGAGCTCTGGGCAAACATAACCGGCTCGAACTTCTGGAAAAGGGTTACGAGCCTGAAGGTCTGGGATGAGACGGGGGCGCGAGCGGGACTCGAGGACTTCGCGGAGCAGTTTTCGGAGAACATGGGGTTTGAGGCAAGCGCCAAGAACATCATGTCTCTTCTGGGCAAGGAGGTCGCGATTGCGGTGTATGCGGAGGCGGGAGAGACCCCGAAAATTCGCGGATACCTGCTGTTCCGTTCGAATCCCAAGTCAGTAACCGAGGATGTCATCAAGAAGTTGCTCGACGCCATAAGAAAAGCGGCTGGTGAGGAGGTGTTCAAAGAATCGGTGTATAAGGGGACAAAAATAACCACCCTCAGCTCCGATGAGATGCCGGTGGAGGTGGAACTCGGCTTCGTCGGGGATATCTTCGCGCTTGGCATCGGCAACACGTCGCCGCAACTAAAGAAAATCGTTGACCTCGCCGGAGGCACAGGGGCGTGTCTGGCAAACAATCCGAATTTCAAAAAGGTCGTCGCCGCGACGAAGATGACGGCGGGCCGATACGCGGGGACTTTCTACGCCGACATGCAGAAGGTCGGGCAGGTTTTTGCCGCCATAGACGAGAGCAAGTTTCCCATGCAGATTCAGATGATGCTCAGCGGCATGAAACAATCGTTCTCAATGCCGTTGGTGGTCGGGGGAACAGGGTACGTTGACCGGGGGCTTGTCATGAAGCTGGCGAGTCTTCCTGTGGGTGATGTCCCGAACAAAATGATTGAATTGAGCTTAGGGCTGCTTCCGGCCGTTGGCAAGAACATCAACTATGTGCCTGAGAATACCATCGGTTACTTGGGTGCGAACAGCATGCCGGACGCGGAAAAGCTGTGGCCTCTCCTTCTGGAGCAATGGGAAAAGGCGGGGGCCATGCCGGCCATGAACATGGTGTTTGGGCAGATTGAGGGCGCCCTCGGCATGAAGATCGCGGAAGATGTCATTCCCTGGGTGGGCAACGAGTTCGCGATGCTGTTCACAGACGTGGACACCAAGCCCGGTTTCCCGTATCCGAAGTTCGCTTTGATGCTCAAGATCAAGGACAACGCGAAAGCAAAGGCGTTTGTGCAAAAGCTCAGCTCGGTCATAAAGGAGTTCGCCGAGACGAGTGGCTTGCAATTCAAGAAGTCGGCTTACCAGGGCTGTAACCTCAGTTCGCTGGCGATTATGTTGCCGATGCCGATGCCGATATCGCTTACGCCATGCTACGGGATTGTGGGCGATTTTCTGGTAATCGGCAGCAGCGAGGAGCACATCAAACAGATGATTGACACCTCGAAGGGCCGTGGAAAAGGCCTCGCCGCCAATCCGAGATTCAAGGCGCTGAATATCCCCGCAAAGACCACCACTACGGGCTTCTGCGATTGGGCAAAAGGCATGGAAGTGGCGAAAGCGGTGGCAGCATGGGTGGTGCAGTTCACGCAGGCGCAACCTATGGGAGAGAAGGTCAAGGCTGTGGTTGAGAATTACGTGGTGCCGATTGCCAATTGCCTCTCGGCGCTGGAATCGGTGGGCGTTTACCAGGTGAATCAGGAAAACATGTCCACTGCGACGTACATCATACGTGTCAAGGATCTGCCCGCGATGTAGGACCGAAAGAGGAAACCTCTCGCAAAGACGCAAAGGATGCTACAAAATCGAGGAGGGAGCATGGTTGGCGTCTTGGGGAAATGAGATGCGACCCCGTGACAGAGGATTCCGGCGGTGGTAGGAATAAGGCAAGACGCTGGAATGGCGGAATTGGCAGACGCGCTAGCTTGAGGGGCTAGTGGGCGTAATAGCCCGTGGGGGTTCAAGTCCCCCTTCCAGCATTTTTTCTTTGCGCTAAAGGGAGGGGGTCGAGCGAAAGAAAATGACATCGGTAGGGTAAGGAGCGCCGCGGCCACAGTGTCAATCGCTCATCTTTAAGAGCCGTTTCGCTGAAACGGTCTGGTTTGGCGCTGCGGCGATAGGAAGCGCTTAGTCAGTTCGTCACAGTCCCACCAACTCTGCCAGAGAAGTAATGATTGCAATTCCCGCCAAAAAGGCGCCTATGACAACGGTGGCCTATTTTTCAGCGACATCATTGCGGGAAGCGGAGGCTTTCCTGATAGAAAATCGGCAGGAAGAAAGGGAAAGGCGACAGTGCCTCTGAACGGAGCGGAGATCATTGACAATGTGAAGCTTCCCGGGGCCGAGCCGAAGGGGCCGATTGCCCTTCAACATCACGGCGATTCGCTGCAGTTCCGCAACATTTACAGCGAGGAAATCAAGCCCGAAGCTTCGGACAAATGTATTTCTCGCCCGCATTCGGAAGACCGGCGAATGGCGTCGGCGACTCGCTGAACGCGAAGCGCTTCTTCTCCGCTTGGGGAAGCGTTTCCGCGGCGGAGGGAGGCATTAACGAAAGATTTCACCTGCTCGAACGACGCAGAAGTCTCAGGAAAGAAGGTCGGCGTCATGTCCACGAACTGCCCCCCGGACGCCACCTCCATTCGGAAAGGCGAGGTGCAGCTTTGTCCTTTGTCGCCGACAACCGCGATGCCTGAATCGTCCGCGGAGCACAACCAGTCCGCTTCCAGAGCCACGACGCTTTCCCGACACTTGACCAATGCAATGGCAAGGTCTTCGGCATCGAACTCCCGCCTCGAGCCAAACCACGTCTTACGGACATCAGGACTCTGGGGAAAGCGTTGAAATAACCGGCCGGAGACTGAGACAGGCTCGTCCCCGGTGAGCCACAGCGCCAGGTCGAGCATTTCGTACCCCGAGATTGACAAAGCCCCGCCGCCGTTTTTTCCCTTGATCTGCCACAGGTCCTCGGCGGGGATGGCCTTTCGCCGGCCCCACGCTCGGCAGAAGCAAACGTGCCCCAGGTCGCGGTTGACGACCACCTCCTTTACAGTTGCTGCCTGTGCTTCAAAGCGCCGCGGCGCCGCGAACACAAGGACTTTTTCGGCTTTCCGGGCAGCGTCCAGCATAGCTTTTCCTTCGTCGGCGTTCATGCCCATAGGTATCTCGCAGAGAACGTGCGCGCCCCGCGACAGGGCTTGCATGACCGCCTCCTTGTGCTCGGAGGGAGGGGTGCATACGCTGACAAAGCTGGGCCGGCGTTTCTTCAGCATCACCGCGTAGTCCTCGTAAACACTCTTAATCCCGAACTGCTTCGCGACCGACTGTGCCCTCTCGAGGTTTGCGTCTGCAATTGCCACGACTTCCGTCTGCGGCATTTTCACATAGGCCGGGATATGGTGCTCACGAGCCGATTTTCCGCTGCCAATAATTGTTACAGTAAGTTTCATTACAACCGACAGACTGCGTCCCGCTTGCGAACGGGTTGAAGGTTTTCGCTGGCCCCGCCAGGCGCCGCGCTATCACACGCTAAACCGAAACTTGACGATGTCTCCGTCGTTCACGAGATATTCCTTCGATTCGAGGCGGAAGAGGCCTTTCTCCCTGGCGGTCTTCATGTCGCCGATATTTTTAAGGTCATCGTAAGCGAGCACCTCCGCTCGAATGAACCCTCGCTGCATGTCGGTATGGATTTTCCCTGCCGCCTCGACAGCCGGGGTTCCACGTGGAATGGTCCAGGCTTTGACTTCCTTATCGCCAATGGTGAAAAACGATATGAGGTCGAGAAGTGCAAGAGAGGCTTTGATGACATTCGGCCTGCCGGGTTGCTCAAGCCCCATTTCCCGCAGGAAATCGCTCTGCTCTTCGGGGGACAGACGCGAAATCTCCTCCTCAAGCTTCCCGCATAGTTGGATGGTGGAGATGCGCTTTCCCTCGCAATAAGTGGAGAGTTCCTGCGGAATCGCCTCGCCAATCTTCTCTTCCCCAATGTTGAGGACAACGAGGACCGGCTTCTGAGAGAGAAATCGGAAACCGCGAAGCTCCTTTTCTTCTTCGCGGCTGAGCTGAAGCTGGCGAAGGGGGAGCTCCTTGTCGAGGAATTCTCTGCATTTCAGGAGGACATCGCGCTCGACGGACCGCTTGTCTTTCTTCGCCTGTAGGTCCTTATCCAGCTTGTCGATTCTTCTATCGGCGACCTCCATGTCCGCGATAATCAGCTCAAGCTCTATCGCGGAGATGTCTCGCTTCGCATCCACACTGTCATAAACCTGCATTACTTCCGGGTCGTCAAACGCTCTGACGAGGTAAAGCAGAGCGTCCACCTCGTGGAGGTGTGTGAAAAACTCTGCTGGGGTCCTCAGCGCTTTGTCGTGGTGTTCAACCATGAAGCCCGCCATATCTACGAAGTTGATTTCCGCGTACTTGACTTCCGGTTTCGGGTCGAGCGAATTGATGAAATCGAGCCGCGAGTCAACGAGTTTCGCTGTTCCGAGATGCACCTGAGAGGATTCTGTGAAGAACGGCTCGATGGGTTGGGACGACCCGCTCAGCAGGTTGAAAACAGTGGTCTTGCCCGAATTCGGCAGGCCGATCAGACCTATCTTCATAGCGAACGTCTCCAGAAGCGCCGCCCAGCAAGAGCATTAGCTTCCGCCCAGGCTCGTTGAGCGATGTCAGTTGCCGCTAACGCCGCCTTTCGGCGATTAAGTGCTCCGATTCATAAACTCGGTGACGTATTTGTTTTTTGACGGGATAACAGGATGAACGGGATTCTCGGAATCCTGTTTATCCCTGCGAAAGGTTTTTGACCTTTCGCTTTGCCTCAACTTGTCACGTACTGGCTTACCGGTGGCGATGACATTGTTAACGAGTTGTACATCCTGAGCCGCCACAACGGGTGCGGCTGCATTTCCGTGGCAAGTTATGGATGAATCCCTTGTTCGAGAAGCCCGGCTAAAGCCGGCTCTCACGACGGACAGGGCCTATCCCATGACCACCGGCTGAAGCAGGTGGCTAAGGGCGGTGCCGGCTAAAGGCCGGCATGTCCGGCGCAAGCACGACAGCGAGGAGATTGAAGGAAGCCTGCCAGATATGCCACGATTTCGCAGCCACACCCGCGACAACAACCCCCCTGTCCCGGCGGCACGCGGGGCTCGACGATGATCGTATCTCCCGCGGCCCCGCCATGACCGGGCTGGAAGGTCTCGAACAACTTCTCCGCCAATTCTTTGCGCTTCGTGCTCTCTCACCCAGCGGCCCCCCGGCCTGTGATTTACTGGATCTTTCACGTCTCCGGAACAATCCAGTCTATCCTGTTATCCCGTCAAAATAGCTGCTTTCACGACACCATTATACGTCACCGTATTTGCGAATCCATGTACTAAGTGCTCTCATTCATAAGTGCGGGGACGTATTGTTCTCTTGACGGGATAACAGGATGGACGGGATGTTCTGAATCTTGTTCATCCTGTCGAAAAAGCAACTTTCACCGAGCACTATACATCACCGTATTCGGGAACTCATGTAGTAATGTTACTCGATGTCAACCAGCTCGTCAACGGCTTTTGAGGCGTGGCGGTTGTTGGCGGGCGGGGCCAAAGGGCAACGTCGCTTTCGCTCTGGCACAATGGAGCGCGGCGTGGTAATCTCCGATAAGATTTGTCATGGGGTTCGCGCGAATAGGAAATGTCCATCACTCACGAGTCTTGTTTCATAGAAAGGAAAATCATGGCGATAAGCGTGTTGAAAAGGCGGCTGCTTCTTTGGGGGTTCATGGTCGCGTTGGGTGTGACTGCAATTCTGCCCGGAATTTGCCGGCCAGAAGGGATTGGCATCGCCCCGAAGGTTGCTGTCGCTGAGGACGGGAAAGTCACGGTGGCATGGCAAACAGAGCACGATTGCCTCGGACCGAGAGTCTCCTTCGGCCTCGACTTCGAGGACGACCCGTTCGGGCTCCCTTGTTATCGCCTGAGGGCTTCGGCGAAGGGTGATTCCCGTTCCCACACTGCGGAGGTCTCTTTGAAGGATATTGAAAAAATTGCGAAGGGCGCCACTTTCAACGGAAAAGTCTTTTACCGCGCGAGCTGCTTTGACGTGAGCTCGAGAGCCTGGCTCGATACCGGCGATTGCGTTTTTCGCTATGTCCGGCGCGGCGATTCCTACAGAAGGGGCGTGGCGATAATTGAAGGCCCGATCGTCGCCAACGTGACGTCGGACTCCGCCCTTATCCGGTGGGTGACTGACATGCCGAGCGCCGGCTGCGTTCGTCTCGGCGAAAAAGTGAAGACAGCTCTCGCGGAGCAAAGAGAACATGAGGTTGTGCTGGACGGGCTTAAACCGAGCACCCGATATTATTACTGCGTTGAGACGGCGACCGGCGGCCACGACGTCTGGCGGACTCGGTTTTACACTTTTCGCACGGCGCCGCAGTCCGGTTTAGAAGAGCCGTTCAGCTTCGCCGTCTTTTCCGATACGCGCGCCAGCGGCTATACACCGGTTGCCATCGAAGCACTGAACGGAGTTAACGCCCGTGTCCTTCGCGAGATCGCCGTCGGCCTGTTTAGCAAGAAAGCGAGGTTCGCGGTTGTTCCCGGAGACCTTATCTCCGGCATTACGAGCGACGCACACAAGGCGGAGCTCGAGCTCAGGGCGTGGAAGAAGGCGGTCAGCCCCGTCGCTCACTATATTCCTTTCTATACGGGAATCGGAAATCACGACGCCGAGATTTACGACTACCAGGTCGTTGAGAAAAAGAAGATTCGCGTGCCCAAGAGAGGAAGAGACGCCGCGGAAGAGATTTTCCGGAGAGAAATGACGAATCCCACAAATGGGCTGCGACTCCCCGAGGAGTCAAAGGACCCGACGTATCGCGAAAACGTCTATTCCTTCGACTACGGCAACTCCCATTTTGTGATGCTCAACAACGATTACAAGAATCTTGTCATTTTGAAGGCGGAGCGGGAGAAGGGGAAAATCGCGGGCCGGCAACTCGAATGGCTCAAGCGAGACCTGGAACGCGCCATGCGGCGAGGGGCGAAGAACATCTTTGTCTTCTTCCACGAGCCAGCCTTTCCGAACGGCGGGCACCTCGGCGATTCCATGTACCACAACGGCGACAAAGCCTATGTGAAGCCGCGGAACGAGTTCTGGCGCCTGCTGTGTCAGTACAGAGTCGTGGCTACTTTCTGCGGCCACGAGCACAATTACAGCCGAACGCTCGTTGACGAAAAGGTTGATGAGAGCTTCTCACGGCCGATATGGCATATCGTCACAGGCGGGGGCGGCGCGCCTTTTCATCCGCAGGAGAACCCGCCCTGGCGTCAAAGCGTCAAAGCGTTTTCGCCACGACAGCATTATTGCATCGTCAGCGTCGCTGGCCGCAAAGTGGAACTCCGTGTTTATGACCCGATGGGAAACCTCATAGATAAGGCCGACCTCAAGTAACCGCGCTCACCCGGTGGGTTGACAGGTGCAACTGCTGCGAGAACATGCTCCGCGAGCCGACGCGCCATTCTTCGGTCTCTCACTTTCCGGTCAGGACGCCGGCAGAGGCGATATGAGACAATCTGTCCCACTCATCTGCAAATAACGAACAAACCTTCTCCATTTAGCGACTAACTCTTTGGAAAGCAGAAATCCCGAGGAGCAGCCCTGTGGGCGATAGCGAAAAACGTCTCGTCTGGTTGGCCAGAGCCGGCGACAGAGAAGCCTTTTCTGAGCTGGTCTCGCTCTTTGAATCGAAGGTTTATCGCGCCGCCTACGCTCTGACAGGCAACGAGCAGGATGCCGAGGACCTCAGCCAGAAGACCTTTGTCAGCGCTTACGGCGCAATCGGTCGTTTTCGCGGAAAAAGCTCTTTCTTCACGTGGCTGTATCGGATTCTACTCAATAATTTCAATACCTGGTTGAGGAAAAAAAGGAGAGCGGTTGAAGTGGTTGGCGATGATGGGTGCAGCAGGCTCGCAGCGGATTCCGCGGGCTCTTCGCCGTCCCACTGGCAGCTTGCTTCGGAGCGCGAGACGGTTGACAGGGTTTACAAAGCAATCTCCTCACTGCCGCACGAGCAGAGGATGGTCATTGTGATGCGATGCCTGGAGGATATGACATACAGGGAAATCGCCGAGGCTATGAGCTGCTCCATCGGCACGGTGAAATCGCGGATTCATGCCGCAAGACTTTCGCTAAGACAGATGCTCCTTCAGGAGTCCGGTTTTCATGCCCCGGCGGATGAAGGAGAGCACGACAAAAGACCAGAAGGAACCCAGAGGGCGCCGGGAGGAGGGGGCACGTCTATGCAGTAGTCTTCTCTGCGGTCTCCGCGATCTCGGCGGTGAAACTCTGTGATAATTCGAAGGAGGCTTTGACGAAAATGAAATGCAGGAAAGTCCGGGACAACCTTTCCGCTTACGCCGATGGCGAGCTCAGGTTGAGGTTGCGTCGTCGGGTGGAGACGCATCTCGCCGCGTGCGAAAACTGTGCCACTGAGCTCTCTCGTCTGGTGGAGATTACCGACGCGGCCAAAACATCCCTTCGGAGAGTCTTTTCTGACAAGGCCCCGAGGAGCAATTTCCGTGAGCGGGTCATGCAAGCCACTGAGCCAGTCCGAGTCCGCCGCCCGATTTTGGTCACTGCCGGGAAGCTCGCTGCAGCGGCGGTAACCATCGCCCTCGCGAGCGGCCTCGTCGTGGGCGGCGTGCAGGAGCTGCGATTTCGTGGCGAGCGGGCGGCTTTTCGTCAAAAGGACGCCGAGCAGAGGCGCGCCCTCGTCCTCGCCACGGCGGATTCCAAAAGAGCAAGCGCGCAGTTGAGAAAGGCCGAGGCGAGACTGAGCAAGGTAGAGACCCAACTGCGACTCGCCACAGCAATCCGGAAGAAGGACGATAGACTCGTCGAGGAAGGCCCGAGCCGTCGCCCTCGGTCATGGCCCCCAATGCTATCATCGCTCCAGATGCCCGGCGCCGACAGCCTCCTGAAGAATGGGCTGTTTTGATACGCACTTTTTTATCAACAAAGCCGCGACTGGAATGGAGAGCGGCCATTGAAATGGAGGAGAAATGCCATGAGAAACAAACTCGTCAGATTGATGCTCGCCCTCGCCGTTTGCTCAGTTTTCTCCCTACCGATTGCGGCGGAACCCGAGACTGCCGCATCGCAGAAGCCCGCCGAGGTTCCGGAGTGGGCGACGATCCTGCCCGCAAAAACAACTTTCGTCGTGGCCATTGAGGATGTCGAAAGTTTTCGAGCCGCACTTTTCCCGCCCGATACCTCGAAAGAAGAATTTCCATCCGTAGAGAGAATCATCGGGATCATCTCTGAGGTTGAGCCTAAAGCCGGACCTCCGCTTCGGGCCGGAGCAAAATCTGTCAATACGCTCCTCTCTGCCTTTGAGGGCGGCTTCTCGCTGGGCATGGGCCAGACGCCCGTATGGGAATGGCCGACATTGTTCTTCATGGGAAAGCTCAAGCCGGAAGTCGAGGATTTCGCACAGTACCTCTCGCGGTCCGTCGCGCCTCTCGGGCTGAAACCGGTTCTCGGAAAAGAACAGGGGGTTGACCGGCTGGACATTGGGGATTCAGTGCTCTACTTCACGACGGCAGACTCTACGCTAATGGCATCAACCGACTTGAAGGCACTTCTCCGCATGAAAAAAGGCAACTTGCCTTCCGAGTCAACTCTGGCCGGGCAGGAGTCCTTCCGAAAGGCAATTGCCATCGCCCCGCCCAAAGGGCTTTTCCTTTTCATGGATCTCAAGAGGTTCGGTGGGCTGCACTCCGGAAGCTTCTCAGCGGGCACCCGGAAAGCCTTGTCCAACCTGGGTCTCGACCCCCTCCACCTCCAATCGCTTGCTCTCTCCGCCGACATTGACAATTCGTCGCTCAAACTAAACTTCGCACTGACGAATGCCAGCAAATTCACAGGGCTGCCGGCGATTTTCCTGCGCCCGAATACGGTGACCAAAGCGGCGAGCTTTGTCCCCTCGGATTATTCAGTGTTCTTGAGGCTGAGCATCGCGGGAGCAGATGATGCCTACCGCGAATGGCAGGCAATAGTCAGGCGAATGACGGACGATGTCAGTTGGAAGGAATATCAGGATGCCCTCGTCAAGCTCAAGGAGGAGCGAGGGTTCGCCACTGAGGATATTGTTGAGAATCTCGGCGATGAGATTGCCCTGGCGGTCAAGTTTCCCGAGCTGCGCGGCATCCCGCCGACGCTGGCTTTCATCGCAGTGAAGGATGATGCAAAGGCATTGGGCGCCATTTTCAGTCTTCTAAGCCGGGCAGGCGCCGAGCCTCAGGCTTTCAAGACCACCCACGGCGACACTATCTACACAACGACTCTTGTGCCCGGCGTACTCCTGTCCTACGCGGCGAGTAACGGATATTTGGTTGTAGGGCTCTCGCCCTCCTCCGTCGGGTCCGCGTTGGCGGCATCGAGGTCGGGAAAGTCGCTTGCCGAAGAGGGAGACTTCGCATCGGCCGTCAAACTCGCTCCCGAAGGGAACACGATTCTTGCCTATGCGGACATGCGGCGGGTTGTGAGCTTTCTCGCAAACTTGGCCCCCTGGCTCCACTCTAAGGCCGCGGAGACATTCTTCGGTGCTCGGTTCACAGAAGCCGATTTTGCCGATTTTGCCGCCATTGCAATCATAGCGCAGAAGCTGTACTTCCAATCAAAGCCGCTCGGCAAGGCAGTCTTTTGCGTCACAGGGGGTAAAGACTATCTTTCGGCGGAGGCCCGGCTTCCGATTGAAATGATGGGGTGGGTCGCCTCTTTCCTCACGGAACCGCTTGCCCGTGCAAGGGAATCTGCACGGCGAGCAGCCTGTATCAATAACATCAAGCAGGTAGTCATGGCCTGCCACACGTACGCATCAGACCATAAAGGCAGACTTCCCGACAAACTTTCCCAGGTCCACCCATACGCTCACTCACTCGCTGTTTTTTCCTGCCCTTCGACCGGAACCGTCATTTCCCGCCCGGAGGATATAGATTCCATGTCCAGCTACAAGCTGATCGGCGGCTTTGTCCTCAAGGAGGTTAAGGAGACTGGGAAGAGGCTTGTATTGTACGAAAGTCTCGAAAACCACGGAGACGGCGCGAACGTGGCTTTCGCGGACGGACATGTCCAGTGGGTTAAGCCTGAGAGGCTCCGCGAGCTCCTGAAAGAAGCAGGTCAGTAAACGGATATACACCGGTAAATGGAGGGAAAGACCATGCGCACAATACAGAGAAATCTGACGAGATTGTTCCTGACAGGGATGGCTTTGGTCCTGATTCTCAGCCCGGCGAGACCGGCTTTCTGCGGCTGGCTGGACGGCGTCAAGGAGATGAAAATCGGTGAGAAGACATACCCGATATGTCCGAACGACTACTTGGTCAAACGCGGCTTTCCGATCAGGGAAGTCCCCGATGACCAGAACGCTGCCATCGAATACGTCAGAGGCATTAACCTTTACGTCAAACCGTCAGCGGAGCTTGACGAGCTTTACCAGTACGTTATGCGCAACATCTGGATTGACGAAGCCGATAAGCTTGTCCCCTGGCTTCAGCAGAACGCTCCAGCAATCGCCGCTGTTCGGGAAGGGGCGAACAAGAAGGACTGCAGGTTCCCCGTCTTTGGAAAGGCTGGAATGTCCATTTCCTCAATCCTTCTCCCGCACCTGCAGTACATGAGGAATCTGGGCAGGCTCTTAGTTATCCGGGGCAAACATCTCGAGCATCAAAAGAAATATCGCGAGGCTCTGCACACTTACCTGGTCGCCGCGAAAATGGGTTACCACCTTTCCAAGGGCCCCATTCTCATCTCCGGTCTGGTGGGCATAGCCGTGGATTCCATAGCCACCAAACACATCGAAAGCTGCATCCTCAGAAATCGCCTCGAAACTGACACCCTGACCTATCTCCTCCAGAGATCGAATGTCATCGGCAGAGCGGGCGAGAATTTCCAGGTCGCGATGTCCGGGGAAAGGATGTTTGGCCTGTCAGCGGTGGACGATGTCCTCGAACGGCCCGGTGAATTCTACGCGGCGGTGGACCCAGCGGACGAACCGCTTTCGAAACTGAAGGAGGTTCTCCACATTGTCCCCGGTAGATGCCTCGGACTTCGCGCCATTATGAAATCGGACTTCCGCCGGTACTGGAATGCGTTCGACAAATGGAATGCACTCCCCGACCACATCGCCCTTCGGCCAGAAAACAGACTCGCCGACGATGAAATCATCCAGGAACTCCCTCCCTGGAGCCTTGCCAGGATGCTTCTCCCCGCCCTGAGCCATGCCAGGCGTTCCTTCGTTCGCGCCAAAGCCACAAAGGCTGTCCTCACCGCCGAAGTCGCCCTGGAACTATACCGCAACGAGAAGGGCGGTTATCCTCGAGGCCTCGCTCAGCTCAAAGGCATTCTCGACGAGATTCCCAAAGACCCCTTCATCAATGAGCCCCTGAAATACAAGGCCACCGAAAACGGCTACATCGTTTACAGCGTTAACGACAACCTTGTGGACGACGGTGGAGTGGAGGGTAAAAGCAAGTCCGAAAAGGACATTGTGGGCCGCTACCCATTGCCGGAACCTGAACCGTTCAAGTGAAAGGTCCCAACAAGAGCAGATTTACCGGTAGAGTGGGGAGGCCCATGCCCACCCCTGCTCTACCGTCTTTGCGTTAAGCTCTCTCTCTCCTTTCCTTGTCCCATAGCCGCACGCCGATGTAACCCCTCACTTACGGGCGGCTAAGCGTGGAACCGCAGAGTACGCAGAGGGAGGTACGTACCGCCGGCATCTTGCCAGCGGTACAATGGCGCGTGCGCGGTTCGCGGAGTGTGCGGTTCCAAGGTCAGTCCCGCGTTCCGCGGGATAAGTGAGGCACTATTTTGCCTTCATTTCTTTGATGTAAATGCTGCGGAACTGGACCCGGTCGCCGTGGTGTTGGAGGGCAATCGGCCCTTTCGGTTTAACGCCGGGAAGCTCAGCATCATCAATGACCTTGACTCCGTTCAGAAGCACTGTCAGTCTGCTGCCCTTCATGGAAATCTCAAAGGTGTTCCACTGGCCGACAGCCTTATCGGCACGGGTTATGGGCGTGGCCGCTTTGCGGAGAGCTTCGGACAGCGACCCATCGGTTCGATACCCCCATACCTCTCCGGAGCCCATGGGGTCGCACCAGATGTTCACCTGGCTCTTGCTGCTCCCTCGCAGGTAGATACCGCTATCGGCGGTCTCCGGCAAAAGCCAGTCCACCCACAGTGTGAAGTCGCCGAACTCGCGCTTTGTCCAGAGGTCGCGATTCTTCCCGTCGTAATCTATCACTCCTTCCTTGACCGTCCAGTGTTCCGCTGCTTCTTCGTCGAGTTTCCAGTTGGCGAGGTCCTTCCCGTCGAAAAGTGCAAGGATCGGCTCCGCGTCGAGGTCCTTGACCCGGATGTTGCGGAAACAAATCGGAACGCCCTCGGACTGTAAGCAGATGTAGCCTCTGTCTGGATAGGCGTCGCTTCCGGCGGCGACGAGCTCACCGTTCACGATTGTTGCGAGGTTCCCGTCCCGGCTGACGACGGTGAAGGAGTTCCATTCGCCAATCGGCTTGGCAGGACGCTTGAGAACCTTCCCGCCTTTGAATTTTCCGCCGACGGCCCCGAAGATGTTTCCCACCTGTTTGTGGAAGAGTTGGCATTCGACCATCTTTGGCCAGACTTTGTCGGGAAGCACCATGTGGACGAGGGCACCGCTGTTGCCAGGTTTCAGCATTTTGTACTCAAAGGAAAAGATGAAGTTCTCATAGGGCCTGACGGTGCGGATATATCCGGCAGGGCGGCCCTTGCAGATGATCTCTCCCTCCTTCACAGACCACGTCTGCTTTGGGTCCGCGCTCGGGTCTGCCAGAAATTGGACCCAGCCGCTCAAGTCTTTCCCGTTGAAGAGGGAGACGAACCCTTCCTTCTCCTGCTCCACTATTTCCGTAGGGGAAAACTCTTCTGTCTCCGCACCCGTGGCCATCGCCGCCAGTGCGAGGAAAGCCACCGCTCCAGTCCAACCAATCATGAATCTCAGCCTCATAGTCACCTTCCTTTCACACAAGATCGCGCAGCAATCATCTGACGATTATGGATTTTCACCGACGTCGCTTAGTCCTGCGATTCATAAATTCGGTGAGGCATTTCTTTTTGACAGGATGACTGGGATTGCGGACTTCGGATTGCGGATTCCGAATTCCGCAATCTGTATTCCACAATGGACAGGGTATATCTCAGGAGCAACAACCTCCCCCTCAGCCCGCGGCGCGCGGGGCTCCACGATGACGATACCTCCTTCGACCCCGCCAAGGCGGGGCGGCTCCGATTTACTGCATACCTCCCATTCCTCCAACGATCCTGTTCATCCTGTTATCCTGTCGAAGATTCTGGTCTCCCACAGGACCATAGGTCGCGGTATTTGCGAATCCGTGTACTTAGGCAGCGGCACACTCACGAAGGGGACGCGCTTATTTGACGCCGGGTGGGTCCTTCACCTCGCGGCGCGCAGCCCAGTACATCCCCCGAACAACGAGGCGCTGAAAGCTGGGATTGCTCCAGGCGGGTCTGCCATGGCCAAGGCCGGTGAAAAATAGTCGCCCTTTGCCGTAATATGTCACCCATCCCATGGACTGTCTCTCGTTACCTCGGCTCATGCGGATCAACGAGCGCATCTGGGCGTTCGCGTGGAAGTTATGCCGATAGGTTTCGTCCTGAATCTGAAAGTCCTTCAGGCCTTTCGTGATGGGATGCTCTTTGTCGTAGATATAAACCGTGTATTTGCCGGCGCCGTGACCGGAAAAACGCCCACCGAGCATTTCCCAATACCTGTCTGAGTTCTTGAACGAGTCGCTCGCGGAGTGAATACCTACGAATCCGCCCCCATTCTGCACAAAGTCGCACATTCCGGTTTCCTGTTCTTTGGTAAGCTGCAATCCGGTGGTATATATGGCCAGAACGTCAAACGCTTTGATGCGTTCCTTCATATCGTCCAGATTTTCGGTGAAGGTCACTTCAAAGTCGCCCGTAGCATCGAGCACGGCTTTGACGATTGGCGGGTTGTTCCTCCAATCGTGCACAGGTCCGCCGCGAAGCCACAGGACCTTGACTTTCCCGGCTGCTTGGCCCAAACCCAGCATCAGGAAAATGATGGCAACCGCCATGAGTCCGATAAAGCATCTTCTCTTCATTTCCCTCCTCCTTTGTTCCTAACGATTCTTCTCTGGAAAGCCTCCGCTTCCCGCAACGATGTCACTGAGAAATAGGACACTGCCCTCATGGGGGCCTTTTTGGCGGAAATTGCAATCATTACTCCTTTGGCAGAGTTGGTTGGACTCTGATGAACTGATGCAGCTCTTCCCGCCCCCGAAGCGCAAAGCCAAACCGATTCAGCACAGCAGAACTTAAAGATGCGCAATTAGCCCTCTGGCCACAGCAAAGCCAATCTGCCAAGCTTATGGCTCCCTGTCAAGAAGTTTTGCCTGTTCTTTGTAATGCTTCGGTCCCAGTGGGGATGAAACTCATTGTGCTTTTATGTAGCGCCTCAGTTATCGGTGCCTGAGGGTGTAACGGCAGAGCGCCCAGACGACGCACAGGCGTGAGGAGACCGTACGGCAAAGTGAAACGTCCCCGGAGGGTTGTCTGCGCGCTGTGAGGCTCTGCTCTTCGCCCATCGCAGATAGGCGGGCGTTTTTCTCCGCGCTTTCTGCGGTGGACATGTTTCAGGGAAAAGCTGAGCGGTTATGAGCCAGAAGCGAAGGGGGTTGACGTGCGCCCTGGAGCCGGTTAAGATAAAGGTTTACCCTGCGACGGCCGGGCGGCCAAGGTCAAAGGGCGTTGGGCGCGCAGTGGCGTCAGGTCGTCGGGGACGCGGTAGGGGTCGCACTATTATGAAAGACAAGATTGTCATCAGAGGTGCTCGCGAGCACAACCTGAAGAACATAGACTTAGAGATTCCCAGGAACAAGCTCGTCGTCATCACCGGGCTGAGCGGCTCGGGGAAGTCCTCTCTGGCTTTTGACACCATATACGCGGAAGGTCAGAGAAAGTACGTCGAAAGCCTTTCGGCGTACGCGAGGCAGTTTTTGGAGCAGCTTCAGAAGCCGAACGTGGACCACATCGAAGGGCTGTCGCCTGCTATATCCATCGAGCAAAGGAGCGCAGGGTCAAACCCGCGCTCGACGGTGGCGACGACGACGGAAATCTACGACTACTTACGCCTTCTGTACGCGAACATCGGCATACCTCACTGCTATAGGTGCGGGCGGGAGATTTCCAGCCAGACGGTGCAGGAAATCGTGGATTCCATCCTCGAGTTGCCGGAGAGAACGAAAGTGCAAATTCTGGCTCCGGTGGTTCGCGGGAGGAAAGGGGAATACCAGCAACTGCTCGATTCGCTGAGGAAACTGGGGTATGTGAGAGTCCGCATTGACGGGGAGGTTCGGGAGCTTGGGGAGGACATCAAGCTGCCGAAGTACGTCAAGCACGATATAGCGGTCGTCGTGGACAGGCTGGTGGCGAAGGCGGGAATCAAGTCGCGGCTGGCGGATTCGGTCGAGACAGCGGTGAAGCTCACCAACGGTTCGGTTATCGCCTGGACGAAAAATGGTGATGCGTTCTACAGCACTGTCAACGCGTGCGTGGAGTGCGGAATCAGTTGCGATAAGTTCCTTCCCCGGATGTTCTCCTTCAACAGCCCGTATGGAGCGTGCCCCCGGTGTCACGGGCTGGGGGTAATCGAGAGGGTTGACACGGGCCTGGTGATTCCCAACGACCGGCTCTCGTTGCGGGAAGGGGCGATTGCCGCATGGCGGCGAGGTGGGCGAGCGCTGCACATTTACAATGACATGGTGCTCAACGCTCTTGCTGAGGCTCTCGGGTTTTCGCTGGATACTTCCTTCGGGGAGCTTCTAACAGAGGTCCAGAAGGCGATTCTGTATGGAACAGGGAAGGAGAAGATACGGTTTTACCACTATCGAGACGGGGACATCCGCCAATACGAGAAGCCCTTCGAGGGGGTCATTCCGCAACTGGAGCGGCGGTTCAAGGAAACGGAGAGCGCTTTCATGAAGGGGTGGATCGCGGACTTCATGAGCCTGCTGGTTTGCCCGGCGTGCAAGGGGGGACGGCTTCGCCCGGAGAGCGCGGCGGTGACGGTGGGCGGCAAATCTATCATCGAGCTGACGCGAATGTCCATCAAGGAGGCGTACAGTTTTCTGAGCAACTTGAAGCTGAGCAAGAAGCACGAGCTGATTGCCTCGGAGATAGTCAAGGAGCTTCGCCTGCGGTTGAAATTCATGCAGAACGTCGGACTCGAGTATTTGACGCTGGACAGGCACAGTGGGACGCTTTCGGGGGGCGAGGCGCAGCGGATTCGACTCGCGACGCAGATCGGCGCGGGGTTAGTGGGCGTTCTGTACATTCTGGACGAACCGAGCATCGGACTGCATCTACGGGATAATAAGCGGCTGCTGGGGACGCTGATGGACCTTCGCGACCTGGGAAACACGGTGATCATAGTGGAGCACGATGAGGCGACGATTCGGTCGGCGGACCACATCGTGGACTTGGGGCCCGGCGCCGGCACTCGCGGCGGGCATGTTGTCGCGACGGGCAGCCTCCAGGACATCATCGCCTGCAAAGAATCGCTCACCGGCAAGTACCTGAGCGGCGAAAAGTTCATCGAGGTGCCTAAGCAGAGGAAGCGTGTGGACCCGGAGCATTACGTTCTGGTGAAAGGGGCCCGCGAGAACAACCTGAAGAATATAGATGTATGGATTCCTCTGGGGGTCTTTTCGTGCGTGACGGGAGTGTCCGGTTCCGGCAAAAGTACGCTCGTCTCGGAAGTGCTCGATAAGGGGCTTCGCCGCATCCTGTACCACAGCAGGGGAAGGCCGGGCGAGCACGACGCCATCCTCGGGGTGGAAAGAATAGACAAGGTCATCGTGATTGACCAGTCCCCGATAGGAAGAACACCTCGCTCGAACCCTGCCACTTACACGGGAACGTTCACTCCCATGAGGGAACTCTTCGCCAGTCTGCCAGCGGCGAAGGTGAGAGGTTACCGCCCCGGCAGGTTCAGCTTTAACGTGCGGGGAGGAAGGTGTGCAGCTTGCGAGGGGGATGGGATAAAGAAGATAGAAATGCACTTTCTGCCGGACGTTTACGTGGAGTGCGAGGTCTGCAATGGTAAGAGATACAACCGCGAGACCCTCGCGGTACGATACAAAGGAAAGAACATCTACGAGGTGCTGGATATGACTGTGGAGGAGGCGCTGGCTTTCTTCCGAAACATCCCCAGGATACAATCGAAGCTTCAGACGCTTTACGACGTGGGACTGGGATACGTGAAGCTCGGGCAACCGGCGCCGACTCTATCGGGCGGGGAGGCACAGCGGATCAAGCTCGCGTCGGAACTCTCCCGGAAGCAGACTGGCAGGACAATCTATCTTCTGGACGAGCCGACGACGGGGCTGCACTTCGACGACATCCACAAGCTGCTGAGCGTCCTGAAAAGGTTAACCGACGAGGGGAACACTGTCGTCGTGATCGAGCACAACCCGGACGTCATCAAAACCGCCGATTACATCATTGACCTCGGTCCCGAGGGAGGCGAGGAGGGGGGCACGATCATCGCTCAGGGAACGCCGGAGGAAGTGGCTCAATCGCCGGTGTCATATACGGGACAGTTCCTGCGGAACATTCTCAAACGGAAGCGAAAATCGGCTCGCCGGACCCCGAGCAAGGGACGCACGCGGGAAAGAAGGAAAGTCTCCGGGAAAGAAAAAGTGGCATAGCTCGTCGGCAAAAAACTCCGTGGGGAAAACCTGACTTGCGAGTCGGCAAGAGGGAAAATGAAGGATGAGTAATCCATCAGTTTCGGGCGGATACGCCGCCAAGGCGGGGGAGGAAAGAAAGGAAAAGGAAGGTAACGCAAAGGCGCAGAGTCGCAGAGAGGAGCATGAGAAGGGCTCCGCAGCCGCCCGCCGTGGCATGGGCATCTTGCCCATGATTCCTCCACGGGCGGGACGCCCGTGCCACGTGGGGAACGCCTTTTTTTTGCCGTGAGGGATACAGCCCGAACCCTTCGAGGGCAAGGGAACTCCGCGATAGCCCGCCAACGGCGGGAGAGGGCGCCGGGGGTACAATGGCGCCTCTGCGCACTCTGCGGTTCCACCCTCAGCCGCCCGGAAGTGAGGCGTTACAAGGATGAGGGGTGATTCTGGATTTCTCAAGGCGTTGCCGGTTTCTGTGCCCGTTTTGGAGCGGTTGGACTGGAGATGATTCGAGGTCGAAGGCGGCGGTGTTGATGTCAGGGTAATTGCGGGGTGACGAGGCGGTAGAAGCGGGCGCCGGGGGCGCCGGTGGCTGGGTCAGGGATTTCGACGACAACGGCGCCGGTCTGCGCGGGAACATCGGTTAGCCTCGACCAGGGGCCGCTGGCCATCGTTTCGCGATACAGGACGGTGTAAGTTTTCCCGGCGACGGCTGTGAAACGCACGAGGATGGAGGTGGTGTCGCGACAGATGGAATCTATTTTCAGAAAACTCGCCGCGTCGCGTGGGTCCGTGCCGCTGAGGTATTCCTGTAAGTTAGTCAACCCATCGCCGTCCGGGTCGCCTGACGCGCCGTCGTCACCGGTTTCGACGTGCGGGTCGAGGCCGTGGGCTGACTCCCAATCGTCCGGCAAGCCGTCGCCATCGGTGTCGAGGATGCCGCCGCCCGGATTGTCGTGCCCGGGGGTGGGAGCGGCTGTCTGCCAGTTGAGCGGGTCGTCGCCATAGGAATTACTGAACCGGCGTTGTAGCGAGTGGCCTGTACCATCCGCGCCTTCCGGCCACGGAGTAGTGTTCGAATACTCCACACCGTCCACCAAGACGTAGGGAACAAAACCAGCGTCCGGGCTCGGCGGCATCTCCGGCGGATTCGGCTCGAAGAGCCCGATTCGCTCGCCGGAGTTCTCCAACTTGCCGGCATAGGGACCAAAGATTCTCACGCTTGCATCCAAACCGTACGTCAGCTTGAACGCGGCGAGCGCGCCGGTGTCGGTCTCGGGACTGAAGCTAACTACCAATAAGTAACCTTCCGGAGGCAGTGTCACGTTCGTCGGGAAGGCATACTCGACTCCACCCTCGATTCGCCACGTGTTGGCGGTCGCGTCGGGATCGAACAGCGGGATAGTTTCGCAGGAGACGTTTCGCAGTTCGAGGTATTCGTCGGTGGTATTGTTCTCGCCTTCAACGGCGGGCGGGTTGTACATGATTTCGTTTATGACCACAGGTCCCACTTTCGGTCCGGCGTTAGGCGCATTCAGGCTCGGCGCCATCTGGGCGACGAAATGTTCCTCACCCGTGCTGGTGACGTGGCGTCCGAAAGTAACGCCATTCTCCGCGGCGCCGAACTCGAAGCCGTGCGAATAGCCGGTGAGATTTCCGATGCTGTCGGCGGAAAACAAGTACGCTTCTTCTCCCTTGGAGCTGAGCGAAAAGCTCTCGGCCATCATGGGGTCCGCGTTAAAGTCGTCCTCATCAAAAACCGCACAGTCACCGGCAAAAATCACTGTCCCGTCTGGGATGCGAAACTTTTGGGGGACGTTCCGAGCATCCGTCAGGAACCAGCCGCCAACGTCAGCGGGGCCGATGGTGGGGTTGTAAAGTTCGATGGCATCTTTCACCGGCGGATCGCCGTTCGTGAGGGCTTCGTTGACAACGACCGCAGGAATCTCCGGCGGCGGAGGATCATCTTGACCGGGTGAACCACCTACGGCGGCGCTCGGGCGCCAACTGGCTTTGCTCCCCCAGGTGTTCAACGGGGCAGCCTCATTCAGGATGACCAATGAGAAGCCAAGACCGTCAGTGGTGGGGTACCAATCGTCCTCGTACTCGAACTCCAGAATGACGTCGCCGAGGGCATCGTCGAGGCGAAGCTTTTCCCCGCCGCTATCCAGATTGCCGGTGTATTCGCCGGCGACGTTGTCCAGCGCCCCGTAACGCGCCTTAAAGGCTGCCAGATTTTTTACCACCAGCACCCGCTCGCCGGGCTGGAGGGTCATCACCCCGCTGTCCATGAAAGAGAAAACGATCCCGTTGGTGAATTGCACGCCGGCGAGGTCCACGATTGTGGAACCGATGTTCTTCAGTTCGATGAACTCAAAATCGTCCTCGAGGAGGCTGGGATTAGTCATCAGCTCGTCCGCAGTGGGATGAAGGGGATGGTAGTTGATCTCGGTGATAACCAGGTCGCCGGCCTTGGCTCCCGGATGGATGGAGAACCGGGCCCTGACAAGGCCCGACCAGCGGCTCGAAAGAGGGGGATTGTCGGGACCGGTGAGGCTGAGGTGGTTGATGTTATACGCACGCGCCCTCACATCCGTGGTATCCATAAGCGTAATCGGGCCGAGGTATAACTGCGCGGCGGGCGAGACCTGGCCGCCGGGAAGACGCGGGTCGGAACCATCAACGGTATAATAGATCGCCCCCGCCGGAGCCGTCATCCTGAGTGTGAAGCCCGGGGTAATCTGTGCGTCCTTGGTGAGAAAAACCGGCGGGGCAACGAACTGGCTGTCCATAAATGCGCAGCGATCCGAAAACCACTGCTTCAGATAGTCAATCTCTCCCTGGTATCCCCCGAAACGCGGCGTCTGGCCCCATCTCTGCAAGTCGCGGACCTGAGCCTCCCGCAGCTCGTCGGCCATCGAGTCAATTATGGAGTGGATGTTCTCGAGGCTGAACTGAGCCTTTCTGAGCTCCTGCCAGCGGCCAATGTACTTCTGAAAGAAGTCAATGTCCGTGAACATTCTCCCCCACCAGGGGTAGTTGAAAAAGTCGGTTCCGCGGTCGCCGGTTTGGGCGCGCCAAACCCACGGATTGCTGTCGCGGCCATCGGTGGACCCCATCGCCCGGTCGAAATCCCAGATTGGCCCCATCTCGAGTTTGCCGCCACGGTTCTTGAACATGTACCCGCTAAGGCGAAAAGCGTCCACGTTGAACGCCAGCACGTTGAGAAGGTGGTGGTCGAGCCAGGAATCCACGTCAATGTATTTCGCGTAACCGAGCTGCGGGTCTGTGTAGTTTTGACCGTTGAGCGCGGCGCCGAACTGGTTGAGGAAGTTGCGAATATACTGCTCCTGGGCATCTCGCTCCGGGCGCTCAATGTCAACCTCCTTGGGGTAAACGTAGCACAGGCTCTGCCCGGCGGCGTAAAATCCGCTGTCGCCCGGGTCCAGTCGGTCGATCTTCAATATATAGCCGCCGGTGACCCCCGGTTCGCGGTCATGTTCGGGGAACAGCCTCTCGACATCAACTCGGTCCTCGTCCCGGGCGATTTTTTCCATCAAGGCGTAAACGCCCCAGTAGTCCGCCTGGGATAGGGGGCCGCCGCCGGTGTTGAGGAATACCTCGACAAACCGGGTGCGAACCGCGTATCTGCCGACTTGATTGCTCAGCTCGAAAATCAGGGGATTTCGCATCAGCGCCCTATCGAAGTTGTAAGGGCCCCACAAGACCCAGTCGGATTCCCCGGGCATTCCCAGAGGGGCAATGTTTTTGTCCTCGTTCACTTCATTCCAGGCTTCGACGGCGAGGGAGGGCTTGGGTCGGCCCGCCGTGCTGGATCCGCGAATCCTGATTCCGGCTCGCGTGGCGAGGTTGGGAGGGCAGGGCAAGGAGCTTCTGCCGTTGACTTGCTCAAACAGCGCCATGAAGACGGGCTGATAGGAGTTTTGAGACATCCATCCCGCGCCGAAATTCTCCAGGACCACCAGCGGCAGGTTGGAGGTGAAATCCACCACGTCAGAGCTCAGGGCGATGTAGCTGTGGCTAACGGTCGCGCCCACAGCCAGCCCCGGCTCAAACACCTTCGCCCGCACCTGCGTGGTCGTGGTGATGGGAAGCGGGACTGTGTAAAGGGACGAAGACTCATTGGGGACACTCCCGTCCAGGGTATAGCGAATTTCAGCGCTGCTGCCGGCATCGTCGGGCAGCGCCAACTCCACGGAGAACGGCTCGACGAATGTACCACCCGGCTGTGAGAACTGCACGGCGCCGGCAATGCCGGGGAAGATCGGGCCGTTTGGCGCCCCCGGCGTCGGCGACTCGAGATAGCCAAACAGTTCCGGGCCGGTCGGCTGGACGACCGCCACCAGTTCGGGTCGCACCAGGAGGTCCGAGCTGGTGAGCCGATAATTGAGCCCCTGGAAAGCCAGGACATTCTCTCCCACCCGCAGCAAGTCCCTCGCAGAGGAGATGTCAATGTCAACGAAGGAAGTTGCCGTTGAATCAGGGCGATTCAATAGCGCTCCGGAATCCCAGGTTGCCGGATTGGGGGCGTTATCGCTGGCGATTTCCTCACCGTTGAGGTAGGCAATCATTCCATCATCAAATTGGAGGCGCAACGTCAGGGAATCAAATTCCGGGAGCTCATCAATCTGAAAAGGAATGCGGATGTAAACCGTCTCGTTCACGTTTCGCATGGCGGCGACGTCCAGCCCGATGAGTCCGCCGTAATCGTAACCCACACCCGTGGCACCGCTCAGCCACGATGAATCATCGAATCCCACTTCTATCCAGGTCAAGCCCAGCGCGTCGTCAGTGGGGATCAGGGCGCGGGCCGGCGCCGCAAGGGGTAGCAAGGTGAACTCCGTGACGGCCCCCCGACTCAGACCATAAGAGACATCGGCATGCTGCTCGGGATAGTTCGGAGAAAACTCCCAAACCAGATTTCTGTCGGGGTCCAGGAGAGCCAGGTACTCCCCGTCGCCGCTCAACTTGAAATTCGTGTGTAATGGCGCGCCGAGCATCGCCCGGTCTTTATCGGAAGCAAACACGACAAGGTAGGCGTTGGGATACAGGGTCATGCCGGGGAAGCGCCATTCGTCGGTCGCGTCGGTTAGGTACCAGCCATCGAGGTCCGCCGGGTTGTTGGTCGGATTGTAAATCTCGATCCAGTCCGAACGGTCATCGTCATCGTCAATCATCGTTTCGTCGTTGATGGCCATGAACTCGGTGATCTGCAAGGGGATTGCACACGCAGCAGGGGGGCAACTGAGGAAAATGGCAAAGCAAACCAGAATCGCCGTTGCCCACAAGCGCGGAATCCAGACGGTGGCGACACTCTTATTTGCCTGTGACCGTTGCGGTGTTCTTAGGCATGACATAAATGATTTTCTGTTCGAGCGATTCGCTAACAAAATGTTGGACTGCTTTCGGGAAGGTTCTGAGGCGCACGGAGATGGAGTCTATCGCCGGTGCTACAATCCTTAACCCAGAAGCCAATTCCTTAAACAAACATGATACTTAAAGTATATCATTTTACCCTTCCTTAATCAAGAATCGCGCCAGTCGGGGTGCAGCTCCGAAACTTCGACGTTGGAGCGGGCGGCAAAACGTAAAACGGCTGCTGTTTACGGCAGGAAGACGGGGGGCAAAGAGGTGTGCAGGTTCGCACGAGCGGATTTTCGGGGTTGGCAGGGGCATAGGCGCATAGGAGGGCGGCGTCGCAACGGAGGTCATAGGGAAGGAGTCGGGGAGTTAGCAGTAAGGGGCGGGTTGGGAGCAGCTATATGGGCGGCGGCCACCAGTAATCAAGGCGAAAGGAAGCCGCCATGTAATCCCTCAGCCTCGGGCGGATAGCCGGCCGAGGCGGAGGAGGCAAGAAGGGAACAGCA
>CAZXGF010000046.1:0-43447 GCA_964640185.1 uncultured Verrucomicrobiota bacterium | reverse complement strand
AAATCAGGCAAAAAAAAATCTCAAAATCGCAATCAGGTGCGGAAGTTAGGCTAAGCCCAGGAGATTGCCTCAATGCCGCAACGTGCCGCGAGTAGCTTGTGGCCCCAGCTGTCCTGTGGGCGGTCGGCCGTGAGTGCTTGCAACGGATCGTTGGGTGCTGCCAAATCTGAGAAGCGAGTTCGTCATAGAATCGGAAGTAGCCCCGTCCGGTGAGGATGGGGTTGACCCCGTCGAAGACGAGATTCAACTGCAGAGGTGGTCGAAGCAGATGAGCCTCAGCTCATCACGATTAAGGTCAGATCTTGGCACGGCCTGGGCAGTGGGTTCTACATCGAAAGACTTAAAAACCCATCCGTCCTGGTGGTTCCCAATGGAAACAGCGACGTATAGAAAGACGAGACAAAGCCTAAATGAACAGGCGAATGACTACAAATCAGAAGGAGAAAGGCGAATTGCCAGCTTTCTCGGTCAACTGGAGATACCCTTCCAATATGAGAAGCCGCTGGCAGTTGTGGATAAGGACAAAACAAAGATATGGTACCCCGACTTCACGCTGACGGACTATGGGATGGTTCTCGTGGAATACTTCGGGGTGAATGGATCAGAGGATTATAGGAGGAGAACTCTTCATAAGATGAAGGTCTATGAGGCGAACGGCCTGGATGTAATTCCAGTTTATCCACAAGACTTCAAAAAGGACTGGAAGGGACAGCTGATGTCGGGCATCTATGGAATTCTGGAGAGAAGGATTGAGGATTTCTTTGAGGTCTTGAAAGGTGGTGCGGTAGAAGAGGAGAGAAGACGTTGAAGGGACTGTGAGAAGGAAGGATGACCGGAAAAGTGCGGTGAGGTGCTGAAGAATGAAGCAGGCGCGGATGGAGCTTCTTGGGCTTGGTGAGCTTGGTGGTGAGAAGAGGGGCCGGCTTGGGCGGCCAGCCCCCTTCTGTTTTGCTCATCTTCTTCAAGTGGATTCACTCGACTGCCACGAAGTTGCCGGACAGCTTGACTTCACCGCGCAGCAAGGCTCGGGCGAGGTCTTTTAGCTCGTAAGTGTCGTTCTGATGGTGGGCATCGAGGATGGCGTTACCCCGGAGGTGCTTGATGATGTACATGGCAAGCACACTTCGCTCCACACAGTTCGCCTCTTGCATGAAAGGGAAGAGGGATGAGCTGGTTGCCCGGAAGATTCTCAGGTACTTCTGTCTTTTGAAATGCTCGTCCAGGAAGGAAAGCATTTCTTCGTAATGCTCGCAGAGCACAGCCGCCACCTTCTCCAGCAGTTGCTCCTTTCTACCTGTCATAGGCTTCCCGTATCTCCGCAGGACTTCTTTCAGAGATTCATTGGGAAGTTGCTGGGTTACGATCTCGCCGATGCGGAACGAGGGGATGTGTCTTTCTGCGATCTCTCCATCCGATGTAATTGGCTGGACGGTCTGCATGTAATTCGTGGAGGAGAAATATATCTGGCACCTTTCGTCCTCGAGCATTTCCTCAACGTTCTCAATGGACGTGAAGAAGCAAAACCTGCCCTCACTTATCCTCCACCTCTCAGCTATCGCTCGTGCTGTCTCCCTCACACTTTCTTTTGCCGGAAGACTGGGCACGAACCTGATGTAGTTTCCAAGGAAAGTGCAGTTGTACCTGATGTCGTTTTCCAGCAAGGCACTGCCTCTGTTATAGGGATATTCCCTCCAAACGATCTCGAAGTGCTCGATTCGAGGCACGAGTGAGAGGAGAGCTTTGCCGTCTCCAGTCGTTATGGCTGGAAGGAATGATGTGGACCGGAAGATTGTTGTGGGTAGGGCATGGCTGATCACGGCTTTCTCATGGTTGGCGAAATCCTCTGGGGAAAGGACCTCGTCAAGAGCATACCTATCAAGGTCTCGATAGCCGGACAGCTTGACCTTCTTGTCCTTGCTCTTCAGGAAGTCCCGCATGCCGTTGAAATCGTGCCGCACGCTTTGGAGCAGGCCTATGGCAAGTTTGTGATCCCATTTCCTTGCAAGGGCTCTCCTCGCAATCTCCAGAAGCTCCCCATAGCTAAGCCGTTCGACATAGAACATGTGCTCTGCCAAAACACTGAGCGTGTGATCGAGTTTCGATTCATCGTAATAAAACCCGGCAGGGACAGAGAGTTGAGAACAGTACCCCAGCTCTGCAAGCTCTCTGACGAGATGCGTTTTCTCGTTCACTTCTTTGACCAGCCTTTGAGAGAGCATGCTGATGTCGCGGTGATATATGTCGCTGGTCAATTCAAGAGGATGGACACCCTTGGTGAGAACCCCCTTGAGAGATACTTCGACCTTTCCACACATGAGCCTCATGAACCTCGGAAAATCTCTGTCCTTCTCAAACCACAATCTGTAAGTTTCCATGGTTTTTCTCCTTTTCATGAAAAAAGCAAGAGCGGCTTCTGCCCCTTCGAACATCGGCCGCTCCGCCCTTTGTGGATTTGTCTGCTCTTTTACCTTGTGTTCATCAGTTCCTCGAACCTCTCGATGTCTCGTTCGATTTCGTCCTCTGCCTGCGTGATGGACTCCTTTGTGACCCTCTCTTCCACCAGACGAGCGACTTTGTTATTGGCGATGAGACGGGCAAGGTCAGAGTCCCTGTCCAGAAGCTTCTCCACCTCCTCAATGTGCTCGATGGAGCCACCTCGGATCTTCGGGATCGACTTCGTTGTGAGCCTTTGGGGATCGATTTTCCTGCTGAGGGCTTCGATCACCTCCTTGGGAATCGTCCCCGGCTTTTTCGCCTCCACCTGCAGTGCCGTGTAAGCCAGAAGAGTTATGTCTTCCTCAGATTGCATCATGTCGTTCCAGGCTTTCGACTCCGCAAGTTCTCCCAGGTCTTCCTTCAACAGTATCTCCGCCTTTCGCATCAGCTTCTTCGTTGTGAACAGCTCGTAGATGATCTCGACTTTCGTCATCTCTGCTTCTTCCTCGAAATAGGCTGACAGGAGATCGAAGCAGATTTCCATCTTGTGATAGGCTTCCTCACGGTTGACGGACTCATCGTTCAGTCCGACGGGGATGCTGTGCTGAAGAACATACCGAGCAGACTGAGCGAAGCTTGTCAGGGGTTCAGCTCCATCACCCTGAGAGGAGATTCGAGCTTTCGCGAGTTCCACGGCCCGGTTGGAGAGGATGTTCCTGTGCAGGAAACCCAGCCTCCTCCCGTCCAGGGAGATCTCGCCGTTTGTTTCCTTCAGGAGAAGGTCCGCGAAACGCGACAAAAACTCAGCCAGGGTTGGCATGGCATCTCGCAGGTTGCAGAAATGTTTGGCTGCTGTTTTCAGGACGCCTTCGATGAGTTCACCCGCCTGTCGGGTTTCGTCCTCCGTGACGGTTTTCAGAGAAGGACCGGATTCGCCTTGTGTATTCATCCACTCGGCAATTGCCGGGCAGTCATCTCCGTTGACCTGGCTCGTGACCCTGATCCTGTCTCTTTCCTCCATCTCCAGGACATCTGGCGGATAGACGAACGTCGCGAATCGGCCGATCAACGCTTCATCGAGCTGCTGCGTTCCTGAATAACTGACCGGGTTCATGGCAGCCATAACCCATCTCACCCTTGTGGGGAAGCCCATGATCTTTCGGCTTCTGATGAGCTCAAGGTACTTCGCCTGCATTTCCGGAAGAGCGCGATTCAGCTCGTCGATGAGAACCATTTCCTTGTCCCAGACTGTGACCTTCGAGGGAAGGTATTCGATCCTACCCTGCTTCATCTTCTCGATGTCCGGATAGCCGAGCACGTCGTCAAAAAGCGTCTTGGAAGCATCATAAGCCACGAAGTTCTTGTCCAGGGCCTCTGCGAGCTTGCAGGCAACGTGAGTCTTGGCGCAGCCATGCCTTCCGACAAGGAGAACGGGGTCTCCCGTCAGAAGAGATGCCAGTAGAAGGTTTTCTGTTTCCGTTTTCCATCCGTAGATTCCGAGCTTTTCCAGGACTTTCATCTGTCTTTCTCCTTTCATTGATTGGGTGAAAAACAAAAAGGGGGAGGCATCCGGCGTGTGAAACGAGATGCTTCCCCGCGACGGGTTTCTTTTCGGTCTGCTTAAGCGTCCGGGGGAAACATGTGGAGCTTGGCCGGCGTATCCCGATGTGAGCAATCAGGCGGCCGAGTTCTGGGTGGGGGCGTCAGCGGCGTCCGGCCTATCGGGCAGGAATTGGCCCAGTGGTTTGGCGGGATGGGCGCTGATGCGTTGGAAGACGTCGCGGAGATAGGCGAAGGGATTGATACGAGGCCGTTTGCATGTGGTGATGAAGCTGGTGAGGATGGCGGCGGTTCCCCCTCTGTATCGATGCCGAGCAAGAGCCCCGGGCCGAGGGCCCACGAGGAGGCGGACATGCGCCGAACACGCCACTTTGGTCAACTTGGGCTTGACAGCGCTCCCAGGTCTGGCATAATGAACGCCGGACAAAGGGACGCGGCACTTTCGGAAAAAGCAGCGAAACGTTTTTTTGGGGACATAGTATGGTAATGATCGGGCCGTGAAGGAAGCCGTCGGCAAGTCCGGGACGGTAAGCATGTCAGCTGACACACCTTGCGGCATTGCTTCGCCACTCACGTGCTCGAAGCCGGTTACGATATTCGCACAGTGGAGTCCCGCGTTCCGCATCTCATGCGGGTCAACCTAAACAATGTTCGACCCAGGCTACAGAAAGGGGAGAAGTATATGAGAACGGCACTTCCTGTTGCGGTTTTTTCGAGCCTAAGCCGTGCCCTTCTGATAAACTGATTGGCAAGGAGTTCGCAGGTTGGTACTATGGTTTTATAGGATGGAAAATCAGTCCACCAACATGGGAGTTCGATGATGATGACGACCAGAAAGCTTATAGAAGAGGCCCTTTCTCTTCCTACTGAGGAACGGGCGCTCATAGCGGATTCGCTTCTCCACAGTCTCAATAAGTCGGACACTGCCATAGATGCCAAATGGACGGAAGTGGCAAAGAGACGGCTCCATGAGCTCCGCTCTGCAAAAGTCAAGCCGATTCCTGGCGATGAGGTTTTTGGCAAGGTTCTCAAACGGTTCGCCAAATGAAGTACGTTTTTCATCCTGAAGCTGAGGCGGAATTTCTTGCTGCCATAGACTACTATGAAGGTTGCGAGCGGGGTCTCGGTTACGATTTCTCCATCGAAGTTCACTCGACCATTGAGAATATTCTCAGTTTCCCAAAAGCTTGGCCCATTCTTGAAGATGACATACGCCGGTGCCTCACCCGGCGTTTCCCCTACGGCATTGTTTATTCTGAAGATCCGGATGTCATCTTCATTCTTGCTGTCATGCATTTACATCAAGACCCGGAGTACTGGAAACACCGCCCTTAGTTACTGGCAGAACAAAGCCTTCAACTGGACCCGCCGGGAAACCGTGGTGGTGTATCCTGTGGTGCTCGGCGCCCGGCCGGTTAGTGCTGGCGTTCGCCCTAAATGCCCTCTGCTGATACCTGAGTAGAGATCCCTCGACGAACCAGCAGGCGGCCTGTCGGTCCGAGCGGAACAACACGGCCATGCCGAACCCCCCGACCATAGAAAAAGGGGTTATGAGGAGGCGCTTGGGCTAGGCTCTGGAGTGGTAGCGGCCCGGCGGTAACCGTCGAGAACGCGCCCGGTGACCGCTGCTTCTTTCCCTTCGGCAAATGAATCCCCTCCAAGAAAACCGCCCGCGGCGGGGCAGGCGGAAGTGCACGGGAGCACTTGCGGGTCGCGAACCCCACGCGCGGGCTGGTTGTTTGCTCGAGTTCACGGGCAGGCTTCCTCCTCAGGTTTTTCCGTGACAAGCTCCGTCGCCGACGGCCCAGAGGGGGGCACGCATGCACTCACCGGGCCGAGAAGTTCCTCTAAGATCCCCATCCCCAGAAGATGGATTCGCCGGACCGTTTCTGGTTTGCTAACCTACCGCGTTGTTCAGGTGGATGACTTCACCGAAATTGGCGAAGTCGCAGCTTTCGTTTGCTCCGCCGAAAAGGATGGTCAATATCTTCACTCCCCTTTGCTTCATCTGTTTCTGGAGGTCAGGCTCAATGCTCGAGAAGCCGTCTGTGATGACCACAGCCTTTTGGTATTCGTTTTCCAGGATCGACTTCGCCACGGAGTCAAAGGACGTGCCGAAGGTTGTCGCGACCTTGCCTCTCGCCAGTTGCCGCATGGAGATTTCCACCACCGCGTTCGAGAACTCGTAGATGGTGGTAATCTCGTTTTGGAGCCGGCGGAGGATTCCGAGGATTTCTGGCAGATGGTCGTTGACGCTCCCGGAGACATCCAGGTAGATGGCAATGCCCCTGTTTTTCTCTCTCGGTCTGCTCAGCCTATTGTGAAAGTAAACCGGAAGGAGACCCGATGCCAAAAGCACAAGGTCTTTCTTAGAAGGGTGAAGGGGAATAGGCGAGATGATGCTGTGCCGTTGCCTGGACTCCTCCTTGAACCGGTCAATCTTCTTGTCTGTGGCGTAGCCGAGCAAGAGGCTTCTTCTGATCGAGAGCTTGGATTCCAGTGCCTCCATCAGAAGCTCGGAGATGGTTGGGAAGTAGCCAGCTTGTCTGCCGCCCTGTGCGATGTCTTTCTTGATGTCCTCTGCGATTCTCGCAGCCGTTTCTCTATCGACAGGGTTGGCTTCTGAAGCTGACTTGTCTTCCGCTCCCCGCAAAAAGTGGCCTCCCAGGAGCAGTACGTTGATTTTCTCGCCGTGCAGGAGGATTTTCAGCGTCTGGATCATCTCTCCGGTCGTGAGCTGGCCTTGTGTGCGCCATGATGTGTAAAGGGCTTGATACAGCTTGTCGAAGCGCGAGTTGTTCATTCTGCTTCTCGGTCTGAGCAACCCTTCGATGCCCTCCTTCCGATAGAGCTTGATAAAGAGGTTTCCTCCTGCTGATTCTCCGGAGTAGAGCTGGCTGATGACCGCGTTGATGATGGCGTCCGCTGCCAGGTTCTCAATAACACCACAATCGTGGATGAACGATTGAAACACAATGTGAAGTGTCTCGTGGAAGATCAGGCTGAACAGGTCCTCGCGGGAGGCAATGTTCTTCTCGACAAACTCCCGGTTGTACACGAGCACGCCTTCATTGTTGATCGCAGAGGTGCGACACCATTCCACTTCCTCTATGCTCCTGATGAAGCCTGCAGTGAAGGACTCAAATCCCAGGGCTTCCCTCAGGACTTGCCGGACGCTTGATAGGGTTATCTTCATTGTTCTGACTCCTTTCTTTCTCTTGTTTCCAACGGCGGATTCCGTCTCGGATCATGGAATCCACCACCTTGGTCATTGGCCGTTTAACTTCCTTTGTGATTTGGTACATCTCCGGAATGAGCTCCGGCATGACCTTGGGGCGGTACATGTTGCAGCTCCTTTGCAGCTTTGAGTTAGGTTCATTTGACGCATCTGTTGACGTCCTCTCAGTTACCGGGCGTGGTCAAGTTGGCCTCCCTTTCCCGTTCCCGTCAAGCTGCGGGCAACGACACGGAGAGGCCGTCAGCCTTGAGTGCTTCGATGATGGGCACTATGTACCTGTGCTCTACGATTACAGTTGGCCAGTACGGCTGATAGCCGCTGTCACGGTCTACGTTCTCGTCCAGCCAGGACTTGGCGGGTGCCGTCAGAGGTGTGAGCAGTGCCACACAGCTGTCAATATATATGCTAAAATCGTTTTGCATCTGTCTTCCCTCCTTTATTGCGGTGCTATTCGACTTTGCTCCTGGGCCTTTCTCTCTCCGGACGTTCGTTCATTATCTCAACCAGGATGTCCCAGAATCCGTCGCCGAGAATATCATCTCCCAGCGCCTCACATTTAAGGTCGTAGGGGCGCTCCCCAATACTCCTCACCTCCGCATCGGTCCGCAGGGGAAGACCGTTGAAGTCGTAAAGCTCGCCGAGTTGAGACCTGAAGTGCTCGACCGATGGGCCCATGATTTGGTCGTCAGGTCTTAGTGGAATAGCTGCTTTCATACTTCTTGCCCTCCTTTTGCCAGTATTGGATGCCTTGGCGGATCATGGAATCCACCACCTTGGTCATCGGCTGTTTCACTTCCTTGCTGATTTTGTATAGCTCCGGAATGAGCTCTGGTTTGATTCTTGGGCTGTACATCTGAAATCACCTCCTTTCTGCTTGGTTGAAGTGACAAAAAAGCCGGAGAGGCGAATTCGCGCGACATCCCCGGCACAACTGCATCTGGGGAATTTCGGTGGCTTGAAAGGGCAAAAGTGAGAGTTAGCTTTTTGGCGGGCGACTACTCTGGGTAGATATAACAGGCGATGGCAGGTTAAGATCGGTGCGATGAAGACAGAAACGCCTTTTTGCACAATTGGCTTTTGGGGTGCTACGATTTTGACAGGAGTGGGCTTCAAGGTGGGCAGGGTTAAACCTGGTTATTCTTCATTCATCTGTGTGTGGGCTTTGGGGCATGCCATTCTCGGGGACTGTGGCTTCGGCAGGCGGGGCTACAAAGGCGGGTAGGTTATGGTTCAGGTTTTTGACTGGTTGTTTCCCTGTTGTTACATCAAGACTTCTGGCTTAGGTAAGCTTTCCGCCACTCCATGGTTGCGGCTTATCCTGACTTTCTCCGGTTGGCTGAGGCTCACTGGCTTGAATCTCTTTCTTTTCGCTCAGGTACTCAAACGCCTTCTGTAGGGCAAGGACAGCCTTCGGCACTTCATTCAAGCTCAGGCTGTTTGTTCCTTTCCACTGGCCAGACTTGTCGCGATATCTCACTTCCAGGGTCACTTTTGGCATCATCACTTGCTTTCCCTGTCGCTCAATCGCGTTACGGAAGATCGAAGCTCGGACAGCTCCTATTTTGAAAACTTTTTCTGGTTTGGACATTTTCCGGTTATTCCTCCTATCGATTGGATATACCAATACGTATCGATCGACATAGTGGTAGGGGTTTATAAACCTTTCGGCTGATTCGTCTTGCTTGGAGTGAGGAGAAGGCCCGAAAGGCAAAGCCTTTTCGGAGCTACTTCGATAGCCTTCTCCGAACGACCTTAAAAGAGAGAATCAGCCCTGATTCTCGATACGGGACATGTCACGTGCGGCACAGGTGAAGCACTACAACAAGGGAAAGAAATGAGTGGGAAGTGAGAAGAAGTGGAGGGCGAGGATGGGGAGCGTTGGCTGGGAATGAAGCAGTTGTTTTCTGCCAGCGATTCAGGGAAATTCAGCCTTTTCCGTTTGGGAAAAGCTGGAATCTGTGAGGGCAGCTTGATCCATAGTGTCAATTCTATTCGGCTAACCGAGGAACTTGGACGATGGCTTCCTCACGATAGTCCGCAGATTGGCAGCACTGAATTTTAGCCACTCATTCGCGTAAGAAGACTCTGGAGTTTATAAACCTTTCGACTGGCAGGCCAAGCAACTCTCACTTTTCAGGGGGAAATGCAAAAGCTTAAAAACCTGGCTGATTTCACATTTGAGACCAAATGTTAAGAAAATGAAGCAAAAAGAGGCTGTTTCCGGACTGGAAAAGCCATTCCAGAGGCACAAAAAGTCAAATGTGAAACCTTCCCAGAAATACGAACGATTTGGCGAGGCTATTCGATATCTGACCCTTGAAGAATGGCAGAGATTTCTCGATTGCATTGAGGACTACCGGCATAAGCTGATGCTCCGGATTGTCTATGAACTTGGCTGTCGTGTGGGCGAGTTTGTGAGGATTCAGCTCAAGCACTTGAACGTCAGCAGGAGCACGGTTTTCTTCCCCGCAGAGAACACGAAGACCCGTAGGAAAAGAACGAGCTTTCTACCGCGCGGGCTGATGAACGAAATTGTGAGCATGTTGAAGAGCGAAGGGAGAGTTGGAAAACGAGACGACAGGATCAAGAAACCAGATGACTTCTTGTTCAAGCCGCCAGGCAAGAGGAGCGGTCATTACTCCGAAAATCGTTTGAGACAGGTCTTTCAGCAATATGTCCAACAGGCAGGGCTCAATCGCGAATATGGGACAGATTCAAAAGGCAGGAAGCTCCATCAGCTCACGATCCATTCGCTTCGACACAGCCACCTCATGCATTACATCCATGTCTACAAGCTCCCGTTGCCTATTGTGCAGAAGCAGGTTGGTCATCGGACGCTGCAAGCGACGAGCGCCTATCTGAACCCCTCAGACGAAGCGGTTGCTCGTGCTTACGAAGCAGCGAAACGAGAGAAGAACCTGTCCGGACGGCTGCTGCCCTTAATCGCGATGGCGAAAGACAAACCCAGGGCGGAGCGCAGGCTTTTACATCCTCCGGGAGAGTTCTCGCAGCCTCACCAATGACCTCAAGATTACGGACAACGGCATCCTGCGTCCTCCTGTCCGCTTTGAACCTCTCGTAGTCCATCGCTGCCGTGTACGCCCCGGATCCTTTCCACTCCCTCCAAAATGTCATCCAGGAACAGTCTATAGTCCCTTTGCATAGACGGCCTCCTTTTCGATGATCGGGCGAAGGCGAGGCTTGACGGTTTCTGCCATTACAAGGTCCACCGGGCGGTCCAAGACTTCTTCCAATCGGAACTTGAGGTCCATGTAGTGATCAAAGGTGGGCTCCTCCAGCTCCACCAGAATGTCGACGTCGCTCTCGGCGCCAGCCGAGTTCTTGGCAAACGAACCGAAAACGCCGATGCGGCGCGCCGTATAACGTTCGCGGAGTTCTTCCTGCATCTCTCGGAGTGTTCTGAGTACTTCGTCCCTCCTTAGGTGTTCCTTCTGCACGCGTCTTCTCCCTTTGTTGAGGTTGCCAGAACTGGTTGTCGGTAGTGAGATTCAAAAGGAAGCGAACTCATCACTTGCGGTCACCTCAAGGATTGGTATGTGGCCCGTCAGGTTCATACCCCCCGTCCTGTGCATCCCAAGATGAGCGCAGCCAAATTATACCAAACCCACGTTTGTTGTGCAGCGATTTCCGGGGAGTCGGTGTGGCCGCAGACAAACCAGAGGCCACGCGCCTTTCCAGAGGAGCATGTTTGCGCAGGCACATGGTTTAGCGTCGGCAGGCCCCTTCGGCCGAGAAGAGAAGAGGCAATATCTGAAGGCATAAAAATGTGAATAAAATTGTTGACAACGTGTGGATAACTCTGGCATTTTGAAGATGGATCGGTCTTTTGTGTTCTGGATTGCGAAAACAGATATGGTGTTTCCGGAAGGGGGCTATAAGTTCAGAAGCCTTCGCAGGGGGGTGTTAATCAAGTAATCAGTTCGCCTTGATCGGCTTCGCCGGTGCGCGTGGGGTTCTTTTTTCTCGTCCAAAGGTCGGACATAAAACCGTTAATTCCGCTAAGCAGAATATTCCTTTCTTCAGTCTCGGTCAATAAATAGCGCACTGTCAGCGGTGACGAATCAGGGCAGCAAGAGAGGTGACTATGCGTACCGACGTACTGACCAGGTGCCTTGAATGTGAGTTGCAGCCGCTGAACGTTAAGCTGTCCGATATGTTTGACAATGCAAATGACGCAATAATTATAACGGACCTCCAGCACAGAATCGCTGGCTGGAACAGGCGGGCGGAGGAGATTCTCGGTTTCAAGGCGGAGGAGGTCATGGGAAAGGATTCTTTGCAGACAATCGTTCCTAAGCGTCTCCGGCGAATGGCCGGGGGTGTCGCCAAGGCACTGGACGAAAATAAGGCGCTTGATGCACTGGGGGCGCTGCTGACAAAAGATGGGAAGGAAGTACCTGTTCGCGCTTCTATCAGACCTATTCTCGACAGTTCAGGCCGTAAGGCAGGCTTTCTAACGATTGCCGGTGACATTTCGGAAATGAAAGCGATGGAGGACCGACTGCGCGGCCAGAATCGTGAGCTGCGAGCCTCCAGGGAAATCACCTGTGCCATATGTAGTCCAATGCCGAGTAAGGAAGTGCTGCAACGGGCTGTCGAGTCCATTGTCAAAGCGATGTCGGCAGATGCTGGCGCCATCTTTCTGCTGAACGGAAACCGCGTGACATTCTCTCCCCTCGTCCATGACGGAGCTTCGGAATCGCTCATGCAGGAAGTGGCATTGTACTCCACAGAAGGCAGCTTCTCAGGCTGGATCATGAAATCAGGGAAGGGCAGATTGATTCAGGACGCACGGACGCCCAAAAGGAAGAGCTGGGTTCTACCGGCGACGATAAAGGCAGGTTTTCGCTCGCTGATGGGTGTTCCGCTAATGGGGAAAAAGAAGGTCTTGGGAACGCTTGAAGTCGCTTGTCTCGCCCCGAATCGCTTTGGGCGACATGAGCTTCTGTTCATGGAGATGCTTGCGCGGGAGGTTGCCGGAGCGGTGGAAAACGCGACGTTGAGGGAAGAACTTCGAAAATCGCTGCGATCGAAGTCGAGACTGGTGAGAGAAGCTCGGCATCGCCTCACGAACAACCTTCAGTCCATTGCTTCACTGTTATTGACTGCCGTCGAGTCGGAACATTGGACGGGCGATGGGAAAGCCACTATTGACTCGGCTGTGCGAAGAATATCGGGCATGGCGGCAATTCAGCAGCAGATGGATCTCGATGAGCTTGAGGCGATAGAGCTGGCGGAGGTGATGGACCGAGTCGAGCTGTGCCTGCGCGAGATTTACGGCGACCGGCACGAGATGACATTCAGCATTGAGGGCTCCAGCGTGAGGCTTTGCCCGTCACTGGCAAGTTCACTTGCGATCGCCATTAATGAGCTGGTGTGGAATTCGTGCGCTCACGGATTCGATCCCGGACAAAAGGGTTCAATTGCCATCGAGGCCACGGTGGCCGACAGCATGGCGAAGATAGAAGTTAAGGACAACGGCAAAGGGATCCCCGCCGATTTCGATCTCAACCGCGACGCCAATACGGGGCTGTCCATTGTTAGAAACGTGGTTCAAAGGGATCTGAATGGTAGCTTAATCTTGAGCGGGGGAAAGGGCACCACCGCGACGATAACCTGGCCGGCGCCGTCCCACCTTAGATGTTAGACTGACGTCGCGCGATATATCAGATAGATCCGGGGATGTCAAGAAGTGTTCATGGCGGGGGGAAAAAAATCTGAAGATTCTTCTTGACAAGGCTGATTGTCAATTGTTTTATTGGCAACTGCATAGGTTTGCTGGAAGATCGCCCATTGCTGCCGGTCTTCATGGGCCCAGATGCCCTTCTCTTGTACCATTGTTGTGCAAAAGAAGGGTTTTTTGTTGCGCGACGCCTGGCACCGGAGGCTATGCAACAGGCCCTGCGCTCAGTGGCCGGCTCTCAGGCTAAGAATGCCAGGGACTTTGATGTAGACGCGCAGAGTCGGGAATAAGCGGTTCAGGTACCCCACGCACGAGAAGAGGAGAAGATGATGCGGGTAGTCATTGCCGAGGATGATTCAATTGTCGAGCTTGGCCTGCGTCGGATGCTGAAAAGCCTCGGGCACCAGGTCGTCGGCTCGGCTCGGAATGGTGAGGAGGCTGTTCAGTTAGTGCAAGATAAACATCCTCATATGGCGGTCTTGGATATCAGGATGCCGGAGGTTGATGGGTTGGAAGCCGCGAAAAGAATTACGGAGAAATCTCCCGTGGCAATCCTGATGCTCACGGCGTTCACCGAACACAAGCTCATAAAAAAGGCCGCGGAGTCCGGGGCATTTGCCTATCTTGTCAAGCCCGTCACGATGAACCAGCTTGATGCTGCGATGAATCTGGCCATGGCCAGGTTCAAGGATCAGCGACACCTGAAGAAAAAGGCAGAGCATCTCGAGAACGAGCTTGAGAATCGGAAGCTTATTGATAAGGCCAGACACATTCTGGCGGGCTACCTCGGGATATCGGAGAGTGAGGCCCTCAATCGCATACAGGGGGAAAGCCGCAGGCAGAGAAGAAAGATAGAAGAGACAGCCAAGGCGATTATTGCGACGTGCGAGATTATGAGCAGGCCGGCACCGTATGCGGGCCGACGCGAGGGTGAGGGGACCTGAGAGTAGTCACTCGTCTTGAGGCCCCAAGCGCGTGGTTTTGAGCTTGCATTTCAACGGCGCGGCCGGCGGAGCGAATGTACAAACGGCGTCGTTAGCGAAAACGAGGTCGGATTTGAGAATTTGAGAGCTCGCCGGCGAAAAGCCAGACGAGTAACCACTATCGTTATTCAGATGGTGAGGCCATTACTGCCTCCGTCGCGGGCTCCTTGATACATAAATCGTAGCCGGAAAGCACCCATTGCTGCTGCTTTTCCGGCAGGGCCATTGCCGCCCTCCTTGTGAGATTTTTGTCTCATAAGAGAGGGCTTTCTTTGTCTGTGGTTGGCCCGGCCAGCAGATGACGGTTGTCTGGTGCGTGCCTTCGCTGGTTCTGAACCGGCAAATGAACAAGGGCATGCTCGGAAGAGGGATTACCGCCCGCGTTGCTGAGGCAAAGCGTGGACAAGCGACCGTCGCCGGCCACTCATAAGGACAACGTATTTCCCCGTAGGCTACATCGTGGCGATGTAACTGAGGGGGCGGAGCTGTGCAGAGGATCGTCGGAGCCTTTTGCCACAGGTTCTTGCATCAGGAGGTTGGGAATTCAGTGTAGAGGGAGCTTCTCGGGGATGGCATACCGATTCCTTGAGCTGGAATGGCTGCTGGACTACGAACTGCGCTCGTCAATGCGCTACGGCCGAGCCGTCTCTTTGGTAATGGTCTCCGCCATCAATCCCAACGCCGATTTGAAGGAGTTGCTGAGGCCCATTTTACGCGAGAGTGATGAGCTCTTTGAGACTGGAGATGACGCCACAATCTTGATGGGACACACTGATTGCGACGAAGCGTTAGCAGCCATTCGGCGATACAAAGGGGACCCCAACCTCGAAATGGGCCTTTGCTTCGCGGTAGCCTCTTTTCCGGATGATGGGAGAACGGTTCAGGAACTTCTTACGTCTGTCCGGCGACGCCTGAGCAAGGCCGTTACGCTTGGGCGAGGCGTCGTGGTCGCAACAGGGTAACGACGCAACGCCCGATGAGTCGCGGGCTTTTTGAAAGAGACCATTAACGTCTTGTGAAGAACGATGCGCCTCATCAAAAGCAATATTCAAGGGAGAATCCACAGCAAGCCTTGTGTCCCCCGTCAGAGGCACTTCCATCGCACCCCGCATATCAAGACGCTCCTAAGCCCCTGTGTGGATTGATTGGTGGAAGTGCCTCCCCCCCTTGAAATGAATCCAGACGGGCTTCCGGAAAGGTGGCCTGGGGGTTGAGTTTGTAAGTGTTCTTGGCAGTGTGCACGAGAAGGTAGAAATCTCACAGGAGGTCTGTGGGAAGAGCTGTTGGAAACAGTGCCCAGGTGAGCACGCGTCTACGAGGCCGAACCCCCGCAGTCGACCCAGTTGCGTCTCTGACGTTCGGTTGAGGTTGTTTGGAAGAAAGGGCTCTGTGACATATAGTGACGGAATTTCCCAACTCGCTTTTTAGCTGTGGCTCCACTTTCTTCGGGGAGAGCAACCTAAAGGGGAAAGGTAAACAAGGCCATCGGATTAGAACCCGGCCGTAACGAGTTGATAGGTTCAAGGGAGTCTCTACGTCCACGAGGTAGTCCATGAAACGCGCGCTGATAACCGGAATAACGGGACAGGACGGAAGCTATCTGGCGGAGCTTTTGCTGTCGAAAGGGTACGAGGTTCACGGCATCATTCGCCGAGCCAGTACGTTTAACACAGGTCGCATTGATCACTTGTATCAGGACCCGCACATCGAGGACAATCGTCTGTTCCTGCATTATGGTGATCTAAGCGATTCGACTGGGCTCACCCGCTTGCTCTATAAGGTTTGTCCGGACGAGATATACCATCTCGGTGCTCAGAGCCACGTTCGGGTTAGCTTCGATACCGCCGAATATACGGCTGACGTGACTGGTCTCGGCACGATGCGCATCCTCGAAGCCATCCGCGAGAGCAGTGTCCACGCGAAGTTCTATCAGGCATCGAGCAGCGAGATGTTCGGCAAGGTCGAAGAAATTCCCCAAACGGAAAAGACGCCATTCCATCCACGAAGTCCCTACGGCTGTGCCAAGGTTTTTGCCTATTGGGCGACTGTCAACTATCGTGAAAGCTACGGCATGTTCTCCTGCAACGGTATCCTTTTCAACCACGAATCGCCGCGGCGGGGCGAGACCTTTGTTACGCGAAAGGTAACCCGGGCAGTTGCGCGTATCAAAGCCGGGCTTCAGGATGTGCTCTACCTCGGCAATCTCGACGCGAAGCGGGACTGGGGGTACGCTCCTGAATACGTCGAGGCAATGTGGCTGATGCTTCAGCAAGACGAGCCGGAGGATTTCGTTATAGCGACCGGCGAAACCCACTCAGTAAGAGAGTTTGTCAGTGAAGCTTTCGCTCACGCCGGCCTTGATTGGGAGGAGTACGTCAAGACTGACCCCCGATATTATCGCCCGGCAGAGGTTGATTTGCTTATCGGCGATGCATCGAAGGCCCGCAAGATTCTCGGCTGGCAGCCGCAGACAACATTCCACGACCTTGTCGGTCTCATGGTAGATGCCGACATTGCGCTTCTTGACGATGAACTGAACGGGCGCCTTGCAGCAAAGCGGTCGGCGCACGGTGTGCGCTAAACATGGCGATGGAAACCCGGAGGAAAGGCGTCAGGAGATGGAAATAGTAGCGGAAAGCTCGAACTATGGAAGATAACGAAAATCGTTTCAAGCCAAATCCCGAGTTCTGGGCGAAGCGCCGTGTGACGGTTACTGGTGGAGCTGGATTCCTCGGGCGGCACGTCGTGCGGAAACTGAAAGAGCGCGGCTGCGAGAATGTCTTTGTTCCCTTGATCGAGCAGTACAACCTGGTTCGCTTAGACGACATCCGGCACATGTACGATGACGGAAAACCAGACATAGTTATTCACCTCGCCGCTGTCGTAGGTGGGATCGGTGCAAATCGCAAGCACCCCGGCAAGTTTTTCTACGAGAATCTCATGATGGGCGTGCAACTGATGGAGGAAGGAAGGTTGCGGGGAATCGAGAAATTCGTCGCCATCGGGACAATCTGTGCCTATCCGAAATTCACGCCCGTGCCGTTCAAGGAAGAAGACCTCTGGAACGGCTACCCTGAAGAGACCAATGCCCCCTACGGCCTTGCCAAGAAAATGCTCCTCGTCCAGAGCCAGGCTTACCGCAACGAGTACGGCTTCAATTCGATCTTCCTTCTGCCAGTGAACCTCTACGGACCGGGCGACAATTTCGACCCTGAATCTTCCCATGTAATCCCCGCTCTCATCCGCAAATGTGTGAATGCTGTCGAGAACGGCGACGACCAAGTCGTCGTCTGGGGGACGGGCAAGCCTTCCCGCGAATTCCTTTACGTCGAGGACGCTGCCGAGGGCATCCTCCTTGCCACCGAATTCTATAACGATTCCGAGCCGGTCAACCTCGGCGCCGGCTTCGAGATAACAATCGCAGAGCTCGTCAAAATGATCGCCGCCCTCACCGGCTTCAAAGGCAAAATCATTGGGGACACCTCCAAACCTGACGGGCAACCCCGCCGCATCCTCGACACCTCCCGCGCCCAAACGTTCTTCGGCTTCGAATCAAAAGTCGCTTTCGCTGAAGGTGTTCGCAGGACAATCGCATCGTTTCGCTCCAGGCGGGAACAAGGGGTTGGCAACCAGTTGTGATCACAGACACCTCTTTTGTGAGGTATGTAGAAGCGGCGTCTCGCCGCTTGGACTGATGAAGCAGCATCACGGGCAGGACTGGCGCTGTTATGTCGCAAACGCGGGTGGCCAGTGCCATTCAAATAGAGCCACACCCTTGCATTACTTGCGCGGTGAGGTGATGAAGATGTTGAGGCGGAGGGACAGGAATCAACTGAGTGTGCCGTCCAGCGAATCGCCTCCACTGCACAGTGAACGGCTTCCACCCTGGAATGAACCGGCTACGCTGCGGAGTGAACGCTTTCCACCGCAGCGGGAAGCGTCCCCACTGCGGAGCGACCGAGTCCCCCCGTCCTGTCAAACGTTCACTGCAAGAAATAAACGCTTCACTGCAAGGAATCAATGGTCCACTGCAAGGAATGAACGCCTCACTGCGACAAGCGAAACACTCACTCCTGAACGTTTAAGCAACGCAACTCACACAGCATCAGTGTATTGGGAGCAATTCACATGATTGTGGTACCAACGCCGCCACGAACGCCCCAGAGGGCCGGGGAAGGAGCAAGAATGGCGGACTATATTCCAGCTTCAGACTCCTCGTTTGACGAGTGGGCAAGGAACTTTTCGGAAACTTGCATAACCTACGCTGCAGAGCTCGGTCTTTCACCTGGCGATATGATGTCGATTAGCAACGCCTATAGGGACTGGCAATTGGCATATGTTAGTCATCAGAATGCCAGGAACGCTGCCAGAGGAGCAGCCGAACACAAAGACGAGCAGAGAGACAACGCCGAGGAACTGTTCAGGCGCTTTACCAGGGTCATACATGCGAGGCCTGAAACAACGGATTCGCACCGGGAGGCTCTCGGCATTACCGTCCCGGACAGGACGAAGACGGTCCTGGCGGCACAGATGGTCTTGGCGACTAAGGCGCCATTACTTTTGGTTGACCATTCGCTACGCGGCCAGACCATAATTCATTTCGGCCCCAATCCCTCTAATGAAAGAGAACGCCTTACCACAGGGCATGAGGGGAGGTAAGATTTGGTACCACATCGGAGGTCTGCCGGAAACTGAGGACGAGTGGAGGTGGCCGGCCGATGACACCAATTCACCATATACACATATCATCGGTGGCGACAAAGCACTAACTCTCGCCTACCGGGCACAATACTTCGACAGGAGAATGCGACTTGGCCCCTTCGGCGACCCGGTAGTAGTTACGATTTCAGTATAGATAGAACGGTGCCGGGGATTCGACAGTTCCGTGACATATTCTCTGACAGGATTACAGGATTGACCGGATTTGTCTGATCCCGATTTCAGCATCCTGAATATCCTGTTATCCTGTCAAAAGCGACTTCCCATACAGTTCGCTACGCCACCATATTTGCGAATTGGTGTAACTAAGGCAACACGCGCCGTGAAAAAGAGCCGTAGGCAGTTAGGATTTTCACCGTCTCCGCCTGAACGAAGTCCATGAAAGACTGCCGTGAGAGGCGCAGGGCCCCGGGTGTACTCCCGTACATTCACAGCGGGGCTTCTCACGTCGGGTCGGTTTTTGACGACGTCCGTCACGCTTGCCATCCTGGCGAGCGAAGGCAATACCAATGAAGTGATCTCCGCCAGCTCTGGCTCATCGGGAACAAAGAATGGAAGGGTTGATATTGTGCTTCAGCGCGCATCGGGCCCCAGTACTATAACAAGCAGGGTAAATCATTCGGTTTGATAGGAGACATTGGAAGTTATGGAAATCAAAGGAAAACGCATTTTCATTACCGGAGGGGCCGGTTTCATAGGCTCGACCCTCATTGGCAGGTTAATAGAAGATAACAAGATCAGCGTGTTCGACAACTTCCGCCGGGATGCCTTGAGCGACAAAGACTACTCCAGCCATCCGAATCTCACGATTGTCAGGGGTAGTGTGCTCGACCAGTCCCAGCTTCGCCGCGCCATGTCAGAGCAAGATCCCCAGCTCGTAGTTCACTGTGCGGCCATAGCGGGAATTGACACCGTCATCAAGAGCCCTACTGAAACGATGCGCGTGAACCTACTCGGCACCGCATTCGCCCTTGAGGCAGCCCGCGAGCTGACCGACCTCCAGCGATTTGTTGATTTTTCAACGAGCGAGGTGTTTGGGGAATCGGCCTTTCGTGTCAACGAAAACGGAAAGACGCACGTTGGCGCCGTTGGTGAAGCTCGCTGGACGTATGCCGTAAGCAAACTTGCCGGGGAACATCTTGCTCATGCCTACTATAGGGAGTTTCTCATGCCGACTGTCACGCTGAGACCTTTCAACATTTATGGCCCGGGCCAGGTCGGCGAAGGAGCGATCCGCACGTTTATATTGGGTGCTCTGAACGACGAGGAAATCGAAATCCATGGCGACGGTAACCAGATAAGAGCATGGTGCTACATTGACGATTTCATTGAAGGGTTGCTCCTCTGTATCTACCATCCGAAGGCTGTGGGCGAGTCCTTTAACCTTGGCAACGCACGTGCCGTCATCACGATCTATGGGCTTGCTCAGACCGTTGTTCGTGTCCTTGGTTCGAAATCGAGAATAAGGTTTGTTGACCGGCGCGACGCGGACGTCGAGCTGAGAGTCCCGAGCGTTGAGAAAGCTAAGAAGTTGCTGGGATTTGAGGCAAAGGTTGATCTCGAAGAAGGAATTTTTGAGACCGCCGAATACTACCGAACCGCAACCGTCTTGGAGGCTTCAAGATGATCCCACTTGCCCGACCCAGTTTTGACGAAAGAGAGCTCGAGGCCGTCCGCGAAGTGCTCGAAAGCGGCTGGCTCGTCCAGGGGCCCAAAGTCGTGGAGTTTGAAGCGCGACTGGCTCAGCTCCAGGGGACAAAACACTGCGTGGTCGTCTCCAGTGGCACGGCTGCTCTTCATCTCGTGTACTTAGCCCTTGGTATAGGGCCGGGAGATGCCGTCTTCATCCCTAGTTTTGCCTGGCCGTCTGCGGCAAATATGGCTGTGCGTGTGGGTGCCCGGCCTGTCTTCGCAGATGTGCTTCCCGACACGTACAACATGGATCCCGAGAGTCTGAGGCGGGAAATCCGCCGCTGTCGCCAAAAGAAATGGGGAACTCCAAAGGCAGTCGTACCGGTCCACCAGTTCGGTCTCGTCGCTGATATGGATGCCATTATGGCCATAGCTCAAAACGAAGGTATCCCACTTGTCATCGAAGACGCAGCTTGTGCCTTGGGGGCTAAGGATGAGCGCGGCCGCCCGGCAGGTAGTATCGGCAAAGCTGGAATCTTCTCTTTTCACCCACGGAAGGTGATTACCACCGGTGAGGGTGGCGCGATAACGACAAATGATGGGGAGTTAGCGGCTGAATTACGGCGTCTTCGAAATCACGGTCAGGAGTTTATTGATGGCCGGAGAAAGTTCCCGACGACGGGATTCAACTATCGCTTGACGGATATTCAAGCTGCAATAGGCCTTACGCAACTGGGGAAGCTGAAAGACATCCTTGACCCACGCAGGCGCACGGCCCGAATGTACGTCGAGAAGCTCACTGGGTCGGACGGACTTAGGCTCCCGGCGGCACCAGACACACACACCTGGCAGACTTTCATGATCGTCTTAGAAGCCCAGAGCAGTCGCCACAGCATAGTCAGCGAGATGGGTCCGCGGGGGGTTCAGGCTTCACAGGGTTCAGTGGCAGCTCACTGCAACCACGTCTATCGCCGGCTGTATGGGTGTGATCGCGGAAGTCTGCCCGTGGCAACACAACTTGAGGAAAAGGGCCTTGCACTTCCCCTGTACGCTGGAATGTGCGCGAGTGAGGTCGATAAAGTGATCTCCGTGTTCCGGAAAGCGATAAGCTCGCTGGTTTCAAGGCATGCGGTCGGACTTCGGAACGCGGCGCATGAATGTCATGGAGAAAAGTCATGATGGATCTTGGGGAGAAGATTGTTTCGCGTTTCCGGTCGCACGGTGACGGCAAGTTCAAACTTACGGACTTCCCTTCAGTAGGTCCGGGTGTCGTTTTCGAGACGGGAGTGCTCGTGTTCCATCCCGAGAATATCCGCATAGGTAATAACGTGTACGTTGGCCATTACACGATTCTTAAGGGCTATTATAAGAACGAGATGGTCATAGAGGACGGGGTGTGGATCGGTCAGCAGTGTTTTCTGCACGGTGCAGGAGGACTCCAGATTGGACGCAATGTGGGGATCGGCCCGGGTGTGAAGATAATCACATCCTGCCATGGAGAGGAAGGGAGAGGGAAACCCATACTTCACAGCAAAATCGTCTTTGCGCCCGTTCGAATCGGGTCAGATGCGGATATAGGCATAAACGCCTGCATTTTGCCCGGTGTGACAATCGGTTGCGGGGCGCAGGTCGGAGCTGGAGCTGTGGTGACGCACGACATCCCAGACCACGAGGTGTGGGCTGGTGTTCCTGCGCGCAGACTGCGAACAAGGCTATGACCGCGTAGGAGCACGTCCGTGCTTTTGGAAGATAGGCCATAGTCTCGCACCGCTTGATCTGACCGGGTATAGGCTTCACAAGTCTAAGGCTGCGAGCGGGGGGAGCGCCCTCGCGGTTGAAGTCATGTAATACAACTGTGGTTGAATAGTAGCCATGCGACATAGTGAAAAGCGGGTCGTGTTTTTTAGCAATGTCAGAGTCGCTCAGCATGAGAATACATATTACGTTGGCCCAGCCAATTGGACAAGATTGAGACTTTTCTTTGAACCATTCCTGGCTGTGACGCTCATAGCGGTAATAGAAAAGAAGAAGAAGAAGCCCGGATGGCTGAGCCTCCCATTTTCTGTCCGGGTATCATATGGACACCCGCCGTACGGAGATAAAGGGCTAAAGAACACGTTTTTTACTAAGGCTCGAATCGCGTGTGCTTTTTGCACAATCATTCTGCGCTTTGCGAAAAAAGTTCATAAAGCTCACCTAGTGGGGCTCATTTCTTCAGGGGATCCGTTGTACTTTGCAGGCGCGTCCTTAGCTGTCCTTATGCGTAAATCGATTGTTGCGGTCGTCATCGGCAGCGGTCGAAAGAGTTACCTGTTGGCGGATGGGAAAGCCAAGACTCCCAGATTGATGAACCGCGCTAAGGCATTTATCAGTGGACTGTTCGAGGACATGGTCGTGAACAAGGCGAACACGTTAGTAGTGGCCGGGGGCGCATTGGCAAGACGCTTGGGGCGCGGATTCCCCTTCGCGACCCATTGTTTTTCCGAATCAATGATCTTTCCCCGACTGGATACCTGCGCAGGCAAAAAAATCACCTGGGTTTACGCGGGCGCCCTGAATAAAGAGAAAGGTGTAGACACGTTATTGAAGGCGTTGGGTGAGGTTCGCAAGCGAGACCGACGCCACGAAGCGATCTTGATTGGTCAAAGACATTCTCGTTTTCCGCTGGCTCAAATCATTCAAAAGTTGGGATTAGAAGAATGTGTCACCCTGACTGGACCGGTCGCGTGGCCCGACCTATTTGAGTATTACAGGAAAGGTGATATGTTCGTTTTCCTGTCCCTCCACGAAGGCATGCCCAAGGCACCGATGGAAGCCATGGCTCAAGGTTTGCCTGTAGTGGTGACCGCGACTGGCGCTGAGAGCTATGTTGTCCATGGGAAGAATGGTCTAATCGTTCCGGTTGGGGATGTCCGGCAAGTTGTCTGTGCAGTTAACTCCTTGGTCCACGATCAGCATCTTCGCCGTCGTCTGATTGCTAACGGTTTGATCACGGCACGGTCAAACACCTACGAACATACCTACGAGCACGTGAGCAAATACCTATGCGAGACCTTTCCCTCCTTGACGGAACGCGCGAAGAGAGACTGGGCGGAATAGGTCATGAAGATTGTTTTTTTTGGCAACATCTGCAATTTTGCCTATTGGTATGCGAAATGGGGGCGGCTGTTAGGATACGAGACTTATGCCCTAATCGAAAAGAATGAGAGATTTGACCGTGACCGACCTGAGTGGGAGGATACGGAATACGATCCCACAAAGCCCCCTGAATGGGTGAAGTTTTATGACCCAGGGCGCCCCATCGACAGGCTTTTGCGGGGGCGAGCGAGGATAGATCTGGAAAGGATTCTGGAACCATATGATGCAATCCATACGTTTTCGCTTCTTACAAGCGTGGCCACCGGCACAACAAGTCGTGCTTTCGTTTATCACACCGTCGGCAGTTTTGGTCGGTCAGCAACTTACTTGAAGTACCATTGCCAGTCCCTACGCGCTATGATAGCCCCCAGAAGATTTCCGACAATCTGGCGCTTCAGAAAGGCGTTAAGACGCTGTAAAGCGATAATACCTTCCGTGGCTTACGACTATCTTGAAGTCAAGAAGTCGCGATACCGGGACCTGCTAAGAGTAGTTCCTATGGCCTACGACGTCCAGCTTGCGCAAAAGCATGTACGTGAATCAGTCAAGCCCGTCTCTCTTGGTCACAGAACGACGTTTTTGCTGCCGGCAAGACAACACTGGGGATTCAAAGGACAGAACCTTGTCCTGAAAGCCATATCTATGCTCAGTCCACAGGAGCGAAAGAGATCCCGTATTGTACTGATGGCGTGGGGACGTGATCTCCAGCGTACAGAACAGCTAACTAAACAACTGGGTTTGACTGAGGTAATAGAGTGGTCTCCGATACTCACGAAAAATGAATTGTGGGACGCCTGTAGCCAACCGGGTACGGTCGTAATGGACCAATTCCCCACATTGGACTTCCACGGCGGTGGACTCGGAGGAGTAGCCCGAGACGCAATGGCAGTGGGGGCAGTGGTGATTACCCACGCGAGGCCTGAAACACAACTCTGGATTCACAAGACTCCTCCACCGATTTGGCACGCCGAATGCAGCTCCCGCGACATACTTCGGCAGATTCGTAAATGCCTAACGATGACCCCAGAAGAACTGCGTAAGTCTGGGCAACGGAATACGGAGTGGCTCCTCGCGGAGTGTAGCTACGAGAGAGTCATCCCACGAATTGTGAAACTCCATGAGGAATTGGGGGCCTAAGCAAGTACGCCTCTCGGTTTTCATGCTGGCACAATGACGGTAAGTATATGAGCGATTTGGAAAGCTGTGCTACTCCGTATCCCAGAAAAAGGCTATCGAATGTTATCGGATTGCTGATGTTCCTGGGCCTTGCGAACGCGGCTCTTGGTTTGCTCAACAACATAGCGCTTGCTAGCATATTCGGAGCCAGCGCCCAAAAAGACGCTCTGGAAGCGGCCTTGGCCATCCCTCGCCAAATAGTGATGACATTTGGACTCGCCAGTTTTGGTGGGGCATCTCTGTATGTTATCGGCAGGCTTTCTGCCGCAAATCCCGGCCGAATGCGGCAGTTTTTATCCACGATCTTTCTGATTCAACTCGTGTGTTCCTTGTTTTTTGCATTAGCGCTTTGGTTGTTTTCAGAGCCAATTGTGAGACTGATGAGCCCGGGCATGCAGCCTCAGGCACGGCGCATAGCAATCAATGCGCTTTCGTGGACTGCGTGGATCGTTGTCTTGCAGCCGATCGTCATCCTTCTGGGCGCCAGTGCAACCGGTTTGGAGAAGTACTGGACAATTCCTACGGGGAACATGCTCGCCAGACTGGGCATCCTGGGAGGTGCCTTGTGCGTTCCGGTTCTTGGTGCTATCGCGTATCCAATGGGCGCCGTAATTGGTCTGGCCATTGCAGTTGTCCTTCTGGGACTTGCCCTGATGCGACAGGGACTGCGCCCAACATTTCATCTGGCTTTCCGTGCTGTGGAGATATGGGAAGCGTTTAAGCAAAGTATGCCCTGGATCGTGTCCGCGCCGGTTCTCAATTTAGCCACCTGGATATTGATTCCACTTATGATTGCCCAGGGACCCGGAGCCTATTCGTCATACATGTACGCTTATGCGCTTATGACAATGGTTAACATGATCCTTGTTACCCCCATAAGTAATGCCTTCGCTCCGAGATTGGCACAATGCGCCGGACGTGTCCGGTCATCTGGTTCCTCCGGTGACATCCGGGAAGAGCAGTTGCTAGTCAATCGAGGTTTCCGAATATCCCTTATCGTTGGCACTGGCCTTGGGATTTTCCTGACCGTAGGAGCGAGACCTATTGTCTGTATGATCCTTCGCCATGGGGCCATGGGTGATTTCGCCGCACGGCGCGCCGCGATCCTTCTCTCTATCATGGGATGCTCTCTCCTGGGTCAATCTGTGAACACCTTTGGGTCTCGCTTTTTCCAGGCAAGAATCGCTGTGTGGAACCTTGTTCTCGTCAATTTGGCGTCACCCCTCGTAGTTTTGGGAGTTGCCTTATTTCTAATCAAGGCCATGGGCATTAACGCAGTTGCTGTTGCGAGGCTTGTCAGCAGTCTATCAAGCGGCCTCGTCACGTATTTCTTAAGTCGACACTTGATCGGTGCTCGAGCCTTCCAAGTTGGTTGGAAGATGGGACTTTGGACAATTGGCATGGTCATCGTATCGGCTCCTTCTTTTATCTATGGGGTTCCCATTCACGCGACCCTATTAACACACACCATTGCGCTGTCTTCTATCGGCCTCGTCTTGGTGATATCGGGATTGCTTTTGGGTAGACTTTTGAAAGTCCCGGAAATTGATTTGATCGCGCAACTATTGTTAAACAGGACCTATTACCGGTTCTTCGCTAAATCGGTTTCAGGATAGAGGAGTTTCCGGAGAGGTGATAGCCTCAGTGGAGAGAGAAACAGCAAGTATATTGGCAGAATTAGTAGATCGTCAGTTCAGAATCCCTAGGGAGTTATTCAAGCGAATTCGTCTCCGCCGGCTCGTGGGGAAATGTCTAATCCGGGATTCCTTAGGAAAGGTGTTTTTTCCGGAGTCTGATCTACGGGATGGCCAACATCTCGGAAACCATGAAGACCCGATCGTTGCTGGGCTCTTGTTGGGTCATACCCTGACGGCGTCTTACGACAAGAAAGCGAGCGTACCACCGCGAACTCATAGAGTCTGCGTTACCATCCGAATGTGCCCGCGATTGCATATCTTCATAAAATGAATACGCCTTTGCATACGAATATGCGTGTCCGGCCCAAGAGCGCGAACTCCGATGGTCTTCGTTTTCGGCTCCTAGTTCTTCTTGCGTGGAGTGTGAACCTCGTATGCCTTTTCCTCATCTATGATCTACTAGAGCTGAAGACCATTTACATCTATTTCTCTAGTAGCGCGTTCTGGTTGACATTGTTCTTTTGGCCAGCCTGCTTTGAACGGGAAGACATATTCTATCCCAGAAATTTCATTCTCTTCATGTTCTTTATGACCATGGTCATTGCGCCGCCTCTATTGTATTATGATGGTGTTCCAACCAGTGGTGTTCCAAAGTTCTACTTCCATCAGTTCGCCGGCAAGGCCCTTTTGCTTTGGTGTTTAGCTTTTGTCGCATATGTGGCAGGTCTGTATGGGGGAGCGAAAAGTGCCCGTGCAAAAAGCCATCGCTCAGCTTTGTGTTTAGGCCCGCCTGCGGTCTGGATGTCGATCACAGGTACAGCGGCGGTTGTGCTCGGTGTGTTGGGACTTGTGATCGCAGCGGGTTCGTTAACAAAGGCCTTGAATATCCGCGGCCAAGTAGCAGCGGGACGCGCTCTTTTTATGACTGTGGGAAATGGTAGGTATCTGGTTTGGCTGAACCTGACACCGGCTGGGACAGTTTTGCTCTGGTATTATTGCTACAAGAGATGGAAATTGGGGCGCCTGTCCGCTCTCTTTCTAGTTTTCGCTTTGTACGGAGCGCTCCTCCCATTTTATTCTTATACAGGGGGACGTGGAGCGGCTCTGTTCCCGCTGGCGCTTTTACTCATCGTGTACTATAGGTCCTGCTTCCGGTTTTCTTGGGCCTGGGTCATCCTTGGCTTGGTTATTTTGCTTCCCATACTCGCCCTCTGGAGGGATTACCGGATAGAAGGAGCAATTCCAGCGAGAACTGAAAGCGATGCATTCAGCACGGTGATACTTGGAGATTTAAGCCGCCTGGACGTTTCCTTGGCCGCTGTGGGAGGGGCTAGCGAAAGGCAATTCCCTTTGTTTTATGGCGAATCACTTTTAGCTGCCGTAGAGCATGTAATCCCTGAATGGATGATCGGCAGACAGTTCAACGGAGGCACGATGTTGATGGCTAAGGCTATGCACGGCGATAAAAATTACAATTTACCGAGTCCAAAAGCAAGTCCAGTAATGATCGAGGGATATTTGAACTTTGGGATTCCTGGTATAATATTGTTTATGGGTTTGCTGGGTGTGTTGGTACGCCGAGTGGAGCGTCTTTACGAGACGAGGGATATTCTAACCTTTATCTTTGGTGTTTCATTTAGCTTCATGCTCCCTTTTGGCGCATCGTTAGAATTACATGCTAGCCAGATTGTCTGGAGAGCTGTTTTTCCCTTAGGTGTCTTCATCTTTTGTCGGTCGCTTCTAAAAGGCTTAGCACGAAGTCTTGTCCGAGGACCGAAACGGCTTTATTCTGGTTTTGGAGGCCTTCGGTGGTGATAGGCTGAAGATTCTGATGGAAATCGACAGTGCCGCCGGTTCCAGAAAACGCTAAGTATCAAAGGCAGTCGCCGCGGTAGGAGCACGCGCGCTTGGCTTCTTCCGGTTACGGCCAATCGCCGGACAATAGTAACTTCACTCATGCTCTTGGTCAAGTAGCGACGGCTAAAGACCATCTCCTGTCACTCGAGTTCTGAAAGGTGTTGGCAGGGCAACGACGGTAGTAACAGACAGCCGCAAAGTCGCCAAATGCATCGAAAACCTCCGTAAAGCCACTAAAAAGGGCCGTGGGTCACCCCGACTCTCTCTCAAGACGGCGGGCATCCGTGACCGCAAGGGATTGGGAAACGCCAGAATGTCAAAGGATACGATTGTCACGCTCCATTGTGCGGTTGTTGGAGATGATGCAACCGTTGGCCCAGCTACCTCGGTGCCAGGTTTGCTCGCATCCCTTGTCAGGGCGGGCGGGAAGGCGGCTCTTCTGGTAACTGCGCCACACTCTCGATTTGATGTAAAGGTGCCATTTCCGGTTTTTCACGCCGCTGATTGCGGAAAACGAGACATCTTCGATTGGGTCTCCTCTTCTTTTGATCGCCCCAATTTGACAATCTTTCATGGTGCATATATTCCGCGCCACGCGCGAATTGCCAAGTTAAGCAGAAACCTAGGAATACCCTACGTTGTAACTCCGCGCGGAGGGTTAAACCAGTTTGCCCTCAGGCAGAAATGGCTAAAGAAGAGGGTTGGCAACTTGTTGTTTTTCAGCAAGTTCATACGAAATTCCAGTGCCTTGCACTGTTTGACGCCCAATGAAGAATTGCAGGTTAAGTGCTGGAGGCGACCCACTTTTGTCGTCCCAAACGGTGTTGAGATCCCTCAACGCAAATTAGAGGGACCAAGTCTTGACAGGACAGCGTGGGGGTGGGACAACGACGATATAGTATTTTTGTTCCTGGGAAGATTACACATGAAGATTAAGGGGTTGGATCTTCTCTTTCGTGGTTTTTCGCTGGCACAACTGCAATTGTCTAGGAATAAAGCGAGATTGCTTTTGGTTGGCCCTGATTCTGAAAGGAATAAAGTTGATCTTGTACGTTTGGCTGCGAAGCTGGGCATCACCAAGTCAGTTGTGTTCGCCGGCACAATGACGGGTAGCGAAAGGGATGCCGTATTCCGATCCGCAGATATTTTTGTTCATACATCTCGAACGGAGGGGTTGCCCTCGGCTGTCCTAGAGGCCTTGTCTTGGGGTATGCCTTGTATTCTGACACGCGCCACCAATCTGGCTGAGCAGGTCTTAGATGCAGGTGCGGGCTGGTGCTGTGATTGCTCGGCTGGTTCGATCTGCAACGCGATAATTGACGCTACATTGAATCGCCACCTTCTGCGAACCAAGGCGAATTCTGCTAGGAAGCTGGTCGCGAACAATTACTCCTGGGATATCATCGCAAAACGAATGCTGGCTCATTATGAGGCAATACTGAACGGGTATCAGAAACGGAATAGTTAGATCTCAGTCCTCCGGGTGCCGGGACATTATGGAACTTAAGCGGAAGCGCGAAAACACCTGGCACGGACAAGAGTTTTGGTGGCATTAAGTAGAATACACTTGCCCGAATGACCCCCAAGGAGCTCATTATATAAATGGTCGTCGACACAATTTGCCTCAGTTTTGTAACAGCCCGCTAAATCTCCAAAAGTGAAAGTGAGTCTAAGGGGATATCCTGGATTGTGAGATATGGGACGTTACAGTGAGGTCCTGGACCCGATTGTGGATTGAATACACTTTGCACCAGGCTCTTGATTAGTGATCCGATAAACGGGAAATTTGTGTCGACGCGTACACCTCGAGGTACGTTTTATTGTTTGTTCCCGATTTGCGTAGGAGAAGTCCGCAGCATGAGCTCATGGGCGTGGGGGATACATTCGGGCATGATCGTCTTTCGCGCGGATCGATTTCAACGGAGCCTGCATTGGCCGAGAAAAGTCAAATGTGCCAAATTGCGGCATGCCGGTAAAAGGCTCGGAAGGCCGTAGCGTGGGAAGCATACTGTCCTCGGGTAGGCGCGATTCGATCTCGAATATTAGCTTCCTCATGATGAGTTGAAAAATGACAAGCAGAAACTCTGTAAAAGCGTTAATCTCTGCTTACGCTTGTGGACCGAACTACGGCTCAGAGATTGGCATGGGATGGAATTGGGTTACCTCGCTGGCGAAGTATTGTCAGTTGTCAGTGATTACCGAAAAAGGATTCAGAGATCAGATACTGGATGCAATTCCTAGTTTGGGATTAGAGCACATACCTGCATTTCATTTCATTGATGTTGGAAAAGTAGCTCGGACCCGTTGCTGGAACCAAGGTGACTGGCGGTTCTATAGCGATTACAGAAAGTGGCAATCACGTGCCTATAAGCTGGCCTCGCAACTAATCCATGCTGAAAAGTACGATATCGTTCATCAGCTTAACATGATCGGCTACCGTGAGCCAGGGTATCTTTGGATGCTTCCGCTTCCGCTTGTTTGGGGGCCAATCGGCGGATATGTGCAGATGCCTTATCGGTTTATGTGGATGTTGGGTCCCCGGGGTGCGTTGTTCTACACATGTCGTAACATATTGAATAGCATCCAGATGAGAACGAGCATTAGGGTGCGCAGGGCGGCTTGTCAAGCCAGCGTACTCATTTCTGCCACGGTAGCCTCTCAAAAGGCTATACAGACTGTGCATGGTAGACGATCTATTCTGCTCAACGAAACGGCCGCGCCCGTCTTATTCACTGAGCCCAAACGAGAGCCGTATTGCGGGGCTCGCCCATTACGTTTGATCTGGTGCGCGAAGTTCATCGGCTTGAAGGCCTTGCCTATTGCCCTTCAAGCAGTAGCTATCGTTCTGGCCAAGATTCCGGTTGAGCTACACATAGTGGGCAGCGGTCCATATGAGTTGCGCTGGAGGTCTCTTGCAAAGAGGATACGTGTGGATTCGGTGTGCCGCTGGTACGGTAAGGTAGAGCACGGCAGAGCTCTAAGCATCATTGGTGGCAGCGATTTGATGCTATTCTCGAGCGTCCAGGAAGGCACTCCCCATGTAGTTCTCGAGGCATTGGCTCTCGGCGTTCCTGTGATATGCCACGACGCATGTGGACAGGCCGAGTGTGTTGATGAGTTCTGTGGGATTAAAATACCCATGGTGAATCCTCGTAGGAGCATTGAGGGCTTTGCTCAAGCAATAATACAAATAGGACAAAATCCTGAAGTGTTGGCGCGTTTGTCCTGGGGCGCCATCTTGCGTGCGAAAGCACTGTCATGGGATCGCAAAGCAAGGCAAATGGTAGGAATTTATCAACGTGTACTGGATGGCGCTGCAGGTGAACGTGCAGGACAGTTTCTCCAGGTGCTCTGATACGAGCAGTCACGGTCAGGGGCATCGGATAGGTTTGCCCACAAGGCCTGGCCGTGGCGCTGAAAGACGACCGCTCTGTTTTCGAAGAATCGCTTCTGCGAGCGATGGAACACCGTCAGGTGTAACTCGAACTCATCGCATAGGTCCGAAACCGGGACCTTCTCCACAAAATGCCAGCGAAGAATCCGAACCTTCTCCTCCGATGAAAACTTTCTACGTTTCTCTGCCATGGTCATTTCCTCCTTTCTCCCTCAATCCTAACTGATCATGAGGAAATATCCAATTCCGTCTGAAGCAAAGCACAAGGCCGTCAACGACATTTTCCAAAGGAGTCGTCCGCGGGCTGTCAAACTTGGCAAGCGAGTTTACAGAGAAAATGAATATTCTGGTGACTGGTTCCAGCGGCCTAGTCGGCTCGGAAGCAGTGCGCTATTTCGGCAAGAGAGGGCATAAGGTCCTGGGTATCGACAACAACCTGCGCCGTGAGTTCTTCGGGCCCGGCGGCGACACGATCTGGAACCGTGAACTGCTAAAGCAGGAAGTTGAAGGTTTTGAACATTTTTCTATCGACGTCCGAAATCGGAAGGACGTCTTCGAATTTTTCGAGACACGCGACTTGGACGTTATAATCCACTGCGCGGCCCAGCCCTCGCACGACAAGGCCCGCGATATCCCCATTACCGACTTCGAGGTTAATGCCCTGGGCACAGTGAACCTTCTGGAGGCCGCCAGGCGCTACCGGCCCGAGGCGGTGTTCATTTTTATGAGCACGAACAAGGTCTATGGCGACGCCCCCAACCACCTTCCCTTAGTGGAACTGGAAACGCGGTGGGACTACGCCGAGGAGAAGGATTTCAACGGCATCGATGAAACCTGCCAGATCGACCGTTGCCTGCATTCGGTGTTTGGCGCGTCCAAGGTGGCGGCCGACGTGATGACCCAGGAGTACGGGCGCTATTTCGGGATGAAGACCGTCGTCTTTCGCGGAGGTTGCCTGACCGGGCCGCGGCACAGCGGGGTCGAACTGCACGGGTTTCTTTCCTATCTCGTCAAAGTGGCAACCACGGCAGGCAAGTACACGATTTTCGGTTACAAGGGCAAGCAGGTGCGCGACCAAATCCACAGCATGGATGTGATTCGCGCCATGGAGGCCTTTATCGAACGTCCCGGGCCAGGTGAAGTCTACAACATGGGCGGCGCTCGCCAGAACAGCGCCTCCATCCTCGAATGCATGGCCAAGATCGAAGACATTACCGGCAACCCCATCGAGTACGAGTATTGCGAGCAGAACCGCCTGGGCGACCATATCTGCTATATTTCCGACCTTTCCAAGTTCAGGTCGCATTACCCAACATGGGAGATAACGCGCTCCCTTGATGACATTATCGAAGAGATGGTTAGGGCAGAGCAAGGATTGCTGCACAAATGACCAGAAGTGTATGCAAAAAGGAATTGTTGGGGTCTTGCATTTCCGCGACAACCTACGAAGAGGTCATCGATGTGATTTTGGATGCCGCCACACAGCCCCGCTCTTTGGCAGTAACCGCTCTTGATGTTCACGGGCTTTATCGTGCAGCTCGAGACGCTCATTTCAGGAGAATCGTCAACTCATTTGATATTGTTACGCCAGACGGACAGTCCCTGAAATGGGGACTAAATATGATCCACAGTGCCGGACTGAAGGATCGTGTGGCCGGCCCCGATCTGACCCTGCGTCTTTGCGCCCGCGCGGCAGAAACAGGTTGTCCTGTTTTCTTTTATGGAAGTAAAGATCATGTTGTTCGTAAGCTCGTTGAAAACCTGCGCAAGAGCTACCCAAAACTTGATGTCGTCGGCTTTCGTCCTTCGCGCTTTCGCCCTGCGACATGTGAAGAAGATCAAGGTGATGTGGACACCATACTAAATAGCGGGGCCAGATTGACATTTGTTGGGTTGGGATGTCCCTTGCAAGAAAAGTGGGTTTTTGATCATTTGGAAAAGCTGAATATGCCGCTTCTGGCCGTTGGCGCCGCTTTTGACTTTCTTTCGGGCAACAAATCTCGGGCACCCAGGTGGATTCAGCAAGCCGGAATGGAATGGGCATATAGGGCCTTGACCGGTGGCAAGCGGGTGTTCTGGCGAAATGTGCGTTGTGTTCCGCTTTCGACACTGCTCGTGGCTCAAGAGGTCTGGCGTGAGGTGATGAGAACGAATAAGAATGGCACAAAGAATAGGCGAGCCAATCGAGTTGAAATTCCGGGTCAGCGGGCAAGCATTGTTGCCCAAGGCTTGACTGAAGCGAGCTCACGCCACGCATCCGAACGGGGCAGGCAAGGGTCATAGCCATTCATGGATCGTGTGGCTTTGTCAGGACTAAACGCGCTTACCAAGCGGAAGAGGCGTTGTATCCATCAACCTAATCGTGACCACGGTGAAGAATGCTGATGCCGGGAGGGCAACCCAGCCAGAGAGAGCAGGATTCGTAAAGGCAAGTGGTGATATCCCGTGTACAGCTCAAGTGATTGAAGCGCCGGAGCGAACCAGGATGCGAAGCACAGGCTGACGGCAATACGATCAGTGAGAGGACGACAGAGGATGATTCTTCTCGCGTCTATTCGGCCAGCTCAAGGGTAAGGAAAGGTGTTTAGCTACAAAACTTATCTGTTCTTCTTTCTTTCCGGTCTTGCCGGGACTCTTTTCGTGACGCCACTGGTCAGAAGATTTGCATTGCGCTTGAAACTTGTGGACAACGGAGGTGTGAGGAAAGTCCATAAGGGCGCGGTACCAGCGCTCGGGGGCCTGAGCATATTCGTGACATTTGTATTGCTTGTGGTCTCTTGCCTATTCTATCAGAACCAAGTCACGGCTCGATTTCTCGAGAAGGGAAGGCTGGTTCTCGGGATGCTTCTGTGCGGGCTGATTGCGCTCCTTTTGGGAGTATACGATGACATCAAGGGGGCGGATGCGAAGAAGAAGTTCTCGGTGCAGATTGCAGCGGCGGTTTTTGCTTTTGCCCTAGGGTTCAGAATAGAAGGCGTCTCCTTGGGGCCTTTTGGCTCTATGAACCTCGGGGTGCTTAGCTTGCCTTTTACGATCTTCTGGATTGTGGGGATAACGAATGCGATCAACATAATTGATGGGATGGATGGGCTTGCGGCAGGGGTGACGTTCTTCGTCTGCGTGGGAAACTTCTTTGTTTCGCTTGTTCTCGGTAATGTCGTGATGTCGGTTATCTCGGTTATTCTTGCAGGGGCGCTGCTGGGCTTTCTGCGGTACAACTTTCCGCCGGCGAAGATATTTCTCGGGAACACCGGCAGCTTATTTCTGGGGATGGTTCTCGCTCTTGTATCGGTCCTCAGTGCGCAAAAGAGCTCGACAATGGTTATGATGTTGATACCCATAGCCGCGTTGGGATTGCCTATTCTCGACACATCTTTGGCGGTGTTCCGCCGGAGCCTCCTTGGGAGACCCATTTTTGTCTCAGATAAAGGGCACATTCACCACGCACTTCTGAGGCTTGGCATGAGCCAAAAGAAAGCAGTGCTTCTTTTGTACGGCTTCTGCGTTCTTCTTCTGGGTTTTGGAACAGCGGTGTTATTTAATAAAAGCAGAGTGGCTGCTATCTATCTCGGGGCGATCGGGCTTATTTCAATAGTGGCGATGAGAGTTCTTGGCTACTTGAACTACAAAAGGATACGCACTGTTCTGTCCAATCGCTGGCGCTACAGGGTAAAACATGTTGCCTGCCGTTTGCTGTCTCTTAAAATGAAAAACGCAGGGACCGTGGACCAATTATGGAAGCTGCTGACTGAAGCGGCAGAGGAATTTGGAGTTGATGACATGGAGCTCTCGCTAAACGGGAGCTATAAGAATTCCCCATTGCACTGGGCAAACGGAAAGGACCCTGAGAGGCATGACGAGGCTCGATCGGACGGTCTGCGGTCGCAACGGTTCGATTTTCAGGGGGACTTGGGATGCCTGAGATTTGCCTATTACGGCTCGCAAGATGAGGACTTTGAGATAGAGAGGAATTACCGCTTAGAGGTCATAGCCCATGTTGCTGAGAAAAGAGTGGCGGAGCTTCTTGAAGTGGGTCATTCATAGAGTGAGCGATGACAAAAGATCGAAAGTGGAAGAAGCCACAGGTTGATTGGCGAAACCGGTGCGGAGAGTCGCTGCTTTGCCGCAGGGGTGTGGCAGAACGCCGGGCACGGAAGCATCTGTTTCCGATGGCCTGTTGGAGGGGTGCGGCTGTATTTCCGTGGCAAGTTATGGATGAATCCCTTGTTCGAGAAGCCCGGCTAAAGCCGGCTCTCACGACGGAGACGGCCTATCCGATGACCACCAGCTGAAGCAGGTGGCTAACGGGGGCGCCGGCTAAAGGCCAGCATGTCCGGCGCAAGCATGACAGCGAAGAGATTGAAGGAAGCCTGCGGGATATGCCACGATTTCGCAACCACGGCGTGTTGGAGTGTTCATTTCGCTATTACTTTAACTCTATCATTGGTTGGAGCCGCAGCCTAAACGGAAACCGGCGCAAACATGAGCTGAAGGAGAGCTTTGGGGAGGAGCCCGGGGGGGCTGGAAATAATGTCAGGCGACGATGTGTCGCTTAGGAGAGTGAGGAAATGACAAGGAAGAATCCTCCGGAAGGGGGCTACGAGCAGATACCGCAGATGGAAGGGGCGGTGGATCCCTTCACTTATGAAAAGCAACTGACGATAAGGGACCTTTATCATATTCTGCTTAAGCGGAAGTGGATTCCAATAGTTTGCCTTCTGACTTTCGTTGCTATTGCCGCGATTGCCTCGATGAAGGCAACCCCGATGTATAAGGCGACGGCGCAGATTGAGATCGAGAAGGAGAGCATGAATCTCCTCTCTTTCAAGGACGTGGTCACTGTGGATACCGCGGAGGACTATTACAACACGCAGTACAAGATTCTGAAAAGCAGGTCCCTTGCGGAATCTGTTGCGGGGAAGCTGAGGGCGAATGGTAGTCCTCAAGACGCGGAGCTGACAAGAGACGACATTCTCGAAATGACGAAGGTCGAGCCTGTTCAGAAGAGTCGGTTGGTGGATGTGGCAGCGGAATCTCCTTTTCCCGAGCAGGCTGCTCGCGTTGCGAACACTCTCGCCCAGGCCTACATCGAGCAGGACCTCAGCAAAAAGGTCGAGTCCATTCGCGCGGGGTCGGTAAAGTTGAGTGAAGAGCTCAACAAGGTCAAGACGAGGCTCGGTGAGTCGGAAAAGCATTTCACCGAATACAAGGAACAGAACAACATCGTCTCCTTGAACGAGAAGCAGAACCTTGTTCTGGAGGAACTGTCGAATTTGAACACGGCGGCTGCCGCGGCAAGGACCGAGCGATTGAGAAAGGAAGCGAGATACAATCAGCTCAAGGTGCTCTCGCTCGAACAGCTCAGACATGAGGAGGAAGTAGTAAACAGCGTGCAGATACAAAACCTGAGGACGCTGGAATTGGAAGCCACCAAGAACGTGGATTCCTTTGCGAAGCGATATGGAGAGAAGCACCCGAAAATGATCTCGGCCAAGTCAGAGCTGGCGAAGATTCAGGATGCGATTATCAAGGAGATTCAGAAAGTCGTTGATGAGGTGAAAAACTCGTATGAGATGAGGAAAACCCAAGAGGACCAACTCGTTAAAGCGGTCAAAGAGAAGAAGCACGACGTGATGGAGTTTACCAAGAGAGTAAACCTGTATGAAAGCCTCTCGCGGGATGTCGAAGCAAACAAGAAGATATACGACGAGATATTGAGCCGCACGCACGAAACCGACATTTCGCAGAGAACCGAAGAAAGCCACGTGCGAATTGTGGATAAAGCGGACGTTCCGAAGACTCCGTTCAAGCCTCGCACCAAGCGTAACTTGCTCCTTGCGGTCGTTGGCGGCTTAATCGTTGGCTGTGGCGGAGCTTTATTCATCGAGCATCTCAATGACAAGGTCGAGAGCCCTGAGGACGTCGAGGGATTCCTGGCGAAACCTTTCCTGGGAGCTGTGCCCTTGATGTCCGATCATACATACGACGGTGTAGAGGAAAGAGCGAGAATTGCGTATCTTGCCCCCGAATCAACGACATCCGAAGCCTATAAGACCCTCCTCGCCGGCATCCACTACTCTCCGGCGTCTAACGGCATCAAGACAATCTTGGTAACGAGCGCCGGTCCCGGCGAGGGGAAAACGACAACCCTCGCGAACCTGGGCATATCGGCTGCTCAAAACGGCAGGAAAGTTCTTCTTGTTGATACTGACATCCGGAAGCCAGCGATTCATCGGATATTCGGACTGAGAAAAGATGTTGGGATCACAGATTATCTCGTCGGAGAAGCTGGGTTGGAACATGTGGTGCAGGAGACTGAGATTCCGAACCTTTCCGTCATCGCCAGAGGCGGCTCGTCTCCCAACCCTTCGGGATTGATCTCGTCCGACCGGATGAAAGATTTCGCAAAGCTCATCAGGGATAAGTACGACCTTGTATTATTTGACTCGCCTCCGTGCACGCTCACGGCTGACTCGCTGATCCTCGGAAACCTTGCCGATGCCGTCGTTGGTGTCGCTCAAAGCGGGAGGTTCTCGAGAAAGATGGTCGGGAGAGCGATGGACCTTCTGGACGGCGTGAATGCCAACGTCCTCGGAATCGTCCTCAATGAGGTCAAAGAGCGCGACCACCGCTACTATTATTACTACTACGGCTACAGCTATTACTACCATTACGGCTACGGCAAGGACGGCGAGCGCAAACACCACAGGGGAAAGTCTCACAGGCACAAGTCAAAGCGAGCACGAGAGCACAAACATTCCAGTTCGGCGCCTGTTTCCTGAGCTGTGTGAGGGGCGAGGGAAGCAGGCAATCGGCAGGAACATGAAAGGAGTGCCACCCATGAAATCTACCAGTTTGTTTCACCTTTCTTTCGTCGCTATTCTGCTATGTAGCTCTTTCGCATTTTCGGAGGAAAGGCCGCTCGACTTGAACGAGTTTACTGCTGATCCTGATTGGGGTGTCAGATTCAGGCCAGACGGTTCTTGGGCGAGCATGTCCACCGATACCGTGGTCCGACTGTTCAACGATGAGATCCGGACAACGATCTTTGATTTGTCCATTCAGTTCGACTACGTGTTCTGGCCTTTTTTGGACCCGATGGGTTATCCCGGCAGACTTGATGCCTATCTGTACGACCCCTCCACCGGTGATCGCTATTACAGTTTTCACACTGATGACACTCTGTGCGACAACCCAGTCCCTGGTTTAGTAGAACTGCGGGGTACGGTCGTCTGGGACATAAGTGGAGCGGTATTTCTGGGCCAGCCCGTTGGTTTGCAGTTTGTTCTGTGTGGCGGCGAGCTCTCCGACTCAGACCCGGGGCTCGACCCAATGCAACCCATTATCATCACGCCGATGATTGTTGACGCTGAAATCAGCAACGTTCTGATCATCTCCGGCCCGGCCAATTCACCGCCCAGCCCCGAAGCTGGCGAGAACATTCCAATTCCAAGTGCTGACCAGCCTTCAACAGTGATTCCAGGGACGGTAACGGACCCAGACGGCGACTGTTTGGAGTATCGTTGGCTTGAGGGCGAAGATGTGCTTGTCGGTTGGTCGCGTGTAGGGCCGAATGGAGAAGCGTATCTGGACCTGCGCTCGCTGCCCTACCTGTCAGCTGGCACTCACACGTTGACATTGGAAGTCCGCGAATGCGGACAGGGCGGATTTCTGTCCTCCGACACTATGATCCTGACGATCGAGAACTCCCCCCCGGAAGCTCAGCCAGCGCCGGGCCATCAGGTCGTCGAAATCGGAATCGATCCCATTGTCGTGGTAGCGGACGTGTCAGACTTTGATGGCGATGTTGCGTCATATCAGTGGTTGAAAGAAGGCGAGGTTCTGGAGTCTGGCGAGGTTGAGACAATTCAAGGCGGAGAGGCGGTTACAATTCCCGAGCTGAACATTCCAGCGGGTGATCCTCGCTTTCCTTTGGGGCTTCACCAAATCGACCTTACGGTCGACGATGGAACCAACGAACCGGTGACAGCTTCGGTTACGCTCGAAGTGAAGGACACGACAGGTCCAAACCTAAGTCCTATTCCGAGCGTGACAATTCTTTGGCCTCCAAACCACGAGTTGGTTCCCGTCACGATTGTGGCGAATGCTTGCGACAATGGCGGCGGGGCGATCAGTCTGAGCGTCGACGTGAGAAGCAGCGACACGCCGGATCAGGATGGAGATGGCAACACAATTCCTGATTACGAGATTGTATCGATAGACCACGTAACTGGCGTGATCGAGCTTCTTCTTCGCTCCGAGCGGTCGGGGAAAGGTGACGGCCGGACGTACACGATCATCATTGCTGCAGTCGACACAAGCGGAAATGAGTCGACGGCGATGCTGGAGATTCTTGCGCCGCATGACCGAGGTAAAAGGAGGTGAAGAAATAACGACTGCCCGAAGCTCCACGATAGACAAGGCTCAGGAGCACATTCATTCCACCTTTAGGCCAAATCCCCGCCTCCCCTGCAGGTTAGATCAACATGCATACTAAAGCCGTCAACCAAGCTCAAACCGGGTGACCTACATCCCTTGTGATGATGTGCCAGCGAGTCCGGTCTTCTGGCTTGACCTGAATCTTGCCAGTCTTTCTCTGGATCGAATACTCCAACCTAAAGGACTGATCCAAGACTTCTCTTAACTTTGGCTCTTGAGGGTCAAAACGATGCTGATGAGGATTTCACGGTTTCGTGCACCGGCATCGGACTGGGAGCCGAAACTGACTTTCCTGGCGATGACCAGAGGGCGCAGCGTCCGTTCGGACAAGTTATTCTCGGCGGGGACGTTACGATCCTCGGCCCAGCGATACATCCCGTGGGCGTTTTCCCGAAAGATGTCCTGGATGCGCTGAATGCCCGGATGGCGGGCGGAGTGGCGCGCGACTTCGATGATACGCTGCCGGATCTTTTTGGCGCGCCGGTGGAATGCTCTGTCGCTGATCGGCAGACCCCGCAGGCTCATGGCTTGGGACAAAAGCGGAGCGAAGGTGCTCACGAAGGTCTACACCTCTGGATCGTCGGGAAATTCCTTCTGGAGATCCTTGACGTCTCGCAACAGGTGGGCGTAGCAGTATTGAATCTGGCAGGGGGCTCTGTTGTAGGCCTGGTAGCGATCGACCACCAAGTCCCCTGGGAGAGCTTCTTCGCCGAACACCTCTTTGGCCACTGATGCCGAGCGGGTCTTGCGAAACCGGAACAGGCTAGTGTTTGGCGTACAGAACAGCCACACGTACCCGTTCTGACCGTCCGTGCGCCAGGAGATCTCATCGGCGTGCTTGAGGGGAGCTTGCCGGTACTCGTCGATCAATTTGTCAATCACGGGTCGCAACAAACCCGACACCCGATGCAAGGAAGCCATGAGACTCCCGTACCCGATCCCCAGCTGCGCTTCCATGCGACCCAGGGGAACACCATACCCGTAGTGCTGCATCACCACATGGGTGATGAGGTCATTGCCGTATAAGCTCTTGCGCAGAACCCGGGGCGCTCGGGCCTGGAAGCTTCGCCGACCGCGCGAATGCAACCCCATGCCTTCGGAAAAAAGGAAACCTTCCCGTTCCTGCGCCTGCCATAATGACGCGGTTTCCTTCCCCATAAGCCCGCCCCTTTTTCCATCCGATTCGCCTCCACCGCATACGGACCTATAGCCCGGTAGTCCCACCTTCTTACTTTCCTTCCGCCTTCACACAAAACCACCGCTCCAGCACAGAACCCTATTTCTATCCCGTCAAGCACCTGTGCCCGTCTATCAAAATGGGCATCAAGGAGGATTCTGTCCTGTCTTCACGTCACCCGTGCTCTCCGTGTCGAGGAGCTTGCCCGCCTTTCCGCGGCGCAGCCCGTGGGCCTCTTCGCTGTGGCACGTCATGCCGCATGAACCGCGCCAGCCATTCACGGGCTGTCAACTTCTCATCACTTTCCACGGCCTGAGCACGACTCCTTTCATCGCGCCCCGCAGACGTAAATGCCGATCTTGCGTTCACCACCACAAACCTTATAAACCCTCATTCTGTTGCCTCTCCAAAATGACACCACGGAAAGAATCCTCGGATGAGGGAGAAGGTATCCTTGAGCAAATGCTGCGGCGTTTGAAGGCTATTGGGACGAATGTTGAGGAGATATTGGATAAGGTGGAGGCCTACGCCAGCCGGCCGAGTAATGGCTATGATGACCAATGGAGGGTCGAGGATTTATACGATAACGGGGAGTACTGAAGCGATAGCTTTATAAGCGAAGCAGACCTCCATTATAGATGGAAAAGCGAATTGAAGCTGCCCTACGGGACTTGAGAGCGAGTATTAAGAAGATGAAAGAATTGTCAGAATGGCAGAAGTTGAAAAAGCAGGAAGAGAAAGGAAGAAGGATGCCGCCGTCTTTCCGTTTTCAGGATCGACTCGAGGCAGACATCAGGATAGAAGAAGGGTTCTTTTGGAAGACTGTTTTCGAGATTCAGGATGCGCTTGAGGAGAGGGGCGACTCAACAGCGAAGCGGCAAAGAGAACGGCTCGTGAAAATCGAGAACGAGATGCGGGGGTTGACGACAAAAGGATGAAGCGATCATGAAGAGGCAGACGGGGCGGCTGGCAAGGCTCGAGGGGGAGATGCGGGGGCAACAAAGGGATTGGGACGGCGCAAGTTGCAACAAGGAAAGGACAGCCCATCGGGCAAAAGACGGCAGCGACAAGATCGTTCCCTGTAATTATGTTACGAGGTCTACTCTAATACCTCAACGCGATAGAAAGAGCGCGGAAGCACAACCAAATGCGGATCCGAATACTTCAAAATTCCATCAGCGGTCGCGGTTTGCATGCTCATCTCATCGTGAAGAGCTCCGCTCGACGCCGGAAGCCAGGTGTCCAGGTCAACGCTCCAGAGCACTTGGTACGTCCTTGCTGCTTTGGCGGTCCACTGAATCCCAAACGATGTTCCTGTCCATTCACAGCCAACCACTGCGAAGACGTCGGACTTCTCGAGGGGATCCGTTCCGGCCAAAATCTCATGACCGTCGGAGAGGCCGTCATCATCGGTGTCGGCGTCCGTAGGGTCGGTATCCAGCGCATATTCTTGCTGATTCGTCAGGTCATCTCTGTCGAAATCGTCATCCGGGTCAACTTGGAGGACATCCATGATTTCGTCATCTGGGTCAACATTCAGAATGCGCTGCTCCCAAGGATCGGGCAATCCGTCCTGATCGGTGTCGAGGATCACGATGACCGTTAGGATTTCGCTTGATGAAAACTCTTCCCCTCTCGCGGTTGCCTTGACCCTGAGACTTGCAAAGCCCGGGCGGAGGCCGTTAGTGGGAACGTACGTGACCAGCCTTGTGCTGTCATCTTTGTTGAGTGTCCGGGATCCGCAATCGATCTTCAGAACCCGTCTCCCGTATCGGCACTCAAGAGTAAGGTCGACGTTTTCTTCAGCAATGCCGTGGTTCGACAGAACCCAGCTCGCGCGCAGCGGAATGGCTTGCTGGACTGCTTCAGGCGCAGAGAGCCCTTCTATGTCAATAAGCTTGTCATAGACCGTGAAAGAGATCTTCTCCTCATCATTTAGAGCGCCTTCGACGAAACACGATACGTGAACGGAGTGCGAGCCAGGGTTGAGCGTATCCGTTGGGACCGTGAACGTGTCTATACCTGTTGCCCGGCGGCTCCACTCTAAAAGACGGATGTCCGTCAACGTTCACAATCAGCTCACAATCTTCCGTCACTTGAATACTTATCTTGGCATCCTGGCCCCTCCGAACCGACTCTTCATGCATGGAGACAGAGTCTATGGAGGCCGTAATACTAGCGAAGTCTACGACCTCAAACCGACGAGGTTGAGGGGCTGAGGTTCCTTGAGAACGCCGTGTTTTTTTGGTACATCTATGGTCATTATGGCAAACATCAACGATCTTCTGCGCGATCATGTGAGCCTTGAGGTGGAATGCATTGACCGGTTGTACCTCAATGGCTATGTTCCCCGGCTT
>CAZXGF010000045.1:0-44039 GCA_964640185.1 uncultured Verrucomicrobiota bacterium | reverse complement strand
CTGGCGATGACCGGGCCGGGAGCGAAGCGGTGATCGGTGTGCCAGCGAATTACTTAGACAACCAGCGACAGGCGATCAAGAAGGCGGCGGAAATGGCCGGCATTGATGTCCGACAGCTCATTAACGAGCCGACAGCGGCGGGGCTCGCACACGGAGTCAATGAAAAGCAGGGCGACCGGCTGGTTGGCTTCCCCGATTTCGGTGGAGGGACGTTCGACTTTTCTGTCATGAAGTATTCCGGGGAAAAAGTTGAGGTTCTCGCAAGTCACGGGGATGCCCAGCTCGGAGGCAAGGATATTGACAACGTCCTCCTCCGCAAAGCTGCGGAGCGGTTCAAGGCTGAACACAACATCGAAATCAGCCCTGAGAAGAACCCCGTTGATTACCTCGGCATTCAGACGGAGTGCATCCGCGTCAAGGAACTGCTTTCTTCGAAACAGGAGGTGAAATTTGTGGGGCGTTTCGAGGGGAAGCAGATTATGTGGGACGTCACCAGGGACGAGTTCAAGAAGGACCTTGCGAGCTTGATGGAGAGAGCCAGGAAGGTCATTCTCGATGGGCTTGACGCGGCCAAAATCAGCGCCAGAGATGTGGATCAGGTGGTCTCCGTCGGCGGCTCCAGCCGGGTGGTAGCTTACCGGGAGATGATTGGCGAGGTTTTCGGCAACGACAAGATTGCCGGGGGCAGTGTCAGCCCCGATCTGGCGGTGGCCGAAGGAGCTGCCATCAAAGCCGGACAGATTGTCTGGAAAGCCGGGGATTCTTTGGTGACAGACAAACTCGAGGCGATCCCTCAGTCTGCCATCAACGCGACGGATGTCACCCCGTGCAGTCTCGGCGTCAATGTCCAGGACCGGGTTTCCGCGGGTCAATATTGCTCGGTCATCCTGCCGAAGAACTCTGCTATTCCGCGCACGATCTCGAAGATGTACGGCTCCGTGTCTTGGGATCAGGAGAAATTCATCGTGCTCGTTCTTCAGGGAGAACAGAAACAGAGGGTGCAGGACTGCCTCGTGGTGGCGCAAAAGGAGCTGATTCTCCCGCCAAGAAGCCCGGATAACAAGTCTATCGAGGTCACCATGTCCTACGACGAGTCGGCGCTCGTCAAGGTGCTGGTCCACGACCTGGTGTCCGACAAGACCTATGACATCACAGTGCAACACAACCGAAAAAGCGCGTAGGGTTCGCAAACAGACGAAAACTGAAACAACGATGTGCATGAGGAGGAAGTAGTTATGAGCCATCAGGAAACTATGTGGGAAAGGTTCAAATTCTTAGCGGGATTCTCGGGCAAACACAACCAAGCTCTGGCTGAGGTGAAGTCTGACGCCAGGACGTCGGGAGGCGTTTCTGCGGGTTCGCCCGAAGTGCTTGTCCTTGACGTGAGTGGAAGCATGCTGGATGACGACTATAAGCCCACTCGGCTTGACGGGGCAAAAACAGCAGGCTGTGCGTTTCTCAGGAAGCTGCGAGACGTAAGACCGGAGAGTCTGGCGGCGGCGGTCAGCTTCGGCGACAAGGGGAAGACTGTGTGTAAGCCCCTCAGGGTCGGAGATGGGCTGGCTCATCTGGAGGCGAAAATCAGAGGGCTGAAATACGATGGCGCCACGAACATGGCTTCGGGCTTGAAGCTGGCCGGACAACTTATCAGCAAGTGTGGGCAAGGCGGGCGAGGGCGGATAGTCATGTTGACCGACGGACACGCGAATGAGGGAGGAGATCCAGAACCCGTGGCTGAGAACTTGAAACAGCAGGGTGTGCAGCTTGACATCATCGGAATCGGTGGTTCGCCATCAGAAGTCAATGAGGCGCAACTCAAAAAAATGGCGTCAATCGTGGAGGGCGAAAGACGTTACTGGTTCATCAGGGATGTGCCTAACTTGGTGAAGAAGTTCGAGGCTCTCGCGATGAGGGAGGTGGAATGAGCTTGTGGCTCAGTGGCCCCCCATCCGCTGAGGGCCATGCCGAAAGACCGAAGACTGGTTCCGAGCAAAACGAAGGATCACGAAAAATGGAAGGTTACGAAGAAAACAAGGGTGAAGAAGAGCTGGATGAGCCTTGCGAGAGCTTTGACGAAAATCGCACCGACTCACTGGCACGCGAGGAGCGCGTGACGTCACGGGCGGTTTCCTGGGCGAGGCGCATGTGGTCGTCGCTCCAGATCGAAGAGCGGAGAGTGTCTTTAGCGGATCTACTGAAGCTCTTTCTCTACCTGGTGCTTGCCATGACGCTTGTCACTGCGAGCATCGGATTGATCCGGTTTTCGCTCACACGAGAGGGTGCGATCTTCTGGCTCATCGTATGTATCCTCATCGTCTTCACGCAGAGGCATCGGATTTTTCGACATTAGCTGGCGGCGCAGGAAACGGAGAGGGTTGTTCGCTTCAATGTGGCGGTCAGGACTCAGGCATCATGGAAAAGGCAGACACAGCCAGAGCGATAACCAAGGGCACGGAAGACGCAGCCGCTTGCCCAGTCGGCCTATCTTCGGGCAATCCCTGCGAAAAAGGGAAAGATAAGAGACCGAGAAAGCTGCGCGGCCAGACCATCAAAATCAGGAGCGGCTAATGCATCTTGGACGATTAGTTGACGGTACAGAGGGGAGCATTTGGCATCGGAGGATTTTCAGGAGTTGGCAACCATGAGCAAAGGCAAGGAAATGACAGAGGGCCGAGCCAAGGTCTTGACCGGCAGCCGGCGGTCTGCGGTTGCTCGGAAGCTCGCTGCACGAGGCGCAGGAAGGTCGCAAGCCAGCAAAGGTCTGGGCGACCGAGGCGGGCTTACCAGAGAAGTCGTCCTGACGCCAATGGCGAGGTCGGTACTCGAGGAGCGGTATCTTCGGAAAGACCAGAACGGCCGTGTGATTGAGACCACGGAAGAAATGCTCCGGCGTGTTGCTTCGCTTGTCGCTGAGGCAGAGAGGGAATACGGCTGCGACTCGCAGGAGTGGGCGGAGAGGTTTTTCAGGATCATGGCGAACCTGGACTTCCTGCCGAACTCGCCCTGTCTGATGAACGCAGGTGCTGGGCTGGCGCAACTGGGAGCTTGTTTCGTGCTGCCGCTGAAGGACAGCCTGGGCGAGATTTTCGCCACGTTAAGACAGGCAGCTCTTATCAACAAATCCGGGGGAGGAACAGGATTCTCGTTTTCGCGGCTTCGCCCAAAGGACGATGTTGTTGCAACCACTGGCGGGGTCGCAACGGGTCCTGTGGGGTTCATGCGAGTGTTTAACGCGGCGTCGGCTGAGATCAAGCAAGGAGGAAGGCGCCACGGCGCGAATATGGCTGTTTTGCGGGTTGACCATCCCGACGTCCTGAATTTCATCAGAGCGAAGAGCGAGCCCGGGGTTCTGGAGCAGTTCAACATCTCGGTAGCTGTGACCGATGAGTTCATGTTGAAGGTTGTATCGGGCGACGAATACGAAACGATTAATCCGCGAACAGGCAAGCCCGCGGGTCGGTTGCGTGCTCGCGACGTATGGGGACAGATAGCTGAGCAAGCCTGGAAAACAGGAGAGCCCGGGGTCATTTTCATCGACAAGGTGAATGCGACTAACCCTACTCCGCGGATTGGAGAAATCGAGGCGACGAATCCGTGCGGCGAGCAGCCGCTGCTTCCCTACGAGTCGTGCATCCTCGGGTCTGTGAATCTCAGCGCGATGGTCAGCAACGGGAAAATGGATTGGAAACGCCTCGGCGAAACAGTAAGTGTTGGCGTCCGTTTCCTGGACGATGTCATAGACGTCAACTGCTATCCGCTTCCTCAAGTCGAGCGAGTGAGCAAGGCGAATCGGAAAATCGGCCTGGGCGTGATGGGCTTGGCACATATGCTGGCAAGGCTCGGTATACCTTACGATTCCAAGCAAGCGGTTCAGATGGCCGCTGAGGTTATGCGGTATGTTTCTGAGAAGGCTTTGGAATCTTCTCGCCAACTGGCAAAGGAGCGAGGTCCTTTCCCGAATTTCAAGAAAAGCATTTACGCCGACCGCGGAGATCCGTCTGTCCGCAACGCCACGCGGACAACGGTGGCGCCGACAGGCACCATCAGCATCCTCGCAGGTACTTCCAGTGGAATCGAGCCGATCTTCTCTGTCGCTTACAAGAGGAAGGCCCTGGACCGCGAGTTTCTGGTATTTGACCCTGCGTTCAAGGAAATCGCTGAGGCCAAAGGCATCTACACCGACCAGCTCGGCGACGAAATCGCCGCGAACGGAAGTTTGTCCGGTATCGAGGACGTTCCCGATGACCTGAAGGCTTTGTTCAAAACCGCCTATGAAATCTCTCCGGAACAGCACGTGAGAGTGCAGGCAGGGGTTCAAAGGCATACCGACAATGCGGTATCGAAGACCGTGAATCTGCCCTCGAGTGCCACTGCTGACGAGGTCAAGAAGGTGTTTTTGCTCGCCTTCGAGTTAGGCTGCAAGGGGATAACGGTCTTTCGCCAGGGAAGCAGAGCCGGGGTTTTGAGCTCGGGCCAGCAGGGCCGCCAATATGCCAGGATGCGAGAGAGACCGAAGGTCACCTACGGGCAGTCGGAGAAGTTTGAGACGGGATGCGGGACGCTCTATGTTCACACCACCCATGACAGCGAAGGTTTGCTGGAAGTCTTCTCTAACCTCGGAAGAGGTGGAGGATGTCCTGCTCAGTCTGAAGCCACGGCAAGACTTGTGTCTTTATGTCTTCGCTGCAATGTCGATCCGCAAGAAGTTATTCGACAGCTTTCGGGCATGCGGTGCCCGACGGCATCCCGAAGGCGGGCTGAAGGCAAACGCGTTGATGTGTTGTCCTGCCCGGATGCAATAGCCCAGGCCATTTTGAGGACAATGAATCGCGGTGCGAAAAAGACGCTCATAACGGGCTCTTCCGAAGTCTGCCCGCGGTGCCGAGGGCCACGGACGCCAGGAAGATGCGGAGTATGCCTATCCTGTTGGGAAGGCAGTTGCGACGGAGCGTGAGCGAATTCGCCTCATCGAGAAGGCGATTGAGATCGTGGAATGTTCACGAGAATCAGTAAGTATTGATTAAGGTCAGCGCAAAAGGGAAACCCGCGAAGCAGGAAGAAGGAGAGGTCGGACATGAGCGACAGAAGTGCGATTAAAGAAGACGAGGAACTGGAACTTATCAGAACAAAACCCGGGGTTACCGCAAAAGGCAAGCCCGTGGACCACTACGTTCAGGAGATGGTGCGGAAGGGAAACTGGCGGTTGGAATGCATTCCCGCCGAGGTGCTGGGGATTGCACGTCCCGTCAAGGTGTACCGCGCGGTGAGAAAGAGCAATCTCATCAAACCATGGAAAAACCTGGCGGACGGAGATGAGACATATTGCCCTGCACACTGGGCGGATTTGGCGATTGGTTCAGGAGCATGCGGATTGCGATGCCGAACTTGTTTCCTGCTGCTTACACACAGAATCAAGTGCGACCCTTCTCGGCATGTCCTGTATGAAAATGTGGAAGACTACAAGGAGGCTGTCATGAGATGGCTTCGCAAACCAACACGGAGAAATCTTGGGCTCGGAATAGACGGAAGCGACTCTTTGCTCTATGAGGGAGTGACAGGCCACGTCCGCCGCCTTGCCCCTTTGTTCAATGACCCGGGAACAAATCCTCATGGCTGCAAACTGATCCTCCTGACGAAGAGCGCCAATGTTCGCTACCTTGAAGGGCTTTCGCCGAGGAACATCCTGTTGACCTTCAGCCTCAACCCAGAAGCGATCGCTGATTTATGGGAAGGCAAATGGAACGACGGAGTCCGTATCACGCCGAGCATCGCCAGTCGGCTCGACGCGTCAAAGAAGGGCGAAGAGATGGGGTTCGAGGTCAGATGGCGAATTGACCCGATCTTTCCCGTGGAAGGGTGGGAAGACATCTATGAGGAATTTGTGAAGCAGGCGGCAAAAGACGGTCACGCTCCGACGCGGATTACTCTGGGAACTTATCGAGAGATGAAACCTGGACTGTTGACTTGGGCGAGGCTCTGGGGGCTTCCGCCCATGGAATGGGAGCCCCCTCGCTTGACCAAGGATGGAAGCCATTATCACCTGTCGGTTGAGGAACGGATTCACATTTACTCATTCCTCAAGCAGGCGATTTTTGAAGCATGGAAATCCACCGGCACAGTCCCGATCGTCGCGCTCTGCAAGGAAACAAAAGACGTTCGCATTGAGACCGACCTACTGCATAAGCACTGCAACTGCGAGTGAGGGGACCCGGTCGAGTAGCAAGCCGTGAGAGTGGCGAATCAGACACAGAAAGAGATACTACGAATCGTGTGGCAGGGAGAGTTAGGAATGGCCGTGAGCAAGATGAAACCAGAAGGACGAATCCAAATTCAGAAGTGGGAAGCAAGGGTGGACGCGGAAAGGTTTCTGTGTCTGAGCGGCTCAGAGGGCATGCCCGATGGAGGATGGCCCACGGAGCCCGGGTACCCGGGTGTCTGGGCGTATCTGGATTCCCATGGGAACTGGCTTCTCGTGGGCTACAGCAGAACGAATGTGTGGAAGGCGGGGTTCAATCCTTTCCTCTGCAAGTATGGCGTTTGCAGTCTGCCAGTGGATGCCCTTGACAGTATCGACCCGGTCAAGGCCGGCATTATGAGAAAGGCTGCGATATTCCGATACTGGCTCTGCGAGTCCGCTCGGGATGCTATCAAGATGAAGAAGAAGCTCTGCATCGCCCATCATCCCCTGTTGAATCGACCGCCAGCTGAGGCGGTTCGTAGAGCCCGCTGGAACTGAGCTGCAAGCGAAGCCAATGCGTTTGATGTTCTTCCAACAATGGGTAGAGTTCGGATGTTTGACGGATTGGGGCATCGGGAGGGGCAACACGCCTCAACGACAGGATGGCAACGGTCTTGCGCCGACGGCGTGGCGAAGGCGATCAAGATGGTGTTAGGTAATGAAGAATAGCCGAAGAAGTTCTCACAGACTGAAACCCATGCGCGTTCTCAGGTGGCCCCGCCTGCGCTCACCCCACAGGGAAGAGAAGCCGCCTGAAACGCAGGCAAGATACCTCGTATGTGAAGAGGTGGCCGGGCTCCTTCGGCTTTCGCCTAAGACCATCTACAACATGGTTTATGAGGGACGTATCCCCTGCATCAGGCTGAGCAATAAATGCGTTCGTTTTGACCGAGTTGAAATCGAGAAATGGCTGAAAAGGAAAACCCAGAAGGATCTGACGCTCAGCTGAGATTGATCTTCTCAATAGCGCTCCTCAGATGGCCAGGAGCCAAGTGGGCATAGATCATAGTGGTCGTAATGCTTGAATGTCCGAGGAGCTTTTGAACAGTTGGAAGGTCCACGCCCGCCATGACAAGATGGGAGGCAAAGGTGTGACGGAGCATGTGGATCGTGATGTGTTCGATCCCCGCCCTCCTGGCTGCTCTCTTCAATTCTCTGAGTATATTGTTATGCCGGGGTTCACCGTTGGTTGTGCCAAAAACGTATGAACCATTCACCCTTTTTTTCTGTTTCTTCAGAACCGCCATCAGATCATCCTTGATGGGAATGAATCGCTCCTTCTGGCCTTTGGGGTGATATCGTTTCTTCTCCTTGTTGATAATTCGGATCTGTTTGTTTTGCCAGTCGATGTCCGACCACTCCAGATTGACCAATTCGTCCCGACGCATTCCCGTGTTCAGATACGTGTAGAAGATCGGTCGGTAAGTCGGAGAACAATTCTCCAGCAGCGCAGAGACCTGCTCCTTTGTTAAAAACTGGATCGGTTTCCAGGATGGCCCCTTGATCTTCTTCACCGCGGCAATGGGATTTGTTGGCATGATACCAAGCTGCACTGCCCGATTCAGCATGGTTTTGACGGCGCCGACCTCAATGTTGACAGTGCGAGGAGAAACCTCCTTTAGCCTGTGTGTTTTGTAGTCTTCAATCAGAAGGGGTGTGATTTCCGAGACCTTTTTGATACCTGTTTTATTGATGAAGGTCTGAAGGGCAAGCTCTTCTCTTTCAACGGTTCGAGGAGCATTGTTGCTGCGCGATACTTGAAGAGTCTTCCCCATCAGCTCGGAGAAGCTAATCGCCGATGAACTTCCTGCGCCTGGGAGTGAGTAACCGAGAAGCATCTTCGCCCGGAGTTCAGTCGCGAACCTTTCGGCATAGCCCTTGGTCACTTTGCCGATGCGCACGCGGGTACGTCGTCGCCGTACCGTGAAGTCGGTCCAATATGCTTCGCCTCGCTTGCGAACAAAAGAGCCCATGACAAAGTCCTTGATGAAATGGTCCGCTCCATGTTAGCTTATATCTATGTACCCTGAATTCGGTCGGAAGTCAAGGAGTTTCGTCACTATGTGTCACGAACGGCTGTATAGGGTGTTGAAGGTTTGTTACCGACGGACCGTAACTCCCTGCTGTTCAAAGGACTAACACTTGGCGCGCCCATAGCTCAATAGGATAGAGTTGCGGACTTCGAATCCGAAGGTTGGAGGTTCGAGTCCTCCTGGGCGCGCCATTCTTCCTTTTTGCGACATTCCACGATAAGGTACGAGGGTGAGGTCCATGCAAGGGCAGCAGTTGCGCGCCCTAAGAAAAGGTTCGAGAAGAACAAATCCAGGAATTCTCGTTTTTCCTCCCGATTCTGTGCAGCATAAGGGAACAGAGCACGTTGCGCGAGTTCGAGCGCTCGACGTGCGGTAGGAATAAGAAAAGCCTGGTCGGTCTCCAGCTGGACAAGCTTCGACTCTATCGGCGGCAATTGAGGGAAATCTCAGCCCGTACATTAGCGTAGTCCTCATCGGATATTGTCTGATCAAGGTATAGGTAACCCCTGACTTACGCGGGGCTCGGGGTGGAACCGCAGAGTGCGGTAGAGCACGCAGAGAGGCACACATATCGCCGGCGTCCTGTCCCGCCCCGCGTTCCGCGGGGGATGTCGAGGGGCTGCTCCCTTGCGCTCAACGGGCTCGGGCTGCACCCTTCACGGCAAAAAAACCGTGCCCCACGTGGCACGGGCATCCCGGCCGTGGGAATCATGGGCAAGATGGCCATGCTACGGCAGGCGACGACGGAGTCCTTCTCATTCTCCCCTCTGCGACCCTGCGCCTTTGCGTTACCCTTCTCTTCCCTTTTTCCCTCCGCCGCGTTCGCGGGGTATCCGCCCAAGACTGAGGCCATACCGCCAGCCCATCGGGTGCGGCTGTATTTCCGTGGCAAGTTATGGATGAATCCCTTGTTCGAGAAGCCCGGCTAAAGCCCCGCCAAGGCGGGGCTAAAGGCCGGCATGTCCGATGCAAGCACGACAACGAGGAGATTGAAGGAAGCCTGCCGGATATGCCACGATTTGGCAGCCACCCCCAGCCGTAATGCCTCAGTTACCGGCGGCTGGGAGTGGAACCGCAGAGTGCGCAGAGCACGCAGAGAGGCACACGTATCGCTGGCGTCCCGCGTGCCGCGGGATGTTGACGCTCTCACATTGCTTTTGCACAGGAGTCCGGTCGCCCCGGCGGAGTGGCTTTGGCGAGGCGGTGTTGGTCGTGTTTTCGGCGCCCAGAGTGCAGCGGCCCGCGCAGGGACCTTGAAATATGAGCGTCTATCTGGTATGCTAAAAGTCGGGTATTGGGGGGCCGGAACCGGCCGTACCGCCGAGAGGTTGTGTTTTTTCGGTGGTGAAGTCCGGGAAGGCTGGCCGGGCGGCATGTTATTATTGTCAAGGCGAGTGTGAATGATGTTTACGTGGCTTCTGAAAAAGACAATCGGAACGAGAAACGACAGGGAGCTGAAAAAGCTTCGCAAGACCGTTGCCCTCATCAACGAGAAGGAAGAGGAGTACCAGAGGCTGACGGACGAAGAAATCCGCGCCAAAGCTGGCGAGTTTAAGGAGCGGCTGCGGCCTCACGTTGAGGCGCTTGGCGCGAAGGAAGAAGAGGTTCATCTTCTTTCCCCGGAGGAGCGAGACGAGGCGACGAAACATTTGAGAGGGCAGCTCGATCGCGCTCTCGATGAGGTCCTTCCGGAAGCGTACGCAGCGGTGAAGAACGTCTGTCGCCGCCTTGTCGAGCGAAAAACGACCTTCGATGTCTGCGGTCATTCGGTGTCCTGGATTGAGATTCCCTACGACGTACAGTTGATGGGGGCGATTGTGCTGCACCAGGGAAAAATCGCGGAAATGGCGACCGGCGAGGGCAAGACGCTCGTGGCGACGATGCCGCTGTACCTGAATGCTCTCACGGGGCACAACGTGCATTTGGTGACTGTGAACGACTACCTGGCGAGAAGAGACTCTCAGTGGATGGGGAAAATCTACGAATCACTCGGTGTGACGGTGGGTTGTCTTCAGAATCAAATGGGGCCGGAGGAGAGGAAGAAAGAGTATTCCTGCGACATCACGTACGGGACGAATAGCGAGTTCGGTTTCGACTACCTACGAGATAACGGAATGGCGACGAGCGCCGAGAATCAGGTTCAGAGGGGGCATTATTACACGATAATTGACGAAGTGGACAGCATTCTTATTGATGAAGCGAGAACTCCACTGATAATCACGGCGCCGGTGAGCGTGTCCACGCACAAGTTCGCGAAGCTGAAGCCCTCGGTGGCGGAGCTTTCCCGAAAACAAACGATGCTGTGCAACCGGCTTGTGAAGGAAGGAAAGGACCTTTTCGAGGACCCCGAAGCCCGGAGGGAGGCGGGGATTAAGCTGTATCAGGTGTCGAAGGGGTCGCCGAAGAACCGGCAGCTTTTGAAAATGCTGGAGGATCCGGAGGCGAGGAAGCTTCTGGACAAAGCCTCGCTGGAGCTTCTCAGCGACGCCAGGAAAGAGGAAGGGGAGGCGGTACGAGAGGAGCTTTACTACGTCATAGATGAAAAGGGGCACGAGGTTGACCTGACCGATAAGGGGAGGCTTTTCCTTTCGCCGGATGACCCGGAGGCATTTGTACTTCCGGACATGATCACGCTTTACCAGGAGATTGACGAGGACCCCGACCTCCCGGACGACGAGAAGGCGCGAAAGAAAAGGCGACTCGACGAGGAGTTCGCTCATAAGAGCGAGACGCTGCACAATATCTCGCAGCTTCTGCGGGCATATTCTCTGTTCGAGAAGGACGTGGAATACGTGGTGCAGGATAACAGAGTGATGATCGTTGACGAGTTCACCGGCAGGCTTCTTCCGGGGCGGCGTTACAGCGACGGGCTGCACCAGGCTTTGGAGGCGAAAGAAGGGGTGACCATCGAGCACGAAACTCAGACCTTTGCCACAATCACCATTCAGAACTACTTCCGGCTCTATCAGAAACTGGCGGGGATGACGGGGACCGCCGAGACCGAGGCGAACGAGTTCCACCAGATTTACGATCTGGACGTGGTGGTGGTCCCGACCAACGAGCCGGTGAGGCGAATTGACAGCAACGACGCTATCTATAAGACCAGGCGAGAGAAGTATGCCGCCTTCGTGGAGGAGGTGGCGAGGTGGCATGCCGTCGGTAGGCCGATGCTCATCGGGACAATCTCCGTGGATACCTCCGAGATTCTCAGCCGCTATCTCAGGAGGAGGGGGATTCCGCATTCGGTGCTCAACGCGAAATACCACCAGAAAGAAGCCGAGATCATCGCTCGGGCGGGTCAATCGGGATCAGTAACTATTGCGACGAACATGGCGGGGCGCGGGACAGACATCAAGCTCGGTCGGGAAGTGGTCAAGTGCGAGAAGTGCATTATCAAGCCTGAGAATTACAGTCTGTCTCGCGAGGAAACAGAAAGACACAAGGAGTGCGCGAAGGAATCTCAGTGCGGGCTTTACGTCATCGGCACTGAGCGCCACGAGGCTCGCAGGATTGACCGGCAGTTGCGCGGAAGGTGCGCCCGTCAGGGCGACCCGGGGGGAACGAAGTTTTTCATCTCTCTTGAGGATGATTTGATGAGGCTGTTTGGGTCGGAGCGCATCGCCAGAATCATGACGCGGGTAGGGCTGGAGGAGGGGCAGGAGCTTTCGCATCCCCTTCTCAATAAATCTATCGAGAGCGCGCAGAAGCGAGTGGAGCAAAGGAACTTCGCCATCCGCAAACACACCCTCGAATACGACGATGTGATGAATAAGCAAAGGGAGATCATATACGAGTACCGCACGCGAATTATGAAGGAAGAGACCCTCAGCGACCTGCTGTTTGAATTCATCAACGAGCTGCTGGATGAGACGCTGGAGCTGTATCTTGTTCCGAAGGATCGCCCGGAGGAGTGGGACGTCGAATCGGTCGTGCGTTGGGTCAACAGCACATTTCCGGCGAGGGTGTCGGTGAAGGAACTGTCGGGCGAGGAGATGGAAGCTGACGGCGCTCGGAAAATCATCTTCGAGAAGGTCGAGCAAAGCTACGACTTGAAGGAAAAGATCGAGAGCCCGGACACAATGAACGAGCTTGTGCGCTACGTGATGCTCTCGACGCTCGACCGCCTCTGGAAGGACCATCTCTACGACATGGACCACCTCCGGGAAAGCGTGCGGCTGAGGGCGTACGGGCAGAAGGACCCGCTGATCGAGTTCAAGCACGAAGGGTATGACATGTTCGTGTCCATGACGGCGACGATGAAAAAGGAGATCGTGGCGAACGTGTTCAGAACCTCGTCTGTTCCATCGCAAGTCGCGTTACCTTTCGGCATCCGGCCGGAGGACCTGTTCTACGGGGACACGTCCGGCGCTTCCCTCCCGGAGACGACCACCTTCTCGGACGCGGAAGGCGGCATGCCGGCGCAGAAAGTGAACGCCCACACCCCGTACGTGCGTCAGGGCCGGAAGATCGGTCGAAACGAACTGTGTCCGTGCGGCAGCGGCAAGAAATACAAGAAGTGCTGTGGTGCCAACAAATGAGCGTCAGCTCTCCTCCCTCGACGGAGACGAGTGGGGGCCTCCGCCATCCCACAAGAGTTGCTCATGTCATCACCCGTCTGATCATCGGCGGAGCCCAGGAAAACACGATCTTCACCGCGGAGGGGCTGCGAAAAACGTACGGCTACGACGTGACGCTCCTCACGGGTCCGCCGCTGGGGCCGGAGGGGAGTCTGCTCGAGGGGGCCTGGAGAAAAAGTGTCAGATGCATCCTGCTTCCGCAGATGCGTCGGGCGGTCAATCCGGTGAGAGATGCCATAGCCCTCGCTCAGCTTTACTCGATTTTCCGGCGGGAAAAGTACGACATCGTTCACACCCACAGCTCCAAAGCGGGCATTCTGGGTCGGCTGGCGGCTGGGCTCGCGGGAGTCAAGGTCATCGTCCACACCATTCACGGCCTGCCCTTCCACCGGTATCAAGGCCGGCTTTCAAATCTGCTGTACATCTTTTTCGAGAGGCTGGCGGCGAAGGTCAGCACCAAAATCGTTTGCGTGGCGGACGCCATGGCGGAGCAAGCCGTCGCCGCACATGTGGCCCCCAGAAGCGAATTCACGACTATCTACAGCGGGATGGACCTCGACGCCTTTCTTCAATCACCTGCTCTTCGGGAACGGACTCGGCACGAGCTGGGTGTGAGAGGCGAGGGATTGGTGATTGGAATGATCTCGCGTCTATTTCCGCTCAAGGGGCACGAGTATCTGTTTGCTGCCTCGGGGGAGATCGTCCGCCGTTTCCCGAGCACTCGCTTTCTGCTGGTGGGGGATGGTATTCTGAGAGAAAAGTTCAATCGCACCTTGCAGGAATTGGGTCTGGCGGAGAGGTTTATATTCGCGGGGCTGGTTCGGCCGGAGCGCATCCCGGAGATGATTTCCGCCATGGACATCTTGGTGCATACGTCCTTGCGGGAGGGACTCGCTAAGGCTCTGCCGCAGGCTATGGCGTGTGGTAAGCCGGTGGTGTCTTTCAACGTGGACGGAGCGCGGGAAGTGGTGAAAGATGGTGTCACAGGCTATCTCGTCGAGCCGAAGGACGTTCAGGGCTTGACCTCCGCGCTGTCTCGGCTGCTATTGGATGCCGGTCTCAGGGACCGCATGGGGCGGAATGGGCGGCGGCTCGTTGAGCCGGCGTTTAGAAAGGAGCTCATGGTCGAAAAGATAAACGCGCTTTACCGGTCTCTCCATTTTCAGAAGGCGGGGCGTGCCTGATGTGGGCTTTGGTTTACGCATACATTTTCGTCTTCTCGCTGGTTGTTTCCCTGCTTTGCGTGCCGGTGGCGCGGCGGCTTGCCCAGAGGCTCGGCATCGTTTCTAAAACTCACCCTGACAAAGCTGCCAGCGGTCCGACACCGCTTCTGGGGGGAGTGGCAATCTACTTCGGATTTGCCTTCACTATCCTGTTGCACTGGGGCTTGTTGCTGTTCCTAAGAGATTCCGCTCTCCTGAAAGCAATCGTCCCACAGGCGGTACTCGACTACATACCGGGCGTCATCAAGCAAAGCGGGCGGCTTCTTTCCATCATCTTCGGGGGTCTGCTGATTGTGGTTCTGGGGATTATTGATGATAAACGAGAGCTTCGCCCGCTGTGGAAACTAAGCGGCCAGGTCGTCTGCTCGCTCGCTATTGTGCTGGCCGGCGTTCGCATAACGCTTTTCATCCCTGGCTTCCTCCCCGGGTGCCTTCTGACAATTCTGTGGATCGTGGCGCTGACTAACGCTTTCAATTTTCTGGACAACATGGATGGGCTTTCCGCGGGAGTTGCGGCGGTAGCTTCTCTTCTATTCTTTTTCACGGCGGCGTACCTGAATCAATATTTTGTCTCGCTCATTCTTCTGGCTCTGGCGGGCAGCACGCTGGGATTTCTTCGGTACAACTTCCCGCCCGCTTCGATTTTCATGGGGGACGCCGGCTCGATGTTCCTCGGATATACGCTCGCGTGTCTGACGGTTATCGCGACTTTCTATTCCGGGGAAAGCAGGACGTTCTTCCCCGTTATCCTGCCCGTGGTGGTTCTGGCGATTCCGCTGTACGAGTTGGTCACCGTCAGCTTCATACGCTGGCGCAAGAATGTACCGGTGTTCAGGGCAAGCAGAGACCATTTTTCATTCAGGTTGGTGAAGTTGGGGATGACCCGCCGAGGAGCAGTCCTGTTCATTTACCTGCTGACTTTTTGCATAGGAGTGGGCGCCACGCAGCTTCCGAAGGTTGACTTGCTGGGCGTGGCGGTGGTATTCGTTCAATCGGTTGCGATTCTGGTCGTTGTGGCTCTTCTGGAACATTTCGGCAAGAATGGGTAACGGTTTTTCTTTGCGTCATTGCGTCTTTGCGACCACGCGTAACGCGTGGCTCTCTCCCGCTTTTGCCGCCAAGTACACGCGTTCGCAAGTACGGTAACGTATATTGTAGGGGGAAAAGAATGCTTGGACAGGATAACAGGATAGACACGATTCCAAGAATCCCGTTCATCCTGTTATCCCGTCAAAAAAAAAGATACGTCACCGAACTTATGAATTAGAGGACTAAGACGCCGAGGTTTCATCAGTCATCGTGGAGTCCGTTGACAATGCCCGTCCATCACCTTTGCAGCTTCGCCATCAGGACGCTTGGCTGCAAAGCGAATCAGTACGACAGCCAGCTTCTCCGGGAGCAACTCCTCCGGCGGGGCCTCGTGGAATGTCGGGGCGAGGGGGACGCCGACGCGTGCATCGTCAACACCTGCACCGTCACTGCCCGCAGCGACGCCAAGTCCAGAAAGGCGATTCGCGCCCTCAAACGACAAAACCCCAATGCCCGAATTGTAGTCACCGGCTGCTACGCGCACATCAACCCAGAGGAGGTCCGCGGCATACCGGGGGTGGACGGGGTGTTCGACAATCCATCCAAGGAAACTCTCGCGGACAGTGTGTGCGCACTTTTGAATGTCGGAGAGAGGCTTGCCGAGCCTTCTTGCTCTGGCATCACGTTTTTCTCGGGTCACACGCGAGCCTTTGTGAAGATTCAAGACGGATGCGATAGGAGGTGTTCATACTGCATCGTCCGCGTCGCTCGAGGGAAAAGCCGCAGCCGCGAAATCGCCGATGTCCTCGGCGAAATAGAGGGGCTTGTCGCGAACGGGTACAGGGAAGTCGTCCTGACGGGAATTCACATCGGGAGCTTCGGCGCCGACCGAGTGGGCCAGGAGAACAAATTGCCGGAGCTTATCGAAAGCCTCCGGCGGATCGAAGGACTGCTCCGCGTCCGGCTAAGCTCGATTGACCCCAACGAGATAGACGAAAGGCTGATTGACGCAATTCGGCGCTCTCCTCAGACGTGCCGACACTTTCACGTTCCACTCCAAAGCGGTTCGGATGCGATTCTCCACAAGATGAACCGAGGCTACACGCGGGACAGCTATCTCCGGACGCTCGCTCTTCTCAGGGAGGCGCTGGCAGGGGTTTCAGTCTCTACCGACGTGATGGTTGGCTTCCCCGGAGAAACGGAGGAGGATTTCCAGCAAACCCGTCACACCGTTTCCGAAGCGGAGTTCAACAAGGTGCACATTTTCCCTTTCAGCAACAGGCCGGGCACGCCCGCCGAGCGGTTCTCCGGTCGTGTGAGACCGGAAGTTATCAAAGAAAGGATCGCTCAGCTATCCGAAGCCGCGAACGCGACCGCCCTCAAAATCAGGGAGATATTGCGCGGGCAGGTCGTCCACGTTTTGGTTGAGAGAGAGTTCTCGCTTCCTGATAGCAGGAAGATCCCGCCTGCGTTGAAAAACGGGGGGATGACATACGAGGGTTTTTCATCACATTATCTCAGGACCGCATTCCGCAGCCACAGAAACTCAATCGGCGACCTGAGAAACCGCATAGTGCACGTCTCCGTCGAGGATTTCGATGAGCGATACCTCTACGGCAGTCAGATTTGATGACCGTGCTCGTATTTCGGCACAAGTCATCACGGATTCAGGTCCTGCTGATCCCATCCCATCGCTCCCTGTCCAAATCCCGAACAAGCCCTCGCAGAACCTATCAGGTGCAGGAGCTCTTCGGCGGAGGACGTGATTATCTCTGGTTTGATGTACTTTCCCATCCGGCGGGCGCCGCTCGTAGGCTTTCTTTTTTCATCCGGCGCTGTGCTTCTCACGTTCCTTTCGCTCATTTTCATCCTCCTCTTACATCGTCTATCAATAGGACCAGCTCTCTCTCGCGTTCACAAATAACGAGGCAACGCGGACTGCGTTCCTCTCGTCAACCACAACAATTCACAATGCCCAGTTTCGTCATTTCCGATAACGTCGCGAGAACATCGGCTTCGATTTCCTTCGCGGAAGCGCCGCCAAACTCCCGAGCGAGATTCGCTGCGATCTCGCTGGCGCCCTTCTCTCCATCGCACAGCTTCCAGATTGCGGCTGCCGTGCCATTCAGGCGGTGCACCTGCTCGCCGCTTTTCTCGCACAGAAGCAACTCCTCCCCAACCTGCACCGCGTCGAGTTGTTTTCTCTTGTATCTCATGCCGGTGTATTGCTTCCGACAGGATGACAGGATGAACGGGATTTTTTTGAATCATCTCCATCCTTTATCCTGTGCATCCTGTTATCCCGTCAAAGGAACTCCCTCTTCGCGCCTTTGCGCCTCTGCGAGATGTCTGCCCCGTCCCGTACCCATTTTTTGGATCATGTGTATCCTTTATCCTGTGTATCCTGTTATCCCGTCAAAAAAGCTCCCTCTTTACGTCTTTGCGTCTTTGCGTTAGCGTCCTCTTGCCTTCCTATGCACAGCGCCTTCTACCGGGGCGGCGAAATGATGAGACGGTAGAAGCGTCTCGATTCGTCGCCTCCAGGCGCGCGCTCGAACCGCATGGCGCCGTTTGAGGTTGCCGACCTGGTAGAAACGACGGTCGGAAAGCCGTTCAGAAGCTCCGCCAGGGAATCGGCACATACCAGTTTGTATGTCCTTCCGGCTCGCCCCGGCCAGGTCAGAAGTAAGCCGTTGTTTCCATCGGGCCATTGAATCCGCAGCCGAGGGCAATCCAGCAGGTCCACGGGAGAGGTCCCGGCGAGATACTCCTGTAAATTCGTGGAACCATCATTGTCGGCATCGGCATCGGCGTCGGTTTCACTGCCAGTGTCAATTCCGACGGCCTGTTCCCAGACGTCGGGCATCCCGTCGCCATCGGCGTCGGTTAGGCCCTCATCCCAGACGAGCTGCGTAGTATAGCGTTGGCTGCCGCCGCCGGCGCCAACTTCCTCGATGCAATACCAGTAAACATTGCCCGCCTCTCTGCCTTCGTCCGAGAAGCTGTAGGACGCGCCATCCCAGGAGCTTCCCTCGGACGGAATAAGCCAGTCGTTGAGTCGAACCCACGGCCCCTCCAGCGTCTCCGCCCGAAGGACGTTGAATCCTGCGGTATCAACTTCCGCGTCCGTCTCCCACTCCAAGACCACCTCGGAATCGAGCGCGGTTGCGCGGAATGAGCACAGTTCAACCAAAGTGTATTCCTGGCTCACCGGGGCGGAGCAGTAGCTCCATGAACCGCCAACACGGACATCGTAGCTCGAAGCACTGTTGTTCGTTATCTTCATGGCGAGGCATTTGCCCGAGTTAACCGTGAACGAAGCGGCGTCCGTGGTGAATGTGAAGACTGTCGCTGAGCCATCTCCCGTTATGGTTGCGTCCGGGCCGCCTGCCTGAAAGTTCGTGCCGTTCTCGTCGTCGGCATAGCCTATTTCAACCGTGAAGGTGTGCGCGGGGCCTGGGTCTGGGCCTGTGGGCGCCGAGGTGAACGTTACCTGCCCTGTCCAGCCGGTGGCGCCGCCGAAGTTTGTGTTCGATGTAGCAGGCCCCATCGCCCAAGTTTGCGAGGCGCTGGCGCCCACCGTTACGGTGCCTCCAGGCTTCGACATATCCCCCTGATACATGGAGGGGTTGGAGAGCCACCACGCCTGGAGATCATAGCTGGCTGTGGACGCGACGAGGGGATAGTCATCCAGATGCCCTGCTCCTTCACCCGTGTCGTACGATGTATCCCCGATACCATCGCCGTCGCCATCGCTCCCCCCGTAATCGCTCCAGTAATTCCCCATATAATTCTGCTTGGATACGCTACTGTAGAAGTACCCCAGCATCGTCGGCGACTTCCAGGTGTTCGTTGAGTTCGACCAAACCTGAGCCGTTGTGTTGGCGCTGAAGTTGTTCAGGTAGATAGTGTTGTTGTTGGCAGACAAGCCCTCGTCCTCGAAGAGAGTGTTGTTCTTGGCGAACAAGGGCCACTCCTCGAAGTAGAGGTAGATGCCAAAACTGTTGTTGGAACAGGTGTTGCCCGAAATCGTGTTGTTGGAGAAGGAGGAGTCCACGTAGATGCCTCTGTTGTTCTCGGAACAGGTGTTGCCCGAAATCGTGTTGGAGGAGGAGGAGTACAGGTAGATGCCATAATCGTTACTGGAACAGGTGTTGCCCGAAATCGTGTTGGAGTCGGAGAAGGACACGTGGATGCCTGTGGCCCCGTTGTTGGAACAGGTGTTGCCCGAAATCGTGCTGGAGGAGGAGGGGTTCAGGTAGATGCCAAAAGTGTTACTGGAACAGATGTTGCCCGAAATCGTGTTGGAGGAGGAGCCGTTCAGGTAGATGCCATAGTAGTTTTTGTGGCTGGCGTCGTACCCGCAGCGGCTGTCGGATATCGTGCAATGGTCAGTGCCATTCCCAAGGTATATGCCTCTTTGACCAGCGGCTGTTGCTCCGTAAATGTCCAAAGCCCTTATCGTGACGTAGTCCGCCGATACCTCGAACACGTGGTCGGTGGTGCTACTTGCCTTAACCTGAGGCGCAGTGCCATCGTCGTCGTACGCTTCTATGGTCAGGCTCTTCCCGACGTTGACGTTCTCAGTGTAATCGTCGTTAGCAGCATTGTCATCATCCATGACCTTGATCGTGTCGCCGGCGCCAGAATTGTCAACGGCGTGCTGGATGGTGCGCCACGCCTCCCCGTCACCTATACCCGTACCGGTGTTCCCGTCATTCCCGGTGGGGCTGACGTACCAGGTAGAGGTCGCGCCTGCGACCGGTGCGATCAACATGAAAGGCAAAACCGCCAATAACGCCAAAATCGTACCCATTCGCTGCGTTGTGAACATGACTTTTCCCTCCTTCGTTATATTTCGTGTTACGGTTCCTTGGCCGCATCTGTTTGTTCGGGGCCGCAAGCGGCCCGTGCATTCCTCTGAAGCGATCCGGGGGCTTGAACGAATCGTTCCCGCCAGCTCCCGACAGCTTCGCAAGTGCCCTCATTCATAAATCCCGTCACGTATTGTTTTGACTGGATGACCGGATGAACGGGATTCTCCTCAATCATGTCCATCCCTTATCCTGTGCATCCTGTTATCCCGTCAAAGGAACTCCCTCTTTGCGCCTTTGCGTTTCATAGCCTGCATTTCTTAACGCAAAGGCGCAGAGACGCAGAGTATTTGATATTCGATTTCGTGCATCCTGCAGCGCGTCGAACTCCCTTCTCAATAGCCAGTTTTCCCATTTTTGTACCGCTGCCCCGCCATGGCGGGGCGGCAGTCCCGAGGGCGTCTCGCCCTCGGCGGGGGCAGGATGCCCCCGAGACAGCCGGCAAGATGCCGGCGTTACGGTCCCTCTTTGCGGCTTTGCGAGATGTTTCCTGTCTCCCGTATACTCTCGGCGAGACGCCAGCGTTACCGGACCGTCTCTGGCTCCTTTGCCATTCAAGCTGTTCGGGGAGTATTTCTTCTGACAGGATGACAGGATGAACCTGGATTTTCTTGGATCATGTCTATCCTTTATCCTGTGCATCCTGTTATCCCGTCAAAAAAGCTCCCTCTTTACGTCTTTGCGAGATGTTTCCTGTCTCCCGTATTCTCTCGCCAAGACGCCAGGGTTACCGGACCGTCTCTGGCTCCTTTGCCATTCAAGCTGTTCGGGGAGTATTTCTTCCGACAGGATGACAGGATGAACCTGGATTTTCTTGGATCATGTGTATCCTTTATCCTGTGCATCCTGTTATCCCGTCAAAAAAGCTTCATCTTCGCGTCTTTGCGTCTTTGCGAGATTGTTTTTGTCTCCCGTATTCTCTCGGCGAGACGCGCGTGCCACGATGCCGCCGCGTGCAGATACAGCACGGCCCCACGCGCGGACGTAGCGCGGCGCCACACCAGGAACCCAAGCACCATTTTCATGGTCTCCGGGTGAACGCAGCTCGTGAGAGACTGGAGTTATCGCTTGAAGACAAACCTCGGCGAGACAAAGTGGTAGGACGCTTTGTAGTACCCCCCCCCCTATTCTTCAAGAAGAATAAGTAGCATAGGCGCCCAGCGGTGTCAACAAAAAAGTCGGCGATTCGGTAATCCCTCAGTCTCGGGCGGATAGCCGGCCGAGGCGGAGGAAGCAAGAAGGGAACAGCAGATTAACGCAGAGGCGCAGAAGCGCGGAGAGGAAGATGAGAATGAGGCTGTCTTCGCCTGCCGTGGCATGGGCATCTTGCCCATGATTCCCACGGGCGGGACACCCGTGCCACCCGTAACTGAGACATTAGCGGTAATCTGCAATTTCTCTTGAAAAGGATTGGGCAATGCTATACCTTAAGGTGATGCTGTGCTCCGCATGACGAAAAGCGCTGTGCGAGGTAGTGGGCGAAGATAGGATGTAGAATGATTGATTTGCACACTCACACGCTTCACAGCGATGGAACGCTGATTCCGTCAGAGCTGGTGCGGCGAGCTGAGGAAGCCGGCTACAGAGCCATTGCCATCACAGATCACGTTGACGCCTCCAACGCGAGGGACGTGGTTTCGAGAACGGTGGAGGTGTGCGAAGCTCTGAGGGGGGCGGTTCAACTAACGGTCATCCCCGGTGCGGAAATCACCCATGTTCCGCCGTCGCAAATCGCGGACCTTGCGGAGAAAATAAGGCAGTGGGGCGCAAAAGTTGTGGTTCTCCACGGCGAAACTGTTGTCGAGCCTGTGGCAAAAGGGACGAATCTTTACGGCTTGAGGTCCGGGATAGACATCCTGGCGCATCCGGGGCTGGTCTCGGAGGAGGAGGCCAAACTGGCGGCGGAGAGAGGAATCTACTTAGAGCTGACGCTCCGCAAGGGGCATTGTATCACGAACGGGCACGTGGCGAGAGTTGCGAGCAAATTCGGCGCGCCGCTTGTGCTCAACACTGATGCGCACGAGCCGGGCGATCTTTTCTCACGGGAGTCCTGGTTGCAAGCGGCGCTGGGGGCCGGTCTGGCCAGGGAAAAGGTCGAAGTCCTGAGAAGTAACGCGGAGGGAATTCTCCGCAGGGTTACCGCGCCGAGGGAAGATACATAACCTCGAAGAAAGGGAAGCAATTGGTCGAAAAGGAACATGCCCTCCCCGAGGGCCAAGACGTGAAATTCCTGAGGTACACGACCTTCTTGTCCAAGAACAAGTGGCGTATTGTCGCGGGCGTCTGTTTGGTACTGGGAGTCTTGCTTGTAATCGGGCTTGTGCAGTCTCTGCGGAAAAGGAAGGAGACGAGGGCTTTTGAAGCTTATCTCAAGGCAGAGACGGCAGAAGACTATAAGCGAGTCAGCAAGGACTCTCACGGGACGCTCTATGGCTCCTTTTCTCTCATTGAGGCGGGCAATCTCCTCTATGAGAAGGAGAAGTACGCCGAAGCAAGAAAATTGTACTTGCAGTTCCTGCGTTCTTACGCGAAAAGCCCATTTCGTTCCTGGGCTTATAATCTGGTGGGAGCGACGTTCGAGGCGGAGAAAAAATACGACGAAGCAATCAAGCGATACAGGACGGCGGAAGCGAGTCGGTGGCTGAAGCTTCAGGCGAAACTGAATATCGGGAGATGTTACGAGTTCAAGGGAGACCTCGAGTCCGAAAAGGACGCGAAGCTTGCTCTGGAGCATTACGACAAGGCGCTGACATACTATCGGCAGTTGAGCGAAACGGGCTCGTCCACACCCCGGTCAGAGCAAACGTTCTCGCCGTGGCGGCGGCAGGCACAATCGAGAATGATTTTCCTCCAGGAAAAGCAGAGGAAGGCAAAGGAACGGGAGTCGTAAAAAACAGTTGACAAAGACAGGCGGCGATGTTACTTTAACCGCGACGATTCTGAGAATTATGGTTTTATGGCCGGGTGAGGGTTGGTTCTGGGCATTTTCGCAATCCCGCGGAAAGGTCTCCCCTTGCGTTACCCAGCATGTTTCGGTGCTGGCACATCTAACAAGCTCATCATAGGCAGCCCTAAACAAGCACCGGAAGGGGGGAAGAAGCTGAAGAGGGCTGGGGCTACCGCAGTGATGTTGAGATAGATTCGGACTGCACATGGTCAGAAACGGTTTTTCTGGTTTTATATAGTTGGATCTTCTTGAATCACCTCAGGAGGAGTTAAATGGAGAAGGTGCTACGGTTAACTATTTTCGTTCTTGCGGTAAGTTTGAGTGTAAACGCTTATTCGACACTAAACAACATGCTCGTTTCCGGAGAGCTTCGCACAAGGGTATATTATCAGGAAAACCTGACAGACCCAAACGGTCCGGCGGATGACGATTTCGGGCGAATCGAACAGAGGATTCGGTTGACCCATAACGCCGAGTTGACCGATGGGGTCTATGTTGTGCTCACGGGAGAAGCCACGGGGCTTTGGGGCAGCCAGGAGAACGGCTTCAGCTCCGAGTCAGCCGATGGCACCGGCGACATTCCGGAAGGATACGTGAACTTCCAGGACATCAGGGCGAGCGATTGGTCGGCAAAAGTTGGGCGTCAGCATATGAATTTCGGCAGAGGCTTCCTGATCAGCGATAACGAAAAGGAGGTCAGCTACGACGCCATTCGAGTCACGGGCGAGTTCCCGACGTGGACAGTTAACCTCGCAGCCGCGATGCTGCAGGAGGCTCAGACGCTGGGAAGCATCCGAAATAGTGCGGCGGTTAATGATACCGATTGGGGTCTTTTCGTCCTTGACGTGGGGTGGCGAGATGAGAACATCCTGCCGTTGGGATTGGGAGCCTACGTCATCTACGCCAGTGACGAGAAATCCAAGAACAGGGAGCCGTTGGTCTTCGGCGCCCGTGCTGACTACACGGGCGAAACGTGGGGCCTCTGGGGCGAAGTCGCCTATGAAACCGGCGATTGGGGGAAGCAGAACCTGGACGCCATAGCCGTTGACGTCGGCGCCAGCCTCTCGTTGGCGACCACCTGGTCGCCGAAACTGAAAGTGGCCTACACATACGCTTCGGGCGATAGCGAGCCATATTCCGGAGACTACGGGAGCTTCGAGCCTCTGGGGCAGTATCGCTACTACGGCCACGCTCTGTCGCCGAGGATGTCGAACATCCACATCTTCAACTTCTCGGCAAGCGTCCAGCCAAACGACCTGTGGAATCTGGCGATTGACTATTACCACTATATGCAGGACGAGAAAGTGGCAGGACTTGTCGGCAACCCATTACTCACGGACCCGGGTATCATGAGATTAACCACAGGGCTCGACGATAATATCGGCGACGAGGTGGATGTCAGCGCGACCTACGAATACACGGATGACGTGAAAGCTCAGATTCTCCTCGCTTATTTTATGCCGGGCGACGCTTACGGCGCCGACGATGACGATGCTCTTGAGATAAGAGGGGAAATCCTCGTCAGCTTCTAAGCCAACCGGCAAACAAGCAAAGCAAGCCCCGGTGCCCTCCAGGGCACCGGGGTATCTTGTTGCGCTGTGAGATTTCGACAAAACAAGGCTCGCTGAAGCAGGTGAAACTGGCAGCGGCTTGTCAGGCGCAGGCGCCTGGGGCAAAGCTGACCCGCACGGCCCAGAGAGCAAGCAAGGCCGGAGAGGAAGGGTCGGCGTGTGTCTCCGCAGCAAATGCAGCCCGGCAGGCCTGAGCGGTGGCGTGAAGTCCGCTTCCGTCTCTCCTGCTGCGGGGGCCTTGACAAAATGCCGGCCCTCGTGCGCCGATGCCCCTGCGAGAGCCCAAAACCCACCTGGGCGAATCTGCGCCGCCCTTTCCCTTGCCGCCTCCCCATCGAGAGCGGGACGCCCTCGGGACAGGCCCGCTATGGCGGGGCGGCGTTACACCTGACAAAACCACCCACTGAAATGAAGCCACACCCGGCGAACCAGGAGTTTGCTCAAAAACGGCGAGGGTGAGGTTGTGGCCTATTGGTGGCAAACCAGAAATCGAAAAGCGCAAGTGTGAAAGCCGTTTTATGAAGGAGGCGGGGTAATCCCTCAGTTACCGGCGGCTGAGGGTGGAACGGCAGAGTGCGCAGAGATGGAGATGAGAGGGACCCGGTCCTTGGCTGCCGTGGGAGGGGCATCTCGCCCTCGACACCGGGGGCAAGATGCCCCGGGACCCACTGAGTGGATTCCTTCAGGGTGATAACAATGCGCCTCACTTCTGCTGCTCAAACGCAGCCTCGCCTTGCTTGGAGCTTGACTTGCCCTTCGCGCGCGAATATATTGAATAGGGAACGGCGGGCGCCTTGAAGCGCCAATGCGTAGTCCGAGAAGGTTCGCCCCAGGAAGAGCTATCCCGGCATCTCGTGTCGAAGGAGAGAATGAACCGTTGGGAATGGAGCTAATGTCCGAAGGAAGAGTTGAGGAACAAGTCGAGCAGGATTTAGATGAACTGGAGGGCCGCGAGAGGAGGCGGTGGGCGGTGGTGCTGGCGATTGCTTTCCCGGTGCTGGCGGTGGGCCTGGTGGTCGTTCTCCTGGCGGGGCCCATCTTGCAGGGGAAAAACCGCCGACTCTTGAGGTACAAGGCGAAAGCCAGCGCTTTCGTGACCGAGCGGGAGTTTGCCAGGGCAATTTCAATGTATCAGCGAGCGCTCGCCCTCAACCCGAGCGATGTCGGCACAAGAGAGCTGATTGCCCGGTGCCGGCTTCAACAGGGTGACCTCTCCGAGGCGATCGCCGAGTATCGTCGCTGCCTCCGCAAGATACCGCAGGACACGCAACTCCAGCTCACACTGGCTTCGCTGCACCTTTTGGCAAAGAACGATGACCGCGCTAAAGAAATTCTCGATTCCATCCTGGAGGAAGAACCCGACAAGGTGCTCGCCCTGATAATGGAGGCGCAGTGCTATTACGAGCGGAAGAATAACTCTCATCCTCTGGTCAATGTCAACATGATCACAGATATTGTTCCCTCCACTGCTTCGCCGTACAATCTTCCCACCGGTTCGGACTCGGTCGGGGCGAGTTCCACTGACGAGAACGGACTCGTCCAAGCGGTTCAAGATAGCCCCGACAAGATCCAACCACATAAGAACCTCGCGGATTTCTATCGCCGCCAGAAGCGCCTCGCGGAGGCTGAAGCGCAATATAAGAAGATGGTCGAAGTCGCCCCCCAGGACCCGTATGTGTACCTTCATCTGGCGGATTTTTATCGCGCGGAAGAAACCGCGCGATTGCCGGAGGCCATCACGCAGTATTCCAAGGTGCTGCTCGCCATAGATCCTAAGAACCTTTTCGCCCTGCGAGGGATTTGCTCGCTGTTCGTGGCCACGGGTAAGCTCACCGATGCAAAAAGGTACGTTGACAAGCTTCTCTGGGAATATCCTTCGGACGCTTATGCGCGCTACTTCCGGGGTATCCTGGAGGTTTACGACGGGGACGTGGGGAGGGCGGAGAGGGATTTTCTCTTCGTCAGCAAGGAAGTGTCGGAGTACTCCGACGCTCATTACTTGCTCGGATATACCTACCTGGTCAATCACGCCATGGCGAAGGCGGAGAACAGTCTCGAGCAAGCCGCCAAAGTCGATCCCACATGCGGTCATCCCCGGCTGTTGCTGGCCGAGATCGCACTGAACCTCGAGGAGTATAAACGGGCCCTCGAAATCCTGGATCAACTATCAAGTATCGAGAAGCAAAAGGATAATCCCCTCGCATACCTTATGCGGGGAAGAATCCACGTCGCGCAGAACGACCCCGCCGGCGCCGAGGCGCCCTTCACAAAACTTGCTGAGTTGGACGGAGAAAGCGTCCATCCCATGCTTCTGCTGGGCGAGGTTTACAAGAGGACAGGCAAAAACGACCAGGCCGTCGCCCAGTATAAAGCGGCAATTTCCGCCAACCCTGGCTCCGCACTACCTTCATATCTCCTCGGCCTTCTTTATGAAGGGATGGGCGACCAGGTGCTCGCCATGAGCTACTACGAAGATGCCGTCAGAAAGGCGCCGAACCTCGCCGTTGCCGTGAGGAGTTTGGCGGACGCCTACTTCAGCAACTCGGGCGGCAAGAGCGCGGACGCAAAGGCACTCGGGAAAACGCTCCTTGACAGGTTCAAGAACAATTACACTTTGCTCGACGCCCTGGCTGCGGTTTTCTACCAGCAGAATGAATTCGACAAAGCCGTGGAGGTTCTGGAGCTCATCCCCGGACAGGAAAGGGACGTTCGCCCTCAGATCGTTTACCATTACGCCATGGCCCTCTATCGCAGCAAGAGGAACTCGGAGGCGCGAAAAGAGTTGGAGAAAGCTATTCGCTGGATGCGACAGCTTCCGGGAGCCGAAGACGTGGAAAAGACGCTCGATGAGGTCATTGGGGCAAAGCGTGCTGCCGGATAACTCCCCGGTGGTGCAGCCTGCGGATCCCGAGGTGACGCGAGTCCCTTCGCGCACGTGAGCAGGGTGCGGCTACGTTTCAGTGGCGAAACTATCCTTGGACCCTGCCCGTGCGTGAATCGCGACCCAGCTTCCACGCCGCCCTTTGGGAAAAGGAGAAAACGCCGGGCTATTCAAAGTGGCCTCGAGGACTCTTTCGAGTCGTGACGCACACATCCCGCCCTTTCAGGGCTCATCATTCTTGAACGGGGGCGGGGGTGGCTGTATTTGCGTGGCAACGGTCGGATGAATCCTTTGGTCGAGAAGCCCGGCTGAAGCCCCGCCAAGGCGGGGCTAAAGGCCGGCAAAGCAGCACTTTCGGTTGTGGGGTGGAGCCGAAGATTCAATAAACGTACGCCTGATGCGTGCCGCGGGGAGCCATAAACCAGCGCCCATGGATGCCACGTAACCGCAGCCCCACCCACGGGGTCCTTTCTCAGGGCGTTGCCCTGAGCTTTATTAAGTCTGCCCTTAGAGGGCGACCCCAAGTCGCCGCCAAGCTCTCGAACGGCGCGGTATCGGAGAACGGCCACTTTCTCTCAAAGGCGACCCGAAAGCAACCTTCAGCCCTGAAGGGGCGCAATATTTTAGCCCAGGGCAACGCCCTGGGAACTGCATGTGATAAAATGAAAAAGCCCTGAGGGGGCGCAATATTTTAGCCCAGGGCAACGCCCTGGGGAAATACGACGTGATGAAAAGCAAAAGCCCTGAAGGGGCGTAATAGGCTCATCCTCAATACACGGTTCCCTCCAGACACATCAGAAGCGGGCCCGCGTGCCACTGAAATGAAGCCACACCCCGTGAGCAGCCACCTCCTCGCGTGAATGCAGCGGCGGCTCACCTCGCCGAATCGAGTTTAACTCGGGGATGCCAATCGCGAGAGGAGGCCACGAACCTCCTCCTGTTTCTGGGGGTCGGTAAGTTTTCGGAGAGCTTTCTCCAGCTCGACCTTCGCCTCAACGAGTTGCCCCGCGTGGAAGAGGATGACCGCCCTGTGGTACACAGCCTCCGGGACCTGCTCCCTGAGTTTCTCGGGCATGCGGTTGATGACGTTGAGCGCGTCTATGGGGCGGTTCTTTTTGTAAAGAACCCACGCGAGAGTATCCTGGAGAGGAGATTGATTCGGATACTTCTCCGCCAAAGGTTGGATCATGTCCAGGGCCTTGTCCAGGAGCGAGGGGTCCGCGCCATATTCCGCATACATGTAGGCAAGGTTATTTATCGCGGGCAGGAAACTCTGGTCCTTATCCAGAGCTTTCCTGTACTCGTCAATAGCCTTCTGAGGCTCGTTCATCCTTCGGTACAACAGCCCGAGGTGATAATATATGGGGGCGAAATCCGGGTTGGCTTTGACCACTTCCACGAACATCTCCCGCGCTTTGTCATACTGCAACTTACCCTCGTAAATCTCCCCCAGGATCAACCGGCTGAACACCGATCTTTCGTCAAGTTCCACCGATTTCGCGAAGTACGCCTCCGCTTTTTCCGTGTTCTTCTCGGCGAGATATAGCCTCCCCAGAAGCATGTTCGCGTAGAGATTGTTCGCCTGGGCTTTGGCCACTTTCTCGGCCCTCGCGATAGCTTCCTTGCGGTCTCCAAGGGCGAACTCTATCTCCGACAAGAGCAAGTGCGCCCTCACAAACATTGGTTGCAGGCTCAGAGCCCTCTTCAGGGACTTGCGGGCCGATCTCAAATCGTTTTCCATTGTGTACGCCAGCCCAAGGAGGTAGTGAGCCGACGCCAATTCGGGCTTCTTCTTGGTGACGACCTTGAGGTCATTCAGAGCTTGTTTCGTCTTTCCCCCAAAAAGGTTGATGACGGCACGCTGATACATGGGCAGCGGCGAGCCCGGCGCCTTTTTCAGGAGTTGCGCAAGATAATCTTCGGCCCTGTCAATCCGGTTGACGGCGAGACAAACCGCCGTGCATTCTCGCAGAGCCTCGACGTTGTCCGGGTTTATGCTCAGAGCCACCTGGTACTGGCTCAGGGCCCTCTCCGGCTGATTGACCCGACGAAGAAATCTCGCAAACTGCAGGCGCGCAAACACCGAGCTCGCGTCGGTCTCTATCGCGGACAAAAACGCCCGCTCTGCGTCCTCATACCGGCGCTCCTGAGCGTAAAAGTTACCGAGAGCGACCATGGGGATGACGTCATTGATACTCGACTCCACCGCTTTCTTCAGCCCTTTCTCCGCTTCTTCCTTGTTGCCCTCCCTCAAGTACAAGCCGGCTAATGTCAGGTACCCCGGCGGATATGTCGGAGCGATCTCCACTATGCTGCTCAGGTCCCGAATCGCAGATTTCATCTGCTTTTCCTCGATGTAACATTGCGCCTCCAGCGCGAGCGCCGGAACGCTCCTGGGGTTTCGCTTCAGAATGTCGGCCGCGACCTGCTTCGCTTTGTAAACGTTTTTCGATGTGAGGTAGATATGCCCCAGAAGCACCCTGCTGGTAACATCCTCGGGCGCCGAGCGGATGTGAGTTTCCAACTCCCGAATGGCGCCCCGTGCGTCTCCGAGATTCAAGTACGTTCGAACGATGGCCTGGCGTATGTTGGCGTTGTCCGGGGAATGTGTCCGGGCCTTTTTCAACATCCGCAGCGCCTCGGCGTACTTCCCCGCACGGGAGAATTTCCTTGCATTCTCGATGTATCTCTCCCGAATAGCACGGGGAGAACGAGCCTTAACCATTTTTCTCACGCCGAATCCCGCTGCAACGGCAACGACGAGGATTGCCCCTACAACGATTATCCTGCGTAGGCCTCTCCGGCGAAAGGCTATCTCTCGCTCATCAACTGTGTCGCCTTCATTTTTCTTCCGCATATTCTTTCCACCCGTCCCGGCTTTTATCACCCTGCATTACAGCGCCGCCCCGCAAGGAGCGGCTATGTGGAAAAACGAAAGGGAGGACGGCTTGTCCTCCCTTTTATATCATCGCCTCCTGACGAAGTGAAAACTAAGCTTTTCTCGGGCTTCTCCTGCGCTTGCGCCACATCGCCCAGCCGAGAAACCCGGCCAGCGGGCCCGACAGCAGAAGAATGCTCGGCTCGGGTGTTACTGTGAACTCGTCAATGTTGAGCTTGCCGCCCTCCGGGGGTGTCCCCACATAGCCCAGCATGATGCCGACAGCGTCAACGCTCGCCAGGGAGTCCTCCCACGAGGCCGCTGTACCTCTCTGCTCGTCATGGACCGGCCCGACGGAAAACATGCTCCACTGCGACGGCGAAAAAGAGAGCGGTGCGTACACCATGCCCTCTCCGAGTTCCAAAGCCATGTTGGATGCCCAGAAAGTCTGCGTGCCGCCGGACCACGACGCTTCCTCCGTCACATAGACTTGGTCATCGCCAGCATCGCCAGCGCCCGCGAAGAAGAAATAGGCGAACGTCGGTGCTTGCGACCCCGAGTAAGACAGGGTCGCGCTGACCTGTCCGCCGCCCAGGTCCTTGTTTGAACCGAACCACGGGTTATTGGTATCCTTGTCCGCGAAAATGTACCGCACCGAGAAGAACGAGTAGTCCGGGTAATCAACCGACAGCACCCCACCGGATGGCGACACCGCAACCCCTCCGCCGGTGTCGTTGTCAAAATAGCTCCATCCTTGGTCGGTGTCGAAGGTGTACTCCCAAGAAAAAGCTGCCGGAAGAAAAACCACCGAGAACACTAACGCCAGGATAATACTTTTAACGCGCATTTCTTACCCCCTTCAGTATGGGACCGCACAACCTTCCATTTTTTACCGGGGTTATATTGCCTTCTCTCCAAAGCTTTGTCAAGAAAAAAAAGCAACAAATCGGTAATCCCTCAGTTACGGGCGGCTGAGGGTGGAACCGCCGAGTGTGCAGAAACATGTGTCATGGGCATCTTGCCCATGAGCCTTCACGTGCCCCTGCCCCCGCCGAGCGCGAGACGACCTCGGGACTGCCGCCCCGCCATGGCGGGGTGTCCTTCTCACCTTATTCTCTGCGCCCTTGCGTTAATCTGCTGTTCCCTTCTTGCCTCCTCCGGCTCGGCCGGCTATCCCCCCGAGACGGAGGGATTACAGCCGCCGTCCTTTTTTTCTTGTAACTGGTCTATCCATTTTGATATACGAAATACCTCTGCGGGTGGTCGCGGTTGCGTCTTTTTCCTTTTCCCGGAGGACAATGCGTTGAAAGTGAAATCCGATTTAGAGATTGCACATAGTGTTAAGCTCAAGCCGATAACGGAAATTGCGGCTTCCATCGGCTTGAAGGAGGAGGAGCTGGAGTGCTACGGTAGGCACGTGGCCAAGGTTGAACTTCGCGTCCTCGATCACCTCAAGAGGCGACGCAACGGGAAATACATTGACGTGACCGCCATCACCCCCACCCCCCTCGGCGAGGGGAAAACCGTCACCACCATCGGGCTGTCGCTCGCCCTAAACCGTCTGGGCAAGAAAGCCGTCGCCGCGATTCGCCAGCCGTCCCTCGGGCCCGTTTTCGGCATCAAGGGAGGCGCCGCGGGAGGAGGTTATTCCCAGGTCATCCCCATGGAAAGCATCAACCTCCACCTCACCGGTGACTTCCACGCCATCGGGCTCGCCAACAACCTTCTCGCTGCTTACATTGACAACCACATCCAGAAGGGCAACGCCCTCGACATAGACCCCTTCACCATCACCTGGAAACGCGTCCTCGACGTGGATGATAGAAACCTCCGCCGCATCGCGACCGGCCTCGGGAACAGACAAAGCAATGGCATACCGAGAGAGACCGGCTTCGACATCACCGCGGCGTCCGAAGTAATGGCCGTTCTTTCTCTCACCACCGGCATTCAGGACCTCAGAAAAAAGCTCGGACGAGTTGTCGTAGCCATGAACTCAAAGGGGCAGGTCGTAACCGCCGAGGACCTCAAATGTGCGGGGGCAATGACCGTCCTTTTGAAGGACGCCATCAAGCCTAACCTTCTCCAGACCACGGAAGGCACCGCCGCTTTTGTCCACACCGGCCCCTTCGCGAACATCGCCCCCGGAAACAGCTCCATCATCGCCGACAGAATCGGGCTTAAGCTTGCCGATTATGTCGTTACCGAAAGCGGGTTCGGCGCCGACATGGGGTGCGAGAAGTTTATGAACATCAAATGCCGTTACAGCGGTTTAGTCCCTGACGCCGCAGTCCTCGTAGTAACCATTCGCGCCCTCAAGGCCCACAGCGGCAAGTATAGAGTCGTCGCCGGCAAGCCTTTGGACGAAGCCCTGCTCGAGGAAGACCTCCCCGCGGTCAAGAAGGGCTGTGCCAACATGCTCAAACAAATTGAGAACGTCAGAATCTTCGGTGTCCCCGTGGTCGTGGCTATCAACCGTTTCGCTTCCGATACCGACAAGGAGATCGAGCTCGCCGCAAAAACGGCTGTGGGCGCCGGTGCAGAAGACGCGGTTGTCAGCGAAGTCTGGGCGAAAGGCGGAGAAGGCGGGCTCGAGCTGGCTCGCGCTGTGGTGAATGCGGCGAGGGAGCACGGCAATTTCAAGTTCCTTTACCCCCTGGACATGCCGATAAAGGAGAAAATCGAGCGCATCGCCACGAGAATCTACGGCGCCGGCGAGATCGCTTACGAGTCGCTCGCCGAGAAGCAAATCAAGCTTCTCACGAGGGCGGGTTTCGGCAACCTCCCCGTCTGTATGGCCAAGACACACCTGTCCTTATCCCATGATAAGAAAGTCAAGGGGAGACCTCGAGGGTTTAAGATGCCCGTCAGGGAAGTGAGAGCATCCATCGGCGCCGGTTTCCTCTACGCCTTGTGCGGGGACATCACGACGATGCCCGGCTTGCCATCTGTCCCGGCTGGCAATTTCGTTGACATTGACAAGCACGGGGGGGGTCGTCGGGCTTTTCTGACTCGGAATAGTTGAACCAGGGACGTTCGTCCCTATCGTGCGAAACGCTGCGTGGAGACGTCATGGCGGAAAAACATTACATCGCCGATTTCAAGGAAGGTGATTCCATTTCAAAGACCTTCTACGTTGGTTCTCGAAGCCGCCTCCTGACGAGGTCTGGTAAGCCCTACCTTTCTCTGACACTTCGCGACAAGACGGGGACCATCAACGCCAAGATATGGGAAGATGCCGATACGATTTACAGCAGCATGGGCTCGGCAGATTTCATTCGCGTCCGCGGGACAGTTGAGAAATATAAGGACGCGTTGCAGCTCAGGGTTGACCAGCTCACGGTTGTCCGCACGGAGGATGTTGACCTTGCCGATTTCCTTCCCGCCGGCGCCAGAGACCCCGAGGAGATGCTGAACGAGCTACGCGAGGTCTCTCAGACCGTGGAGAACCGCTTTCTAAGGGAATTGCTTGACCTCCTCTTTGCCGACGACGACTTCGTGCAGCGGTTGAAAGTCTCACCCGGCGCGAAGTATCTCCACCACTCTTTCATCGGTGGACTTCTGGAGCACACGCTTTCCGTCGCTAAAATCTGCGACTGGCTCTGCGGGCACTATCAGAACATCAACCGAGACCTTTTGCTCGCCGGCGCCATCCTCCACGACATCGGCAAGGTTTACGAGCTCACCGCCTCGCCCTCCTTTGATTACACGACCGAGGGACGCCTCATCGGACACCTCGTCATCGGCTGCAGAATCCTCGAGGAGAAGATAAGACAGATTGGCGGATTCCCCCGCGAACTGAAGATGGAGTTGCAGCACCTCATCCTCAGCCACCATGGAACATACGAATACCGCTCGCCCGTTGTCCCAAAGACCGTCGAAGCCATGCTCCTTTACCACGTGGATAACCTCGACGCCAAAGTGCAGTTGACTCAGGACTGGATCGAGCGGGCCAAAACCGACCCCTCCGCGTTCACCCCATATCACAAACTGCTCGAAAGATATTTCTACAAGGGCCAGCGCGAGCCCGAGGAGGGCTGATCTCCGCTGGCCACTTTGCTCACTCCGCATCCGTAGCGGTCTCGTCAACCCATCTTCGGCCTGATACGAGAGTTTGAGCCATACTCCTCGGCAAGTTCAGCGAGAGAAGGTCCTTGGCGTCTTGGCAAGAGAGGACGGAACACCAAGACGTGGAAAGACAGCGATGTAGAACGCTGGGGCAGGCATTTAGCGGGACATTTGCCAGCAGAAAAATGCCTTGACAGACTTCAACCAGGGGGCACAATTAAGCATGTGAGCGAAGAGCTGACGAACCAAACAGGGTCCAAATCGGAACCATCCGGGGACAATTGCCCTTGTCAGAGCTTAGGCTTCCGGGGATCCGAGGATGATGGAGGGTAGCGCGCCCAGTCCGGCCGACGCCCTTTACCAGGTGGGCACGGGGATATTACATAGAAGCCATGATTGGGCGGGCAGGTTGCCTTCACAGGAACGGACACGCCTTGGCGTTACTATCGCAATCAAGTGTTTATCAGATAGGAGAAATCCCATGCGTTTCAAAGTTGTCCTGGAACCCAGTGATGAAGGCGGATATACAGTCTATGTGCCTTCTCTGCCCGGTTGCATTAGCGAAGGAGAGACAGTCGAAGAGGCTCTGAAAAACATTCGAGAAGCAATTGAACTGTATCTCGAGCCTGTGGACGATGATTTGGTGATGGAAGATACTGCGCTGGTGCAGGAGATTGAATTGTGATTAAAGTGCCCAGCGTGCGGTATATCGAGATTATCAGAGCCTTACAAAGAGCCGGATGGACAGTAGTGCGTCAGCGCGGCAGCCACATTCGATTACAGAAACGAGTAGGCAACGAAGTGCTCAAAATAACTGTGCCAGCGCATCGTCCAGTCAAGCGTTCTACGTTGGCGCGTATTTTGAAGGAAGCGCGATTAGATGTTGATGAATTCCTAAAATTGCTCTGAGCAAGAACGCGCCAAAGCATGCCGGATGATAAGAGTGTGTTGGCTTGATGACCCATGAAACCTTGCCGTGTCTGCGTCTTGGCGAGAGAAAACCGAATCCGAACAAGTGGAACGCGGCTCAGAAGGCCATCTAATTACGTGTCTGCCTGCTTTCTCACGTCCCTGCCCGTCCGGCAGACTCGGTATGTGTTCACCGGACGCATACCCGCGTGCTCTCTTTGCTTGCACGACGGAACGCCGCCTCCGCATTATCTCAGGGGCTGACTGCGCAATATGTTTACCGGAGCGTGCCCGTCCGTCAGGATTCCCCCCTGCGGCGGATAGTCTATCTGCGGGTCGAATTCGCCCACTACCAAGCTCATCTCGAATGAGAACCGCCGTTTTTTTTGAAGTTCCTTCGCTCGATCGGAAAGTTCTTTCTTGCGCAACTCCACGTTTCGCGGAATCGCCACCAGTATTTTGTTGCCGCCACCGCCGAACGCATAATGGCTCGCGAAAACCTTTGCGAATGTCCGGCGCTGATATTCGTACAGTCGGTGGTCGTCCCACAGATTGGCGACCACCACGCCCCCCGGGGCCAAAATGCTACGGCATTCCTCGAGAAATTCCTTGGTGGTGAGATGATACGGTATGTATCCTCCCCTGAACGCGTCCAGGAGAATGACATCATATTTCGGCCTCCGCCGAGCAAGGCTTCTGATATGCACTCGCCCGTCGCGGACAAAAACTCTGGCATTGTTTCCCTCCCGGAAAAGAAAATACTTCCTCGCCACTTTTACAACCTCCGGGTCAAGCTCGACGCTATCCACCCTCGCGTCCGGGAAATAGTGCGCGATGACTCTGGGGAGCGTTCCCCCTCCCAACCCCACCATCAGCACCCTTTTCGGTTCGGGGACGAAGAGAAATCCCGCAAACATCAGCCTGTAGTAACGCATGCCCAGCCGCAGCGGCCGGGCAATATCCACCATTGATTCATCATACTCCGTTCCCTTGAGACGGAAGTGAAGCGTCCGCACGCTGCCGGTTTGCTCGACGCGAATGTAGTGGTAAAGGCTCTGGCGCTCGTAGAGCGCTTTCGAGGATGCCCCCTCCCGGATTCCCGTCAGGACCGTCAACCCCACGACGATGCACATTGCCTTGTTCATTCTGCCAATCCTTTCTCTCGCTCAGCGCTTGTCGGGTAAAGAACCGCGAACACCAACGCCACAACCACAAGCAATCCCCCCGTCAGGAGAAAGATCGTGTTCACGTGAAACCATAGGATCAAATAAAAGGAGGTCATCAGACACCCCAGAACACTCCCCACCGTTGAAATGGCGTATAAGACGCCAGCCCTTTCCCCGACGGAACTCACCTCGGTCGCCGCCAAGCGCACCGCGTACGGTGAGACCATCCCCAGCAGTGTCGTGGGGATCAGGAAAAGCACAGTCGCGGCCACCAGGCACGCCCACCGCTCGCCCGCCTGGGAGTCCGCAACCCACAGGTCGAAAATCGCTCCGTTCACTTTTTGATGGAGCAGCGGCAAAACGGCCAGACACACCGCCGCCCCAAGTATCACCGCAGACAAATGCCACCTCCCCGCGAGCCGTCTCGAAAGCTTGCCGCCGAGGAAATAGCCGATGGCCAGAGACAGGAGGAAAACGCTAATCACGCTCCCCCATACATAAATGTCGCTGCCAAAAAACGGCGTCAGAATCCTTCCGCCCAGAATCTCCAGCGACATCACCGCCCACCCGCAGACGAACACCGTCACCGCCAGTACACTTGATTTCCTTCTCGCGATTCGATCTTCGGGCATTTTCCTGCGTCTCCTTCCGACGAGAGCTTGTTCCATCCACGCTTTAAGGCAAATGAGGCGGCAGCGTTACACCCGCCCCGGCATCCCCACGTGGCATGGGTATCTTGCCCATGAGTGTTCACGGGCTGGACGCCGGTGCCACACCCCAAGTGTAACGGAGTACGCATTTCAGTTCAACACGCGCCTCCGTCGCCGCGTTGCATGAACTATCCGCAGACAGACAAGGGCGTTCGCCTCGGGCATCCGCAGCGTCATGCCTTGCCCAGGTCAGCGTTGCGAAACCCATTTCAACCGGGCGACCCGAATGCCCTTCTGGCTGGGGAGAAGGGACGCGATGTAGTATTGGCCTTCGTGAAGGATGACCTCCGGCGCCGCCACGGGAAGTGTGCACACGAAATACTTGTCGTCCTCGACACCGAAATCCATCGGGTTCTTGGAGCGATAAACGCTGGTCTGTGCGGCGACGCCGTAACGCTGCGTGCGGAAGAGGTAGTAGTAACCTGCGTGGTGAACCACGTGGGGACACTCGGCGGAGCTCGGCCCCGTACCGGCCTGCCCGCCGAACGCCGCAATTTTGGAGTTGCTCCAGTGGCGGAGGTCGAGGGAGAGTCTGCAATACACAGCCCCTTTTCGGCCCGGATAGGCGGTGTAATAGCAATACCATAGCTTACCGATGCGGATCACCATCGGGTCGCGAGTATTGGCGCCCGTTCCCTCCGAGAACATGCCAACAAGACCCTTTTCGTTCGGCCTGCGTGTGAACGTCTTGCCGTCTCCACTGGTGGCGAGACCGATGTTCCCCCAGTCGCCGTAGAACATGTGATAAACGTCGCCGACCTTCACGACGTGGGGAGCCTGAAGCCCGCCGGGGGTTTCGCCGAATTTCGGGTCAGCTTGCATGGCGATTCCCATAGGCTTCCAGTTCTCGTCCGTGAGGCTCTTGCCCTGCCAGCGATAAAACAGTCTCGTCTTGCCGCCGCATCTGGTGTGGCGGATGCAGGACCACAATTGCCACGAGCCATCGGCTGCCTGCCAGATGGCAAAATCAACCGGCTGTTGTTTCGGGCTTGTCAGCTTGCCGAGGTCGGGGTCGCCGGCGACCGCCCGCCACGGGCCGTCAATCTGCGGCACAAGCCGCTCATCTGCCGTCTGAGCAAACGCATTCAACGTCAGCGTCAACGTCAGCAGTCCCAACAAACCTGCCCGTATTGTCTCGGTGTATTGCATCGTTCACCTCCCACACATGACGCCGGTTCAACGATCGTCCCTTTTCATTTACGCAACAGTTCTCGCCCGCCTTCGCGCGAGTTGGAGCCCCGCCGATTCAGGGCCTCACCGCACCCGGATAATCTACCATTTCTCCAGCGATACTCGTCAAGATTTCAGGTCATTGCGGTGCGGCCATATTTGCGTGGGATAATTCGGATGAATCCTCTGGTCGAGAAGCCCCGCCTCGGCGGGGCTGAAGCCGGCTGTCACGAGAAGGATCGCGTTTCCGATACCACCGACTAAAGCCGGTGGCTAAGTGCGGTGCCCGCTGAGGGCAGGCGGAAAGAAAACCCTGCCGTTTTCCCTTGCACGATAGAGCGACAGACCGGACAGATGCACGGCGTCAACCTGAGGCGGGCAGGATCAAAGCCAGGCGTCGAGCATGCCACGGAGACGTAGCGGAACCCGGTCACCGAGTCGGAAGCACAGCCCTGCCGGGTGGCGAGCCCGAACCTGTCGAGCGGACATTCCTTCGTTTAAGGAAATGAATACGGGCAGAGAGCCGAAGGGGTCAACGCCTACGAGGATGAATATGAAAGCCAATCGGAAGTGCCCCAGGAGTTCCGCTTCCCGTTGAAGTCTGATTTTCGCCGGACTTTGAGGTTTTGCGAGAGGTTCCCTCTCTGCCGCCTTCTCTCGCCAAGGCGCCAAGAATCTACCCCATAGCCGGCAAATCGCTCCCGCTGCTATAAGGCGTAACCGAGGCCGAAATTGGTGAGGGTCGTGGTATCGGCGACGCCGTCGCGGATGGTGAATATGCCGGGGTGCGTTTGGCGCTCTTTTTCGGATGCGTAAGCTCTTACGAATTGGCGGGCATTGGACTCGACTCCCACCAAGCAATTGGTTCTCGCGGCGAAGCCCACGGAATGAAGGAGGGCGATGCTGGGATTGGTAAGGTCCTGGACGGAATAGGGCAAGCCCTCCATCTCAGCTCTGGCGAGGGTGAGAAGGGCTTCGGTATGGCCCTTGCACGTCTTGAGGGCGGGACCCGACCAGCCAAGCCGAAGGGCTTGGTCGAGAGCTTCGAGGGAGGTTAGCCCTTCGTCAAGGAGAACCGGCTTGAGCTTTGCGACCTCGGAAACATCGTAGGGATTGGTTTCCATGTCGCGGGAGGTCAACTGCTCGACATACTTAATGGCGTCGAAGGCAGCGGGCGAAGTTTCTCTGACCCGGGTGAGCATTTCGACGGCGTACTCGGCGTCGGGGCATATTTCGTTGGCGTCGGCGGTCATGGCGATGGAGTCTCGCTTTTGGGGCGGGAGGGTCTCCTCGGCGAGATGGAACACTTCGAGCAGCCTGTGGATGTCCCACTCGAGGTCGTTCCCGCGAAGTTTGGCCTTCAGGCAGAACACGCCGTCGCGGCGAATCCACTGGTCGAGGGAAACGGGGAGCCCGTCCTGCGGGTCTGAACCGTCAATCTCGCTTTCCCGCAGCTTGTCAAGCCCGCCGACGAGGTGGACGAGCGGGATGGTGGGCTTGTAGGCGCCGCGGAGAAAATCGGCGACGTAGCGTCCCTTATACTTCGGGCCGAGATAGGTCGCAAGATCGTGGTCAATGAAGTCGGGGCCGTAGCCGTCGTAAGTGGGGATACCGGTGACTACCCCGAAAGCGTCGTGAACGGCGGCATCGGCAGCAGACGCCGCAACCAGAGCGGCGAGAACGGGAACATCTGCCCCGGCTTTCTGTGACTTTTCGCTGCGGAGGCGCTCGAGATAGGGGCGGGCCGAGAACATAATGTTGAGGGGGTGCCCTTTGTAACCGACGAGGCTTTTTCCGAATTCGATGGCAATCTCCCGCATGAGAGAGACTTTTGCGGGAGAATCCGGGGGCGGTTTCGGCCAGGCCCATCCGTCCGCAATGAAAATGCCGCCCCACCCTTCCGCGGCCCGACCTCTGCCGTTGGATGCCAGGCAGCGCACGCGGCAGAAGTCCCAGCTTTCGATGACGACGGAGCCGAATTTCAGGGGCGTTCTGAAAGGCATCGGCTGGAAGGTTGTCTCGACCTCTTTTATGGTAATATCCGTAGTAAGCATCTTTTCTCCTTTGCGCGGGAAAGTCGGGCGTTCCCCGTTGCACCGTCAGCTTAGTATAGCAAACCGAGGCTTTTTGTGGCATCTTGAAAATGTGCACGAGCAATGTCCAGCGGCAAGGCTCGGCAAAAGAGATTTCGCTTCGGAAACAACAAACCAAAAAAGGGGGCGCGCGCAATGAAGACGATTGTTCGTTCCGGCGGAAAGTTTCGTTCGGCGGAGCTCTTGATAAGCATTGGCTTCGCAGTCGTTGTGATTGCTGTTTTTCCCGCGGCTGGCTTGGGGGCCGTGCAGGCAGCCGAATCCACGGAGGCGGCCTCTCATTGGCGGGTGGTCAAGCGGGAAGGAGAAGGCAGTCTTCTGCTGCTCAAAGGACAAAAGGTTCTCGTCCTAAAAGGCACTCCTTACCAGATGGGTTTTCAGCATGGGAGGCTGCTGGCGAAGGAGGTTGCCGAAGACGGCCGAGCTTTCGGGCAGGAATGGGCCGTCGGCAAAGCCGGCGTGTCCATATCGAAGCTCGGCACGATATTCGATTCTTTGCGGCCATTCATCCCGAGACGTTATTTGGATGAGATGAGAGGGCTTGCCGAAGGGTCCGGCGTTCCGCTGCGGGAAATTCACCTGCTCCACGCGATACCAAGTCGCTTCCACTGCACGGGAGCAGCCGCTTTCGGCAAGGCGACGGCTGACGGGCGGTTGTATCACACCCGGAGTCTCGATTATAACCTGGACATCGGCGATAGAAAGACCGTTCAGGAAAATGCGGTCGTCGTCATCTATCAACCAGTTGAGGGGAACGCCCATGCGGTCGTTTCGTGGGCGGGATTGATAGGGTGCGTCTCCGGCATGAACGCGAAAGGGATTTCCATAGGGGAGATAGGCAACGGCTGCCGGGACGAAAGCTATTCCGGGATGCCGATGATTCTCATGTTGAGAGAAGCTCTCAGAACTTGCGACACGCTCGATGAGGTCGTCGGATTTGTCAGCAAATCTCCTCGCACATGCGGTTTCACTTTCATCGTGGGAGATGGAAAAATACCCTCCGCCTGTGCGCTGGAGGTCTCGCACTCGAGGATGGCCGTCGGCTTGCCGGGCGACGCGAAGAGCAATCCTGCTCCGCATTTCCCCATCGCTGACGCGGTGCGGCGGGGAAACTACTTCGTGGACAGAGAAATGGCCGCCATTCAAAGGGACGTTTACGACCCTCAAATCTTCTCCCCGGCGGATTGGCTTGCCTATTCCGTCATGAGCAGTTTCATTCTCGATAACTACGGTCGCCTCAATGGCATCAAAATGATTGAGCTTTTGAGGAAGTATCCTCCGGAGCATCCCTGCCTTCACCAGGTCGTGTTTTGCCCTTCGACTTTGGAGTTGTGGGTATCCAACGCCGTCAGCCCCTCGGAGGCGAAGTTCGCCGGCGCCCAGAACCAACCTTTCTACAAGTACAGCCTTCCGAATCTCATTCGGGAAGCTCCATTCGAGATGAGGGTTGCTGAGCCGCCCGCAGCCGCCGCAGGCCAACTCCCGAGACCTGAAACCGGGACGGTCAGCATCGCCGAGAGGAAGCAATTCCTTTCCGATACCGCCGTTGCGCGGTTCCGCCTCAAGAGAAAAAACTTTCGCTGGGTTCTGACGTACGAGTCCGCAACGCAAAACTACCTTGTGGCAGACCTCTCCTTCCCGTCCGAAGTCAAAACACGGTGGCCGGAGGTAAGCACCGTGTTGGCGGAGTATTACATACCGAAAGCTTCCGGCAAAGTGCCCGCAGTGGTCGTCCTGGACATTCTGGAGGGAAACTTCATCGTCGCCAGAAGTCTCGCCAGGACGCTCGCGGACAACGGCATTGCCGCCCTGGCGATGCACATGCCATTCTTCGGAAAACGTACGCCGAAAGGTCAGCCGGAGGTAGGGCTGCTTTCCGCAGACATCTCTTTCGCGCGAGACGCCATAACCCAGGCGGTTCTCGACATCCGGAGTGCCGCGATGTGGTTGAGGACGAGAAAAGAGATTGACCCCCATAAAACCGGAATCGTGGGTGTCAGCCTCGGGGCGGTCATTGGCGCCCTCGCGGTCGGCGTTGACGATAGCTTCGCCAGAAGCGCTCTCATCCTCGGCGGCGGAGACGTTGCGCAGATTATCTGGGCCTCGCCGGAAGCCAGTCGGCTCAAGGCACAGTTGCTCGAACAAGGTTACACTCTCGAAAAACTGAGGAAGGAATTGAAGCCGGTTGATCCCCTCACCTACGCCAACCGCATTAACCCCCGCACGCTCATAATGTTCAACGGGAAAAAGGACCAGACCGTGACGAAGGAGTGCGCTGCCAAATTATGGCGGGAGGCGGGCAAGCCGAAAATCGTATGGTACGACACGACTCATCTGGGGATGGTCCTTTACACGAACAAAGTGCTGGAGCAAATTGTGGCTTTCATTCGCGAGTGAGAGCCGAGTCCGTCTTAGTACATGGATTCCCAAATCGGGTGAAGTATGAATGGTGTCGTGAAAGGAGCTATTTTGACGGGATAATCACGCCATCGGCGTGAACGGGATTGTTCCAGAGACGTGAAGCATCCGGTAAATCACAAGCCCCCGGGCGCCCGGGTCCAAGGCCTTCGCGCCCTTGGCGTCTTGGCGAGAGAAAATGGAAAAAGGGGAGGCCTCTCGCAAAGACGCAAAGTCGCAAGGAAGGAATTGGCGGAGATGTTGTTCGAGACCTCCCTGCGCAGTCATGGCGGGGTCGAAAGACATACGGTCATCGTCGAGCCCCGCGTGGCGCGGGGTCAAGGGGGTTGTTGTGGCCCCTCAGGAGATACAGCTCGTTAACAACCTCGTTGCCACCGATAAGCCAGTACGTGAGAAGTTGAGGTGAAGCGAAAGGCGAAGAACCTTTCGCAAGGATAAACGGGATTCCGAGAATCATGTCCATCCTGTTATCCTGTCAGAGCAAATACGTGACCGAATTTATGAACCAAAGCATTTAGTAAGCCCGACTCTTGCCGCCGATTTGCACAACGGGCTTTCTTACTGAAAGCGGCAAGCCTCGCGCGCTCAAGCGGAAGGCGCCGGGTGAGTCAATGAGTGCGAATAAAGGGGTGTGGCGCCATTTCAGTGGCCTGCGGCCTGTTGGCCCCTCCCACTGCTCCGTCGGGCCGCTGTGAGCCCACGCGTATTTTGGGCACTTTTGGGTTGAATGAGCCACAGCCTGGCTGGTACACTCGCGTCGTCGAAGGTTCGCGGAACCACTTGAATTTCAGGACAGAGATCGTAAGATACCGTTGGAGTGCCCGGGGAGATTTGGAAACCGATGTTGACAGGGCGGGCTCCAATCCCCCTTCACCTGTCGGTTTCAGGGCATAATCGGCGCCGATAAAGCCGAGCTCGCCCCCAATCTGAGGAGGCAAAAATGACTATGCTTGTTTCCAGAAAGTTGTTCCTTGTTCTTGTTGTCCTTTCGCATTTGGCGGTTTTCTCCGCCGCATGGGCGCAGCCGGACCTGAGTCCAACGGCAATCACGCCATCGCCGGCGTCGGTGGTGACGCAGCACGACGTGGAGTTTTCGTGGACGGTGGAGAATCAGGGGACAGGAGAAGCGAAGCCGAACTGGCACGACTGGGTGTACCTGTCGGCTGACGACGTGGTGGACGCGGAGGACATCCTGCTCGTCGCGGTGGCCCATACGCAGGCGCTGGCCCCGGAGGGAGACTACAGCCCCAGTCGGAC
>CAZXGF010000044.1:0-44056 GCA_964640185.1 uncultured Verrucomicrobiota bacterium | reverse complement strand
ATGGCCACAAGGGTGCGTTCGGAAAAATGTCATCCACAACTCTTGACAATATCTCTTGCCAGTAGCACCCTCCCGGTAACTCGCGCGGCCGCTCCGGCAGTCCTCAGGAGAACGATAGCAACGTCTCTACCGCTTCCCCCATTCTTCCAGAGCCCGGATTGGAGGGAGGTAACTCGGCTCCCGTTCAGTCTGACGGTAGGGCGAAAGAAGGACGGCAAGCCGCAGTTTGGCCGCCTTCCCCGGCAGGCGAACGACGAGTTTCGTGACGTTCGGGTTCTGACGCTGTGGCGGAGGTGGGTTTGCGGACATAACGTCGAACCGGGCAACCGCCGGCTGGAGAATCCGCGCTAGAAGCCGTGCGCCGCCCAGCCTGAGCACTGCCGATTTTCCCCGCAATTCAACTTTCGCCTCTGTGTGCATTCCCCAAAGCACTTCGACGGGGTTTTCCGAACGAATCTCATCCTGCACGAGCACGTGCGCCCGCTTGAGCAGCGCCGCACCTCTCCAGACTTTTCCTTTCACGTCCGGATAAGCCGCTGTCAAATCGGCTACAGCCCACCCGTCGCTGGCCGATGAACCGAAGCCTATAATCGGGGCTGGAGCGCGCGGATTCTGATTTTTTTCGTTGATGACCAGGGTGTTTTGACCCTCCGTGCGAAGGCGGTAGTAGGTCCATCGTTTCGAGCCGAAGTATCCGGGAAGGTTGTAGTTATCGCCGCCCAGGTCGAGCGCCCAGCGCTGCCCCAGGGCATCGAGGACGAAAGTTCCGAGGTCGAGATGGCTGTGGTTGACGCGGTTATCTCCGCCCTTGAAACCGACGAAAACCGCATTTTTATCCTCCCACCTGCTCCGAAAGAAGACTACATCCGTACCTTTGAAATGCCTGTCGAGCGGCAAAGAGCTCACCGCCGGTCCCTTTCCTCGGGGGTCAAACCAGATGAGGTCCAGGGCGTCAGGTCGTCCTACGCACTGCCGCTGGTGCCAGGCATAGGTCGGCTTATCGTATTTCCTCGCCATCCAGAACATTTGTGCGGCGCTTCCGCAGCCCGCTCCGGCATCGGCGTAGTTAAACGTCTTTTCTATCGGTCCGCAGAAATAGATGCGAAACAAGCCCGCGTCGGAAAAGCCCGGAATGTCGCTCAAGCCGAAATCCGTGCCCAGGGCGCTGTCGAGCGCCGCGAAGAAATAGACAGCGTAACGCGAGGCGTAATTCCAGTATCCGGGTCCCTCCCCCCAGCCGCCATCCGGCCCGAAAGAAACCATCGAGCGGGAAATTGACTTGACTGCTTTCGAGAGAATCTCCCCCGCAAGCTCCGGCTCCTCGTCGGCGATGGCAAGGGCGCCGATGCCGATTCCGCCGTTGCAGACCTGATTCCAGTTGTAGATTGTTTTGGCCCACCATCCGTCCTTCTCATAAACCTGCATCGCCGGCTTCAGCCCTTTCTCGACGATAGCCTCCTTGATAATCCGGCGGTCTTTCGGGCTGAGCGCGTCGTAAAGCCAGTCGTAGCCGATGGCAAAAGCGTGGCACATCTCCGCCGTGTCAAGGAAATGGGATGGATTCCAGTCAGGAAACGCCGCCGCCGCCATGAGTTCCTTTTTCGCACGTTCCGCGAAACGCTTCTCGCCGGAGAGGCGATATGCCAACCCGAGGGTGTAAACGCGGCTGACGGCCCTCCTGCTCTGCGTGAGAAGCCGCGGCCCGACGATAATGTATTCGACGGGCTTGGCGTTGAGTGTCCGCTCCGCGCTCCTTCGCAGCTCTTCGCTGTACCTTCTCGCGAGAGGGTACTTTTTGATCATTCTGCGAATTCGCTGAACGTCGCTCTCCAGCATTATCAGTCTCGGATGCGCCTTGCGGAGCGTCTTGAGAACCGTCTGGGGAGCGCGCACAACCGGAGATTTCGTTTCGGTCGCTCGCACGCCCGACGAGCACAGTGCCATTCCCACAACCACTGTGACGAGGAATCCGACAACCGGGTGTTTTCTCATGGCTGAAAACCTCCTATAAACCGCTGTTCGTGCATTAGTGCGTTCGTGTTTCCGGTTGTCATGATACAATCGAGGGCGAAGAATCACAACGGGAAAAACGTTGCAGCAGCATGGCCTCAGTCTCGGGCGGATACCCCGCCAAGGCGGGGTATCCGCCTGGGACTGAGGGACTACGCACGGGGGGCGATTCTTCGTTGACGAATTGTGCTTACACACCTACACTCATATTGCGGATGCCATGAAGCACAAACGGCTTTTCATACAGGCGACATTTCTTCTGTTGGGGGTTGTGCTTGTCCTCTTGGGGACACTCCTCTCGCAGCGGTACAAACTGGACACGGCCGGACGTGCGATACAGCGTGTTCCAGGGAGAAGAATATCGCAATTTTGAGCTCATGCGTCTGCTGGGGCGGCAGTGCCCCTTGCCGGGGTATGAAAGCGGCTCGTCGAAGAATGTCTTTCACACAACTGACGCTGCCGGACATTGAAGCGTGAGTTTCACGCCCAAAGCGTGAGAATCGCGCCTTTCAATGGTGCAGAGCGGGCGCCGACAGGGGAAAAGGCTTATGCGACCGACGTTGGAACACGCTATCGTGGAAGGAGTTGCGGGGGCAGCTTCCGACGCGGGCATGAGGGTCAAGCCAACTGTCCTGATGGCATAGATGTTGCTCTCAATTAAATGCTTGACTACGAAGCGAGAGCTGAAGTATCTTCAGGGAAGCCTTTTTGGCACGCAAAATGGTCAAAAAGCGAAAGATTTGTTAGAAACGACGCACAGAAGAAAGGAGGACAGAGAGAAAGAAGCGCGCACGAATACCACGTAGGAAAGCTGGAATTATTACCGTAACAGTAACCTTTGTAAAGAGAGGGTGGTGAATGTAATGAGAAAGAGAGAAGGTTTTACACTGATCGAGCTTTTGGTTGTGATCGCTATCATTGCGATCCTGGCGGGGATGCTTCTGCCGGCTTTGCAGAGAGCGAGAGAGTCGGCAAGGCGAGCGGCTTGCCTGAGCAACCTGAAGCAGATCATGCTTGGCATCAAGACCTACACGCCGGATTACAACGAGTGGTATCCGACGGACAAGGCGCCGGGCGACGCCATCAGCAGCAGTACTCATTACAAAGCTCTCGGCATCCTGTACCCCAACTATGTTTCCTCTCTGGACGTATTCACGTGCCCGAGTTCGGGCAATAAGATGCCATCAGGCAGCAGCGGCAGACAGGACAGCTCCCACGACGGCGAGAATTTCCTGACCAATGAGGCCGCGCAGACGAGTTATGCTTATGGGTACAACGGCGAGGGCAGCAAAGACGTGGGCTGGACCGAATCGGCGCCCACGGAAACCAGAATTCTTGGTGACAGAAAGGCCAGCACGGATCTGACCAGCGACTCCAACCACAAGCTGGACGGAAGAAACGCGGCGTTCGCCGATGGACACGTCAAGTGGATCTCCGGGAAAGGGAAACTTTTGACCAACCCGGATAGTCCCGATAGCAAGATAAGAAGCCAGGCTTGGTGGAGCGAGCGCGGCGGCGCCACCAAGTGATGCCACGCGCAAGGTAAGCTAAAAGCGCTCTTTGAGTGTTGCAAGAAAGGGGGCGGCAGGTACATGCCGCCTCTTTTTCTTTTCGCGGGCTGGGCTAACGGTCAGGATGCAGCAAACCCCTCGCTGTGTGCGCAAGGCCGTCGGCGGAAATGCCATAGTGAGTGAATATCTCCAGTTGGCTGCCGGTAACCGTGTACTCGTCGGGGATGCCGACGATTCTAAAGGGAACGTGAACGCCAGCTTCCAGCAGGACGGCGGCGGCCGCTTCGCCCAATCCGCCGAAGACGTTGTGCTCTTCCACCGTCACGAGTGCCCGGCAGCGGGCAGCCGCATCAAGAAGCGTTTCCGCGTCGAGAGGCTTAACGGTGTGCATGCTGACCACGCCGCACGAAAGCCCTTCCCTTTCCAGTTTCGCCGCGGCCATCAGAGCGTGATAGACAGTTTCGCCCGTGGCGATGTACACGATGTCCGAACCCTCCCGGAGCGTGATCGCCTTGCCGATTTCGAAAGTGGCGCCCGGCTCGTGCAGGTGGTACATGGGCCGCTTGCCGAGGCGGATGTAAACGGGATGAGGCGTCGCGGCAGCAGCTTTAATCGCTTCACGAGTTTCGAGATTGTCCGCCGGCGCAAGGACAGCGATGTTGTTGACGGCCCGCAGGACAGCAAAGTCGTGGAGCGAATGGTGCGTCGAACCGAGCGCGCCGTAGCTGACGCCGGCGCTGATGCCGATGACATTGACCGGCTTGTCCGAATAAGCGACGTCGTTCTTGATCTGCTCCAGCGCCCTCGCTGTCAGGAACGACGCGGGCGACACGGCGAAGACCGTCTTGCCGGCGGACGCAAGGCCCGCCGCAACGCCCACCAGGTTCTGCTCCGCGACGCCAACCTCCACGATCTGCTCGGGCAAGCACTCTGCGAACGGCAGGAGTTTCCCCGAGCCGCGAGAGTCGCTCGTGACCGCGAGCACGTTCCGGTCCTCCTTCGCCAGCATCAATAATGCTTCAGCGAATTCCTCCAGATTCGGTTTGCCCAACTCCAATTCCATCGCGGTTCCGGTTTTCCTCTCACTCGCGCTTTTTCAACGAAGGGGCTATCAATGTGCTCTCTGCGGAATTCACTCTTTTTGAGCTTCCAGTCTGCCGAGCGCTTCGTCCAGTTCTCGCATCGCCCTTTCAAACTGCTCGTCAGTCGGCACGCGGTGATGCCACTTCGGATTGTCCTCGATAAAGCTGACGCCCTTTCCCTTGACCGTCCGCGCGATTAGGAGACTGGGCTTGCCCTCCTCGAAAGGAACCTTTCGCAGGACCTCTGTCAGCGCCGCAATGTCGTGGCCGTCCACGCTGCGGACGCTCCAGCCGAACGCCGTGAACTTCTCCGCCAGCGGCTCGAGGGCGCAGACGTCTCTGGTTCTGCCGGTTATCTGGAGAGTGTTGCGGTCAACGATTGCCGTCAGGTTGTCGAGTCCATAGTGCGCGGCTGCGAGAGAAGCTTCCCAGTTTGACCCCTCCGCCAGTTCGCCGTCGCCGAGCAGCGTGTACACCCTGTAATCGGCGGCATCTTTCTTGCCCGCCAGCGCGATGCCGACACTCACAGGCAGCCCGTGGCCCAACGCCCCGGTATTGTGCTCGATGCCGTGAACCTTCCGCGTGGGGTGTCCGACGTAATCCGAGCGATAGCGGCACAGCGTCTCGAGGTCCGATTCCGGGAAAAAGCCGAGGTCTGCCAGGACAACGTACAACGCCTCCACCGAATGCCCCTTGCTGTGGAGATACCTGTCGCGTCCCGGATCGTCGAATGTATCGGGCGAGACGTTCAGTATCCGGTTATAAAGAACATTAAGAATATCCACACACGACAGGCTGCCGCCGGTATGTCCGGCGTTGGCTTTCTTGATGTACGTGACGAGCTTTTTCCGATAGACGAGCGACTTGATTCGCAGCTCGTGATCCGTCATGGTGAACATACCTTCAATTTCTGATGCCCGGCCGGCGACTGTTGAACGCATCAGGCTCGTCGAAGGTCAGACAGCCGGAAGCACAGGTGACCGGTTGCCGCTGTGACTCATACATTCCGCGTCGTATTTTCACGACAGGATAACAGGATGCACGGGATTCTCCGAATCCTGCTTACCCTCTCGAACAAGCTCTCTTTCTGCCCTCTTCTTAATCAAGAAACAAGATTGGCCGAAGATAAACGCCGTGCGATAGACGCCGCGAAGGCCTCGAACAAGAGAGCCTTCCCGTCAGGGCTTGCCCAATCCCGTTCTAAGGAATGATATTGACCCTGTAAAACCGGCGTCCGGGAGGAACTGCCACAGGATCGGACAGTTCGGTGGTTTCTGCTTGAGCGGCAACCGGCATCCCCAATAGATGCCATGTCCGCAGGTCGTCCGAAAAGGAAACGCGGTAGCGCCTGCCCGCGACGCTGCTCCAACGGAGGGCGGCGCCGGATTCATCTGGGACGATATTGACAACCCGCAAAAACGAGGCAGGGTCGTCGGGGTTTGTTCCGGCAAAGCACTCCTGTTCGTTGGTGAAGCCATCGCCATCGTGGTCGCCATTGGGGTCGTTGACCACTGCTATGCCGCCCCATATTGATTTCTCCCAGGTATCGGAAAGCTGGTCTCTATCCGCATCGTCATCGTTCTCAAGGGCGAGGGTCACAGGGTGCGCGAAACTCCTGACCCAGTCGGGCTGAGCCGGCTGCTCTCCTTTCTCCAGCATCTCGGTCCACTTCTCGTCGGTCAACCTGTCGGCCATCGGCCATTTGAACTCGTAATAGGAGAAAACAGGCCCCGCCCCCGCGACAAGTCTTCCTTCCGGAATCATGTAGGCGACAACCATAAACTTGACGTAGCCGACGGCCTCCTCCAAAACCTGATAGGTATTGAGGTCCGTGTGGACATCAGCAATGAGGGTGGTCCCCGGCGCCTTCTCGTCGGAAAGCCCCTGGACAAGCGGTCTCAGAACACCGCCAAAACCCTTTATGTACTTGTAGTCGTCTTCGCTCAGCGCTTTCCCCTCCAGTTCAGCTATGGAAATATCGAGCAGGCGGCTCAAAACATCCTCGAGCCCTTCAAGCCTATCCCTCTGCGTCGGGTCCAGAACGTTCATATCGTCGAGGCCGCTTCTGGTCATTCGCGTCAGAGCCAGCAGCCGGTTGTAAAACTCTGGTACCGGCTCAACATATCCTCGCTCCGGCTCCGGCGGTACGGAACACGGGGGAGTGTAACTCTGCTTGGCGTAGAGAATGGTGTCGTGCCTCAATTCGGTCCAGGAAGCAAGCGCGGTATTAAGCTCCTTATCCTGCCAGGGCGTCCCCTGCATGAACGCGGGATAGCCCTGACCGAAGCTGCCCAGCAGTGATTTCAGCGTGTACAACCAGCTCCAGTAGAGGTTCTTGTTCCAGTCTTTCTCGGTGAAACTCTCGAAGAGCGTCGCAAGCTCGTTCAGGGTTTTATCGTAATCCACATACTCCGTGTCGCCTTCACGCTCCAGAATTGTCAATGCCTCGACTGAGCCGAGGACGGACATTACGTCCAATCCCCTCGGGAAACACCGCATCGGGCCGAGCGGCGTATTCTCCATTGTAAACGGCGTGCCCGACCCTTCGTACAAGCCAACTACCGGAAAAACGAGGTTCTGAAACATGTAGGAATCGGGGATGAAGCGCTGGCCCATCAACCGCATGCCTTTGGTCTTCTCCAGGACCTCATCCAGCTTTTCCGGCGTTATCGGCGGGAAAACGTAGATGTGGCCCGTTCCGCCATAAATCTGCGGGCTTCGGAGCAGAGCCAGCTCCACCTTCAACTCGAACATCTTTTCCTCGTCGTTGAAGTCCTCCACGTTCACCGGCGACCCGAAGACTTTCAGAATGGACTGCTTGTATTCGTAGGGCGTCAAATCATCGGCGAGGCCGACGAAGAAGGCGGTCACCGCATAAATCCTGTTCCAGATGGCGGCAATGGATTTGCCTTCAGCCTCCAGGCTGTCCAGGGCAAGAGTTATGAGCGACGCCTGGATGGTTTGAATCTTCGCGTCGCGAACCGAAATCAAAGCTTCTCCTACAGGCCCCCAGAACTCGCTCCCCTTCAGCAGAAAGGACATCCTCCCGTACCACATCATCGCCTTGAAATACCTCTTCAGGGTCTCGCTGCGTGTGTAATGCCCCCTGGGGACGTATTGCGAGTAGTCCTCGTTGTATATGAAAATCGGGCTGGGCCTGAATCCGGAGTGCGCCTCGATCCTCTCAAGCTCGCCGCTCACCTCCGCGGAGACGAAATCGGGAACGATGACCTCCTCGTCAAGGAGCTTCATTGCAACGGTGAAATAGGCGACGTTCCTTCTTGCGGCTTCCTTGAGGTCGTCCGAGAAGGAATCGTACTGGGCGAGCGATTCATCCAATAAGGCGTCAGACATGAGCACCATGCTCGCAAAGAACTCATTTTCCTCGACGCACTTTAGAATCTCGTCGAACTGAATGTGATACAGGTGCAGCAGCGAGTCTGACGTCACGAAAATTGGCATACCCCTCTGGTCCAAATCCAGGTATGGGTCAACCACGTCGTCGTACATTTCGCCCCATGGAGTGGTCGCTTCCACAACCACGAAGCCGTTTCGCTCGATTGCCTCTGTAGCGTTGTCGTCCAGATGCAAAGCCCGGGTGACAAGCTCAACGTTGGCAATATCGTCCATTTCAATTGGAAGCGAATAGGATGGAGCATCGGCGGTCGCGGAGACCGGCTGGAACTCGCCGTATGAAGATAATTCGATTTTTTCTATGCCGCTGCTGTCGGCGGCATTACTCGGCGCCGGGTCGGCCCCGGACGCTCCTGTCGCCAGAGCGATAGCCAGAATGCAGAAAGCCACCGCACAATTTCGTTCGTTGAGCGCTCTCATTTTCGATACCTCCTCGCGGCCAAAAAACCACTTTTGAAAACGTCCGGCTTCCCGCCGACACGGCGTAATAATATTATACCACAAAAAGCCTCCAGACGGCATGCAAAGTGAAATCCCAAAGTAAGGCCTCACTTATGGGCGGCTGAAGCTGGAACCACACAGTGCGCAGAGAGGGCCCGTAACGCCGACGTCTTGCCCCGCGTTTCGCGGGGGGGACTCCCCTGCCCCCGGCAGAAGGGCTACTCTGCGTCCTATGAGATCCGAACCTCAGCGGCCGGTAACTGAGGCATTACAACCGGGGCCCTTTCTCAGGGCGTTGCCCTGAGCTTTATTAAGTCTGCCCTTACAGGGCGACCGGAAACCAATCTTCAGCCCTGAAAGGGCGCAATATCGCAGCCCAGGGCAACGCCCTGGGAAAAGAGTACGTGATGAAATACAAAAGCCCTGAAGGGGCGTAATAGGCTCATCTTCAATACACGGTTCCCTCCAGACACACCAGAGCGGGCCCGCGTGCCACTGAAATACAGCCACACCACAGAATTTCCGTGACGTGACATGATTGCCCGGTTTTTGGTATAAGTTAGGAGGCAGCGCGGCGAAGTGTTGCTGACGTGCAAACAACGATTGCAGCAAACAGGAAGGAGATGCGACATGAGAAGGTTAGCGGGAGTTACGCTGATGGTGGGATTGGTGTTCGCCCTGAGCCTGGCAGGGATGAGCGAGGTGTCTTTCAAAAAGCATGTCATCAATGCGAAATCCGTTTGCGAGAGCGCCGGCGTGCTGGACGTCAACCGGGACGGAGTTCTCGATGTACTGTCCGGCGAGTATTGGTACGAGGGGCCGGGCTGGAAAAGGCACTTCGTCCGCAAGATAGAGGTGAAAGACACCTACATGGACGATTTCGCTACCGTTCCCCTCGACGTCAACGGAGACGGCTGGACAGACGTCGTGTCGGTCACATGGTTTTCCAAAAGGGTGTCGTGGATAGAAAATCCCGCCGGCAAGGACGTGGCGTGGACGGAACACGTCGTGGACAATCCGGGCAATTGCGAGACCGCCATAGCCTGCGACGTGAACGGCGACGGGAAGTTGGACGTTCTGCCCAATGTGATGGGGAAAACGGTATGGTACGAGGCGGCGGGCAAAGGAAAAAAAGGCACTTTGACGAAGCATATCGTTGACGCCGCGAGAGGGGCCCACGGCCTGGGATTCGGCGACGTCAACGCGGACGGACGAGGAGACATCGTGGTGCCTTTCGGATGGTACGAAGCCCCGTCTGACCGCCGAGGAGCGAAATGGGTGCTTCACGCTGAATTCGACCTCGGAACCGCCAGTATTCCGGTTCAGGTTCACGATTTCAATGGGGACGGACTCCCTGACATTTTCTGGGGAATGGGACATAACTACGGCGTTCAGTGGCTTCAGCAGGGGAAGTCCCCCGAGGGCAAACGCACCTGGACGCGTCACCTGATAGACAAAAGCTGGTCACAACCGCACGCCATCATCCTCGCGGACCTCGATGGCGACGGGAAACCGGAAGCGGTGACCGGAAAACGCTATCACGCTCACAACGGGCACGATCCCGGCGGGAATGAGCCCCTCATAATCTGCTATTACAAATGGTCGCCGGGGAAGAACCGCTTCGAAAAACATGTCATCGAGCAAGGGACGAAGGCGGGCTTCGGGCTCTACCAGACTTTGCCCGACATTGATGGCGACGGGGACATAGACATCGTTGCCCCGGGGAAAAGCGGTTTGTACTTGTTCGAGAACCTCCGTCTGCCGAAGGCGCCCAGCGAGGGAGCAAAATAGGTGGCCTGCAGGAATCACTCTCGCACACGTCGCGGGGAGGACCGCAGGAGCGAGCGCGGCGTCGCACCCGAGGTTCCGGACGGATACGACATTTGAACGATGATTCGCCGCGGAGGAAAGAGTCTGCGGTAGGCAAGGCCATGAGCAAAACGTGTCTTGTATCGCTTGCGCTGATTCTGAGTTGCGGGTGCGGCGGATTGCCTTCGCCACATCCCGGTTCGCATCGCGCCGCGCGTGAGTTCCTACTTCGCTACAAATCTTCTCCGGGAGAGGAACACCAATACCTGCTGCAATCCAGCTTTTCATCGCATGCGCTCGGCGAAGAGGGCGGCGCGCTGTCCGTCAAGCATGAAGCGAAGTTTCGCCAAAATGTGCTGAGGGTTCTTCCGGAAGGGACAGCAAAACTCAAGGTGGTCATTGACAAGCTGAAATTCGTCATGGCAGGGCCGGGGCCGGAAGTCGCCGAGTTCAATTCCGATGACCCCGTGGGTCTGAATCGCTGCCCGGAGAAGATGCGAGGTATCGCTTTTTTCGCGCGAAAGGAAATGGAAATTGAGCGGGCAGCTTCCGGGGGCATCGCGGGCATAAGCGGCCTAACCCGGATTTACACGGAGGCTCTGACCGAACTTTCTCTCAACGAGAGGCAACCGGTAGAGCGGCTTCTGCGAGAGATGGCGCACAAGCCCAGTGCGCTGCTCGGTCTCGACGTGATATTCCCGCCTGGAGCGATTCGCGTCGGCGAGGGCTGGTCGGCGGAGCGGGGGCCTTTTCCGATATTCTGCGGGCGACTCGCGTACCACTGCAACTACCTTCTCAGAGAAGTCTCTGGCGGACAAGCTATTGTTGAATTCCGGGGCGAGCCGGTAACCGTGGAGGTTCAACCGGCGTCGAAAATGCAGCAGGTGAAAAAGGCAGAGGTCCAGGGAGTTCTCTCCTTCGACCTCGACAGAGGCATTCTGACAAAGATGCACGGCGAAAGCTCATCCTTCCTTCTCGCGGGGCGGAGCAACCAATTACGGACGAGGGTCACCTGGGAGTTAACGTTACAGGAACTCCCACGCGGCGAAAGATGAGCTGATGCAGACCGATGGGGATGACTGACGATACGAAGCAACGAGCACGACGGACGCGGCTACTCTAATTTTACCCTCCACCAGCGGCGCCTGCTCTCGTCGTTGCGGAAGCTCTTTGCGTCCTGATCGGAAGGAAATTCCTCGCCTTTGACACTCCCGTCGAAGTACATGACATTGAGGAAATACCCGGCTTTTTGACTCGTTGAGGCCGTTACGCCATGCCACGCGGCAGAGAAGTCGGTCAGCATGATGATGCGCCCCTGTTTACCCAGCTTCTCGATGTCCTTGAATCTCGCCGGGTTGGACTTGCTGTATGGCGAGGTGGGATCGGTATAGGCGCTGTTGTTATAAGCGTAGCTTTGTCCGAAGCACGAGTAACAGGTCCCGTCGCCGCTTGAAGTGAACCCGTAATCCGCACCCCCGTAGCCTGTGTCGGCGGGACATCTCAAGATGTTGCGGTCCTCATCGCCGACGATAGCGGCCAGGCCCAACGCGTTGGTTTCTGGGTCTTTCATGTGCTCCGGGTCCAACATGCCCTCCGAGGCGTAGAAAAGATAAGGTATTATCTCGGCGTTATTCAGGCGGTAGATCTCCATCATCAGGTAGATTTGATGCATGTTCGATTTGCAGCCTGCGATGAGAGCCTTACGGCGTACGGTCATCATAGCGGGCACAGTAAGGGTGAGTATCACAAGAATGATTGCCGTAACAAGCAGAAGCTCGATGATTGTGAAACCGCGGTTAGTTTGCCTCATATCCGCCTGCGTAATAACCTTTCCCGGGTGAAAAACTTCATCTCATTGACCATTAAACCGCAAGGCTCATGCCAAGTCAAGCAAAAAATTGGGGTTTGAGTAACCCCTCAGTCTCGGGTGGATACCCCGCCTTGGCGGGGGACAGAAAAGAGGAAGGAGAGAATAACGCAAAGGCGCAGAGTCGCAGAGAGGAGAATGAGTGGGACTCGGTCCTCGCCTGCCGTAGCATGGGTATCTTGCCCATGAGTGCTCATCGCGCGTTCCGCGGGACCTCCGCCGAGATGCCACGAGGGCGCTTCGTCAGATCCGAGCGCCGCGCTATCATTTTGCCTTCAGAGCACACAGTGACGGGCGCTGGCCAAACAGGAAAACGGAACCCCCCGCGAGGCTCGTCAGCCGCCAGTGGGTCTGTCCCGTGCGTCCATCGGAGATGCGTAAATATTTTCTCCGCGCCCGATTCTACCCTGCGCCGATGCCGGCAGAGGTCGGTGTTTCGTTCATCAGCGTCTCGAACCTGTGCACAGGGAAGACGTTGGGCGTTGCTAAAGCACCCGCGCGACGGCTCGTTTCCATCCGCGGAAATACTTCTCGACCTTCTCCGGCGCCATTGCCGGCTGATAGCATGTCAATTTGCGGGGCAGGGCGGCGATGTCGGCCAGCGAGCCGTGAACGCCTATCCCCAGCGTTCCCGACAACGCCGCGCCCAGGGGTGAGAACTCCGGAATATCGGACACCTTGAGCTCCAGCCCCAACATGTCCGCCGTGAACTGCATCACGAAACCATTCGCCGTCACGCCGCCGTCGCCGTGAATGCTCTTCAGCGATACGCCGGCATCCTTTTTCATCATGTCCAGGGCATCGCGAATCTGGTAGGCGATGGACTCCAGCGCCGCCCGCACGACATGCTTTTTATTGCTGTGAGCCGTCATGCCGATAATCGCCGCCCTCGCCGTCGGACTCCAGTATGGCGCGCTCAGCCCCCCAAAAGCGGGCACTAAGTAAACGCCGCCGTTGTCCTCGACCGCGGTGGCGAGCGGCTCGGTCTCCCGGAAATCGTCAATCAGTCCGAGCTGGTTCTTCAGCCACGTGAGCGTCGCTGCGGAATAATTGATGATTCCCTCAAACGAGTAGGTCGGCTCGCCCCGATAGACCCAGGCGATGGTCGTCACCACGCCGCTTTCAGTGGGGCGACGCTCGCTGCCGATGTTGAGCAGCACCGAGGAGCCGGTCCCAAAGGTCACCTTGGCCATGCCGGGCTTGAAGCAGCGCTGCGCGAACAGCGACGCCTGCGAGTCACCCATGACCCCGCAAATTGGGAGGGGTTTGTCGAGGAGGCCATCAATATCCGTCTCGCCGTACAGCGCCGCGCTTTCGCGCACCTCAGGCATCGCTTTCGCCGGAACCTCGAAAAGATCGCACAGCCCCTCGTCCCACCGCAGTCTGCCGATGTCGTAAAGGAGCGTCCGGCTCGCATTCGTGTGGTCCGTGGCGAACGTCCTCCCGCCCGTGAGGCGGTAAATCAGGTACGCGTCAATCGTCCCGACCAGCGCCTCGCCGTTTTCCAACTTCTTCTTGAGCGCCGGCTTGTTCCGGACCAGCCACGTCAACTTCGGGGCCGAGAAATAGCTGTCAATCTTCAGCCCCGTGATACGACGAACATCGTCGTCATGGCTCGACCCAGCCAGTTCCTTACAGATGGAATCGCCCCTCCGGCACTGCCACACGATCGCGTTGTGCAGCGGGCAACCCGTTTTCCGGTCGAAGACAACTATCGTCTCCCGTTGGTTGGTGATGCTCAGGCAAACCATATCGCCGACGAGGTCGTCGTTTTTAGTAACGACTGCCTTCAGAACGCTGAGCGTGTTGCGCCATATCTCCTCGGCATCGTGCTCGACCCAGCCGGGTCGAGGATAATGCTGCCGGTGGTCAAGGGAAGCCTTGGCGATCAGTTTACCTCTCGCGTCGTAAATCAGCGCCTTCGTGGCAGAGGTGCTCTGGTCAACGGCGAGAATGTACTCCATGAATCTGTCTCCTCTGGCAAAGCGTCTGTCTCACAGCACGCGCGGCGCCGCAGCCAAAACAGAAGCGGATGTAGAAGAAAGATCACGCTTGCTCTATTCTCCTGAAATCAGCCCTCTCATAGGCAAGGTTCACGAGTGGGCAACTTTTGCGCCCGACATCCTTAAGCCAACCTCCGCACTTTGAAGAATAACTGTGCTTAATCTCGTCTTTTTCAGTCACTACATTTCACCCTCATCACAAAAGTTGGAATGCAGCAATTGAAAACCCGAGTTTTCCTGTATTGCGCGCTCCAAACTGCGAGAGTCAGTTTAACTCTTAACCCTTCTCTGCATTTTCAGTGAGCCTCCTTCACCCTTTTCTGCAGAGTCAACACCAAACCTTACAGAGGAGCAAAGCCGGGAGGAACGCACCACCGATTCAGGGCGAATCCGACTATGCCGCTTGGCATGTTGCGCGCTTATAGCTGGGAGCCTGACCGGCGTGTAGAAATGCGAGCGCAGAACTCACCTTTTCGCGGCTCAAAACGAAAGGCGCTTGGCAGCGAGTAAAGCCTCGGCAACTCATGGAAAATCAGGCTTGCGGGCGGGCGCCATCCCGAAGTGGACATCACGGCGAAGCCACCAGTCGCTCACATAAAGCCCTTCGCGGCTAAAGTACCCTGCGGCAACCGGCGCGCCATCGCAGCCGGTGTTGTTGCACCAGACAAGGTCCTTTTTGAAAAGTAGTTTGCCGCGCGCTTTATACATCAACAGCATCATATACACATACACAACCGCGCGCGCTCGATATTCCTTTTCCGTGAGAAACTGTTCCTGCTGCCAGTACGGTTTTGACCTGCTTTCTTCACGAAGGCGCTTCGCGATTAGGTACCAGCGCAGTTGTGGTGTCTCTTTTGAGTCGTAACTTCGGTCAGTCCCACTCGATTTTGGATAGGAGCGAAAACGAGGTTGGCCCCCTGCCGGAAACATCTCACGCAATCGCTCAATGGTCAGAGCTTTTCCGCTCCTATCGCGTCGCACACCCAGGAAGAGGATATGCGAATCTTTGCACTGTAAGAGTGTTCGCTCGGAAAAAGGGACCTCTCGCACCTTTGCCAGTTCTTCCTCGGTAAGTTCGATACCGAGATGTTCGCCAGCCTGCTTCGCACCGAGGAAGCTCTTGCCCATTATCTTGCTGGCAACCTCCTGGCTGACCTGAGCCGAGGCGCCGCATGCGGCGCCTCCCAGCGCCACGAGCGAAACCATACACAGTTTTGTCAGTGAGACTTTGCCGCACATCAATGCGCCAACCACCTTCCACAGCCGCCCAAACACACAGCTTCTATTTGGCTGCCGCTTTCTTTTTCTTCGGGGCTTTCTTTTTCTTCACGACTCGTGGAGGAGGAGTGGCTGCGCCCACCAGTGCGAATTTCCCCCTCTCCTTTGTCTGAATCAAGCCGCTCCGATAGCAAACCTGCCTCACCAGCGACACAAAATCCTTGCTCTTCGACTTATACCCGGCTTCCGTAACCGCCTTTGCGGTCTCTGCCGCTGTTTTGGGCTCCGCACTTTTGCTCAAGGCATCCACCAGACATTGTTCTAAGCTCTTGGCGCCTCTTTTGCGGCGACGGACTTTTCGCGGAGCAGCAGGTTTGGCAGGTTTGCCAGGTTTGCCCAATAGGGACTCAATTTGCTTATCAATCCTGGCAATTTGTCCAGTGAGAAGGCCTTTTTTGGTTTGCAGTTGTTTCAAGCGCTTTTTTTGCTTGCCGAGAAGATGCTCCAATTCGACAATACTTGTTAGCTTAGGCATCAATTTTCCTCCTTTTTAATGTTTGCGGGATACATCTGCTTACTATGTCATTTCCATGTATTGTGTATGAATACCTTTTTTGCGGTTTTCAATCAACCTTTTTTTGCAATACTTCTTGATAGCGCAAATATGTTTTTCCCCATGAAATCGTCCGACGTAATTTTCCGGTTCGCGCATTGTGCGCCCTTCGCCACGTTGCGGCGCGACTTTCTGAAGCCACGCACGCTAAGCGGAATATCGGTTGCTGTCGGCGGCTCTCGACTTTTCCGGCAAGCGCATCGGAGTTTGACGTTCAGTCCCCAATATAGTAAAGACTATTTGGACATCCTCAGAGCATCCAGACGCCAAAGAGACGTTGCAAAGGAGGTTTCAACAATGCGTGGAGCGCATTTCGGGAGCGTGAGTTTTAGTGCCCTCATCTTTTTCACGATCTCTTCGCCGCTGTTTGCCGGGCGGGTAACAGTGAACTTCGACAAACCTTTACAAGTGTGGGATGGATTCGGCGTCAACTACGTCGAAACGAGCCAGACAAGGGATTACAGCAAGTGGCCTCAGGATTACGGCGGTTTCAGCACGCTTACAGAGAAGCAGCGGCAGGAAATCCTCGACGCCATATTCGGGGAGGAGGGACTCAAACCGGGGCTCGTAAAGATGTTTATAGACCCTTTCCATGAAGGTATGGACAAAAGCGGGAATGACAATGATGATCCCATGAAAATTGATCTATCAGGATATACCCACAAGCGAACTACCAGGTGGATGCGCTATTTCGTAAGAGAAGGTTTGAAACGGACTCGCGCCGCCGGCCGCGATCTCACAATCATTTGCACTCTTTACGCTCCTGCCCCATGGATGACCAGGCAAAGAATCGTCCGCGGCCGCGACCTCGACCCCTCAGAAAAGGAGGAATGTGCCCAGTACATTGCCGCCTTCGCAAAATTCATGCGAGAAAAGCAGGGATTCCCCGTCAGGTATGTCAATTTGCACAATGAGGGTGAATTTGCGCATCGGTGGCCGAACGACGGCGCCGATAACGAGTCTTACCTCCGGCACGATTACAACATGCACTGGCCGCCGGAGCAAATCGTTGATTTTCTGAATTTGCTGAGGAGGACTCTGGATGCGAATGGTCTTGAGGACGTTGGGTTGGCGCCCGGCGAAACGACCTATTGGTACCGGTTGCGACCTATTGCCGAAGCGATTCTCGCCAACGACGGCGCCCTCAAGAATCTCTTCCTCATAACCAGCCACGGCTTCATCGGCAGCAGCGATCCAAAATCGCACTGGTACACACCGAACCCTTATGACAATCTTCCCATCAGAAAACTGCGAGCCAGGAAGCCGGAGCTGCACGCCTGGACAACTTCAGCCACGTGGGGCAAAATGGACGTTCGCTTCGTGGACACGCTTCGTGGGCACATTTATGAGACCGAATGCAACGGATACATACCCTGGGCAGTGGTTCAACGCCACAGCCAATGGGTCGGTGGAGACCCTAATCCCGGCACTGCTTTTTTCGTGGATGGCGCAGGAAACTACCAGATACGGCCCGGATATTACCTCTACAAGCAAGTCGCCACGGCAGGGCAGCCCGGAATGGCGGTTGCCTCTGTTTCATCAGATTATGCCGCCATAGGCGTTATCGCCTTCGTCGCCAACAAAACCGACAATCCGAACGCCTTCGTCCTTTTCAACAAGTCAGCAAAAGCTGTATCCGTGGAAATCAGTATCACAGGATGCAGTTCAGAAGAATACTCCTCGTTTAGAACATCAAAGAAAGAGAAATACATAAGACTGTCCGATGTGTCAGCCCAACGCGGCAAGGTTATCTATCGCTGCCCGCCCGCGTCGGTAACGACTTTTTACGCTCAGTGAAAACCGGGGTCTCAGCCGTTTATCGAGAAGACGGCATCACGTCCCCGGAGTGTTGTCAGGCGGGAGTCGGGCGGAGTCTCTCCCTCATCGGAGATAGACCGGCTTTTCCTCTGCGCTCTCGGCGCTCTCTGCGGTGAGTTGATTTTCCGCGAGACTGAGGCCTTACATTAGAGGGTAATCCCACAGTCTCGGGCGGATAGCCGGCCGAGCCGGAGGAGGCAAGAAGGGAAAAGCAGATTAACGCAAAGGCGCAAAGGCGCAGAGAATAAGGTGAGAAGGACACCCCGCCATGGCGGGGCTGTCGTTCCCTGGGCGTCTGGCGCTTGATTGCCAGGTGCAGCTCAGTGTTGCCGTCTATGTAACGCTGGCGTCTCGCCGGCAGTCCCGAGGGCGTCCCGCCCTCGCCGGGGGCAGGATGCCACCGGCACAAGGGCTACTCTGGGTCCTATGAGATCCGAACCTCAGCCGCCCCTAACTGAGGCCTTACAATAGAGGCCTATTTTGAATAGACAGCCCGCTTCATGCCTGATAGCATGTCTGTGGTTGACGGCGAGCTACGGCGCTCGCCTCGCTGACGAGGAGGCGTCGGATAGACCTCCTTCGTTATCAGAGGGCGCCGCCTCGGTCCCCGTACAAAGAGGTACAGGAACTCACAGTGCGATGTTCATGGGGAGTTGTATATGTGGAGAGCAGCGTTCCTGGCACTCGTTGCAATGTTCCTAATTGTGTCTGGCTACGCACATGGTCAGGTCGTTATCAACGAGATTATGTATCACGACCCCACCAACGATCCGGCGGAGGAGTTCATCGAGCTTTCCAACGCGGGGCCGGAAGACGTTAACCTTGAGGGATGGGCGCTCACCGAGGGGGTCACCTTCAGTTTCCCTGCCGAGGTCAGCATACAAGCTGGAGGATACCTCATCCTCTGTGGCGATTCAGTCACGTTCATGTCGCGTCACGCGGATGTCCCCAACGTCATCGGAGACTTTACCGGCCGCTTATCCAACGGCGGCGAGCGGATTACGCTATGCGACAGCGTTTCCCGCGTGATTGATTCGGTCGAATATCACGATTGTTATCCCTGGCCACAGATACCCGACGGCGGTGGGCCCTCCCTCGAGCTTGTCCACCCACTCCTTGACAACGGTCTCGCGGCGAGCTGGGAAGCCAGCTTAGCCGGTGGGGGCACGCCCGGCGCCGCAAACAGTGTTTTTTCGGAGCAAAGGCCCGTCGCGGATGCCGGGAAAAATAAGTTCGTTCTCGAAAATACCGCTGTTTTCCTCAACGGCGCCGGCAGCGCAGACGCTGACGGTGAGATTGTTTCCTTCGCCTGGATCCAGACGGGCGGTCCCGCTGTTGAGCTTGTGGGGGATGACACCCCGACGCCTCGATTCAACGCCCCAGCGGTCGCCGAAAACACCTCCTTGACATTCGAGCTGACGGTTCAAGACAACAGCGGGTTTGAATCCTCCGCTGTCGTCAACGTCACTGTCATCAATACTGCGGGCAGGCCCGTCTCAGGGACGCTGGGGGCAAACGCCGTCTGGGATACCGCAAGCTCTCCTTACGTGGTCACCAGTCACCTGACGGTTCCCGAGGGGATGACGCTCACTATCGAGCCCGGTGTCGTCGTCCAGCTTTTTCCCGGCGCGTCAATCGCCGTCAATGGCATCCTGACCGCTGATGGGACAGAAGACGGCCAAATTCTCTTCGAGCGCGTTTCGGGGGTCAGTGCGCGGTGGGGCTATCTTGGCTTCGATGGCTCTCAGGGAAGCGTCCTGCGACATTGCGTTTTCGAGTACGGCAGCAGAGCCGGCTCGTTCTCCTCAAGCATTCCGGAGCGAAGCGCCCTTTACATCAGCGACTCCGAGATGACCGTGGAGCACTGCGCCTTTCGGTTTTTCGATGACTACGTGCTCACCTCAGAAGACAGCGTGCTGACTATTTCTCACAATACTTTCTATGAGACCGGGGAAGCGATTAACCTAACACGTTGTGTCGCGACAATCGAGCACAACAGCATTGACGGGGTTCGTAACGGAGATGACGCCATAGACATCAACGCCGATTGGGTTCACCCCACGCCGACGCCGGTGGTCATTGAGTCGAACGTCATCTTGAGGGGGTCGGGGGACGGCATTGACCTCGGTAGTTGTTCGCCCCTAATCAGGGGCAATCTGATTTACCTTTGCGCAGACAAGGGCATTTCGCTCGGCGAGGGCTCCGGCAGCAGGATTGAGAACAACATTCTAATGATGAACGGCATGGGAATCGCCATCAAGGATGGGTCGAATCCCCTCATCGTCAACAACACCATCGTGAAAAACGCTGTGGGGCTGAGCTATTACCAGAAGGAGGCGGCATACGGCGGCGGGAAGGGAACCGTAGTCAACTCTATCGTGTGGGGGAACGACACGGACGTGTCCTATGACGGTTTCTCTCTCCCGAACATCTCCTATTCGATTGTGGGTGGGGATTCGCTCTGGCCGGGGGAAGGGAACCTGAATGAGAATCCTCTCTTTCTCGACGCTGCCCGCAACGATTTGCGGCTTCGCGAAGATTCGCCAGCCGTAGATAGCGCAACCAGTGGAGCCTGCCCTGAGAGAGACTTCAACGACGAGGTGAGGCCGGCGGGCTCGGCGCCGGACATCGGCGCCCTGGAAAGGAGCCATTCCGCCTATGACATGGATGCGGACGGAGTCTCGGACGATGCCGACGCCTTTCCTCTGGACGCCCGGTACGTTCTCGACGATGATTCGGACGCTCTTCCGGATGAATGGGAAACCCGTTATTTCGGGAACACGAATGCCCGACCGGAGGAGGACCCGGACGCCGACCAGATCCCTAACGCCGACGAATACCTGAAAGGAACGAACCCCATTGGCGACGCCCAGACCTCGGTGCTGATAAATGAAATCCATTACCACCCCGCTTCCGAGGACAGTTCGGAAGAGTTCATTGAGCTGTACAATCGGTCAAGTTCGCCCGCGGACATTTCCTTCTGGGGGATCACCGACGAGGTGCTGTTCTATTTTCCGGAGGGAGCGTTCATCCCCGGGCACGGATTCGCGGTCGTCGCCAAGGACCCGAAGAGAATCGAGGGCCTGCACGGGATACGCGGCGTGTACGGCCCCTACGCGAGAAGTCTCAGCAACGCAGGTGGCGTGGTCCGCCTGGTGGACGAGCAGCAGGTCGGCGTCTGCGAGGTCTTTTACTCCGATGCTCCTCCGTGGCCAACCGCTGCGGATGGCGATGGTCCCTCGCTGGAGTTGAAGCAGCCGGAGCTTGACCCTCTCGATCCGGCGAGCTGGCGGAGCAGTTGGGTGTTCTCCGGCACACCGGGCAAGAAGAATTCCACCATCGAGGGGCCCGTCGTCATTAACGAGTTCATGGCTTCGCCGTCCTTTGGCGACGACTGGGTCGAGCTTTACAACGCCACCGATGCCGAGGTCAACCTCTCCGGCTTCTACCTCAGCGATGACATAGACAACCTGACTCGGTATCGCATCCCGGGGGGAACGGTGGTTGCCCCCAAAAGCTTCCTTCTCATCACGCAGACGGAATGTGGGTTCGGTCTTGCCGCAGAAGGGGAGACCATCTTTCTTACCGCTGCCGATGGGGAGACCATCTGGAGTCAGTACAGTTACTCAGACCAGATAGCCAGTATCTCTCGCGGGCGAAACCCCGACGGAGGAGAGGAGTGGTATTCCTACTTGTTCGGGAGTCCGGAGGCGCCCAATCCGGCGCCCGAGTTGGTGGGAGGGGTGGTCATAAACGAGGTTTACTACCATCCCCAACCAGATCTCGATGCCCGCGAGTTCGTCGAGATATACAACACCACAAGCCAGACCATAAACCTCAGCGGCTGGGCTTTTCTCGACGGCTTCACCTATCATTTTCCCCTCGGCGCCACCCTACAGCCGAACTCGTACCTGGTCATAGGGCACGACCCCGCTGAGGTGAGAGGTCTTTTCGGGATAGCGAATGTGCTCGGTCCCTTCGAGTCAGGGAGACTTTCCAACGGGGGAGAGCGGCTCGCCCTTCACGACAACCTCGGCAATCTCGTGGACTCCGTGACTTACGCCGATAGCGGAGCGTGGCCCAACCGGCCCGACGGAGATGGCGCATCGCTGGAACTCATCAACCCCAACTTCGACAGGAACATTCCCGCCTGCTGGGCCGCCAGCCTCGACGCGCCCACTCCGGGAAGCGTCAACTCGGTCTTCTCTGACAACATCCCTCCGGAGATCGTCTCCCTCATTCATTCGCCAACGATTCCCACCTCAAGCGATGATGTGCTCCTCCAGGTGAGGATCGTTGACCACGACGGGCATATCGCCGCCGCGTCTGTGTTCTTCAAAAAAGACCAGGACGAGCACTACACCTGCCTCCCTCTGGCCCCCGAAACCGCCGGTTCGGACACCTACCGTGCCGTTCTCCCGCCGCAGCCCGATGGAACGCTCGTCGAATTCTACATCCGGGCGGAGGACGACCGAGGAGCGGTCACCGTTCGTCCCGACGGCGCCCCGGAAACCACCTCCACAGAAACAGGCGGCCCCCTCGCCATATCCTATCTCTACCTCGTTGACGAATCAGGTTACGCCACCAAGATGCCCCTGTACCGCCTGCTGGTCACCGAGGAAAACCTCACCGAGATCGAAGCGCGCCCCCGCACGAGCGGCATCCTCCTCAGCGCCGGATTCCTCTTCGGCGACGAACCCTTCTACGACGTCGGCATCAGATACCGTGGGCAGGGTAGGAGCTCCCAGGGAATACGCATCGAGCTTCTTGGCTTGCAGAGGCTTCACGACGACAGGATAATCAGGCTCTCCAAGAACGGAGCCATCAGTGAAAGCCTGTCATCTGAGTTCTACAGCCGCTTTGGCATAGCCGCTTACGAAACCATAGATATACACTTGCTTATCAACACCGAGGACATGGGGTATTACGTTGATGCCGAGCGCATGGACGAGAAGTTCCTCGGGCGAGCCTTCCCCTCAGATTCCGCTGGGAACCTTGCTCGCAACTGGGTCTGGGCAAAGTTTTTCACCCTCGAAGAAGGCGCCGCGACCGACCCCTTCGACCACCTCTGGAACGACACCCTCTGGCGATACGACCAGCCGGACTATCCGCAGTTGCTGGAGGCGGAAATAGATGTCGAGGAATGGATCAGATGGTTTGCCGTCACGGCTGTCCTGGGTGATTGGGATACCCTCCTCGGGCCCTGGTCGGAGAATCATCTCGAGTACCAGCGACCCTCGGACGGCCGCATCGTCATCTTCTCCAACGACATGGACTGCACCTGGATAAGCCCCTATCTCAGCATCGAGGAGGGCACAGGCGCATGGATTGACCCGAGAGTGCAGAGTTTCCTGCGCTATCCGCTTTTCCGCAGGCAATACTATCGGGAAATCACAGACATTCTGGACACGGAGTTCCTTCCCGATGAGGTCTATCCGCTAATAGATGACCTCTGCGACAAAACAGGCCAAACCGCTTGGCAGACCTCAAAACTCAAAAAGTATGTGAGCGCTCGCAGAGCCTACCTGGAACACGCCATCGAGAACTACATCGCCCTCAGCGATACTTTCAGCCCCGCCATAGAAACGACCGACGGCTATAAGTTCTTCACAGATGCAGCAGAGCTCACAGTCTCCGGCAGCATCGTTCCCCAATCTGTCAACGTCAGAGCTTTTAGAGTTGAAGGTTCTCTCGTGGAACTTGCAGTCAACGGCGGATTTGAGGACGGACTGAACGGCTGGGCCGTCAACAACTCGGTCCCCGGCATCTCCGTTGCCCTCGATACGGCTGTGCGCTACAATGGGATGGCCTCCGTGAAAGTGCAGATGCTCGGCGGCAACCCCGAATACGCTCATACCTCCCAGGTCGTCAACTGCCAACCTTCCACCCAGTACGAAATCTCGTGCCACATCAAGGCGTCGGGAATGGTCTTTGGCAACGTGTGTCTCAACATCATTGACGCCGACAACGGGGAGGAATACTTGAGCATTGACGTGCCTCAGCAGCGGAACTTCGGCCCCTATTTCTACACCCTGAAGGACTGCGACTGGACGCATCAGTATGCGGTCTTCACAACCAAAGAGAAGACCCTTAGAGTGGCGATTCGTCTCGCGCGCATCTCCCTCCCCACTTGGTATCAGACCAGCGACGCCAAAGGGACTGTCTGGCTCGATGACATCAGCCTCCATAAAGCTCAGTGCGGGTACGAGCCGCTCGCACCCTGCGACTATGACCGCCAGACCGGCAGGTGGAGCACAACCCTTCCTCTTGAGCAGGGGCGAAACGTGTTCGATTTCGTGTCCCGGCCCCTCCAGTCCCGCCCCTATCTCGGATTGCCGAGGCGGCTCTGTGTGTACAGAAGCGACGATGTGGACGACGATGGCCTCGCCGATGTCTGGGAGGAGGAATCGTTTGGGTGCCTTGTCTGGAGCCGCGATGACGACCCGGATGACGATGAGGTGACGAACTACGCGGAATTTCTCCTCGGAACCCACCCCAATCTCGCCGACACGGATGGTGATTCCATCCCCGACGGCATGGAACTCACCGTCGGCCTTGACCCCTTAGCAGACAACACCCGACTCGATTCCGATTCTGACGGCCTCCTCGACCCCGACGAATGTCTCCAGCACGGGTCCGACCCCCGCAACCCCGACACGGACGGCGACGGCCTGACGGATGGCGACGAAGTCTCCATGTACGGAACAAACCCAATCTTGCCGGATACCGACGGCGACGGACAGGGCGATTTAGACGAGCTTTACGCAGCCACCGACCCCCTGAATCCCGCCTCCGTATTTGCCGTCGCGGGCTTGACCTCGGCATTCGGAAGAGTCGAGCTCGTGTGGCATTCCATCTCGGGGAAAACCTACCAGGTCCTCTCCAGCACCGACATGAATTCCTGGACTCCCCTCAGCCCTCCGATAATTGCCGACGGCACAATATCCTCTTTCTCGGACGAGAAGCCCAACGGGTCCCGTCGCTTCTACAAGGTGAACCTTGTCTGGTAGCGCCAGGGGGGGCTCAACGGCCCAGGTGGAGGCACACTGACAGCGAGCGTGGGTCGGGGGCGGGGGTCAGGGATCAGGGATCGGGGATCAGGGATCAGGGATCAGGGGTCGGGGATCAGGGATCAGGGACCCGCAACGCACCCCCGCGAGTCCCGAGACCCGAAACCCGAGACCCGAAGCCCGAAACCCGATCCCCGAATCCGACGGCCGCGATTCACTCCACGATTGCAAGCCACATTTGCTTTTTGTTCGGAGTGCTGATGCGGGCGCGAGGGCCTTTGGAGTGTTGCGGCTTCTCCAAGAACTTCCCCGTTCCAACGTCAAACCAGCGGATGGTAACGTCGCCCTTTTTCCCCACCTCCAGCACCACGTCGCCCCCCTTCGGGAAGTAAAGTGCGCGGGCTCCTCCCGGCACAGCAAGGCAATAAGCCTCGTTCTCTTCCCTTTCCCGCAGGAGGTCCAGACGAGGCTCGGAACGGAAAATATTGAAACGGGAGCTGGAAAAAAACTGCCGCGCGGCGCGGATGTGCTTTTGGGCTTCCTTGTTTAGGCCGATTCCTCCGGTGGGGCGGTGGAATCGCGTGCTGGCGCATCCCGCAAATATGTTCTGCCACCAGCGGTCCAACGTTATGGGAACGCTGTTGGGGTGACCGCCACCCTGACGGAAATAAACCTTTACATTGTTCATCGGGCGCACACCACCCTTCTGTTGAATCAGATTCTTTCGAAACCAGAACAGGCGGTCGTAATGAGTCTGACCGTTTTGCCAGTTGTTCTGCGAGACATCGGTATAGGAGAACAACTCCGGATGCTCGTAAGTCGCCCTATGGTGAGCGGTCCTCAGGTCCCAGTTGTCCCACATTTCCGTCAACTGGATACGAATTTTGCGCTTCTTCCCTTCCTTCAGAATGAAAGCCCCCCAGTACCATGCCCATTGAGGCGGCGTCTTCGTCTCGTTGTCCAGGCAATACAACACGTTCGGGAACGGCAGGGTAACGTCCAAGACCTTCCGCACGAAAGCTTCCTGAAACCGCAGAAGAACCCTATCGTTATTACGGCTGGGCGGGGAATCGAAGAATGGCTGGTACCTTGCTGCGGGATGATAATTCCAGACCTTCTGCAAGCGGGTGTTTTCGGTTGTGTAGTTGGAATTCATCGCTGGATTCCACGGATTCTTCAGCCAGTTTTCCCGGTAGAAATCGAAAGTCGCCCAGAACTCTATCTGGAGAATGATGTCTCGTTTGAGGCATTCCTCGCAGCAGCGCTTAAGTCGCGCCCAAAAGGCGCGATTGAATCGCCTCAGGTCGTAGCGCCCGCCGACCTTCTCGAAAGGCCACACGTCTCCCTCGTCGCGGCAGGAGAGGGTGGAGCGAATGTAATTGCCGCCGCATCGCTTCAAGGTATCGAGGTTACTCATCATGAGCTTAGGATTGTTGAAAAGATTGTCCTCGTCGGAACCTCCCAGAAGCAGGACGGCTTTCCCATCGTACTGCCAGTAGAACGGATTCGGCTTGTACGGGCGAATGCGCTCCTTGCCGAAAGCAGGCGACAGGACTATCTCGCTCGCAAACAATAGAATGGACAGCAGCGGAACAACACGTCGGCTCATCTTTTCCTCCCATGGTTATGTTTCAAATCCCTGCGGCGTGGGGATGTTGCCCGTCATTACTCAACGGTTCTTCATAAAGCTATACACGAAGAACTGCACCAATGCCGAACATAGCCCTTTCCCCGCTTGCGATTTCCTTCATAGGAGTTTAGCATTATCAGAAGAAGGGTGCATTGGGAAAAACTTTCATTGATGCGGCCCCTCGGAGTCGGGCAGATACCGCGCCCCGGCAGGCGAAGCAAGAAGAGAAGAAGAGATTAACGCAAAGGCGCAAAGTCGCAGAAAATACGATTAGAAGGACCCCGTCCTCGCGTGCCACAAGAAATGAGGCAATGTCCTGCACGTACCTTCGCCATGCGAGATGCCAGCAGGCTCTTGAGGAAAACGAGCTATGATAGGACTGCGAATGATATTGATGGTCTTGTTAGTGTCGCTGGCGGCGTCCGCATCGGCGTCGTCGAACTTTTCGGGCGTTCGCAACATCGAGCACCTCGATAGGCTCGCCGTGTTCAGCTTCGCCATCATGAGCGATAACAAAGGCGATTTCCCGAACAACAGCCCCGAATTCGCCAGAATGGTCGAATGGGTCGAGGAGAGCGGCGACAAGTTCGTCATCGGCCTCGGCGACCATGTGGCCAAGGATTTGGAAGATAGGTTTCTTTCGTTTCTGGCCGATAACAAGTGGTGGCACGACCATTTTTATCCGAACGTCGCCGATGGCGAGAACGAATATTATGGCAAAGGACAGTGGGATTGGGGGGCAGGCAAAAAGATTCTCGATGTCGTTCGGCTCAGTTCGAGAAAGAACGTCCAAATCCGCCCCAATGGCGCCGAGTACTACGCCAGGATTGTCGCAGAAGGGTACACCGTTCACCTCATTCAGTTGAGCTTTCCGGATGAACCCGCCGACCCGGGGCTCGCCTTCCCACCCGACAGCCGAAAATATCTTGTCGAAACGATCCGCGGAATCGAGAAAGGAAAGAAGGACATCATCATCGCTTGCGCCCACTCGCACTACGGCTCGTGGGTCGGCCTGCTATCCAAAGAACAACGCAACGTCGTGATGGAAAAAACAGACCTCGTCCTCTCCGCGACCGTACACGTTTTCGCGCGAATTCCGGTGAAAAACCGCGATGCTCGAGGGGCGCTTTGCGTAAATACCGGCTCCGTCACATATCCCCGTTTCTTTTCGCCGCCGGGGTACGTGGAGGTGCACGTGCTCGAAAACCCGTTCAGGCTTATCGTTCAGTACATCCGCGTCAATGCTGAATCGCGCAAGCTTCAGCCTTTCCCCTACGCCTGGATAAAGTACATCGGCGGCAAAATCGAGTCCGCGAAATTCCCTGCCCCGGTGCCAGCGGGGCACAGGCTATCGGAATAGCTGTTTGTCAACAGCGCGCCTTTTCAAGAATATGTAGCCCTACGCCCGGTCCTCAACCAGTTGCCGCCACAGCTTCCGCTTTTCGGGCAATCTCGCTGGTGCGCTTTAACGCTTCTTCGCCAGACCGGAGCGGGCGGAATTCGAGGCCCATGTAGCCATCGTAGCCGGTCTTGAGGATCGCTTTGAACACGTTGACGTAGTTTATCTCGCCGGTGCCCGGCTCGTGCCTTCCCGGAACGTCCGCGACGTGGAAATGCCCTATCAGGTCAATGTTTCTGGTGATGTTATGGATGAGATGGCCTTCCATGATTTGCTGGTGGTAGATGTCGAAGAGCAGCCTGACGTTCTTGCTGCCGACCTCGCGAATGATCTCGAAGCCTTCAAGTGAGCTCCAGAGATACTGCCCCTTGTGGTCAACGAGCGTGTTGAGCGGCTCGAGGACCATGGTTATCCCCGCCTCCTCCAGTAGGGGTGCGGCTGCTTTCAGAGACTCCACGATGCTCTTATGCTGCTCATCTCTGGGTGTGCGCGGAATCTCGTTGCCGGCGGTCGCTAACATCCTTTTCACGCCGAGCTTCTGCATGATGGGGATGGTCCCTTTCACGGAGGAGACGAAACTACCTTTGAAGCGAGGGTGAGTGAGGCGATAGCCAGGGTCAACGGAGAACCCCGATATCTCCAACCCATTTGCTTTCTTCCTCGCGAGGGCGCCGTCAATATCTTTCCTTCGCCAGCTCCAGAACTCGAATGCCGGCAGACCGCATTTAGCGACGAGGTCAATCCTCTCCAGAAAGGGTCGTTCGCCGAAAATCATTTCGATGCACGCCGAAAGGCGCAGTTTGCCACCTTTTCCTTTTCCTCGCATTTCCGCGGCGTGGCTCGTCGTTGCCAGCGGATTCCCGAAGGCAAGGCCCGCTCCGCCGATGCCGGCTGCTGCTACCTTTACGAAGCTTCTGCGACTCATAGTCCCCTCACTCATCATGCACCTCCCAGAATTGCTCTTTGTTCGCCGCCGTCGTGATTCCAGAATTCACGGTTCGAGTATAGCGCATGTATGTCGCTTGTGGAAGTAAGTTTTTCCTTCACAAGAGGCCGATTATCCTTTTCACCGGGGCAGCGAGGCCGCTGTTTGAATAGATGATTCCTCAAACAGAAACTACCTCTCATGGTGGGTAAGTGCAATAACTCGTTGGCGGAGAAGTATGCCAACGTATTCCTGACGGGTGAGCTGATCCCGCATGCATCTATCAAACTCTTGGGGATCTGTAAGGGCGGTTGCCGGCTTTATCGAGGCGAGCGTACCCTTCGGAATATCACGGGCTCTTTGCACGGTCGTGACGCAGACTGTCTCCTTCTCGTACTCGAAGTGGGCGAGCGTGTGGCTCCCCTTGCCTCTCTGGGCCTCGATTACGTAACCGATTCTTCTCAGGCAGCGAAGAATCTCCTTGCTGGAAGGCATCCCGCGTCATTCCATTTCCAAGACGTATGGCGTTTCGAGTATCCGCAGCTTTTCGCGAAGCCGCGGAGATAGGGTTGACCGATTCTCGAAATAAAATCTCCTTACGTCCTCAAGCGCAGAGAGGAATGCTTCCCATGCCTCCAACTCCGTTTTCCCGAACGAAGCGATATCCAGTTGTGGACTGGACATGGTAATTCTTCCGTCATCCTCCTTGATGAGCTTCACTCGCAGGCGTTCCACAGGAACCGCTCGCCCTTGAGCTTCTACAAGTGGCCGAGCTTCCCTTTGTTCCCCTTCATGAAATGGACGGAAAACTATCAGAAATTCGCCTGTTTCTGAGGTACCCTGTTGAAAGCTGAAAAGCTCGTTTTCAGTGGCGTCCACTAACTGGTCAGCCGATGCTAGCCCAGGTGTCTGGGTCACGGAAAGTGCCGGCGCCTCCTCAGGATTCGCGTGTAGCATATCTGTCACCTCCATCAGAGATTATTATCCTCGATCCACTCTTCCTGCAGGACCCTCTCCTGATAGGCGACTACAGGACCGGGCACTCCCGGTCGCGTAACGGATACGCGCTTGATTTCCCTCTTAGTCCTAAAGACGTGTGTCAAGTCAACTGAGTCAATCATAGCTCGATTGAACTGCGCAATTGTCGCGTCATCTTCCCGTAAGACGGCCTCTGGGTTATACGGTTTGTCCATCATTATTATTTCGTTGTAGGCATCGAACAAAGCAATAATACGATCGGTCAGCCTTTCTGCCGGTTGGACGATGTTTAATCCCAGTACCTCTTGTGCTTCCCTTCTGCTGAAAATGTAGTCATGCGAAAACCTTTCTCGCGTTAGCGTTCCCACGGTCTTCTCGACACGCTGCTCATCCTGGGTATGGTATCTCATTAGCGTTGACGCTAAGAATGCGATCTGTTCTCGTGACCTTTGGACCGCACCGAGTACCAGAGGATTCACCTTGGAGGCCAGGATTTCAAGAACTTTCTTCATGGAATCTTCCTCTGTTAGATGCACCTCCTTCCGCGCCAACTCAATAAACGCGCTTACGTCCTCCACGTTCACCGGGGCCAACTGAGGGGGTTTGCCCGGGACTTGCGCGACTGGGGCTAAAGGATGGTGGACTGACGGATCAATCGGGCTCAACTGTCCCATCTTGGTCATGACGATCTCGTCAGCGCCCAAGGAAATCAGGGTCGCGCAGCTTAGAGCCTTGAATGGAATGATCACACCGAAACGCTCACAAAACTCCCTGATGAGATTTACAAGTGCGTACCCCGCTATGGTCATGCCCCCCGCGCTGTACAAGAACAGGTCTATCTTTTCTTGATGTCCACTTTTAGTCAGGTGGCTATGGAACATCGGGAAAACATCCGCTGAAATCTTCGTTTCTAAGCCTCTTCTATCCCCGGTGATGTACGCTATCAGCTTGGATTGTCTCTCTCGCTCTATTTGGCGGATCAAATCTACCCTATCTGCACGATTCATAATGCCCTTTCTCTCGCCGGAGTACTGAGAGTCACGTGGTGTCGCTCGCGCTCTCGTGATCTCTCACCGGACCAGGCTTTCCGCGGTGGCTCGGGCTTGAGCCAACCAGCTTCCTCGAACATCTTCTTCGGCTCAACCGCAACGCGAGCCGCCAGCTTGATGAGCACTTCCGGGGACGGTTTGAACAACCCTCTTGTGACCTGGGAAAGGTAAGAGTTGCTCACGCCGGACTCGAGCGCGAGCCACCTCAGCGACTTCTTTTTTCCCCTGAGCGCGCGAAGAATGAAATTGCCTACGTTCGCCATGGTCCACCAACTCTTTTCCAATAGGGTGGTGTATCCTATCTCCCCAGCAAGGCCAATGCCATTGTTCTCTCTGCTTGGCTAATTACTCCATCACATTATCCTATTTGTCAAGTGTTTTCCGATTCTCCCTCCCTCGCAAGCACTATCTCGTAGCAGGACATGAGGGCTCTGATGAAGGAATCGTAGTCTATGTAGCCGATTCCGCGGTCGCCCCAGCCTTCGCTCCAGGAGTTGACGAAACCGAACCAGCCTCGCCGTCCGTGGACTTCGAGACGATCGTTATACAAGGCGAGAGCTACGGCGTGGCCGCCGACCCATTCTCCGCCTTCGGCGCGAAGCGAGGCGCGCCAAAAGGCCATCAGTTCAGTGGAAGAGACGGCTCTTTGCGCCTTTACGGCTTTGCGAGAGGTTTCCCCTCTCCGGTTTCTCTCGCCAAGGCGCCAAGACGCCAAGCATCGTCCACTTTTCTCGGGGACGATGAAGCCATCGCGGCCAACTTCAAGCCAGTTGTTGCGGACGAGCAATCCGCACACGATAGGGCGCCGGCAGAGGGCCCGTTTGATGATGGTGAGCGTGGATTTGTTCACGCCGCTCTTGAGGAGGTTTCGATACTCCGCGATCCTCCTTTTTCTGGCCTTTTGCAGAATCTTCAGGAACCGTGCGATTTCGACGTGAGCGCGGTCGCCGGGGAGGTAGCGCCAGTCCGATTCGTCGCAGACGCCGTAATGGCGGAGGACCCGCGCCGTTGCGCGCAGAGTTGTGCCCTCCTGTTGCATAAAGTCCGCGGGCACGACGTCGACAATTTTGGCGAGGTTGTAGCAGAATCGCTCGCTGGTATCGAGTTGCTCACCGGTCAATCGGAGGTGCTCCATCTCGTAAACCTTCAGCATTCCGTATCCCGCGCACGAGCCTTCGGCGCCCTGGTCTCTGACCGGGCCACGGAAAGCCAGCCAGCTTTTAGATGACGGGACTTCTCTCGAGCCGGGAGGTGGAGCATAATCGCTGTGCAAGGGAGTCTCAGGGAGCACACCTCTGCGAAGGATCGCCTCTCGGTACTTTTCCATCTCCGTTATTGTTTTCACTGCCGTAATTCATCCTTTTGCTTTCGCCTGCCGAGCTGCGTCTCGGACAGGCGAGGTATCCATGCGACGAAGAGCCTGTGGTTTTCGCGGCACGAGTTGAAAAGCAAGGTTTTTCCCTTGATGACGAGCTCGTTCTCGCCGGGGTCCGACCGAACGGCGCGAAAAAACCTTACCCGGTTCGCCCGGTTAGAATAAGCGACAACTGTGATGTCCGAGATGCCATACGGTTTGACAATCTCTATTCTCCCTTTGACCACGCGGAGATAGTCGCATTCGAAAGAGATTCCGCCCCCGTAGTGCGAGTCGAGCGCGTCCCACACCCGAAGGACTATTTCCTCGCTGTGAGGCGCCGGCAGCTCAGGAAGCATTCGACAGCTCATCACAGCAACGGACACCAGAAAAACAAGCATTGACCCGCGGTGTTTCATTTGCCCGTTTTCCCCGAGCTTTTCTCTTCTCGCTCAACCGATGCTTCACCGCACCGCTCGCACGACCCTTTCGCCGCCTTCACCCGGAAGAGGGTAAAAGAGCGAGCCTCGTGATATCCGACCTTTTCCTCGATCGCTTTCTTCCGGGCCCCCGTCAGAATGTCGCTGGCGCCGCTCAGGACGATGTCCCAGGGAAATGGCGACGAGCCGACCACAGCGGGCGGCAGGCTTTCCGATGGCTTTACTTCCGCGCTCGACGTGTAGGAGACGAGGCCGACCTCCTCCACCGCGCATCCTTCCAAGAACAGCATCGCGACGGCCAGCAATAGAAGTGCCTTAGCTTGCCCGCGCGCCCTCGCCTGTTCCGGACCTCTTTCAACAATAAAACTTATCATTGTCACTCTCCGTTTCCTTTTTTTGCTGCTCGCCGCAAACCCCGCGAAGAAAAAAGCCAGAACAAAAGGCAGGTACACAATCGCCAGGCAAAACCGGGTTGCGTTTCCTGCCCTGTTTTCTTTGCAGTGGCTCGCTTATTCAACTATGTGGTAGCATGATAACATATTCCTCCCCTTTTGTCAAGCCCGTGCGCAATCTACCTGTGGGTAATGCCTCAGTTAGCGGCGGCTGAGGTTCGGATCTCATAGGACGCAGAGTAGCCCTCGTGCCGGTGGCATCCTGCCCCCGCCGAGGGCGAGACGCCCTCGGGACTGCCGCCCCGCCATGGCGGGGTGTCCTTCTCACCTTATTCTCGGCGCCTTTGTGCCTTTGCGTTAATCTGCTGTTCCCTTCTTGCCTCCTCCGCCTCGGCCAGCTATCCGCCCGAGACTGAGCCCATACAACTCACCTTGAAATTCCCGTGACAATCGGACACGAAATTATTATATTTCTTTTGGCGGTTATCGCTCCGCGAAAATCGCTGTTCATCGGTGGCTCGTGGCAGCGGGGAGAGTTATTGAGAGCGAAACACAAACGGAGGACTATATGGCAGACCCTAACGAAGGCGATGTGAGAGAAGGTGGCAGGAACCTGGCGTCCGATATCGAGGCTGTCTTGAAGGGCGAGGTGCACTTCTCCAATCTGCCCATGGCGGATTTCTCGCAGGAAGAAATGACGAAAGCGATGCAGGATGCGCTGGCACTTGTAGAGAAAAATCTGGGGAAGGACTACCCGTTCGTCATCGGCGGCGAGCTTTTTCATTCCGATGATAAATCGGTGTCCCTAAATCCGACTCACATCCACCAGGAGATCGGGCACATTTCGAAAGCGAGCACCGTGGATGTCGGCGACGCAATCACCGCCGCCAAGGAAGCCTTCAAGGCGTGGAGTCACACATCCGCCCGCGAACGAGCCAGGGTTTTGCTCGCTGCTGCCGAGGAGATGCGGCATCGCAAGTACGAACTGGCTGCCTGGCAGGTTTACGAAGAGGGGAAAAACTGGGTGGAGGCGGACGCCGACCTGGCCGAATCCATTGATTACCTGGAATACTACGCCCGCGAGGCGCTGCGGCTGGACGTCCCGCTGCGGTTCGACGTTCCGGGTGAGACGAACGAGTACTTCTACGAGCCGCGAGGGGTCTGCGTCGTGATTGCCCCGTGGAATTTCCCCCTGGCGATCTCCGCCGGAATGACCACGGCGGCGCTGGCGGCCGGTAACACCGTCATATACAAACCGTCAGGGGATTCCCCGGTTGTGGGCGCCATGATGGTTGACATTTTGAACCGCTCCGGGTTGCCCACGGGCGTCTTGAACTTCGTTCCCGGGCCAGGCGCCGAGATCGGCGACCCTCTGGTATCGCACCCGGACGTGGACCTGGTCGCGTTCACCGGTTCGCGAGAGGTCGGTCTCCGGATCGTTCGACTGGCGGGGGACACTCGTGAAGGGCAGAGAGGCATAAAGCGAGTTATCGCGGAGATGGGCGGTAAAAACGCCCTCATCGTCGCGGAAGATGCCGACCTGGAGGCTGCCGCTCTGGGCACGGTCATTTCGGCGTACGGCTACCAGGGGCAGAAATGCTCCGCCTGTTCGCGGGCTATCGTTCTGGAAGGCGTTTACGACAAGTACCTGGAGATCCTCATAGAAAAGACGATGCAAATTACCATTGGGCCCGCAGAGGACCCGGACGCCTTCTTCGGCCCCTTGATCAACGAAGCGGCTCGCAAAAAGGTGCTTCGCTACATTGAGATCGGCAAGCACGAAGCACGGCTGGCTCTTCACCGAGACGTGGGGTCGCTCGCCGAAGAGGGCTATTTCGTTGGCCCGGTGATCTTCGCGGATGTGCCACCTCGGGCGAGAATTGCTCAGGAAGAGATTTTCGGTCCCGTGTTGAGTGTCATCCGTGCGAAGGATATTGACGAGGCGCTCGATGTCGCGAACGACTCGGATTACGCCCTCACTGGCGGCGCCTATTCCGCCAGCCGAGAAACCCTCGACAGGGTGAAAAGGGAGTTCAAGGTCGGTAACCTCTACCTCAACAGGAAAATCACCGGCTCCGTGGTCAACCGGCAGCCGTTCGGCGGGTTCAAAATGTCCGGCATCGGCTCCAAAGCCGGCGGCCCGGACTACCTCCGCCAGTTTATGATTCCCCGAACCGTAACGGAAAAAATCGGTTGAGAAGCGCCAAGCTCCGGAGCAGGCAGGCACGTATTTGAGGCCAGCCATCGTGCGCCGTCTCAGGCCGTACTTTGCACGCGCGCTCCTGCGACGCTCACCGCCGAGGCAGCTTGCGAGGCCGCTGCTTCATATTGACGCAGTGCGAGTGGACCGACTGCACCCAGCTTGTTCTGCAGAATGCTCCTGAGCAGCTTCTCAGCTACTTGTCTTCTTTGTACTTGAAATAGTGGAGCAACGGCCTGCTAATCATTGCGCGTCCACCTGCGCCCATAGTGCTCCCGATACCATGCAACACAATGCTGACACTCCAACTACTCCTATTGATTTCACTATCTGCCTCCTGCAGAACATATTCTTAATCTGCAAATGTCATCTTCCACTCCACCGTCTTTGTTGCTGACGGAATGATTCGAACGGTGGCAGTCTCTGTCTGATTCGCACACTCTACTTTCTCGCCGCTGACTTCGGCGCCTTGGAGCCGGAAACCTTCCGGGAGATGGACTGTCATCACGTACGGATCGTTGATTACCACGGAGCTTCTGCCAGAAAGAACTTTGGCACGGCTGTCCCAACTCTCGTCAATCAGACTGACTCCGCCCTGGGAGATATGGCGCGTGTTTGAGAGGACCCAGGGATGAGCCCGGGCCTCGCGAATGGCAAAAACCTGAAGTCCATTGCTCGCATCTTGCGCCGGCGCTGTAAACGACCCTTTCGATTTGCCCAAGAACGTCTGAGTCCAGAACTCGAACACCAGGTACTCGCGGTCTTCCGAAAGACCCAGGTCTGCGAACTCTACTTCCGTTTCCGGCGTACCTGGACGCTCCCAGCCCAACTTCTGCCGCCGCCAGTTGAAACGCGCCAAGACCGACCAATGGTCGCAGGGCCGGGCGATTTCCAGCAACCACCAGGGGGCTTCCCCACCGCGCAGGCCAGCGTGGTAGTTTCCGCCCCCCCTGTGAGAGTAGTCGTACAATTGCCCCGGCACGGTAAACAGCACCGGTGCGCTGCGCTTCATTCCTTCCAGGTGACTGTCATCCTTGTATGCCTCGACCTTGTCGCTAACCATCAGTACGCCCCCGGCCATCGAGACGATGCTCGGCTGAACAATCGTGTCTGCCATTGCCTCTTTCGCGCCAAAAGTCTTCATAGTCGTTTTGTGCTTCAGCCATTCGGCAAGGATGTCGCAATGGTCGGGATCGTTGCGCCAGACCACTCCATTCCACGAATTAAAACGCTGGAATCCCGCCGGTCCGAAACCGTCGCTTCCCAGCCGGCAACCGTTGACAAGCCCGACAACGTTCATCCCTGGCAGTACGCCCCAGCAGGAGAGAATATAAACATCGGGACCCAGTTCCTCGCGTGCGGCCACATCCCAGCTGCGTAGTGTTTCGCCCGGCGTCGAGTTTATCTTCTGAAAGTATTCGGGTTGCTGCTTGTATGCGCGGAACAGATCGCCCGCTCCGTCTATCTTTACGTAGTCCCAACCCTGCTTTTTGAGGGCGCGAAGTGCTCAATCATCTTGTGCTTTTGATAGAAACGAGGGCGAAATAGAATCTCTATAGTCGCTCCACGGCTCTCCCAGGAGAAGGTAATCTGCTGCTTTTCGACAAGTTTGGGTTGGATGCGCGTCGCCCTGTCGTCCGGGCCGATGAGAACCCAGTCCCAGCGGCGATCATACAGTGCGTTGTTGCGCAGATTGTGACTCAGCCCGACACTGTTGCGGACATACGGGAAGCGGTTTTGCGCTTCGCTGCGGGTTTCGGCGGGGAACGCCTCTTCGCTGCCAAGAACGGTGCCGTGCAAGACCAACTCGACGCCCTCTTGCGGTTGGTCCAGGACGAATTTCAGACGCTGCTCGACTTTGTCGTCAACTGTTTCCGCTTGTTCGAGCTTGACAGCAACACCTTCTACTTCGTCTCCGTCGGCATCTTCAGCGCGAATCGTGGCATCGAGAATCGCCGTGCCGTGATACCGGAGGCTCAGTCGCCCCTGCCCGGCATTCCATTCGACCGTGGCCGGAGCGTTCGCCGGGGGCTCAATTATCTCCTGAGCAACGGCGCAAGAGACGCCGGCCAGCACGACCAAGATTGTCAAGAGGGACAGTTGTTTCACGAAAGCTCTGGTAGTCATCTTAATGGCTTCTTCTTTGGTATTAGTTTGATTTTGAGTTGTTCAACCTGGGTGGTGATCCGGGTTACGAGCGGCGAGGGAAGCCCACGTTCACTGTCTCTTTTTAGCGACTCAAGGGCCGAGCCCAGACCCTCGGCTGCGGTTGGGCTCCATTCAGCGAAGCCCCGTTTGGATCGAGGCGCGGAAAACCCAGGTCGTGTCGAGCGCTGGAAAAAAGTCCGCATCGAATCCGGCGAAGTAAACCTGCCCGCCTGCGTCATCTGGGAAGGGCGAGATCACGAAAGTTCGTGGAGCCACCAGCTTGGGTTTACCGGGCGCCCAGCGACCGTTCACTTCCTTCAGCCGATAGCTTCTATCGGATTCCCGAATCAGATACGAGCCACCGGCATACCAGCCGAAAAACGTATCGGGGCGATACTCTTTGTTCCTGTCCCCCCGTTCGATCCGGCCCTGCACGCCCATGATGTGCACCGTGCGTCCCGTTGCGGGGTTTTTGAGCGGCATCATGTCACTGTAGGCGGCAATGATGCTGCCCCTGACGGCAGTGCCCCAACTCTTCTGCAGCAGTTGCCTGATCCTCAATTCAACGGTCGCCTTGTGACCGTCGGGGGACTTCCGGAGGGTAGTGAATCGCGTCCCCCAGCCGCCAAAGGCGGGCAAATGGTGGCCGAAAGCGCCGTACAGTGAACTATTTGAGCGATCGTAGCGCGTACGCACGCTATCTTTTCAAAGCGCGGGATCGTCAACTATACAAGGTTTACCTTGAGCAAACAGCCCAGATGCAGCTGAGAAGGCGGCTGGGCGCCGAATCTTGCACCCTTGGCCGAAACAACGGTTTGACGCCAGGAGTCAAGGTAGGAGCCCGGTGCGGTAGCGCCGCACGTTGGGGTCTGTGCGGCGGGCTCCGGGTAACCGGAGTCTCCACCGCGACCAATAAATCAACTGCCGGACTGTTCCGTAGGAATGGGGGCGATTCCCATGGCCGATCCGTCCAATTGCAATTGCACGACTGTATCACTACTCTGCCGGTATTGCGGCGAGAGCGTGATCCGCAATGCCGTTTCCGTCTGTTCGAACTTCATCTCGCCGCCGGTCAACAGCGTGCCTTCGGTCACCTTCTTTGGCAGGCCGGGCAACGTAATCGTGTCACCATTCCACTTCAGGATATGGAGGTAGATGGCGTTGCCTTTGCGGGTCGCCGCACCGTACGTGCCGGGCAAAAACGGTCCCCCGCGCGTGCCGTAGATGCTCTCGCCGTTCCGCCTCAGCCAGTCACCGACGCCTTTGAGCACCTCGACCTGGCGCGGCTCGATGCGGCCGTCGGGCATCGGGCCGACGTTCAAGAGCAGATTCCCGTCTCCCCCTGCGCAGTTGGCCAGAATGCGCACGACCTCCGAAACAGATTTGATGGTGTCGTTGGGCTTCCACCCCCACTGTGTGCCGAGCGTCATGCACGTTTCCCATGGATGCTGATCATCATAGCTGCCAAGGTGCTGTTCGGGGGTGCAGTAGTCGGCGAAGGACGAAAGCAGTTTGCGATCGTTGTCCCCTTTGCCCAAGTCGAGCCGATTGTTGATGACGATCCGCGGCTGCAACGACTTCACGATCCGGTAGGTATTCGGTTGATCGTAGAGCGGTTCATGTCCATCCCAGTCGAACCACACCAAGTCAATCCGCCCGTAGTTCGATAGAATTTCGCGCAATTCTTCCTGCATCCGGCGGACGAACATTGCGTTGCGTTGGGTGCGAAAATCCGGGTCGCGCCAGTCCATCGGGGAAAAATACCAGCCGATTCTCAAGCCTTGTTTCCGCGCCGCGTCCGAAAGCTCCGCGCAAATATCGCGCTTGAACGGAGTGGCCGCCATGCTGTAGCTGCTCGCCCTTGAGTGCCAGAGCAGAAATCCGTCGCAGTGTTTGGCGGTGAGAACCACGTACCGCATTCCGGCATTCCTGGCAATGCTAACCCATTCCTCGGCATCAAAGCGGGTTGGATTAAAGTCCTTGTAAAGATTGTCATAAACATCAACCGGAATCGCGCCCCGATTTGGACACTTCGGATTGGAGTTGGCTCTGGACCAACTGATCTCCGTCCCCTTCAAGCTCACCGGCCCCCAGTGGATGAACAAGCCGAACCGGGCCTGGCGCCACCAGCCGATTCGGGCTTCGCGCTGTTCGCTGGTTTCAGACTTCGCTTGTTCGGCGGCCGCGTACCCGGCCCAGCCCAACAACAGCGTCGCAGCCGCAACAACCGCTGAGCCCTGAAAAACCACTCTCATTGTTGATCTCCTATGAAAGCACAGTGCAAGTTTTGTTTTATCTGCCCTCGGTCGGCGAGGGAGATAGAAAGTTCGATCATTCTCCTATCCGTGTCCCGCTGGGGTGACACACGTCATAGTGTTCGCATTCTATCACCATGGCTCACGCGGCCGAAGGAGAAAGACGCTGATCCTAAAGACGTGGACGCTCTCCAGGAGGATGATGAAAATGGTGCGGCCGGGCGCATTTGCCCGTGTCGCGTCTTACAGTGAACTATCTGGACTATCTGAGCGATCGTAGCGCGCGCGCACGTACTGTGGAAGAAGTGCCTGATACGGCATTATGCGCGTGCATAGTCAACGATCAGTGCGTCGGCCCGTCCGCTTCTCGCATGTGCTAAGGAGGTTGCGCTCTCTCGTCCGCTCATCCACAACTCTTGACAAAATCTCGCACAGCCTGCACAGCGGAGGATAATTCAAAAGACTCGTAACCACTATTCAAATTTGCCAAATGCTATTGCCCAGTCGGATTTATTCGGTAGTTTGATCCTCTGCTGTTTGGGTTGTAAGCGGCCCAGAGCAATCTCCTGATATTCCTTCCTGGTATCCACCGCCACCGCCGACTGTTCGCCAGCCATACGCGACAAATCAACTTCGACCGATAGGGCATCTTCCTGATAAATCACATGATGCTGACTCTTGGAATCTTTCAAAACGCAACCGCCGGTTAGGCAGAGCTGGTTCGCCGGCTGCAGGTCGAGGAGGAATCGCCCACGCCAGAACGTCCTGTGCGTCCGAAGCTGCTCGGGGTTAGGATACTTCCCCTTGTACGGCCCCCACTTGTTGAACCACTGCGAGTAGTAACCGAAGAAGCCGCCCATTCCCCCGGCCATCGCCAGTCGCCAGACGAGCCGTCGCGAGCCATCCATGTCGAGGTCGAAGCCATCGCGCAGATACGTGTGTCGTTCCTCGTAAAGGTGTGGCTGCGACGTATCGCTCTTGATATCTTCAAGGATTTGCTGATAGCTTTTCGGCCCGTGTTTTGTCGTCGTTATTTCGTTTCTTCTGCCGAAGCCCGAGTACGATATTATGTTGTGAGGGCCACTGAGTTTACCGCCCCTGGCGCTGAGCAGATGCTGCCACCCGAAATGGTCATCCATGTATTCTGCCCAGGCGTTGCGTTGCTCAACGTCAGCCCACTCGATAAGATCGTATCCGTATCCCATGGACCACCCTGGCAGAGGACCGAGGCGCGCGGCGATGTAGCGCTGTAATCTGCGATCCACCCGTCCATTGACCCCTCCCGGCAGAGTCTTTGGGGTCTGGTCTCTGGCAGCGTCACCCCAGCACCAGAAATGAACGCGTCCGCCCCGCCGGTGGGAATACTGGATGATGTAGTCGAGATGGCGGAATGTCTTCAGGTCGGGATTTAGACTGCTGTGTTCATGTCCCTGAATGGCGCCTAACTTGAACACGTGGTGGGTCAGGAAGTAGAACACGATTCCAAAACCGTTTTCCGCGGCCTCATCAAAGTAGTCGTCCACGCGGTCGAGCTTTTCGACCGGGCCCGGGTTGTCCTGCCGGTACTGCATGGCAAAGTCCTGCTGATTCATGTACACGTTGAACAGGTAGCCCTCGAGCTCAGCGTTGTTTCCCGTCTGGACGGCGTACTTGTTTCCGAGGTGAGTCAGAAAGCCTTTGATGTTCGGGTCAGGATTAGGCTTCACCATCACCGTCCCCTTATAGCCGTTCAGTTCCGGGTCTTGGCTGGCTGTGGTGAAGGTCCATAGGCCGGTTCGTGTACCCGTAAAGCGGAATTTCCAGGTGTTCGAGCCGTCATAGAACATTTCTGTGGTGTGGGTGGAACCGATATTGGCGTGGGCAAAAGTAACCGTGGCAACGAGATCATATTCGTTACCGCTCCAGGATGGATTATCGAGGGCCCATTCTTCGTATTCCCACATAGTGGCGGGCCTTGCTGGAAATCTCTTTTCATCTTTGCCGCCACCATACGCCAAAGCCCCCGTCAACACCAACACCATAACGACTGCTGACGGCCATTTGTTGCTGAGTTTCAACGCTCTCATAATAAGTTCGCCACAAGAGTCTGCGCAGGATAATGGTTGATAAGCACGCGCTAACCGCTGTATTTGGAATAAGAAGCAGTCAACTCAAGTACAGCAGGGAAGCCTGTGCTGATTGTCAGGATAGTCACAAGATCGCTTGGAATCAAGAATCATTCGGACACTTGTACTTGCGCAGCGACTTCCACGTCGGTTCATATTTCTCTGCCGCGTGGCTGGCCTGCTGCGGCCACGACGCGAGAAGCACCGCTATTACCGCGAATGAGATTATAGATGTCGATTTCCTTTGTATTTTCTCCTGTTTCTTCCAACAACTTCACAACACCGCTCCGAGTCAGGGAGCCGGCGTGATTTCAGCAAGCTGTTAATGAGGCAAGTTCAGTTTGAGTAGCTACTTCCGCTGTAACTTGCCCAGTCTCTTAACTTGCGCCGTAGTGCAGACCGGTGCTACCGGCTCATCCGCTTCCACCCGAATGAAGACAGCCAAATTTGCACTTTGCAGACCGAGACAGTGGTCCAAGCAAAAATCTATCATGCCACGATGGGGATATCAATTGTCGTGCGCGGGCCCGGCCTTAGGTCTTTGGCGTCGCATGTTGGCCGGAGACCTCCCGGATCCATCTTCCCATCGGTGAGCTTCCTTTGGTTTCTCGCGGGCGCCGCATGTTGAGCTTCCAAATTAGCGTTTTGCGACCCTTCCGGCTGGAAAACCTTCGAGGAGCAGACGGGTGTGCCCGTATTTCCGTGGCAAGTTATGGATGAATCCCTTGTTCGAGAAGCCCGGCTAAAGCCGGCTGTCACGACGGAGACGGCTTATCGGATGACCACCAGCTGAAGCAGGTGGCTAAGGGGGTGCCCCCCGAGGGCGGGCCATGTCCGTCGCAAGCCCGACAGCGAGGTGATTAAAGGAAGCCTGCCGGATATGCAACGATTACGCGGCCGCACCCGAGCAGACGGAAAGCTTGAATCTTCGAGCTCCAGTTGATATTCCATTAGGAATGAAACTCAGCAGCATAGCTGAACAGGGATGAAATGGGAAAGCTCACATGCACGTTCCTGACGGTCTTGGATTCAGGATAGGACTAAAGGAGGGTAGAACCATGTCTGTCACAAAGTGTTTCCGTATTGTGATTGCTGGAGTCACCCTGCCGCTTGTGGCTCTCAGTTTTGTCGCCCCGGCCAAGGAGAAAGTCATTCTCGCTACCGATATGGTCATGTTGTATGACGATGGTGTGGCGATGATGATGCTCGCAAAGCATCCGGATATAGAGTTGCTCGGTCTGACGATAGTCCCCGGAAACACCTGGCTTTCAGAGGGGACAGCATACGCTCTCCGTCAACTTGAAGTGATAAAGCGCAGGGATGCTCCAGTGGCCTCTGGAACACGCTATCCACTTCGAGCAGGGCGTTACGAGACCATGGAAATCGAGCGAAAGATGTTCGGTATCGGTCCATCCCACTATGTCGGCTGTTTTGGATGGGCTGAGCCATCATCGTATCTTGACGTCTATCGTGAGAAATTTGGAGGGGCCCCGACGATAAAGCCTTTGGAGAAGTACGGGCCGACATTTGAAAAGAATCCTGACTATATCCGATTAGTCTGGGATACCATTGCCGCTGCGGTTGTCATTGATCCCACGTTAATTGTTGAAGAAGAAACTCGCTGGGTAGATGTCAATTCAGATTATGGCCTGGACTACGGTCGAAGCCTCGGCTACCACAAACAAGGACCCGCTGGTACTCAAAGGGCCTGCATCGCCTTCAGCACTGATGCGGAACGCTTCTGGAACCTTATGGTAAATCTGCTCACAAGATAACCTGACCATGCTGACCTTGCCCCCAAAAGATGGTGAGTTTATTCGCTGGTTGCTCTTTAACAGTGCGCGAAGTGTTCCGCGTACTTCGCCAATGGAATCACGTGCTGCGGGGGCGTCGCTTTCATTCATCCGCTTCCGTGGAGATACAACCTAAGATGAACAAATGAAAGGAGAATGCAACCATGAAACGACGTCAATTCCTTCTTACCTCCGCTATGGCGGGGGTGGCCTTCAGTAGTTCGGGCATGTCGAGAATCGGTGAGGCGAAGCCCGGAAAAGAACTGCTCGAACAAAGGCTCTACCATTTCAAGTCAATGGCCAAGCAAGAGGCTTTTGATGAGTTCCTGGGCCGAGCAGCGATCCCGGCACTGAACCGCGCTGGGATTCGACCGGTCGGCGTTTTCAAAATGCTCCGAGACGATAACCCAAAGCTTGGCGTGGAGGCCGACAATTCGGATCTCTACATGCTCTTGCCACACAAGTCGCCCGAATCGTTCATCATGCTCGTTGAACGGCTTGCCAGAGATGAAGCTTTTCTCGCAGCCGGTGCCGGTATCCTAGAGATTCAGCCGAAAAGTGGTTTTTAGGGTTCCAGAAATCGCGCAGACGT